>JAFYYN010000020.1 GCA_017557525.1 Lachnospiraceae bacterium
ATTCATCGTCATAGAAATCAAATAGACTGTCATAACAAGCTACACCGCTACCTATATATCCGTAGTTTTCAATATTTATATCATGCACTTGCGATAACAGCTCCGCCAGCTTGACATATAACCCGGTTTCCGCATCTTGGTCAAGCTGTATCTTGTCCGCAGATGTACCTTGCACCTTTCGCTCAATCAAATAGCCGTTAGGGTATACCTCGTCGCCCCGGCAGTATGCAACAAGTTCAGCACAAGGGATATGCTTCTGCGACAGACATCGATAAACAAACGGAATCTTTCCATCTTCAGGCCAATCTTTATTTCTGTATAATTTCAAAAAATATTCATCGCCTGATACCTTAAAGGAATATACAAAATTATTGGTAACATTCTCGTTTTTTAGGATCTCATCTGCTCCACAACCAAAATTACTGTTTATAATCCGATCAACTGTTTCTGTCATTATATTGGCTTTGCCCATCTTAACCTTATTCCTCTTTTATGTTACGTATTCTTCAATCAAGGGGACGGTTTTGCGGTTGACTTCAATCAGAGAACCGTCCCTCTGATTGTTTGGCAACACTTTTTTAGGGAACTTTTTCGACATATTTCCTCAAAAAAGTTCCCTAAAAGTCATCTTCTGTCCTATTGAGCCATATAGGCATACAGTGTTACCCACTTGTTTTCTTCGCCGACATTTCCGGCTTTGAATGCAGGAACACTTTTTGATGCGGTAAGAATATATCTCCCGTTATCCAGCTTGTGCTGATCAAGTACTTTGTACCCTGCTTGCATTGCCTCGGATTTTGGATCACATCCAAGCATTCTTAAGGCATATACGATATTGTGTGCTCCGATCTTGATCGGATCGGGCGGATAAAATGTCCCAAGCATAACATCCACCATAGGTGTTTTCATATCATCAGTCCTATAGAAAATATTCCGCTTAGTGAAATACCGTACCAGCGCACTTTCACATCCCATCTCATATCCTAAAAGATGCAATTCGGCTACCAACCAGAGGAATTCAACTGTATACCTTGCGCAGCTCTTATGGGGCTTCTTTGGATCATTAATCTTTTTGTTGGTGCTGATGCACCCAAAACCACCATCGTCCTTTATCCCTTTTAGGATTGTATCAATCTCGTTTTTTACAATTTCTTCCGAATAATACCTTAACTTTACAAGATTCCTGAGCAGTAACGGTTCGCCGCACAGCATTTTGAAGCCCGTGCTTTTGATCAGGCCAAATACCTCATCATCGATATCTTTTCCGATATCATCCCTTGTCAGTCCCCATTCTGCAAAGGCCATGATGGCATCATACTTATCCCAGGGCTTATCCTTTTTCAACTTCTTAAGCCCGCGTTCGTAGGTTTTACTCTCCAGAAGTTTCCTTTTACAGTCAACTACCTTTTCATCCTCTTCCGGGAGCCTTTCATACTCCTTTAGCGTTCTTAACCTTACCTCGGGAGTTTCTTCATCAAGTAGCCAGTCCAATATCTTCTTGTCCATCTTTCTCCTTTCTTTTAGACAGCGGCAAGACAGGGAACGGTTCTCTGTCTTTTCCCTCTTACTTCTTCTTCACAGGAATCCAAATCGCACAGTGATAATCCGAAGCGCTTGGATCACCATCGCCATACCACTCAATATTCGCACGGCCCGGGAACTCAAAATCAGGATTACCCGGCAGCCACTCTTTCCAGATTTTTGTATTTACATCCTGAAGTGCTTTAGGACACGGACCGTAACAATCAAAGACAGCCCAGTCAAAATCCGGAAGCTCATAAACCGTCATACCTTCAGGAACTTCGCCACCCTTATAAATACCTGCAACGATATAGCGGAACTTGCCATCGCAGCCCGCATCATCAACACAAACACCATATTCCCCGATGTTGTTGTCTACGATTGCTTTTTCATATGCGTTTGTGGGTGCATTTCCCTTCCAGACACTGTCCGCATATTTTTCGCGGATCTCACCCCAGAATTTCGGGATTTCCACATATGAAGTTTCTCCGTCAAATACTCTTGAAAAACCAATTACCTTAAAGCTTTCCATAGTTTTAATCTTATAATCCATTTGATTACCTCCGTGAATAGAAATTTCAATTTTCAAAGGAAGAAATGGTTTTATAGGCGCTCCTTCCCGCACCTGTGACGGGCTTGCTCCATGAAAGCGTGAAAAAGCCTTTGTAAAACTTTCCGGCGTTTCATACAAGTAACGAAACGCAATATCGATTATTTTTTCATCCGTTTTCTTTAGGGTCAGTGCTGCCTGATACAGTCTGCGGTTTCTGATATACTCGCCCACTCCGTAACCGGTCATCAGTGAAAAACCTTTCTGAAAAAAGAATGAAGACATATACACCTGCTCGGCAACATCCAGCGCTGTAATGTCGTCTTCCAGATGCTCTTCCATATAATCAATAGCCTTTCGGATGCAAGTTAGCCACTCCATTTGTCACACTCCTTCCCTTTGATAAGTCTATTCTATACAAAGTTACAGAAATAATCCTGTCATTTTATGTTCCTTTTTGTCAGCTAGGTCAGAGAACTGCAGACTCCTCTCGAATCATGTCTAATGTTTCTCTGCAGAACTTTTTTGTCAGTTTGGCGGCTACGCCGACAGAGATAAGATCTTCGTCAGAAATATCCCTCACCTAACTTAGAAGGGATCAGTTCGGTTGCCGTCATCAGTATTCCATCACCTGAGGATCTGTTTTTATCTTATACAAGGCCTCTGCATCTTCCTCCCTAAACAGGCGAACATACAGTCTTTTCGTTTCTATCATTTCAATAATTCTCCATTATCTCCTTTATGACATGCCCGATGGCTTCTGTAATTGCCTTTTTTCCTCCAATGCTTTTTTCTCTCGACTTATTAATTCCGGTTGTCCGTCTGCTATCCTTTCCTCAACGATTTGTCTTATTTTAGCACACCATTCTTCTGTTTTAGGAATGTCCGAGGTTAGCTTATCTAGCACTAAATCCGCTTCTGCTAAAGCTGCCTCATGCTGTTCTTTATTGATATCGCCGGATGCAAAGGCACCGTCAAGCTCGTCACGATCATCTACCTTAACATCCCCTTCAGGAGTAAAAATTACATCAAGGTATTTATCTATAAAAACTGCAACGCCATCTTCATCATAATCTATTCCGTCAATGATATCCACATACCATATTGAAGGTTGGTATTTTGGATTCGATGTCACAGGATAGCTCTTTCTTTCACAATCATGCGTCCCGTCGGGAAAATACTTTATGGTAATCACATGGTTGCAATCATCAGGTATCAATTGCATCCAAGTCATACCGGCACCGGTCACCTGAATTCTGCCAGCTTTTGGCGTCTGCCAATAATTTGCTTCACCATCCGTAAACCTAATAAGGCACACGGTCCCATGAAACAGATCATCATCAATTCTTATCTGATAATACGGATAAAACATAAATCCCCAGCCATCACGATTCAGGCGTTTTCTTTTCATAACAAATTCCTTTCAAATTGGTACGAATTGTATTCTTTAAGTCCTTCCATAATGCATAGGTAGGATTATTTACCCTATACTCCACAAAAATATATGGCCTCAAAGTATTTTAGTATTCCACTTTCAAAAGTGTCAGCCCATGTGCGGGAGCTGTAGGACCGGCAAGAGCACGGTCGCATCCTGAAAGAATACCTTCCATTTCTTTATAGCTTCTAACACCTTCCCCGATTTCTATCAGCGTTCCCGTTAATATCCTCACCATGTTCGGCAGGAAACCGTTTCCTTTAAATGCCATAATTATCTCTGGGAATTCTGCTTCACCAGCCTTTATTACCTCGTTCGTAATCGTAATGTTTTCTATATTTCGGATTGTTGATTTCTTGTAGTGTCTGTTTCCAAGAAAACTCTTAAAATCATGTTCGCCAACAAGGTATTCTGCCGCCTTTCGCATACTATCGGTATCAAGCGGATCCGAATGCCAGAGCACATACTGTCGCCCAAACACCGGGCGAATATCCCCTGTCACGATACGGTAAATATACGTCTTGCTTTTCGCATTCAGCCTTGCATGAAACCGTGCATCTGTCAATCGGCAATCTGTAACGATGATGTCCTTTGGTAGAAAAGAATTCATCCGCTCCATCACTTTTGCAGGGCCAACATCGGTTTGCACCGAAAAACTCGCAACCTGTCCAAGTGCATGAACTCCTGCATCGGTACGACCCGACCCTTGAATTTCAACCTGCTGCTCGAACAGTTTCGTGAGCATTGCTTCAATCCGGCCCTGTATCGTATTATCGGTATTCCCCTGCTTCTGCCAGCCATCATACCGGCTTCCGTCATATTGCAAAGTAATGCGAAAATGTTTCATAGAATAACTCCTTATTGATTTAATTCAACATCTGCTCCCACTGATTGTTTATAAAACTTCTGAAGTACATAGAAAGCAGGTTTTCTGTATGTTTTATCTTCGGACAGTAATCCCTTTCTGTTATAATATCCCTGAATGTTGCTTGTTCTTCTGGGACATCTGAAATCATAGAGGATCCAGGGAGTCATTCCCTTGATGTAATCTATCTTACTTATAACCTCTATCTGTTGTTTATAAACTTCTTCCTGGCATTCTTCGGTTCCCTTATCTTCGGGGCCTCCGTGATATCCCTTCATTGCATCGGCACCAAATTCCGTTATGATCACAGGCTTATCCGGATTGCTGTTGTTCAGCAATTTCGGCAGTATCGAAAAGTCAGGAGTATACCATCCGCAGTATTCGTTTATTCCGATCACATCAAGACTCGCCTCAAGTCTGTCTGCAATCCTGTTCTCTCCGAAATCCACCAGACAGGCTGCAGATACAAGTCTTGTCTTATCTTTTTCGTGAGCACAATCCGCCAGACTTTTCATGAAATTCAGTCTTTCATCCGAATCCGCATTTTCATTTCCTACAGACCAGATTATTACACTTGCCCTGTTATAGTCCCTGTTTATAAGTTCCTTTAACTGATTCTCGGCATCCAGGTAGGTTTTTTCACGCGTGAAACGAATTGCCCAATATACAGGGATTTCTTCCCATAAAAGTATTCCAAGTTCATCTGCCAGCTTGGCCATATTCTCATGATGGGGATAATGGGCAATCCTCATGAAATTCCCACCAAGTTCCTTTACCAGCTTTATGTTCTGAATCCTTTCATCATCTGAAAGAGCCTTTCCGTGTGGTACACTCTCTTCATGACAACTTATACCCTTTAGGAAAACCGGATTGCCGTTTAACAGTATCTCCCTGCCGTTAACCTTTATTTCCCTGAATCCGACCCTATCAGTCACCATGTCATCAAGACATGACAATTCCACATCATATAGTTTGGGATTATCAGGAGACCATAGTAAGGGGTTCGCCTTAATCCTTAAATATCCTTTACCTTTTGTAATGCTCACTTCATCTTTTATATTAAGCTCCGGTATCGAAATAACAGCTTTTGCATCGGTCTCAGATGACATTTCCACGTTAATCTCTATGCTTTCGAATGTACCATCGGGAATCAAAGCGATTCTGAAATCTTTTATGAATATCTTCGGGACATATATGAGCTCTATATCACGATATACGCCGCCATAATTAAACCAGTCGGTATTCTCAGTCGGCACCTGCTCAGGTCTTCTGGTACTGTCAACCTGCAGAATAACCCGGTTGGTTTCCTTAAGAACGGATGTAATGTTAAAAAACGCCGGAGTTGATCCGCCTCTGTGCATTCCCATGTACTCACCGTTTATAAATACTCTTATCAGATAATTGGCGGCACCTATCCTTAAATATACTTCTTCATTCTCTTTTCTTTCACAAGTAAAGGTTCTCGTAAATACCATGCTTCCTTCATAGAGAAGGTACATTTGATCCACTGTATTCCAACATGCCGGAAGTTCCATCAGAGGCCACTTATCAAATGAATAGTCAACGGGAAGACTAAATCCATGACTATCCGAGTATATTTCTTTAAACCATTTTTGACGAATACATGTATCATATTGATCTACCGCATAATTCCAAGAGCCATTTAATGACTCGCATTTCCTTCCGCCTGTAAATATCATATCATCAGCAGTACTCTGCTTACTCTCGTACTGTTCGGTATAATCCTCCAAATGTATATCGGATACATACTTTTTTGTTTTCTCCATGCCGATAATCTCCTCATATTTATCTGTCATAATGTTATAAGAGAACTGATATTACTATAAGATTTTACATGTTAATATATTTTTCGTCAAACTCTTTCTTAAATAACTTTTTTTATCCAAAACAGTATTTGTTAATAAAATTTTTATTGACTTATCAAAAAATATGTGTTATTTTGATTGTGCAAAAGTAAATGGCGTAAAAGCAAAGGAAGTGATATTAGTGGCAGATAAGAATACAAAATATGATGCATTAAAGCTTCAAAACCAGGTTTGTTTTCCTTTATATGCCTGCTCTAAGGAGCTTGTCAGGCAGTACAGCCAATACTTAAAGAAACTCGATCTGACCTATACACAGTATGTTGTAATGATGGTCATGTGGGAAAAGGAAACCGTTTCTTCAAGAGAACTTGCAGAGTATACTCATCTGGATTACGGCACCCTCACACCTGTACTGAAAAGGCTGGAAAAGGCAGATTATATCACACGAAAACGTTCACCGGAGGATGAAAGACTTCTGATACTCACTTTGACAGACAACGGGAAAAAACTGAAAGAAAAAGCAATTGAAATCCCCTCATGCATGGCTAAATGCATGGGACTTACAGCAGATGAGTTTAAAGAACTTTATCTGCTAACTTACAAAGCACTTAAAAATATGGAATCACTCGGAAACACAGACACGTAATAGTGTCACTTTAATATGAAGGAGGAATAATCATTATGGCAAAGATTTATGATTTTACAGTAAAGGACAGAAAAGAAAACGATGTATCACTTAAGAACTATGAGGGCAAGGTGCTTCTCATTGTTAATACCGCTACAGGCTGCGGCTTTACACCTCACTATAAGCCCTTAGAGGAAATGTACAAGGATTTAAAGGATAAGGGATTTGAGATCCTTGACTTCCCCAGCAATCAGTTTGCAAACCAGGCACCGGGTTCGGACGATGAGATCCATGAGTTCTGCTCTCTTAAGTATGGTACTGATTTCCCCCAGTTTAAAAAGATAGATGTTAACGGAGAAACAGCTGATCCCCTGTTTGCATATCTTGCAACAGAAAAACCCTTTACCGGTTTTGGTAAAGGGCTAAAAAATGCCGCATTAAAGAAGTTCTCCGATATGAACAACAAAGCCTTCGGCGATAAGGCCTATATCAAATGGAATTTCACCAAATTCCTCATCAATAGGTCGGGCAATATCGTAAGCAGGTTTGAACCTACCGAAGATATGGATAATGTACGTAAGGCTGTTGAAGAATTATTAGGCTAATGTGACAAATAGAATCGCCTCCGAGGACTGCTCTATTTTTGTAGAGCAGTCCTTTATCTTTATTATCTTTTATTCTCTTATAAGGGAATACGCATTACAGTCAAATGCAAGTTTTTTATGCTGTTGACTAAACTAAAAGAAATATGTAAAATCATATCTAAAGTAATCTCAAAATTATGTATTTATCAAAAACAAAGGAGGGTTTATGTTATCAATAGGAACTAAAGCACCGGATTTTTCACTTCCGGATCAGGATGGAAAGATGCATTCACTTTCAGACTACAAAGGACAGAAAGTTATATTGTATTTTTATCCCAAAGATAATACTGCCGGTTGTACAAAACAGGCATGTAACTTTGGAGAACTGATGCCGCAGTTTAAAGAAAAAGGAGCTGTAATACTTGGTGTAAGCAAGGATTCCGTAGCCTCACATAAGAAATTTCAGGAAAAATACGGGCTTCCTTTTACTTTGCTTTCGGATACCGAAAAGACAGTGATAGAAAGTTATGATGTCTGGAAAGAAAAGAAAAACTATGGTAAGGTTTCCATGGGAGTTGTAAGAACAACATATCTTATTGATGAAAACGGAATTATCGCAAAGGCTTTTGGTAATGTAAAAGCAGCAGATAATCCCGGACAGATGCTAAATGAACTATAAATCGATAATTACAGACTTTAATATGTCTAATCAAATATAATAAGGTCTAGAAAAAGTTTAAAAGCCCGGACTTCAGTTAATCCGGGCTTTTCCAGTCTTATTCTGTTTTCTATACTCTTGGATCGATTGAGTAAACCTTATCAAATTCAAGATCTGCAAAAGGACCCGGCACTACTTCACCGCTCAGTCTTTCATTTCCCAGTATGTCAAGACCAACTCTGGGATCCGCTGCAACTTTCTTCATCTCCTTAGGGTCTGTTATATATCTGTCGGGAGTAGCAGGTCCAAATCTGAATGGCATCATGGTACTTTTCTTTATCTTTAAAGTCAGCTTCTCTGTATCAACCTCAAAGTCAAACCAGCCCTCGATACCGGTCTGATCAAAGCCATAAAACTCACGCCACGACTTAAGATCCAGACATACCTCAGGTGCAGGGTACATAATCCTTAAGTCTCCGCCCTTTGCCTGCTTTATGTATGCGTTTCCTTCTGCTTCATTGTCTTTTGTCGGGAAACAGATAGCACCCACACCACAGTCATAGATAATATTATTTATCATCTTCGCATCAATCAGCCCTGTCAGGATCGATTATTCACCCCATGAACATTTTTCCTGTTCATCTTCATTTTATCAATATTTCTAACAGAAAGCAATCTTTTTTAGGAGTATATTATTTATAACTGGCACACAAAGGAAATTACCCCATCCTTCCAGGAGGCCTTTATACTGCCACCGTACTGCCTGCATATGCTTTCGGCAATTGACAGTCCGATGCCGTAACCACCCTTGTCAATATTATGGGATTTATCCTCCCTGTAAAAACGGTCAAAGAAAAGGTTATAATCCGCATCCTTACCTTCAGCGTAGCTGTTGGAAACACAAAGGCGGATCCTGCTCTTCTTCGTCTGACTAAGTGCAATGGTAACCTCTCCGTTATCATCACAGTATTTTATCGCATTATCTATAAGGATAGTTGTAAGCTGTCTGAGTTTACTCTCATCAACTGTCACCATAACATCCTTATCGATTTCTTTTGACAATTTTTTTCCCGACTGTTTTGCCACAGCTTCATACGGGGAAACTGTCTGTTCCAGGACATCGGTTGCATTTATGCTTGCCATTTGACTGGTGTCCTCTTTTTCTTCGGCTCTAGCTATCATTACCAGGTTCTGGATCAGTCCGTTCAAATGGTCTACCTGATTAAGTGTAGATTTCGTCCATTCATTTTCTCCCCCGGTAACCTCTAACAGCTCCGTATTTGCCCTGATCACTGCAAGGGGTGTTTTAAGCTCATGGCTGGCATTTGTAATGAACTGTCTCTGTCTTTTACTGTTCTCTATTTCCGGTCGGATCATTTTATTTGACAGTATTATAACCAGGAAATACGTGATCAGTAACGCAATAAGTATCGTTACTATGGTAGCAGAAAGAATCCGGAGTGAAGTTTCTTCTTCCGAGGTACAGTCAAGTATCGCCAATGTAACTTTTCCATCCTCCGAATATTCCTTTGTATAATAGTATACTCCGTAATGTCCGAAAGTGTCGTCATCCTTTAACATTTCCTGAGAATATCCGGCAACCAGGTTCATTTCGTTTGAATTATTGGAATTACTGATAAACTCGGAAACATTCCCACTCCCGTCAAATCTTATGAAAAAGAAATGGTTATGTCTGTAGGAGGGTGAAAAAACATCTCCTATAGAAGGTGTAAAGGGTCTGTTATCCTCACGGTTAAAAATTTCCTCATCCTCATTTCTTACTCCCTGATTTCTCAAAAGATTTGAAAGTGTGGACTTTATCGAGTTAACCGAAACGACATGACTTGATACATTTATAAACACACCAATAAAAACCATTACCAGTAAAAAGGAAAGCATGGCTATTATTATAAATTTTCTCTTTAGTAGATGGATTTCTTTTGTATTCATATCAAATACCTCACTGATTATCTGCCAAAAGCTTAAAATTTCCTCCTTTTGTTCCGGAAATGGTAACCACGGAGCCTACCGATCTCAGCTTACCTTTAAGATAACTGATATAAAGCCATACTGTATCCGAGTGTGCATTTCCGTCACCCTTCCATACATGGCTCAGAATGTATTCTGTTGATAATTCAGTATCCTTGTTAGCCAGTAAGACCTGCATAAGCTCGGATTCAGTCTGAGACAGGCTTACGGTATTGTGAGCGGATAAAATACACTCCTTTGGGGACAGTGTAATATCGGCGTATTTCAGTTCAGCAGTACCATATTCTCCTGTCCTGCGTGTCATTGAACGTATACGGGCAAGCAGCTCCTTCATGGCAAAGGGTTTTGTCAGATAATCATCAGCACCTGCATCTAACCCCGCTACTCTGTCATCTATTTCTGCCTTTGCTGTAAGCATCAGCACCGGAGTAAGAATATGTCGGTTCCTCATTTCCTTTAAAACCTCCAGCCCGTCTTTCTTTGGCATCATTATATCAAGTATGACCCCATCGTAATCGGACTGCATAATACATTCTAACGCCTCTTCGCCGTCAAAGGCACTTTTCACCTCGTACTGCTCATGCTGCAGCAAAGCAGTTATCGCCCTGTTAAGGTCCTGTGTATCCTCAGCTAGTAATATTTTCATCAGATTCCGACTCCATTATAAGATTTTTTATAGCCTGCATAGAAACATCTGTTGATGCAAGTTCATCTGCACAGCGTTTAAGTTCGGCTACTATCAGTTCCGTGTCACATGTCAGGTTTTTCTTATATTTCATATGATGCTCCAGGGCTGCCCATGTATCCATTGAAATTGTACGCAGCTGAACCTCTATATAATAACCGTCAAAGGTCTGCAGTATCATATGATAGCTTCTGTACCCGTTTGGCTTGGCCTTGCGGATATAGTCTTTTTCCTGTATCACGCTGATATCAGGCATCTGTATGATATAATCCCTCATGATATAAACATCGTCAAGAAAAGCACATACTATCCTGATGCCTATCGCATCCTTTATCTCCTTAAGCGCACTTTCTTCCGTTTCGGGTAATCCGTTCCGCCTGCATTTTTCTCTCATGCTTTCATCGGATTTTATCCTTGCAAGATAATGCTCTATCGGATCCATCCCCTGCTCATTAAGGATTTTTTCCCGTAAACCTGCAATCCGGTCCTGCATATTTTTAACGATTTCTTCCATTCTGTTTATGTGATTTCCATATATGCTGTTCCCCATAAAATCTCCCCGTTTATTGTTGTTTGGTTCTATTATAAACTTATTTTGTGAAAAAACAATTAACTGTGTAAAAAAAGAAAAACAGGGGAAAATCCCCTGTCTGATCATTAACTTTCACTAAAAATAACATTCCTGTGAGGCTTTAACAGTTTCAAAAGCAGGATACCGAGTATGCCACAGGAAATCACCTCTCCTGCCCCTACTGTAAGCATAAGGAAGGGTATACTGTCAGGTACCTCATATGCATAAGCTAAAACAAAAGGTACTATTATCGTATTTGCAAGTATGGGCGGGATAGCTGCACACCAGTCGGGCAGCTTCTTCCTGATCGCATATGTACCTAATGCTCCGAGAAGAGTTGCGACACTTCCGAAAATTATATCCCAGATAACGCCGCCACACATTATATTACTTAAGATACAGCCCACAAACAGACCGGGAACGGCTGCGTTTGTGAAAAATGGAAGGATAGTCAGCGCTTCTGAAATCCTTACCTGGATTGTTCCGCTGGCAAGACCCAAGGCGTTAGCCACCAATGTGAAAACTACGTATAATGCAGCAATGATCGCTGCCTGTGTTAAATATTTTACTTTCATTGTTTTAATCCTTTCGCTTATCATTTTCTTTTCGCTAAGGATACCATCTAAACTAAAAATGGCTCCATGATACCATGGAGCCATAATTAATTGCATCAAAATAAAACTAATTACAGTCCTAGTTTTGTTTAACGACAGGATGGTACAAGCGAACTGTCGGCATCGCACGGATGCTATTTATTATTCATCGTCCTGATTAGAATCTTCTACGTCCTCGAACTCATCATCAGAATATTCACCTTCGTAATCCTCGTTTGAATACTCTCCCTGATAACTATCCTCATAGTATTCATCGTTCTCGTCGTAGTATCCGTCCTGCTCATCTTCGTCCTCAGCGCTGTCATCATAGTACTCGTCATTATCCTTGTACTTGTTCTGCTTAGCATTGAACTGCTCGTAGCGCCTGTTGGCCTCCATAGCCTCTTCAAACTCAGCATCAGTACTTAAGTGGATATTGCGGTATGTCTTCATACCTGTACCTGCAGGTATAAGCTTACCTATGATAACATTTTCCTTTAAGCCGATAAGAGGATCGACCTTACCACGGCAAGCTGCCTCGGTAAGAACCTTGGTTGTCTCCTGGAATGAAGCTGCTGAAAGGAATGAGTTGGTTGCAAGAGCTGCCTTTGTGATACCGAGCATAACCTCAACACCTTCAGCGGGCTTCTTGCCGTCCTTAACTGCTGCCTCATTTGCATCAAGATACTCAAACAGGTCAACCATGCTGCCGGGAAGGAATTCTGTATCTCCGTTTTCTTCGATACGAACCTTCTTCAGCATCTGACGAACGATAACCTCGATGTGCTTATCATTGATCTCAACACCCTGAAGTCTGTAAACACGCTGTACTTCCTGGATCATGTAATCCTGAACAGCACGGAGTCCCTTGATCTTCAGTATGTCATGAGGATTAACCGAACCTTCGGTCAGCTCATCACCGGCCTCTAAGATCTGTCCATCCTCTACCTTTATACGTGAACCGTAAGGGATAAGGTAATTCTTAGACTCGATATTACCGTCCTCATCAGTCCTTGTAACAACAACTTCTCTCTTCTTCTTAGTATCCTTGATGGTTACTGTGCCGCCAAATTCAGCGATGATAGCGAGTCCCTTAGGCTTACGAGCCTCGAAAAGTTCCTCGACACGGGGAAGACCCTGTGTAATGTTATCACCAGCAACACCACCGGTATGGAAGGTACGCATTGTAAGCTGTGTACCGGGCTCACCGATTGACTGTGCAGCTATGATACCGACTGCCTCACCTACCTGTACAGGCTCACCTGTAGCCATGTTAGCACCGTAACACTTAGCACAGATACCAAGATGTGAACGGCATGTAAGAACTGTACGGATCTTAACCTTTGCATCAAAGCCCTTGTCCTTAACTGCCTTAGTTTCCATAATTCTCTCTGCACGCTTGGGAGTGATCATATGGTTCTTCTTAACGATGATCTCTCCGTTATCGTCAAAGATATCCTCACAGGAGAAACGTCCTGTGATACGCTCTTTAAGTGACTCGATAACTTCCTTGCCGTCTGCAAAGATCTTAACTTCCATGCCCGGAATATTTTCCTGGCCTTCACAACAGTCATTCTCACGGATGATCTGATCCTGTGAAACATCAACAAGACGACGGGTCAGATAACCTGAGTCTGCTGTACGGAGCGCTGTATCGGAAAGTCCCTTACGGGCGCCGTGTGCCGAGATGAAGTACTCCATAACATCAAGACCTTCACGGAAGTTAGCCTTGATAGGAAGCTCGATTGTCTTACCTGATGTATCTGCCATCAGACCACGCATACCTGCAAGCTGTTTGATCTGCTTTTCGGAACCACGGGCTCCTGAGTCAGCCATCATGTAAATGTTATTGTATTTATCAAGACCCTGCATCAGCTTAACGGTGATCTCATCATCGGCCTTTCTCCAGGTCTCGATAACTGCCTTATAACGCTCTTCATCGGTAAGGAAACCTCTGCGGTACTTCTTAGCGATTGTATCAACGTCTGCCTCCGCCTTAGCAACTATTTCCTTCTTTTCCGGAGGAACGGTCATATCTGAAATAGAAACCGTCATAGCTGCTCTGGTTGAATACTTGTAACCTAAGGACTTGATAGCATCAAGAGTCTCAGCTGTCATTGTTGCGCCGTGATTGTTGATGCACTTTTCAAGGATGCCCTTAAGCTGCTTTTTCTTTACAAGGAAATCGATCTCGAGATCGAGATAATTATCCTTTACTGATCTGTCAACATAGCCTAAATCCTGAGAAATAGCCTCGTTTAAGATAAGTCTTCCGAGTGTGGTGTCGATTACCTTGGTAATCTTCTCACCCGTCTCGGGCCAGATACCCTCACGGCGTACCTTGATAGGTGCCTGAAGAGTGATAAATCCGTTCTCATATGCAAGGATTGCTTCAGCAGTATTCTTATAGAAGCTACCTGCACCCTTGTCTGCTTCTTTCTTTAATGTCAGATAGTAGATACCGAGTACCATATCCTGTGAAGGAACGGCAACAGGACCACCGTCTGAAGGCTTAAGCAGGTTGTTAGGTGAAAGCATGAGGAATCTTGCTTCTGCCTGTGCCTCAACTGAAAGAGGAAGATGCACAGCCATCTGGTCACCGTCGAAGTCGGCGTTGAACGCTGTACATACGAGAGGATGAAGCTTGATAGCCTTACCTTCAACAAGTATCGGCTCAAATGCCTGGATACCAAGTCTGTGCAGTGTAGGAGCACGGTTCAGCATAACGGGATGCTCATGGATGACATCCTCAAGGATGTCCCAAACCTGAGTCTCCAAATGCTCTACCATCTTCTTAGCCTGCTTGATATTTGTAGCGATACCGCGTGCATTAAGCTCCTTCATAACGAAAGGCTTAAAGAGCTCGATAGCCATCTCCTTAGGCAGACCACACTGATAAATCTTTAATTCGGGACCAACTACGATAACTGAACGTCCCGAATAGTCAACACGCTTTCCTAAAAGGTTCTGTCTGAAACGTCCCTGCTTACCCTTTAAGAGATCTGAAAGTGACTTCAGATTTCTGTTTCCGGGGCCTGTAACAGCACGTCCGCGACGGCCGTTATCGATAAGGGCATCAACTGCCTCCTGGAGCATACGCTTTTCGTTTCTTACAATGATCTCGGGAGTTCCTAAGGTAAGGAGCTTCTTCAATCTGTTATTTCTGTTAATGATACGACGATAAAGATCGTTCATATCTGATGTAGCAAAACGTCCGCCATCAAGCTGAACCATAGGACGAAGATCCGGAGGAAGTACGGGGATAGCCTGGAGTATCATCCACTCAGGCTTGTTTCCTGACTCACGGAAAGCTTCAAATACCTCTAACCTCTTGATGATCCTTGCACGCTTCTGTCCTGTTGAAGCCTCAAGCTCTGCATGAAGCTCTTCGCAGTCCTTCTCAAGATCGATCTTCTTTAAGAGCTCGAGTATTGCCTCGGCACCCATTCCTACGCGGAATGCATTCTCCTCGGGCCACTTTTCCTTAGCTTCGTTATATTCATACTCTGACAGGATGTCCTTGTTATTAAGGGTTGTATTACCCTTATCAAGAACTATATATGATGCAAAATAAAGTACTTTCTCTAAGTTTCTGGGTGAGATATCAAGGATAAGTCCCATACGTGAAGGGATACCCTTGAAATACCAGATGTGTGATACGGGAGCAGCAAGATCGATATGACCCATTCTCTCACGACGAACGGAAGCCTTGGTAACCTCAACTCCGCACTTATCACAGATAACGCCCTTAAAGCGAATCTTCTTATACTTACCGCAATGACACTCCCAGTCCTTGCTCGGTCCGAATATTTTCTCGCAGAAAAGACCGTCTCTCTCAGGCTTTAAGGTACGGTAGTTGATAGTTTCTGCCTTCTTTACCTCTGCCCTTGACCATTCACGGATCTTCTCCGGAGAAGCAAGTCCGATACGGATGGCATCATAATTAATATCCTTAACAGTATCTGTATTGTAATCTGTAGACATAATTACTTTCCTTTCCAATTTTATTCTGTATTTTTATTCGGCTTTATCACACCTCGTCATCCGAGCTGTCATCGTTATAATCTGCATACATATCATCATCCTGCATATAGGAATCATATGAATCATACATATCCCCATTACCGTCAGGATCGCCTTCTAATACAGAATATCCGGCGTCTTCATATTCATCATCGTAAGACTTGTTGTAATCATCCTCGGTACCTTCACGCCAAGCCTCCCCGGTATTCTCACTGTAATCGATATCCTCGGTAAGCTTGATCTCCTCACCGTTTTCATCAAGTACGGTAACATCCAGTGCCAGGGACTGAAGTTCCTTTAAGAGCACCTTAAATGACTCGGGAATGCCGGGCTTTGAAATATTCTCGCCCTTAACAATTGCCTCATAAGTCTTAATACGTCCGGTAACATCATCAGACTTAACTGTAAGGATTTCCTGAAGTACATGGCTTGCACCATAAGCTTCAAGAGCCCAAACTTCCATCTCACCGAAACGCTGTCCACCGAACTGGGCTTTACCACCGAGAGGCTGCTGTGTAACAAGTGAGTAAGGTCCGATCGAACGAGCATGGATCTTATCATCTACTAAGTGGTGCAGCTTCAGGTAGTGCATGAATCCGATCGTAACCGCTCCGTCGAAGTACTCTCCTGAACGACCGTCACGAAGTCTTACCTTACCGTCACGGTTGATCGGAACGCCTCTCCAGTTATCACGGCTTGCAAGATTGCTCTCTGAACCGAGATAAGCCATAACCTCTTTTCCGAGTACCTTTGCATACTTGGAAGTGAAGTTCTCCATCTTAGAGTCGAACTCTTCTCCCTTATCCTCGGCCTTTGCTGCCCATGCTTTCTTCTCCTCTTCATCGAAAGGAAGATTTGCATAGTCGTTAGCCATATCAAGTGTATCCTGGATATCATCCTCATCAGCACCGTCAAATACGGGTGTTGAAATGTTAAATCCAAGTACCTTTGCAGCCAGGCTCAAGTGGATCTCAAGCACCTGACCGATATTCATACGTGAAGGCACGCCCAAAGGATTAAGCACGATATCAAGCGGTCTTCCGTTAGGCAGGAACGGCATATCTTCTACAGGAAGTACACGGGAAACAACACCTTTGTTTCCGTGACGGCCTGCCATCTTGTCGCCGACCTGGATCTTTCTCTTCTGAGCTATATATACACGTACAGTCTGGTTAACACCGGGCTGCATCTCATCACCGTTTTCTCTGGTGAATACCTTTGTATCAACTATGATACCATACTCGCCGTGAGGTACACGGAGTGAAGTATCACGAACTTCTCTTGCCTTCTCACCGAAGATTGCACGAAGGAGCTTCTCTTCGGGAGTAAGATCGGTCTCTCCCTTAGGAGTAACACGACCTACTAAGATATCACCGGCACGAACCTCTGCACCGATACGGATAATACCGCGTTCATCAAGATCCTTTAACGCGTCATCGCCGACACCTGAGATATCTCTAGTGATCTGCTCGGGTCCAAGCTTGGTATCACGAGCCTCTACGTCATACTCCTCGATATGTACCGAAGTATAAACATCCTCAGCAACAAGTCTTTCGCTAAGAAGTACCGCATCCTCGTAGTTGTAGCCTTCCCATGTCATGAAACCGATGAGAGGGTTGGTACCGAGTGCCAGCTCGCCGTGATCTGTTGAAGGACCGTCTGCGATAACCTGACCTGCTTTAACAACATCGCCCTTATTAACTATAGGCTTCTGGTTGATGCAGGTACCCTGGTTACTTCTCGTAAACTTGATGAGCTTGTACTCATCACGTGTACCGTCATCCTTCTTTATTACTATATGAGTAGCAGTGGCTTTTTCAACCTTACCTGCATTCTTTGCAACTACACAAACACCAGAGTCAACTGCTGTCTTATGCTCCATACCGGTACCTACTACAGGAGCCTGGGTATTAAGAAGCGGAACTGCCTGACGCTGCATGTTGGAACCCATCAGTGCACGGTTAGCATCGTCGTTCTCAAGGAACGGGATAAGTGCTGTCGCAACAGAGAATACCATCTTAGGCGATACATCCATGAAATCAACCTTTGTGCTCTGGAACTGTGATGTATCCTCCTTGAAACGTCCTGAAACGTTCGCACTCATGAAATGACCTTCTTCATCAAGAGGTGTATTAGCCTGAGCTACTACGTACTTATCCTCTTCATCTGCAGTCATGTAAATAACTTCATCTGTAACTTTAGGATTCTCAGGATCTGACTTATCAACCTTACGATAAGGAGCCTCGATAAATCCGTACTCGTTAATTCTTGCATAAGATGCAAGGGAGTTGATCAGACCGATATTAGGACCTTCGGGAGTCTCGATAGGACACATTCTGCCGTAATGTGAATAGTGAACATCACGTACCTCGAATGAAGCTCTGTCTCTTGACAGACCGCCGGGACCAAGGGCTGAAAGTCTTCTCTTGTGAGCAAGCTCACCGAGAGGGTTATGCTGATCCATGAACTGTGACAGCTGTGAACTTCCGAAGAACTCCTTAACTGCAGCAGTTACAGGTTTAATATTTATAAGGTTCTGAGGGCTGACATCATCAGGATTGGTTGTGGTCATTCTCTCACGAACAACTCTTTCCATTCTTGAAAGACCGATACGGTACTGGTTCTGAAGAAGCTCGCCAACCGCCCTGATACGTCTGTTTCCTAAGTGGTCGATATCATCCTTGTTTCCTACGCCATACTCAAGATGTATATTGTAGCTTACTGATGCGAAGATATCCTCTTTGGTGATATGCTTAGGAATAAGAAGTGCTGTGCTTCTCTTGATGGCATCCTTAAGCTCGTCCTCATTCTCGTACTGCTCTAAGAGCGCCTTAAGTGCGGGATAGTAAACAGGCTCAGTGATACCAAGCTCTGCCTTCATGGCATCATCACACTCGAAAGGAAGATGGCAGGCAATATCAACTGCCATATTGGAAATAACCTTTACGTTATGATCCTCTGCCTTTACAACGATTGAGAAGATACCAGCGTTCTGGATCTCATCAGCAAGGCTCTCACTGATGGTGGTGCCTGCCTCTGCAAGGATCTCGCCGGTCTCGTTGTTTACAACGTCCTCAGCTAATGTGCAACCTACTACACGACGCTTTAAAGCAAGCTTTTTATTGAATTTATAACGTCCTACCTTAGCCAGGTCATAACGTCTTACATCAAAGAACATACTTCTTACCAGTGAATCAGCACTCTCTAACGAGATAGGCTCACCGGGACGAAGCTTCTTATATAATTCCTTTAATCCGCCTTCATAGCTGTCCTCTTCAGCAACCTCTGCAGGTTCCTTTGAAAGAGAAGCCTGAATCTTCGGCTCATCACCGAACATATCTATAAGCTGTGCCTTTGTACCAACACCTAAAGCACGCAAAAATACCGTAATCGGTACCTTCCTGTTACGGTCAACACGTACATAAAATACATCATTTGAATCGGTCTCATACTCGAGCCATGCACCACGGCTGGGAATAACCGTACATGCATAGAGCTTTTTACCTAATTTATCATGGGTAATATCGTAGTAAATACCGGGGGAACGAACCAACTGGCTAACGATAACACGCTCAGCTCCGTTGATAACGAATGTTCCCGTATCTGTCATTAAGGGGAAATCGCCCATAAAGATATCATGGGTCTTGATAACATCCTCGTCTTCCTTATTGTGAAGCAGTACCTTTACCTTAAGGGGTGCCGCATATGTTGCGTCACGTTCCTTGCATTCCTCAATAGTATACTTGATGTCATCCTTGCAGAGCTGGAAATCGATAAATTCAAGACTAAGCTTTCCATTATAGTCTTCGATGGGAGATATATCCCTGAAAACCTCATGAAGGCCTTCTGTCAGGAACCAGTTATAGGAATCCTTCTGAACCTCGATGAGATTCGGCATCTCTAAGACTTCCTTCTGCCTTGAGTAACTCATTCGCACGCCCTTACCGACCTTGATAGGACGTATCCTGTTTTTTTCCATCATTGATGTGTCACCCCTTGAATATATTTGGTAGAACTTATGAAAATGTACTTGCAATCGTCCGAAAATATGCTATAATATTAGAAATGGGCATACTTCCAGATAATCGTGCATTGTCCATAATAACACATATTTGTCAAGATGTCAAGGCTATTTTTTTATTTTCCAAATTTTACTGATAAGCCTTATAAAACCTACATTTTTGAAGGTTTTGCATTCATAACACCTTAAAGATTACCGACCCGGTATGATCAGCTTTTTATTCTGATCGTATGGGTCGGTTTTTTCTTTCTTATTTATATATAGAGTTTTCTTTATTATTCATCTTTACCCCGATGGGTACGCAGTGGGTACACCACAAAGTTTTTTAGCTGCTATAATATATCTCGTACCGATCGGTACAAACCATCTGAAGCATGGATTTGGTCGGAACAAAGGAGGCTATCCGGCCAAGTCCATTTTTTATCTGTTCTGTATTTGAAATTAAATTATACGTTCCTATAAACTATTTAGGATAATATTTCCGGTATGCCGGTCAGTCAATGTTGTTTAGGACTGAAAAAATACTTTTTTTATAATGGAGGAATACCGGATGAAAAGAAATACTACTCATTTAGACATTGAAAAGATTCAGAAACTTAACGATCCCACCCAGTTTTCACGTATACTTGCAGCATGTCTGTATATGTACAAGGCACGCACCGATTACACGTGGGAGAAAATAGCTGGCAACCTGGTGACAACCAGAAAAACTCTTTATAAGATCAGAAAAGCAAAAAAGCCAATATTGATAACTACCTTTTGTGATCTTCTTGATCGTCTTCTGGAAACAGACTGTATAGGATCCATCCTTTCTGCTGCCAAGAAGGATAGCAGCAAATATTGTTACAAATGTCACCCTGACTGCCCTTTCAAAGAAGATTATCAGAAAGAAAAGGCATTTGAGGGTATATTGAATGATTTATTAAATCTAATAAAATAAGGTTTAGTTCTTGACACAGATTGATAATACTGATATCCTAAAGGCAGAAAAATCTGCTTGGAAAGGATACTGCGTATTGCAGACAGGTACCAATTCTGTGGCAAAGAGAATACTATATATTTTCATCCTGACGCTGCTGACCGGTGTATTAATATTCAGTATAATGATGATGGTAAAATATTATAAGGAAACAACAGCTGAAAATGACAATAAGCCTACTTCAACCGTGGTAGCTAACACACCGGGTACACCAACACCTACTCCTACGGAGGCACCATCATTTGTTACTCCTACCCCCACACCCATTCCATCACCCACCCCCATAATAGATTATTCCGGTGAATTCTATATGACCAGGATATCTGATGATATATATGAGAGGATCAAAGGTAAGTCATATCCCGAGGATGCAACTATTTCGATAGACGATCTTAGATGGCTGCATGTTATGCACTACGGATTTGACGGAGAAATCCACGAAGGTGAGATCATAGTAAACCATGCTGTGGCTCACGATGTGCTCGATATCTTCAGAGAACTGTTCGATGCAGAATATCCTATAGAAAAGATCCGTCTCATTGATGAATACAATGCAGAAGACGAGGCATCCATGGAGGATAACAACTCATCGGCATTCTGTTACAGAACGATTGCAGAAAGCTCAACGCTTTCCAACCATGCATTAGGTCTTGCAATTGATATTAACCCTCTTTATAATCCTTATGTTTACGAGCGCAAGGATGGCACATTATTCCTTCAGCCTGAGAATGCAGGCGAATATGTCGACAGAGAATTAGATAATCCCTACTATATAAAGAAAGACGATGTATGTTATAAGATCTTCACAGAACACGGCTTTACCTGGGGCGGTGACTGGAAGACCAAGAAAGATTATCAGCACTTTGAGAAAGAGATTAACTGATAATTGCACACCTTTACATATCGGTTTAATATCCTAAAGTCAAAAAATTAAGAGCGTCACTCTAATGGCGCTCTTTTTAAATGCTATAAAATTAAAACCTGGATATCAATCCGTTATATCATCATACATTTCCGGTCTTCTGTCGCGGAAAATACCCCACGACAACCTGTTATCCCTAACCTGATCAAGGTCAAATGTCTGGATCAGGATCTCCTCCTGATCTCTTGATGCACTCTGCACGAGTTCTCCGGTCTCATCTGCTATAAATGACGAACCATAGAAAATAAGTGAAGATTTCTGCCCTGCATTCGCTTCGCATGGTTCAACGTCTTCCCTGCCGATACGGTTTGCTGCAACCACGGGTACCAGATTTGCTCCTGCATGTCCCTGCATACATCTTCTCCAGTGAGGCATGCTGTCGGTTTCTAATATGGGCTCAGAGCCAATTGCTGTTGGGTAAAAGATTACCTCAGCCCCCTGAAGTGCAAGAGATCTTGCCGTCTCCGGGAACCACTGGTCCCAGCATATACCTGCTCCTAACGTTCCGTATTTTGTCTCAAATACCATAAAGCCGGTATTACCGGGCGTAAAATAAAACTTCTCCTGATAAAAATGATCATCCGGAATATGGGTTTTCCTGTATACTCCAAGCAGCGAGCCATCCGCATCTATCCATGCAAGTGAGTTGTAAAGTACATTTCCGTCCTTCTCATAAAAGCTTATGGGAAGCACCACCTCAAGCTCCTTCGCTAGCCTCATGCCCATTTCAACAGCCGGATTTTCATCCACAGGAAGAGCATATTGATAAAAATCATATCTCTTCTGCTGGCAAAAATATTCTCTTTCAAACAGCTCGGGAAGCAGAATAACCTGAGCCCCCTGCCCTGCTGCCTTTCTTACCATCTCTTCGGCTTTTTTGAGATTCTCCTCAACAACTGTTGAGCATTTCATCTGTATAGCTGCTACTGTTATATTTCTCATAATAGTTGTTTCCCTTCTTATGATTTTTCCTGGTTATATACTCAAAATACTGCCACGCCAATGACATTAGACTTCTCTATGAGGAAATATACCGACCTATGACACTATCCTTGGCAAATAAACAGTCTCATGCGACTTTTTGTTAACGAGAGGGTTTATCTTGGAATTTGCTGTGTAATGCAATGTATATTTCCGCCCCCAAGTAAAATGTCCCTTGCAGGGATCTGCACAACCTTTCTTTCAGGACAGAGTCCAGCCAGGATCTGTGCTGCCTCCCTGTCGCTTTCCTCGTTATCACCGCCAAAGGCCGGTACTATAACTGCCCCGTTTGAAAAATAGAAATTTACATAGGATGCGGCAAGTCTTTCTCCAACCTCCCGCTCGTCCTCGCCTTCTTCAAACTCGTATCCCTTAAGATCATCCTCTCCGATAAAAACATGATTCTTAGGGATTGGGAGCTTATGCACCTTAAAACGCCTGCCTTTGGCATCAGTTTCGTTTTCAAGGACCTTTAAATCTGCATCTGACAAAGGGTACTGGGGGTCATTTTCATCATCCGTCCAGGCAAGAACCACTTCGCCAGGCCTTATAAACGCACATATATTATCCACATGTCCGTCAGTTTCATCATTATATATGCCGCTCGGAAGCCATATTACCTTCTCTGCCCCGAGATACTCCATTAACTTATTTTCTATTTCTTCCTTATTAAGTAAAGGATTTCTTCCCGGACTAAGCAAGCATTCTGATGTTACTATCACAGTACCCTCACCGTCGGAATGTATGGAGCCGCCCTCAAGCACAAAAGGGGAAGCATCATATATATCATAGCCCTCCTTTTCGGAAAAAAGCCGTGCAAAAGCATCATCCTTTTCCCACGAGGCATAAAGCCCGTTATATGTTCCGCCCCATGCATTAAAGGTCCAGTTTATGGCTCTGACTGCTCCTTCACCGTTCTTAACAAAGGTGGGTGCCACATCCCTAGCCCACGCGTCATCGGTTTCGGATATAAATATATGAACATTCTCTATATCGTCTAACGCTTCTTTTGCTGAGTCAAAGCCGGTCTTACTTGTAGCCACAAAAACCTCTTCGCTCTCAGCAATCGTTTTTATTATCTTTGAAAAGGCCTGTCTTGCCGCCCTTGCCCCATACGGCCATGACCCGGGCCTTTCAGGCCATATCATTATAGTTCCCCTGTGGGACTCAAATTCCCCTGGCATGTAAAAACCATCCGCTTTGGGGATTGATATAATATCTGCCATATTTCCCATCTCCTCTGATTGTTTTTCATCTTATCATATTTTTTTTCTCTTGACAATCTAAAAATGCTACTCTATAATTGAGAACGGTTTTCAAATTCGCAAAATATGGAGGACATTAACTTGAAAAAAATACTAATATATATACTTTCAGCCGCTTTGATCGCAGGCTGTTTTTCCGCTTGCAGCTCAGGTGAAAAGCCCGGAGTTACTAATGTTTCCGGCAACACATCATCACAAAAGATCAAAATAGTTACTACTATTTTCCCCGAGTATGACTGGGTAATGAACGTATTGGGATCAAATTCACAAAATACAGAGATCACAATGCTTCTCGGTAACGGAGTGGATCTTCACAGCTATCAGCCTACGGTAGATGACATACTCAAAATATCCACATGTGACCTATTTATATATGTAGGCGGAGAATCCGACGAATGGGTAGATGATGCCTTAAGCGGAGCCATGAACAAAAATATGATTGTTCTTAATCTGCTTGATATCCTTGGAGAATCAGTCAAGGAAGAAGAAGTCGTCGAGGGAATGCAGGAAGAAGAGCATGAACATGACCACGAACACGAGGATGACGATCATGACCACGAAGATGCAGACCACAAGGACCATGATCACGATGAAGAAATCGAATATGACGAACATGTGTGGCTGTCCCTTAGGAATGCAGAGAAGATCGTTAATTCTATCCGTGATTCCCTAGCAAAGCTAGATACTGAAAACGCAGACAAATATAAAGATAATG
Organism: Lachnospiraceae bacterium; assembly: GCA_017557525.1. Lineage (GTDB taxonomy): Bacteria > Bacillota > Clostridia > Lachnospirales > Lachnospiraceae > RUG11977. The sequence continues at coordinate 24,809 of JAFYYN010000020.1, forward strand.
CCAAGTCTTATACTGACAAACTGAAAGAACTTGACACAAAATATCAGGATGTTGTTTCAAATTCCTCCGTTAAAACGTTACTTTTCGGAGACCGCTTCCCGTTCAGATATCTTACAGATGATTACGACTTAACTTATTACGCTGCCTTTGTAGGCTGTTCTGCAGAAACAGAGGCCAGCTTTGAGACTATTACATTCCTTTCCGGAAAGGTAGACGAGCTGTCACTTAATTCCATCATGACCATCGAGGGAACCGATCACAGGATTGCGGAAACCATAAAAAGCAATACCGCATCCAAGGATCAAAAGATCCTTACACTTGATTCCATGCAGTCCACTACCTTAAATGATGTCAATAACGGAACCACTTATCTTTCCGTTATGGAAAAAAATCTCGAGGTACTAAAAGAAGCTTTAAAGTAGTTTCTGCTTCACTATCGGAGGAATATTATAATGAAAAAACCGGGTAGTTTCATAATTCTATTAGCATTCATACTGATACTTGCTGGCTGTGACAACAAAAGTTCTACTGCTTCAAGAACAGGAAATAATTCTGCTTCAGTAGCGGATATCCTTGAAGCTGAGCTTGAGAAAGAAAAAAATAAGGAAACTCAGGGAAATGCAACTGAAGAAAAGATAAATGATGATACCGTAAAAACAACGCCCGATCTTTCTGTAGAAAAAAGTGGCAAAATAGACATTGATCTGACAGCGCTTTCAAGCACAATGGTTTATTCTGAAGTATATTATATGATGATGACACCCGAGGATTACATTGGGAAAAGCGTAAAAATGGATGGAATTTTCTCAGTGTATCACGACGAAGCAGCAGACAAATACTACTTCGCCTGTATAATCCAGGATGCCACCGCATGCTGTACTCAGGGTATAGAATTTGAACTACAGGGCGATTATAAATATCCCGATGACTACCCCGATGAGGGTACAGAGATTTGTGTCTCCGGAATATTCGATACCTATGTTGACGGTGCATATACCTACTGTACTTTAAGAAATGCCAAATATGATGAACCTACTTTGTGATAATACAAGGCTGATTCTCAATCTTAAGGGCTCCGGGAAACCGGAGCCCTTTGATATATAGCATGAGCTATGAGTACCTTTTTTCTTCATATCTTTTTACTTACTGAAAATCTGATCGTGAAATTATACTATGTGTAAACAAGCAAATATGTAAAAATGTAAATATTTTATTTACATTTTTATTGACTTATTCCCTATTTATATATATAATAGTATTCGATACAGTAGACAAAAGGAGGTGGCAAGATGAGCTTCGATGAATTGTTTGAGAACAGAAGCCTGGTAGCATCAAAACTAAAAGAATGCTTACGTGATAAAGGCTATACTAAAATTTCATTTGCTAAAAAAGCCAATATCTCCCGCCCAACTCTTGACAAGATATTAAATGGCAGTTTGGCTAGCAAGGCAGCATTTGACCGACATATGCAAAAAATAATAAAAACGTTAAATACATCAGTAGACGATCTGGTTCTTTTTTCTGCCCGGCATGAACAGCCTATTACTGCTATTTATTCGCAGAATACTCCTGCAGATCACAAAAAGAGTTCCACTGCCTGCAAACAGTTTGACTTATTGATGGATATAGTCGACCTGTGTGCCATATATTACTGATACGGAGAAGACAATGAGTGAAATAATTACCGCCTCAAATATAGATCTTGTCATCCAAAAGAATAAAGAAATTAAAGAAGAAGTCTTAGCACAAGCTTTAAAACTGCAAATGAATTCCTCTATTTTGAAGGTATCTTCAATACCACAACTCGCCACTACAATACTTCAGGGATTTGGCTTGATTCAACTTCCAATAGAAGATAAGTACTGGAGTGGTGCTATATTTATAAAAGAAGGGAAATTAATCCCGGTAATAAATACTGCCCTGCCTCGTGCAAACCAGTATTTCACCGCCTGGCATGAAATATATCATATTTTATTTGATAATGTCTCTTTTGATCATATAATCGAGAACGATAATATGCTGGAAGAAAGAAAGGCAGAGTACTTTGCTGCCTGTATGCTTCTTCAAAGCGTCGATAGATATTTTAAAATACTACCATCCATGGATTTTTTATCTAAAATTCTGTATTGTATGTCTGCTTTTCAGGCTCCTTATAAAGCGGTGCTGATTTCACTCTACGAAGATGCTGTTTTAAGCAATAACGAAAAAATGATGTATCAGATAAAAGAGTTAATTGACTGTACCCTTGAAAATATCCCGGAAAGTTTTCGTAAGTTAGGATTAGACGATAGCCTGGTCCTGCCTTCTTTCGTGATTAATACTTCATATCTACATGATAAAATCTCTCTATGTGAACAGACGAATTCAGAGTTAAAATATCATAAAGAAAATGAAGAGTTCCTTAATAATATCGTTAGCGAATTAAAGTTGATCACAAAGGAGAATGACAGAATATGAGGATCCGCGAAATAACACAAATAGACAATAAAAACATAGCCCTCATGGACACTTCTTCCATCTCATTCCTTCAAGTGCTTAAAAACAAAGGGATAAAGTCAGATATAGTTCTAAAGGATTATGATCTGATCTTGATCCCCAAATGGGTACTAAATGAAATCAACGATGCTGCTGGCAGAACAGAGTATCTGCAGAGCTTAATAGATTCCGGTTATCCTATATATTGTATTGCAGAAGAAACATATTCTAATCTTGTTGATTACGAAGAAGGAAACCTCTATCAGATTGTATCAGCTTCAACTTCGTTGTTGGGAAGACTTCGGGCATATCTACGTAAATTTGTAGAGCGCACCGATTCATTGGATATGGCAGAATACAGTACATGGATCCAACAACTATATGATGAATGGCCGATTCCCGGGGATAACCTGTCAAATGGCAGAATAAGAAAGAAAAATGCCGGAGAGGTATCTATAACTATCTTAGCTGAGGTTATTTCCTGGTATTATCCGGCAACGGAGGCACTTACCGTCTATTCACAGGATGGCGATACCTATGAGTATCAACGTGCCGCAGAAACAAAACTAAGAGAAATCTTTGTTTCTAGAATTCCTGTCCCCGTATCATATAAAAGCAATGATGCCATCCTATGCCAACTTTTCCGCGAGAAAGAAATTGACCTCGATGGAGTTCTGTCCTGTCGTACCGATGAGCGAAGAATAACCTACAGCATAGAAAAACCGGATCATTCTGTAGTTTTAGTAACCGAAGTAGTTGATAACGAATCCTTCGTTACATTAATACAAAAAGAGGCGGTTCACATTATTTTTTGAAGGAGATTCAAAAACTTTTCTCTGCCTAATTAGTGTTTCCAAACACTTTTTTAGATACTAACTTAGTGTTTGTAAACACTTTTTTCTTTCGTTATTTATCTTGAAACTTTTTCCCTTATTATTTTAATCTCCCTATAAGTTAGAGTCTTCTTTTCCATGAGCTCCCTTGTAAGCGTATCCAACAATTCTCGATTCTCCGCAATAATCTGCTTTGCCTGCCTATAGTATCTTTCCATTTCCTGAGCTATAGTTCGATCCTTTTTTTCCAAAACATATCCTGAAGTAGTAAATTTACTACCTGCAATAGTATCGAACCCATATAAGCAACAGTTCTCAACTACTTGTGCAATAATTGAGTAAGCTCTGTGAATGTCGCTACTACATCCAAGATCAACCAGACCATAAACAACTTCCGTCGCTGCCTTTCCTCCAAGTTTTATCATAACTTCATTTTCCTGTGCTCTATGTGAGATATTAAAATTTTCCGGCCTCTGAATAACGCTTACCCCTTCTCTCGCCCCTGAATATCTGCATACAGAAACAAGACTAACCGAACCTGGTTCTAGAATTTCCGAAACAACAACATGTCCGGCTTCATGTATGGCGATGTTTCTTAAATAACTACTATTATTTTCTTCTATCGTCTCCGGTGAAGCAAATATCATTCGCATGCAAGCTTTAAGGATATCTTTTTGTTCTATTTTCTCTCTTTGATCATATCCTGCATAGATACCGGCTTCGTTGATCACCATTTCAAGTTCTGCACAGGAATGACCTTTCATTAACCTTGATATTTCTTCGGCATCTATGTCTCCCAGAACCTGTTTTTGACTAAGATAATACTCTATAATTCTCTTAGAATCCTCTCCTTCTGGACTTTGCATTTCAATTACCTTGTCAAAACGGCCGGCTCGTGTTAAGGAAGATGGCAAACAATCTCTATCATTTGCAGTAGCCAAAACGAAAACCCCGGAATTCTTACAATCATCTATACAGGATTGAACCGCTACATATTCTTCTGCATCCTTATGATATTGATCCTCGTTTGCAAACTTATCCAGATCATCCAAAAATACTATGACATTTGATTCCTTTTTTGCATTTTCAAAAACATTACATATTTCATTTACAAAATCTCCATCCGGTTTATCTTTTCTAATTAAATACGCTTTACATCCACTCTCTTGAATAAAACAATTTGCCATCAAGGTCTTTCCGATGCCCGGCTCTCCACATAATAAAATTCCTCTTGGCAAGGTTACTCCAAGCTTTTTATAACGATCCAAGTTCTTTAGGACATCACAAAATCTAATCAATTCCGCTTTGATATCAGCATACCCAATTACTTTATCAAAATAATTCATGTTCTAGTTCTCCTTCGTTTTAATGATAACTTGCATTTATTTTGTTTACGGAAATACTATCATATCGTTTTGAAAATAACGACATTTTGTTGTCGTATGCTGACATCTAGTGCCAACAAAAACAGAAATATAATGCTTGAAAAAGAAAACGAAGAGACCTTAGCGACAATTTTGCGTCATAATACTTCATAAAATCTTGTCCATTATCAAAACTTCACAGAATAATCTAAGCCTGAAGCATATCTCATAAAAAACAAATCCGGCCTTACGGCCGGATCCATGTGTTCTATCATCTGATAAAGACTGATCAGTTCTGTGTTTCCTTAGATTATTTTTGTAACCTCTCCCGTAAAATAACCCTGTTGTTTAAAGGTTGTTGAGCCAATTATCAAGTCATTCGTCAAGATCTTCATCTTCTGTGGAAAGCTCCATATCACAAAACGGCGTCCGACTCCAATAAGAGCGTGCTTTTGCGGTTTTTACATGACCTCTTGTATCAAGATCAAGTTTGATCCGCATCGACGGATCATAAAGGCTATCGCCCTGAACCGTCGTATACAAGCACATCTCGATGGTCACGCTATCCTCGTCACGGTCCGAGTAATAAATCTGCAACTCCCACTAACTGTCGTTTCTGACCACTGCATTCTCCGGCCCGATCTTCTTGAGCAGTTCTCCGATCACTCTTCCGTTGTGGTACTGAATTTTCTTGCTCATAGGCTTTTCCTCCAGATTATCACCATTCTTTATACGAGTATGATAGCATATGGAGAGCCGGGCGGACGGCAAAATGATGTCGTAGCATTTTAATTCTTGCTAGTGTTTTTTCTTCTCTTCAAGTATTTTCGATTCTAGTTCTTTATACAGTTCTTTATACAGTTCCTTAATGGTTTTTTCTTTTAGGTCAATTGAAAAATCACTGATATTGTCGCTATCGTCACAATAACGGCCATATAGTTCTATCCCCTCATTCTCAATCAAATCTTTTACAGTTTTTGCCGCGTTTTTTTCTACTTGGCTTTTTTCCCCCTCGCATTTTTTGGGCAATACCGGTTCAATCAGCTGGTTTCTGATATTATTCTTTATTGTTGATTTTTTCCCTCCGACAAACAAAAATCCAAACCAAAACAAATCCTTTAATTCTTTCTCTTTTCCGGAATTTGCAGCTCTCCGGCAGCTGTTCATCTTTGTCTCAAACTCTTTTCTTTTATCGGAATCATCAGGAAAAATCACCCCATAATCCAATAAGCATTTTAATCTGTCCAAACACTTATTATACAGCTCTATCCTATCATGTGCATCGTTTTCAAATGCATCATAAAAATCCAACAGATGCCAGTCAAGCGAATTGGATGAATGTGTTTTCATCGACTGACCAAGGTACTTAAACTCAACTATTCCAAATCTCTGCCCATCAAAAATAACAAAATCCGGTTTACTGGCTCCTTTCATTTTTTGCATATCCTCAGTATCAGCGCGAACTGCTTTTACTTTTTTTCGTTCATCAGAAATAGGAATATCGAACTCCAGATCCGTAATTATGGATCCTTTTTCACTGGAGTGCTCCATAAAGTATTTAGCTATTTCTTGCTGTTTCCATCTTTCCATTTTTGTTCCATAATTATCCTTATTCTTGCAGGTAAACCTGTTTCGCGATGCTGCCAGAATAAGCGGCAAATACAAAGAATCCACATCGAAATATTCTCTTAGTTCACCTTTTTCTTTTCTCAGATACTCCTCCAGCTCTTCCTTGCACTTATCCTCTTGCTTGAATTGTCCCAGCCAATTCGGAAATTCATATATGTGAGAAGTATTTTTATTGATTATCGGGTATTTAGGATAGGTTATATACTTTGAGTATCCTTTATCTGCTAATTGATATTTACCTTCTTCCGTAAGTGGTATTCTTCCTATATTTCCACCAAAAGCATAAATCCTTAGAGAATTTTCGTCAGACCCATCAGGCGCCATAATAACAATTGGTCTTTCTTCTTTCCCATCAATTGTTACTGTATAGTTGATCAGTTTTTTTAGCTTTTCTTTAACTACCATAGTTTTTCCTTTATTCATTTTCATATCTCCACAACTTAATTGCAAACTCTCCAATATCCAGTTCCTTAAACATCTCCGGATGCTCCGTGTGCATCGGATAAATCTCATCCGTCGGAGCTACCGCTTTGATTACCTCCGCAAGCATCTGTGGTGATGCGTGTCCACTTGTATGCAGATGCTTTATTTCCACCCTCTTTTCTTCCTGTTTTTTCAGGAAATCAATCCATGCCTGATTCTTTGTCTTGTTTTCAACAAGGCTACCATTAGCCTCCTCTCTGTATTCTTTGATATATCCATCCCACATCGAATATATTATTACCGGCATCTGATCGATCTTTCCATCCTTGTAGTCCTGCACAAACGGTTCTATGTATTTCTCGCACCACTCCTCCGGCTTTATGATTGCCAGGAAACCGGTTTTCTCCATCAATTCTTTCTGTGTAAGGGATTTTTTCCACTTATTTGCTTTTAAGTCTCTTGTAAGATCCAATTCATGAACGTTCTTAAACTGGTAAACCTCTGAAAAACCTCCGGCTGTAGCAGAAAAAGTCTTAAGCTGCTCTTTATAATAGCTGTTGTAGATATACAAATACCTTCCAAAAGGAACCGATGCCATCTGAGCTGCCTGATAAAAACTTGCAAGGGAATCCAGATTGGTCGACGAGCATATCAGAAACGCGTATTTATGTTCCTTCAGGTATTTCGCAGCCTCATACATCATCTCTGTCTCGGTTTTCACTTCTTCATCCATCCGGCTCATCATGGTTCCCTCAATGATCAGAGAATTGACTTTGCGGCCTTTCTTATGAACATAAGACTGTATCACTGGCAACATGGCTTTTCCACGCCAACCGTGTCCCCTGAAATCACCGGTATGGAGAATCACCCTCTTCCCATTTGGATACTTCGTATCATCCGCCTCTATCAGAAACATATAAGCATCATATGCGGAGTGATCAACACTGTATGGCTCGATCTTAAAGCCGGGAATTTCTTTTATATGGTTATAATAATGCCCATTCCACTTGAATGTATGGATCCGAGCATGGTTATTCAATATCTCAAGTGCCTCTTTATGATTCGCGGTTTCTTCCTCTTTGTTTATCTTTGAAAGTGCCGTCTGAATGTTTATCATGACTTTTCTCGCCGTATTACCCATATAGATAGGAACATTCGCTGGTATCTCCATAAGCCTACCTACATGATCTCCATGATAATGGGTAAAAAATACAGCATCAACCGGTTCATCTTCCCATGGATACTCAAAATCTTCTGCAGTATCACTGCCCGGCAAGGATGAACCATAGTCAATCATTATCCTGTGGGTAATGCCTGCAACCTCAGTTGAGATAAGCGTTACACACCCACCTATTTGATTTCCTTGATAAATCTTAATCTCTGACATAGCTCTTCTCTCCCTCACAGATTTCCACTAAAAATGATCCCATATGACATATACTTAAACTTATAGGTAACTTTGAAATATATATGATACTCCACCGATTGAGTGGGAGTATCATATTTTGCTTTAGATTTCATCAGTAGCTTCTCTTTTGTAAATAAATACCGCATTTCTTCCGTATGTAGTCAGTTCATATTCCATATCATGGCTATCAAGGAAGTCCTCAAACTCAGTTGTCAGATATTCCGCTATTTCTCCGTCCGACTCTCCATACAATGCGTCCCATATATCAGAGGCAATCTGAATGTAACAAACAAGTTCTTTTTCATCATCTAAAAGCTCTTTTTCATCACGTTCTTCAAGGTACTGCATTATATCACCGATTTCTGATGAGCATTCAGCTACTACCTTATGAAGATCCTGTAACTTCAGATTATCAACATAAAAGACATCATATAGATTGATTCTTTTATCATCATATACAACTCCACCATAACAAATGCTGGCGTACAGTTCATCAACCCCTGCCTGTGTATCAATCAGGAATCTGATGTAGTCCAGTGCAAATTCAAGCTTGTCTTTTCTATCCATGTTCATGTCCTCCGTTTTTTATTGTAGCCGAATTATAACACAAAAAAACTTGATTTGCGTCAAAATGTTGTCGTATAATAAAAGAGGAATATAACTTTTATCAAAAAAGTGAGGGAATTATCTATGACCAAAAACAATAACCCAAAGATGTCAAGGCAGTTAAGAATATATGATTTAATCACAGAAATTCTCGATGATGCAGTTTATGGTCCTCAAGATATTATGAATACCTTTAGAATAACCCGCAGAATGCTTCAACGTGATTTGAAAGATTTACGCGACAGCGGACTCATCAAAGTAAAATATAATAGGAAAGAGGACCGGTATGTTATCGATGGAGACGCTGTTTTTGACGATACCGCCACTCCCCGTCGCAAACAACATCTTTTACGTCTTTACAGGCTCGGCATCTTAATCCATCGTTTATCAAGCATTGATTCCGAAGAGCTTGAAACGTATGAACATGAACTTCAGGAATTCAACGACTACCTTGAATATGCCAAAGAAGATCCTGAAAACAACACTCCTGAAGATATTGAAAATATGAGGGATTTCTATATCAAACACCATATAGAGTTATATGACCTTAAAGCGGAGTACTACGCCCTTTTCCCGAATAGCAACGAAAGAACCAGACAACGTGACTTTAGAGAAATGAGCCGTGCAGGATTCAATATCTACTATAGCCGCAAATATAAATCCTTCATTTATGAATATGACTCCTAAACCCCCATACCACTTCTTTTTGCCATATAATTTCTCGTCTCTTCAACTGTGGTATAAATAACAACTTCCCGGGCGTTTTCTTTATCAAGATACTCCCGGATTATTTTTTCTCGAGCGATGTTGTCAGCTTCCAGACTGTATTTCTGCATATCTACTTCTACTTGTTTTATTGCTCCATCAACAGATATTCTATATAGCATTCTGACACCCCCATTCTCCAAACAACCTTTGGGCAATTCTTTCAGCATCTTCACGCATATTGGGACCTAGAAGGATTGTTTTTATAACAATATCAGAAACTCTGTCTTCGGAAAGCCCACTTAATATTTGAAATCTTCCTCCTCTTGATGCTCCTGAAGATAATACCGCAAGCTCTTCATTTTCAAACCGTGATAATGCCTCCATCCAACTATTAATGCTTTCCTTGTGAAATCTTTCTTCCAACCACTTAATATACCCCATCGATTCAAATCCATATCTCAGATCAGCGAAACTTTGCCCATACTCATCAATCCCCAAAATCAAACCCTCGTATACAGCACGCAATTTATATTTATGTTCTTTTTCATTGTAGATTCTTTCAACAAGTTTATCGGGATTGTATGGTCGAAAAGTATATCCACAACTATCCTGTTGGTACCATACTTCCTTTGGAATGAAGCTAATCATTCCATCCACTATATCCTGTAATGAACAACATGAACTAATACTATCTTTAACATTTTTCTTTATTTCATTCTGAAGATCGTCCTCTTTAATATCCGGAGTCTGAAACCACTTTTCAAGGATTTTTTCTCTGTTTTCCGGATTTAAAGAGGAAATCTCTGCAAGCAGTTTTAGACCGCTCAAATAATATTTCATTTTCAACCAATAATCCGTTTTATTCATATCCGGTTATTCCCCCTTCCCGATTATCCAGAAAGAGTATAGCAAATGTAATTGTCATTTGCGTCATATTGGTGTCGTATCGCTACCATCGATCAAGCTTCTTCCATTCAAGGATCTTTTACCATCTTCATAACCCGATATAAAAGCTTCATTATTTATCAGCGGTTCTTGCTTATAATTCCTAGTATAAAGCTTCAATTTATTATATTCATTGAGTACTTCAGTTGGAGCTGTAAGCATCAAAGCATATTTTGGATCTGCCTTTCTGTTTTCAAATGCTTCTCTTAGACCATAAACAAATCCATCCTTCCATTGAAGCCTTGTTTTTGTTCTTGAAGATAAAGGAATACGCAAAAACTCAAGGTGTACTTCTATATAATGGTTAAAGCATCGGTCTATTTCTTTTATGAGATATTCTATACAATGCTGCGATGCCATAGCATCACTGCTAAAACCCATAATATTGATACATCCTTTGCCCATATACACTTTTGTTCTAAAATTAGCTGCTACTATTTCCGCCATTATAACATTATGCTTAGAATACCTCGTTTTTATGCTAATGGTAATTACTTTATTCTCGGTCTCCTGATTTTCTGGGGAAGTATTGTGTTTTAACATCAACTCCTGTGCTTTAAGCAATGCGTCCCTCGCTTCATAAGGATTACTGCTTTCTGCAAGCGCAAGTAGCTTTTCTATCTTTTTTTCGATGTCACTTTTTTCCATACTTCTCCCCTAATTAATAAAAACTTCCACAAACTAACCAATAAATTCTTAAACTTCCAGCTTCATCAGCTCACAGTTGGGTATCCCGTCAGCCCAGAATTTAGCCCTGTCAGAAGCATATTTAACCTGGCAGACTATGCAGGAATTCATGGCACCATGACCTACTATCAGCACATCCTTTCCTTCGTTAACTAAAGGAATTGCAATCTCTTTAAGAAATGCGCCTGTCCTTTCAAAAAGCTCGTCCAGACTCTCTCCGCCCTCTACCTTAATATTGTAGGTTTCGGGATGAAAGAACATTTCGTTTACAGGGCAATCGGGGATGGAAAAACAGTTTTCAATTCCTTCATATGTACCGAAACCAAATTCCTTAAGGCGGTCATCATAGTAAATAGGGATGTTCCTGCCTTTAAGCAGTATATCGGCAGTTTCCTTAGCCCTGACCAAAGGCGAGCAGTAACACACGTCAAAATGGATATCCTTATAATGTTCTGCTGCCTCTGCTGCCATTTGCCTCCCGGCATCATTCAACGGAATATCCGTCTGCCCCTGGAGCTTTTTCCTGTCATTCCAGTCTGTTCTGCCATGTCGTATTATATATAGCATTTGATCTCCTCATTTAACCTTTTCTATGTCATACCAATACTATGATAACCTCTCCTTGAAGTCCTCATAACCAAAAGACTTAACTTTCTCTATCGTTCCGTCTTCTTTTAACAGCAGTATATCCGGAAGCGGAATACCATTGAATGTATTGTTCTTAACCATGGAATATATGGCCATGTCTTCAAATATCAGCCTGTCACCGACATTGATCTCTTTTTCAAAGCTGTAATCCCCTATCATATCTCCAGCAAGACATGTAAGTGAAGATAATCTGTAAGTATATGGTTTCTCATTAGGCTCAAAACCATCTCTCAAAGGCGGACGATATGGCATCTCCAGAACATCCGGCATATGACAGGCTGCCGATGCATCAAGTATGAGGATCTCCATACCATTCTTTACCTTGTCCATAACCTCGGTAACAAGGTAACCTGCATTTAAAGCTATAGCCTCGCCGGGTTCCAAATATACTTCAACATCATACTTTTCGCGAATATAACGGACAAGCTCCACCAGAGCTTTTATATCATAATCACTTCTTGTAATATGATGCCCTCCGCCTAAGTTAAGCCACTTAACTTTATATAAGAACTCTCCGAACTGCTCCTCCACAGCCTTAAAAGTGGTAACCAGAGCGTCCGAATTTTGTTCGCAAAGGGTGTGTACATGCAAGCCTTCAATACCACCTTCACCGAATAAATAGTCCTCACGGAAATTATCCCTTGTCACTCCGAGCCTTGACCCAAAGGCGCAGGGGTCATATATCTCATGTCCTTCCTGTGTAGAACACATGGGGTTGATACGGATACCGGCACTGACATGGTGAATATTTAACCTTTCTTTATTTCCCTGTTCGTTTGCCAGTTTTACAGCATTTATATTTTCTTGCTCATTTGTTTTCTGTATAATTTCTCTATATTTGTCATACTGTGCAAAACTGTTAAATATGATATGGTCGCAGATTTTTACCAGTTCTTCCATATGTTCCGGTTTATATGCCGGTGCGTACACATGGTTTTCCTTGCCCATCTCTTCATATCCAAGCTTTGCTTCATACAGACCGCTCGCAGTAGTCCCACTTATATACTGACCGATAAGCGGATACAATGAAAACATGGAAAAAGCCTTCTGAGCAAGCAAAATATGCGCTCCGCTCTCCTTTTCCACGTTACGGAGTATTTCCAGATTTTTCTTTATCTTAGCCTCGTCAACTATGTAACAAGGAGTTTTAACATTTTCAAACATCAACATTCTCCCTCTGCTTTTTCTTTTAGGTAAGTATACCCCACAAAAAGATACTCCGCAAGAAAAATATTTTAGGTGTGACAAGGGCTCCGGAAAAACCGGAGCCCAATAAGTGTAAAGTCTTATACCATTTATTCTCTATCCATTAATCAACCAGTACCGGATCCTCATCAACCTTCCAGGGTAGTCCGTACTCATTAAGCATATCCATAAACGGATCGGGGTCAAACTCTTCTACTGTAAATACGCCGTCCCTATCCCACTTCTTTGAGATAACAAGCGCGGTTCCGATCATAGCGGGAACACCGGTAGTATAGGAAATAGCCTGTGAGCCTACCTCTTTGTAGCACTCCTGATGGTCGCATACATTGTAGATATATACCTTTTTCTCCTTGCCATCCTTGCGTCCGGTAAAGATACATCCGATATTGGTCTTTCCAACAGTCCTAGGCCCTAACGAAGCAGGGTCGGGAAGAAGTGCCTTTAAAAACTGGATCGGAACGATCTCCTTGCCCTCGAAATTGATTGGTGAAGTAGAAAGCATTCCCACATTCTCCAGGCATTTCATATGTGTAAGATAGCTCTGTCCAAAGGTCATGAAGAAACGGATCCTCTTAACGCCGGGGATATTCTTAGCCAGAGACTCAATCTCCTCGTGGTGGAGAAGGTACATATCCTTCATACCTACACCCTCAAAGTTATACTCCCTCTTTATCTCCATGGGCTTGGTCTCAACCCAGTGTCCATTCTCCCAATAAGAGCCGTTTGCAGAAACCTCACGAAGGTTGATCTCAGGGTTAAAGTTTGTAGCAAAAGGATATCCGTGGTCACCGCCGTTGCAGTCAAGGATATCAATTGTATCTATCTCATCAAAATAGTGCTTCAGTGCATATGCTGTAAATACACTGGTAACACCGGGGTCAAAACCGGAGCCTAAGAGAGCAGTAATGCCTGCTGCCTTAAACTTCTCCTGATATGCCCACTGCCATGAATAATCAAAGTAAGCGGTAAAGCCTTTCTCCTTGCATCTTGCCTCATATATTTTACGCCACTCAGGATCATCCGTATCCTCGGGCTCGTAATTTGCTGTATCGATATAATCAACCTTACACTCAAGGCACGCATCCATAATGGTAAGATCCTGATAAGGAAGCGCAACATTAAGCACAGCATCGGGCTTATACTCATTGATAAGGGCAACAAGCTCATCCTTGGAGTCTGCGTTTACCTTGGCGGTAGTGATAACTGTGTCCGTCTTAGGCTGAAGCTTCTCCTTTAATGCATCACACTTTGACTTTGTACGGCTGGCAATACAAAGCTCCGTAAATGTTTTAGAATTCTGACAACATTTGGAGATTGCAACCTGTGCTACTCCGCCACAACCGATAACCAATAATCTACTCATTTCTCATACCCTCCTTATTATTCCACCTCATCCGACACTTCGTGCCACCTTCCCCTCAAGGGGAAGGCTATCACATCAACCTTCTTCAGTCTTCTTCTTCTTCCAGCATATCCTCCACATACTTCGGCAGCATAAACGCTCCCTGGTGAAGGTTTGTTGTATAATACCAGGTCTTTATCTTCCTGTCATTCCATCTCTTTGCATCAAAATCAGTCAATGGATGATATTTCTTTGACAGGAAACCGAAAAGCCAGTATCCTGAGGCACAGGTCGGGATATGTGCCTGATACACACGGCTTATCGGGAAGCTGTGGCTGGCCTTTCTGTGCATGGCCCTGCAGGTATCCTCATCCTCATCATAGAAGGGACTTCCGTGCTGGTAAACCATGATACCGTCATCCCTGAGTGCCCTGAAACAGTTTCCGTAAAATTCCTTAGTAAAGAGACCTGCTGTATGGCCTAACGGGTCGATCGCATCATTAATGATCAGGTCATAAACCCCTAATTTATCCCTCAGGAACCTTAAGCCGTCACGGTTATAAACCTTAACTCTCGGGTCCTCAAGACCTCTTGCGTTATCCGGGAAAAATTCCTTACATACGGAAATAAAAACATCGTCAGGCTCAACCACATCTATCTGCTTTATCTCATCGTAATATGAAAGCTCTCTGGCAACGCCGCCGTCACCACCACCGATAACCAGAACCTTTTCCACATTCGGATGAACAGCCATAGGCACATGCACTATCATCTCATCATAGGTGAACTCGTCCTTTTCCGAGAAAACAATGCTTCCGTCCGAGCTTATAAACTTGCCGAACTCCTCTGACTCAAACACATCCAGCCTTTGAAAATCAGTCTGCTCACCGAACAGATGCTTTTCAATCTTTACCGATAACTTTACTCTTTCCGTATGGAATTCAGAAAACCAGAGCTCCATATTTAACCGTCCCCTGTCTAAAAATATTATTTCTCAAGTACCTGCAGATACTCCATATAAGGATCCTGGGTACCCTGCATAGAACAACCTTTTTCCTTGGCGTACATAATGTACTCTATTATATCGTCCGTGATCAGCTCGCCAGGTGCTAAGATCGGTATTCCCGGAGGGTAGCACATAACAAACTCCGAGCAGATCCTGCCTGCGGTCTCCGCGATAGGAAGTGCCGTTTTATCGGAATAAAACGCCTTCTGGGGAGAAACGCAAACCTTGGGCGCTATATATTCTGCTGCCATAAGAGACGCCGGATCCTTGGAATAAAGCCTCTTTATATCCGCCAAGGCTCCAACAAGCCTCTCTATATCCTGTATCCTGTCACCTATTGAAATATATGCCAGGATATTTGCTATATCACCGAACTCTATCTGGATATCATACTCATCACGGAGCAGGTCATAGACCTCAATGCCCGCAAGACCGATATCCCTTGTATAAACCGAAAGCTTTGTTACATCAAAATCATATATGCTCTTGCCGTTAACTATCTCAGCACCATAAGCATAATATCCGCCGATGGAATTGATCTCCGCACGGGCATACTCTGCCATTTCCTTAACCTTGCTGAAGGATTCCGCCCCGCGAAGAGCAAGATTTCTTCTTGAAATATCAAGACTTGAAAGAAGCAGATAAGAAGCACTTGTAGTCTGGGTCAGGTTGATGATCTGTGCTACATATTCCCAGTTCACTGTCTTGTTAACCAAAAGAAGTGAGCTCTGCGTTAAGCTTCCTCCGGATTTATGCATCGATACCGAAGCCATATCAGCCCCTGCCTCCATGGCAGAAACCGGAAGACTTTTCTCAAAATACAGATGCGTACCATGTGCCTCATCAACCAGGCAGAGCATCTTGTTCTCATGTGCCAGCTTAACGATCCCTCTTAGATCCGAACAGATGCCGTAATATGTCGGGTTATTCACGAAAACACATACCGCATCCGGATTTTCCTTGATGGCCTTTTCAAGCTCCTGCAGCTCCATACCAAGCGCAATACCCAGTTTCTTGTCAACCTCGGGGTTAACATACACAGGGACTGCCCCGCAGAGCACCAGTGCATTTATAACACTTTTATGTACATTTCTCGGAAGGATGATCTTGTCGCCCGCACGGCATGCTGTAAGCACCATGGCCTGAACGGCAGAAGTCGTGCCACCTACCATAAAGAAGGAATGATCTGCCCCGAAAGCCTCTGCTGCCAGTTCCTCCGCATCCTTTATAACGGACATCGGATGACAGAGATTATCTAACGGCTTCATAGAGTTAACATCAAGGCTTACGCACTTCTCACCCAAGAGCTCTTTCAGCTCCGGATTGCCGCGTCCGCGCTTATGTCCCGGTACATCAAACGGGACTATTCTCTGTTTTCTGAATTTTTCCAGTGCCTCATACACCGGAGCATGCTTTTGTGCTTCTATATTCATGATACATTCCTTTTTATAATACAAAAATAGGACAGACTGTAACATCTGTCCTGAAAATACTAAACCTGCAATAAACTATCCACAGCACCAAAGGAACCAATCCAATGGCTGCACGTATTGACCTTATTCAGAAGCGATGTTACCTAATGTGGCCTTTCGCCACCCGCGGCTCTCTCCCGCCTGTCCGTCTGGGCATAACCAAAATGGTGGGCAATATTTGCATGAATAGTTTCGAATTCATGTAAGCATTACTATACCATAGCGCTCCCGAAAATGCAAGAATAATTTTGCATAATACAATTCCTGCCGATCAGGTTTTTATAATATCTGAAATGACCTCTGCTATACACATTGAAGTATCCCCTGCAGTCATGCTGACAGGGTTTGTCTTTTCCTGTGCTTTTTCTCCTGCTTTTCCGTTAATATATGCACCTGCTGCCACTGCCAAGGGTAAATCCGGAATATATGAACAGACTGCCGAAAGGATACCTGACAGTACATCCCCGCTTCCGGCTGTCGCCATGCCGGAACATCCTGCATCCGTGATATATGTCCTTACTCCATCCGTTATGATCGTTGAAGGTCCCTTTAAGAGCACAACCGCACCTGTATCAAGCGCATAGGTTTCTGCCGTTTTTACCGGACATGCCAGGATCTCTTCCTTAGGACAGCCTGTAAGCCTTTCAAACTCCCTTAAATGCGGAGTAAGTACCGTTTTACACTTTGAATGGCGTAAGATCTCCCTGTCCATCTTTGATAAAAGTGTAAGCCCGTCAGCATCCACTATCAGGGTCCCGGCGAAATTTTCAAGCAGAAACTTAAGGCACTTTGAAACTTCATTGCTTAAGCCTATCCCCATACCAAAGGCTACCGTCTTAACATTTGATATAAGGGCCTTAAACTCTTCCTCGTTAAAAACCAGCTCCCCATCGTCATCCGAAAGAGGGAAAACCGTGCTTTCTAAGATAAGGGGGATCAAATCGTGATATAATGAGTTCGGAAGTCCCACCTTTACCACTCCGGCTCCTGACCTCATAGCTGCATTAGCCATGCATGCAAGCCTCAGAGCTCCCGAGTATTTCTTTGATCCGCCGATAATTGCAGTATATCCGTAAGTCCCCTTGTTTGAGAAATTCTTTCTGTTACTGAAATACTCCGCAAAATCTCTTGCCTCAACCAATCTGTATGGCTTTTCCACAGGTCTTATCCCGATATCACAGTTAACCTTTTGTTTCATGACGTCCTTAGCCATATTTAAGAAATGCCCCGGCTTGAAGCTGCCTATTGATATGGTAATATCGGATCTGACACAAAAATCTTCCCCGGTCTGAGTTTGTCCGGCATTACCGCACATCCCGGAGTCCCCGTTAAGACCGCTGTTTATGTCAACTGCAACAACATACGCTCCTGAGGCATTTATAAGTTCTATGGCGGTCTTTGCTTTGCCCTTAACCTCACCCTTAAAGCCCGTACCGAAAATGCAGTCAACTACGGTCCTATAGGAAGAAAGATCCTCTATTTCCTCAATCAGTTTTACATCTATCCCGCCCTTGTCCTTAAGGTTGTTCTCCCCTGCGGTCTTAGGCATTATATCCGTAAAACACTTATCATAATAGTACTTTCCGTCCTCGGAAAATCTTTCCTCCAATAATATAAGACTGCAGGCTATGCCATTTTCCTGCAAAAGTCGGGCCAGTACATAACCGTCACCTGCGTTGTTTCCGACACCGCAGACTATTGCCACCGGCGGCTTCCACTCCACGCTCTCAAAAATAGCCTTACCGGCGCGAGCCATTAGTTCCTTGCCGCTAATGCCGCCCTTTATTGTTGCGGCGTCAGACTTTCGCATATTTTCAACTGATAAAATATCCTTCATTTTACTTCTTAAACAGCCTTACTATAAATATAACGAGACATGCACCGATAACAGCACCTATAATGCTTCCGAGTATTCCGGGAAGTGAAAGCTTAAGAAGTGAAAGCACCCAGCCTCCTACAATTCCTCCGACAAGTCCTAAAATGATATTAAGCAGGAGTCCGCTCTTACTGCCCATTATCATTCCTGCGATCCATCCTGCCAATGCTCCGAGCGCTAAGCTCACAAGTATGTCTACAAGTCCCATAATGTTGATCCTCCTTTAGTTTTAGGGTATTTCCCCTTTACTGATAATATAACCCATATTCTGATAAAAAACAACCTTATTCTTGTGTCATTTTTCCTCAACCCGCTTATACCAACGTCCTGTCTCGCCAACAGTTTTAATAAAACGATCTGCCTCGTCGGTTACTTCCTCGATGATATCGGTATCGATATTATGACCGCAGTTAGAATATACCACCAGTTTACAATGCGGCAGACATTCCGCTGTGCGCATCATAAGCTCCATCTTGCTTATCGGGTCCTCGGTACCGCCTATAAGAAGTGTAGGTACCTGGATTTCCTTTAGTTTCTCACAGAGCCGTTCTTCCGTCTTAAGCCCCATAAGAGGTCTGCCGTAATCTATAGCCTGTTCCCTCGGGTCTGCCGGAGCATTGTTTTTGCTGATATGCTCTGCACGTCTCTTACGACGTAAAACCCTTGCCGGATCATTATCTATTTCCGGGTCAAACGGAGGCGGACATTTGATAATGCCCTGTTCCAACATCTGCCGGTAGGACATAGTACCCTCTTTTAAGCTGTGCGGGCCGGCAACTACTGCAATAAATGACTCCACTCTCTTAGGATTTCTAAGCATTAAATGCCAGCCGACTCCTGCACCGTGCGATGCACCCATATATGTAAATTTAGAGATACCCAGAGCATCCGCAACTCTTACCACATCATCGGCAAATACATTATACCAGTCTTCGCCGTAGTCTTCCTCAACATAGGATGACGGCGCAAAACCCCTTAATGTAATACAATAAACATGGTAGCCCATCTCAGCCATTTTCTGCTGCATCCCCTTTGGATAAAAGCCCACCTGTGCCGAAAGGATATATTTATCACCCTGGCCATATTCTTCGTAAAATAATCTTATCTTCTCATCAATCGCTACATATCCCATTTTTATACTCTCCTAAAAATATACTGTTGACTTCATGCACAGCCTTTTCGTACCTCTCCTCATATGTCCCGCTGACTGACACAAATTCTTTACCGTGTGAACGGATCAGATCCTTTATCTGATCACTGTATTTTTCCCTGTTGGCGTGGATCTCTTCACTGCGGTCCCCATCCTGGACAAAGGGGGCATCCGGCTCCAAAAACAAGATCAGGTCATATGAATTGATACTGTCTATGGCATCTGATAGGGCCTTATTTTTCTCTATCCCCGGATCCTCAAGAAAATTCATGAAAAACTGAGTGACCAGAGCATCCGTATCTACAAAAAGCACCTTGTTGCTCTGCTCTACCGCCTTTATCTCATTTAATTTATGCTGCAGGAGTATTTCTGTGAAATCCTCGGACAGCATCATCATTTCCGTCCCACTGCGTTCGGATATCTCACGTCCGGCTTCCTCTATATAATTGGTATTAAAGCGATTGGCCAGATTTATCGTAAGCGTGGATTTACCGGTACTTTCCCCACCCATAAGAAGTACCTTTTTAACATAATAGGGCTTAACCACATTGGGAATCCAGTCCCAGTGAGCATACGGGTTCTTTCGTAATTCGGTGGAGCTGATACCGTTTCTTTCGAAAATATGGAGCTTACTATCCGGATAGCATTTGTTCCAGAAGCTGTTCTCATCATAATCACTCCCGCAGAATACAACATCTATCGGCTTTCCGATGGCAGCCTTTACTTTCTCGGCGTCACTCTGCCAGCAGTTTTCATTATATTCCTCCTTAGAGCTTGCATCATCCTCTAAGGTTATGATCTTCACATTTCCGATATGGCAGGTCAACCGGTATATCCAGCGGTACCTGACTCTACCGTCGACCTCGTTCCTGTTACGCCCGATACTAAGGACTATATATAGCTCCCTGCACATATTTGCCGCTCGTATTATGCAGTCCACATGCCCCATATGCAAGGGGTTAAAGGAACCACCATACATTCCCACATTGTATTCCATACTTATTTCCTCATTCCACACCCTTTATATTTTTTGATTCCCGATACCAGCGTATAAACATTATCACCGCATTTATGAGATATACTGCCCACATTGCAAGAGTCGCTATCGTTTCACCGCCCTGGGCGAAATGGACCGCCCACATGATGACCGTTACCACATCAACCACTATCCAGAGCACCCACTGCTCCATCAGCCTCTTGATAGAAAGTATCTGGGCAACCACGGATATAACCGTGCTCATGCTGTCGATATAGGGAAGATTTCCTCCAAGCCTGTCCAGTATAAACCCGTAAATGAATATTGCAATCGCGGTCAGAACATAAACAATAAGGCTCTTTTTAAGAGAAAGCCTTTCCTTTATAACCTCCCCTGTTTTTTCATTCATATGCTTTTTCCATACAAACCAGCCGACAAAATTCACCGGGAAATAATACAGGACGTTTAGCATTACCTCGCCGTAGTACTTTGCTTCAAATGCAACTATCGCATAAAAGACCACATTTATGATCCCGAATATAAAGGATGACCGCTTGCCCTTGCCTGTCAGGATTACACACCATGTACCCGTGATAGCTGCAACTAAGCTCATCCAGGTGTCCTCCCAGTAAATGGAAAGCCCCAGAATAACTGCGGTAGCGAGTCCCAGCCAGATCACATCAAAGACCTTCCAACCGGTAAGCTCGGACTTAAAAAACTTATTTATTTCCTTCAATTTGTGCCACTTCCCAATATAAGATATTCCGCTTCATTAATTTTTCTTAAATAAACCGTTCTTCTGCTTTGGTTCTTCCAGACCCAGGGCATATCCGTTCTTTTCTATAAAGTGCTGGATGCTCTTTTCATCCATCTGGAAAAAGACGGATTTAACAGCCTCACGGTTGATATCAAGCAGTCCTTTTAAGCCGATTATCGTATATTCTGCCTGAGGCAGACGGAAAAGCGCCCTTACAAGTCTTTCTACCAGATACTTCTGTTCATCGTTTTCTACCGTGTTTCCGATACCCTTTAACACAGTTGCCTTATTTACTATGGACGATACAAGTATCGACACTTCCTCCGGGGATTTCGGAGCCTGTGCCTTTCCCAATATAAAATCGTCAGCAGTAACCACTGTTGCCTGTTTCTTGCAGTATTCAACAAACTGGTTGCCCTCTACCTCACCGACATTTCCGATGATCTTGTAACGTATCACAGGATTGGTTACATCTGAGTCATAATGCAGTATATCGCTAACTCTTACCCATGAACGCGGAGTTGCAAATACCATATTTCCTTCCTCAGCCTTCTGGTTGTGAAGTGCCGAGGGCTTAAAGGTTAGGTAGCTTACAACATATGGATGAACATTGTTTTTAAGAGCATAATCCTTTTTCCAGTCCTCGAAATTGGGCTCTATGTAATGAATCTCAAAACGGTCTGCAAGAGGACCTGCAAGCCTTATATAAACTCCGTCATCATCCTCACGGTTACCGAGTGCTATGACAAATGTACCCTCGGGCAGATGGTACTGACCGATCCTTCTGTCGAGTATCAGCTGATAGGCAGCTACCTGCACACGCTTAGTACATGAGGTGATCTCGTCCAAAAGCAGGATAGTGTTTTTTCCGTCGCGCTCCTCATCGGGAAGCACCTCGGGAGTAAGCCATACTGTCTTGGTGCGGCTCTCATTAGGGTAGATCAGACCGCCTATCTCCACCTCTGACATCTGGGCAAGACGGATATCTATAACCTTGAAACCGTATTTCTTTCCTATCTGCTGTATTATCTGGGACTTTCCTACGCCCGGAGCACCAAGCCCTAAGATTGCATGCTTTATATTATGCTGAATGTTAAACTCTACACATTCGCCAAATTCCTTAATTGTCATTTGATATTCTCCTTTAATTAAGCTTCGCTACCTTCCCCATGCGTTTCATATCGTCCGTCACACTGATATCCCCTGAAAGTACCAGTATGGTCTTTCTGCTTAAGTTTGGACTAAAATACTGGTTTTCCAGTTCCCCGAAAAACCCGTCCGTCAGTATCAGCATCACGTCCGGCTTAACCTTGTTTTCCCTCATCCAGCGGTATACACAGTTAATATTCGTGCCGCCGGAATGCGATGGGGTGCATTTAAGTATGTCCTTCTCGTGCATTATCTTTTTATATACATCGGTAACCTCTGTATCCCAGTAGCATATGTTGATAATACACTTAAATTCCTTTGAGATCCTGTAAAGCTGTGTTAAAAACTGTGACATTTCATTATTTCCAATGGACCCGGATGAATCTACAAACGCCCAGATCTCCTCTAATCTTTCCTCACGGGTTCCGTAGCCCGGTATTATCAGATCCATGTGGATATATTTCCGTTCTGGCGTTGCATATGAGGTTTCTTCATCAATCTCATCGATCAGGAAATCCCTGAGCAGCACCTGCCATTTTATCTTTTTTGACTCGACCAGTCCGAATATCTGCTTAGGCACAAAGTAACTTCCTATATCGGATCTGTTTTTAGACGCGGATTCCCTTATAATATCCATTATCGCCTGTCTGCTAAGACCATCGTCAAAATCTTCCGGGTCCGGGTCTTTCCCGTCTTTTACATCCTTGATATTTATGATTATCAGGTCCTCCGGAGCCTTCACCGAATTAAGCTTTTTCGGTCCCCACGGATTCTGTCTTATCGATATCTTTTTCGTAAAATCTTTTATCCACTTATTATCCTCGAGTAACTGTGCATACAGGTTTTCAACTGTCTCTCCGGCCTTTACATACACAAATATACCATCAGACGGACGTTCAAACTCTATACCGGCCTTATTCATATCATACCTTAAATGCATCAGCATATCGTTGACTATCATGTCCGCAGCGGTATTCCAGAGCTGAGGGCGCCTCTCGTTTTTTCTTGAACAATGAAAAAGCAGCACATGGAATATCTCATGCATAAGTACAAAATTCCGCTGCCCGGCGCTCATCTTAGCGAAAAATTTCGGGCTGTATTCTATCCTCCGTCCGTTAGTCTGAGCCGTGGAAATTGCTTCGTTTGGAACTATGGGCAGGCGCATTACGATATCCCCGTAGAAAGGCATCTTTCTTAAAAGCTGCATCTTAAAACGAATGATCTCATCTTCAATACTCATGCGCTCACCTGCCTTTCTAAATGATAATCTCTCCCCCGAAGCCGTCCTTCAAATGATTGTCGGCATCATACACAATGCCCCTGCAGTAGCGGTATTTCTCCATCTTTGTGCTTTTACCGTAAAACTCCACTATCCTGCCATCCTCGGATGAATAAACTCCGTCGCTGCAGTGACAGTATTCGTAATCAAAGAAACCCCTCGTAAAAAGCAGGGACGGATCATCCTCCTTTATCACTGCTTCATAGGCAACGGTCTGCTGCCTTGCATACTCATTGATCGGAGAACAGGTTACAAACCCCACCTTGGGCACTCCAGTTTCAATTGCGAAATCCATGAATCTGTGAGCTTCCTCTGGAGAATTAATATAGTCCTTTAGCAGCAGGCAGTTAAAAACAAATATATCCTTATAGGATATTGAATCTACTATTTCTTTTAGCTCATCGCCACTCGGGATGCGTGCTTTATCACTATCAGGCAACCCAAAAATCTCCCGATTTACCCTGTCATCATAATGGTGCCTGCTGATATGGATTGCCTCAAGATGGCTTAAATCCTTTAATTTTTGCAGATTACTAAGGCCTATGCCATTTGTGCTTACGGAAAGCTCCAAATCATAACCGAAAATTTCATAAAGAATACTTATTGTCTCATTGAGCAGCCCTATATCATAAAATGGCTCTCCGCCGGTTATCTTAATGCCTCTGACCCTGCTCTCCTGCTTTAAAGCTCGCATCACAGAAGAAAGCTTTTCCGTATCTATCTTTCTCTCCAGCTTAGTATCTTTTGCAACACAGAACCTGCAGCCGGCAGGACAGAATGTGAGCATGTTTATAAACAGCTGCATTTCAACATTTTCCGGCTTTTCGCGATAGTTTATGCCGTCTGGAGAGCAGATATAATTCTTGACGGTAAGTTTTTTCCCAAATATCTCTATTTCCCTGGTTCTCTCATACGCCCTGCACATTTCACAGCTTTGCTTTATTTCATTATCCATCTCACAGGATAGAGAGCAGTCTGTATTTTGCATTTACCTTCTTTGCCTCCTCCAAAACAGCCCTTTCTCCATTATCATATAATACGGTTATTTCTTTCCTTATATAATTAAGGTTGGTTGTCGAAGAAAGGAAATGTCTTCTATATACATAGTAGCTTTTCCCGTCAAATGTCACCGGAACTATGGACTGCCAAAAATGATAGCCTATCATAATCTCCAGCAAAAGATAGTATTTTCCGTTCTCGTACCTGGTTTTAGTATCATCAAAGGTAAGGATTGCCGTTTTCTTAATCACAGGAAAGCTCTCGCCTTTTAAAAACTGGTCATTTCTGCTTTCTGACAGCGCCTCTGTCTCTCCAAGCTCATTATTTCCTATCATTTCCTTAATGCTGTCTATTTCAGAAATAAAAGATGATCTGTTACCAAAACAATAACAGCTGTGTTTATTATTATATAAAGCTATTACATCCTGATCATTAGTGTCCTTAGCTGTAAAAAGTCTCGATATCCCGTCCATTATAAGATTTGCCGGGCCTACGTTAGCTGAACTTACTGCAGCTTTAATGATCTTTTCGTCGGGCATGGCGCTTGCTATGTAAACAGATCCGTTTGCACATCTGTAGCTTGCTTTAAGGTCTATGTATTTTTTCTCATCAACCTCATAGCTGAATATCCTTAAGTTTTTTAGATACGGACATTCTGCAAAAGCATTTTCCCCGATTTCCTGCACAGTCGCAGGTATGCTGATGCATTTAAGAAGCCTGCAGCCCTTAAATGCGTTTTGCCCGATGGTCTTTACTCCGTAGGGGACTCCCACATACTCTAAGGTCTTTGACTCCATAAAGGCTCCGTCGCCTATTGTATGGATATCCATATCTCCCAGCCGGTTAGGTATCTGCAGGGAAACATCATCATCCTCATAAAAAAGAATCACGCCGTCCGCGACGGTATAGGCGCTGTCAAAGTATTCTCCCATATCAGCACCTGCCCCTGGTAGCCAGTTCCTCTTCCCTGCGCCTGCGCTCAGCGGCTCTCCGAAATGCTATCTTTAGCTCTTCTTCAGAGAATGAGTCTTTTATTGCTATTTCCTTTGCTTCCGGTATACTAACCAGAGTGCTTTCAACCAGTTTTATATTTTCAATACCGGCATTCTGCAGCTCCAGGATTTTCTTTAGCTGTTGCAGGGACTCCCTTGATTTCTCAGGTGAACCCTTTTCCAATATCCTTTTCATGAATTTAAGCAGTGAATCTCTGGTCATATGTTCCTCTTTTCACGGTTTATGTGGAAAAACCGGGATGGTACAAAACTATCCCGGCAATTTAATTTATCTTCCTTTAACATATATTACAACATATTCCGATTTGGTACCGGGTTTAAATTTCAGCTCCCAGTCAGATATTCCTGAGGTAACGATAAAATCAGTACCGTTCCTCTTTTCATAGCCATAGGTCCTGTCATTAGGACTGAGTCCTATGACGGTAAGCGGGAAGAACTGGCCGCCATGAGTATGGCCGGAAAGGACCAGGTCCGATTTAGATGCAGCCTCGTTTTCATAGTCATGGGGCTGGTGATCTAAAACGATGATGTATTTATCATCATCTATATCTTTGGTCAATTCTCCTATGCTCTTTCTACCATTGTTAGAGGCGTCTGCTCTACCGACGATAACTATATTGTTATCGATTTCCATAACCTTATCCTGCAGTACACGGACCTTGTTCAGCATAAGATTAAATTCAAAATCACTTGCAGAATATCCTCTGTAATTTCTGTTATACCCCTTATCGTGATTACCGTATACATAGAAAACACCGTACTTTGTTTTCAGGTTTCCGAGAGCCTCACAGGCCTTAAGCATATCCTCTTTATTTGTACCGTCATCAATAAAGTCCCCACAGATAAATACGATATCAGGCTTTTCCTCATTAATCTTTTCGACCTCCTTCATAAAGCCCTCGCCATCAAAGGTGGTCCCTATATGTGAGTCGGCAAACATTACTATCTTAAGATTGCCTATAGCCTTATAGGTATCAAGATTATAAACAGTAGAAAATACGTGATTGCAGGTAAAAAAGGCTATGCCAAGATACAGGGTACAGAATATAAGCGCTCCCCACCCCTGCCAGTATAATTCGCTTTCTTTTCCGCGGATTTTCTTTACTACAAACCCGATGATACCAAATATCAGCCTGAACAGCATCAGATGTATAAGTACTATCACCGCGTTTATGGGGGACATTGTAACGCAGAAAAACGCAAAGCCGGCACCAAGTATCAGCAGGGGTATGACAATTTTAAGTAATCTGCTTTCCTTTGTTATCCTTTTTATGCCCGGAAATTTTCCTATTGTCCAGGTAAGATATATCCCGCCCAAAATAGCGGCTATGCCTACTCCGGTGACCACCATTCCCCAAAGACCGTTCATTAAAACTCCTTCCTAACCGGTGTCAGTACGCTGCCTCTCCGCCATTCTGAGACCCCTGGATAAATTCTGTTTCCTGAGGTACTTCATCTATGGTCCAGTTATCCGTATCAGGGATCTCTCCCATAACCAGATTGGGCCGCTTGCTCGGGCGCTTAGGTAATACCAGCTGTTTCCTTATAGCAGCGGTTTCTTTGTCATCGGCTGAGCCCTTACGGACCTCAACTTCTGTACCTGGAGCTACATTATAATATATCCATCTCGCATCGGGTACCGTAAGCCTTATACAGCCGTGGGAAACAGCTTTCCCCAGATTGTCATAGGAGGTTTCCGTGTAGTCTTTTGCATTTAAAGATGTATAGAGAATGGAATGGAAATAGATCCTGCCTGTAAGGATACTCCAGTATTGTCCATAACAGATGGTTCTATTGAACAGCTCATAACGCAGCCTGTATTTTTCCATCTTGAATGTACCTGTAGGGGTAGGCGTGCTGGATGCTCCGACTCCGCAAAGCATATATCTGACAGGCTTTGTATAGTTGCCGTCTTCATCCTTTGTATAGGCCATAACTACCTTATGATACAGATCAACTACGAGCCTGTAGGTACCGGGAGCGGGTGTTGCGACCAGCTCATCATATATACCGTTATCACCTACCAGCTCCTCAAAGGTCATGTTTACCGTTGGCGCCAGGTCTTCAAAGGTGGGATCTTCAATATCCATGATATTAAGATATACCTCAACCTCGCACAGATAGGTTTCACCGTTTTCACAGGTGACTGATATAGTGGTCTTTCCTTCTTTTTTCGCTTTAACCAGACCATCTGCACTAACGGAGGCAATCTTCTTTTTTGATGACTTAAAGGAAACTGCTGTTGTGCCTTTTACCTCAAGCTTAAAAGTATTGTTTATGCGCACTCTTTTGGTACTGTAGTTTAATTCGGGAGCCTTGACCTTTACGGTACAGGTATATTTTTCCCCCTCGCACTCTGCATAAATATAAGCATATCCTTCGGAAATACCGGTTACTTTTCCCTCTGATACAGTAGCAACAGCTTCGTCGGAGGATGACCATGTTATGTCTGTTTCAGCACCTGTAAGCTTTAACTTAAAGCTTTTCCCTACGTATACCACCTTTTTCTCGTGATTTAGGTGCAATACTTCTTTATCAGTCTCTATGGTTTCTGTTACCTCGGTTTCTTCTGTTTGTTCCTTAGAAGCGGTTTTCTTTTTAGCCGAAACATCTATAAAGTTTGGTAATGCAAAAACCAGAATCAAAGATATAATACCTAAAAGTAAACATTTCTTAAACATTTCGGCTTTCCCTTTTCTATTTTTCTTAGTCATAAGGTGTCAGCTTCGCTGACGTTCCAGATGTGTTTATACACTCCATCACTTCGTGATGGAGCCGTGTCATAAGGTTCCGTCAGCTTCGCTGACGTTCCAGACCTGTTTGTACACTCCATCACTTCGTGATGGAGCCGTGTCATAAGGTTCCGTCAGCTTCGCTGACACCTTATGACGTGTTACATCAAACTCTCATCATATATGGCTCTCGCACCACCTACATATTTCGGGCGGCGTCTTGCACATATTATGGGGGCTTCACCGATTTTTCTTAAGGAAATACGGAGAGGCACTACTACATTATGTATATGCATGCCGATCATTGTGCCTCCGATATCTATACCGGCATCACCCTTAGACTCTACTGACTCTACAAGTACCGGGTCATCAAAGCGGTTATAGCACTCTGTTGCAAACGCGCCACCTGCGTGATTTGGCTGAGGGATTGCATTTACCTGCTCGAAACCAAACCGGAGCATGGTCTCGCGGTCAACCACCAAAGCTCTGTTTAAATGCTCACAGCACTGAGCTGCGGGAAGTATGCCATGCTCTCTTAATACAGGGATAATTCCGTCATATATGGCTTTTGCAGAGTCCATATTTGTTGCAGTACCTATCTGGCTGCCTAAAACCTCGCTTGATGAACAGCCAATTACAAAGAGAGAGCCTTCTTTAAGATTTGCAGCCTTTATAATCTCGGTTACTGCCTGTTTGCTCTGTTCGGTTATTGTTGTAAAATCCATTTTTTATTTCTCCATATTTTTTATTTATATTGTGCCTCAGGCAGCTTTAATTTTCAGAATGTCCGAGGCTGGTCAGTGTTTTCTTTACTCTCGCGCCTGCGTTTCATATTATAACAGTTTCTTTCCAAATAATCTACTAAAATAATATATTCTATAGTAAAAAATACGCGGATCATAAAGCAACCCGCGCATTCATTTAATATATGAGGTTTATAATGAAAGAAATTTTAAATATATCAGTTGAGCTCCATCCTCTTAAATATTTTGATCAGTCCGCCCTTAAAGCAAAGCAGGAGTGAACCAACAACTCCGAGCAGAGCCTGAGCGATCTCGTAAGGAAGCTTGATCATTGCATATTCAAAGGTTGCATATACAAAGGTTTTTCCTAAAGTATAACCGGTTACCATTATCACTGCACCAATGAGTGTTGCAATGAGGGCAGTCACGAAATGCTTTTTATTGGATGCGTACATAGCACGGCCGGCAATAAGAGCGATAACCACTGCCTGCAGACCATGTGTTACAAGCGATACATACATGGGAAGCGGATAGAATATCATATCTCCTATGAATGAACCTACACCTCCGACTACAAAAGCTGCAAAAGGATCTAACAGCAGGGCTGCGGTACAGATAACGGTATCACATAAGTAAAGATGTCCGCCCGGCACCGGAATGCCAAAGCTTGACATTGCTATATTAAGTCCCATGAACAGAGCTGTAACGGTTATCCAGCGGGTCTTGCTCACATCTTTTAATCTTCGGTTAGTTGTTGCTGTAGTTGTTGTTGCCTGCATATTTCTACCTCGACTTTCTGTCATTTGATGTATAAACACCAAAAATTTTGCCGCTTTCAAATGACAAGAGTAAAAATATCACAGATTTGGTACTATTAAAATCACCAAAAACAAAGAAAATTATATAACCAGATTATGAAAACAGATGAAAAATTTCAAACAAATTGTGAAATATTAAAAAATTATAAATTTCCAGTTGACAAAAACGATTTATCAATTTATAATGCAGAATCAGTGAAACAAATGTCAAATATTAAGGAAAGAGAGGTAAAAAGCAGTGACGATTGTTTACGATTACAAGAGAAACGCATTAGCGGGCAATGACAATTTAATAGTATACGATTTTGTGCATGAGCATACCTCGACCGGGACTAAGGAGATCTGAATATTGGAAAATCTTAGTTTATATGACTATACATATAGGAATATGAGACCGTGGTACTGATGTACTACGGTTTTTTTGTTTGCTAAAATCTATAGGCGGTCGGGATGGGCTTGGTAAGGTTTTTGGTATTAGAAAGGTAGTATTAAGGGAAATGAAGAAAATTAGTATTTATTTAAAGAGATACTGGTATCTGTATCTTCTGGCACTCTTCTGTTTATTCATATATGAATTACTGGATATGGTGTCACCGAAGGTAACACAGAGAATTATTGACGATGTAATAATGGGCGGACAGACGGATATACTCTTCTGGCTCATCATTATGCTCGTTGTAGTAGGAGTAGGAAGGGTTTCTGCCGGTTATGTCAGAGAGTTTACCTTTGACAAGACAAGCTTTAAGGTAGCATCCGATATCAGAAAGCATCTGTTCGGGCACGTGCAGAGCCTGTCGGTGGAATATTTCGACAGGATGAACACCGGCGAGATAATGTCCAGGGTAAAGGATGATGTGGACAATCTCCAGGGTGCATTCGGTTTTATCGGAATGATGTTCCTACAGGTAATCATTCACACTGTCATGATCCTGTGGTGCATGTGGCAGATAAGCCCGTTCCTTACAATATTCCCCCTTATCGCACTTCCGCTATGCGCTACCATTGCCATAGTAATGGAAAGGAAGCTGGATAAGGTCTATGAAGAAATAAGCGACGAAGATGCCGATATGAACACCGTAGCAGAGGAAAATCTGACCGGTGTCAGAGTAGTAAAGGCATTCGCCAGGGAAAAATTTGAGATTGGAAAATTCCTAAAGCATAACAAGCGCTATTATGACCTCAATATGAAGCAGTCAAAGGTTTGGATAAGGTACTATCCCTTAATGCAGATGATGACAAAGCTGCTTATTGTTGTAGCGCTACTCTTAGGTGGGCTTAAGGTAATTAACGGCGAGATGACACTCGGAAGTTTGGGTGCATTCCTTGAGTACTGTGCAAACGCAGTATGGCCGATGGAAATGCTCGGCTGGCTTTCAAACGAGCTGGCATCGGCATTTGCTTCCAAAAAGAAGCTTAATAAGATCTACGCAGAAACAGCAAAGATCAAAGATCCTGAGGAACTGTCCGCTAAAGTAAAGGAAATGCTTGGCAAAGATCAGGATAATCAGAAAACTGACGGTAAAGCAGAGAAATTTGAATTCGAAAACCTGGAATTTAAAAATGTCAGCTTTTCCATGGAGAAAAAGAAGATACTTGAAAATGTATCCTTTAAGCTTCAAAGAGGCAGGACTCTCGGTATCATGGGAGCTACCGGCTCAGGAAAGACTACAATTATCAATATGCTGCTCAGATTCTATGACCCCGATGAAGGTCAGATACTCTTAAACGGTATTGATATAAAAGAGCTGCCTTTGTCGGTAGTAAGGAAAAATGCTTCCGTTGTAATGCAGGATGTATTCCTCTTCTCTGATACGATAGATGAAAATATCCGTCTCGGAAAAAAGGAAAATATTACAAGTGACGAAATCAACGAAGCTTTAACAAAGGCATGCGCAAAGAACTTTGTGGATAAGCTGGACGAAGGTACCGAAACAGTTATCGGTGAAAGAGGCGTCGGACTTTCCGGCGGACAGAAGCAGAGGATCAGCATGGCGAGGGCCTTTGCAAAGCATGCCCCTGTACTTATACTTGATGATTCAACATCAGCGCTCGATATGGAAACCGAGCATGCGGTACAGGAAAACTTGAGCGAGATAAAGGACCAGACCAAGGTTATCATAGCTCACAGGATTTCAGCAGTCCGTCATGCAGATGAGATCATCGTCCTCGAGAACGGCAGCATTTCCGAGCGAGGAAAGCACGAGGACTTATTGGAGAAAAAGGGATATTATTACAAGACCTATATGGCTCAGTACGGAGATGTCTTAAAACAGCTTGAGAGCGCTAACTAATTAAAGGTCTTAATGAAAAGGAAGTGATAAGCATGTCGCGTAATGCAACAAAGCAGGACGAGCATCTGGAACAGAAAAGCAAGGCCAAAACCCTTGCCCGGCTGTTCCGGTACCTGTTCAAATATAAAGGACTGATAGCCGTGGTCCTGATCATCATGGGCATCAGTACCGGTATTTCGATAGTAAATCCGCTGATAATCGAGCGCGCCATCAATGTCCATATCATAGGGAAAAGCACAGATGGACTGGTGCAGCTCTGTATACTGGCAGCAGGACTCAATATTTTATTTGTAATTCTCGTTAAGGTCAGAATGTATCTGATGGCAAAAATGTCAAACGAGATAGTATTAAAGATCAGGCAGCAGCTGTATGAGCACATACAGACTCTTGGCTTCGGTTTCTTTGACGGAAGACCCACCGGAAAGATCCTTTCCCGTATCATGGGTGACGTAACTTCCTTAAAGAATGTATTATCAAACAGTGTTACCACGCTTATACCGGATGCCATAACCATTATTGCGGTAATCGCCATAATGCTGATAAAGGACTGGAGGCTTGGACTAGCTTCACTCTGGAGCCTTCCGCTCATGGTCTTTGGTGTTTCATTCCTTGAGAAGCGTTCGCATAAGGGCTGGCAGAATTTCAGGAAAAAGAGCTCTAATCTTAATGCGTTCCTTCATGAGGATATAGCCGGGATCAGGGTAATACAGAGCTTCCATGCGGAGGATGAGACTCAGAAAACCTTTGACAAACTGGCGGATGAGCACTGCGACTCCTTTGTTTCGGCATGTCACTGGGCAGATCTTTTCGGACCGTGCATTGACATCTGCTGGGCAGCAGGCCTGATCGCAATGTACCTTATCGGTATAAAGGTAGTCGGTGTTGAGGATGTTTCGATAGGTACACTGATTGCGTTTGGCTCATATATCGGTATGTTCTGGCAGCCGGTTATGAACTTAAGCAATTACTATAACCAGATGATCACGAACATTGCAGGTGCAGAGCGTATCTTTGAGATATTTGATACAAAGCCTGAAATCTACGACAAGGATGATGCCATTATCCTTGAAGACGTTAAGGGTGAGATTGATTTTGAAAAGGTAAGCTTCCACTATGATGATGACCCGGATGTCCTGCATGATGTAAGCTTCCATGTAAATGCAGGCGAGACCATAGCACTCGTGGGTCCTACCGGAGCAGGAAAAACCACTATAGTCAATCTTATATCAAGATTTTATGATGTCCAGAGCGGAAAGGTCCTGCTTGACGGAACTGATCTAAGAGATATCTCGATAGATTCCTTAAGGAGCAAATTAGGTGTTATGACTCAGGACAATTTCCTCTTTACCGGGACCATCAGGGAAAACATCCGCTACGGAAGGCTTGATGCTACGGATGAGGAAATCGAGGAGGCTGCTAAGGCAGTCAATGCCCATGAATTTATCATGAAGATGGAAAAAGGCTATGACACCGAGCTTTCCGAGAGAGGCGCAGGACTTTCAGCCGGTCAGAGACAGCTTATCGCATTTGCAAGGACCATGGTCAGCAATCCTAAGATACTGATACTGGATGAGGCTACCTCGAGCATCGACACTCATACCGAGATCCTGGTCCAGCAGGGTATCGAAAAGCTGCTTAAGGGCAGAACCTCTTTTGTCATTGCCCACAGGCTTTCAACAATACAAAATGCCGACAGGATATTTGTTGTTGACAAGGGCGGCATAATGGAAAGCGGAACCCCGAGAGAACTTATAGCAAAACGCGGAGTTTACTATGATCTCTACATGGCACAGTTTAAAAATGTGTCGTAATAAATATAAAAAGGATGAAGGAATTTTTCCGACATCCTTTTTTGATCTTAAAACTCTTAATATTTCAGCAGTTCATTATGTATCGCTACTGCGTACCTGTCAGTCATACCGGATATGAAATCCAGGATGGCCTCGACATAAATCTCTTTTGTATCCATCATGCCGTAAATCTTACGGTTTTCGTATCTCGCGTACTTTTCCCGCTTTTCTCCAAGCATTTCGGGAGCCATATATTTGTTGATGAAATCAAGGAAATCAGAAACCAGATTCGGATACGCAAACTTGATATCCAGCAGGTTTTTTATGGTATCTGCGCCGTCATACTGCGCGATCAGCACCTCATAGATGGACCTGATGACAAGCGCCGCGTAATTTTTGTATGCGTTAAACTTAGGATTTTGATATATCTTCTCATTGTTAAAAAGCTTGATATCATTGAGCATCCGGCTATATTTTTCACTAAGCCTTATGCCCTCCTCAGGACTGCTGTTTTCGCAGATGCTAACGATAAAATCATTTATAAGAACCGTTGTATTAATGGTACGTTCACCATACTTTCCGGAAAGCTCGTTAAGCTCGGCCATGTCCTTTTCAGAGATAAACTTTAGCCTTACCGCATCCTCAATATCGCGGCCGACATAGGCTATCTTATCAGAAATCTTTACCACGCAGCCTTCCCAGGTATACGGCGAATATTTTCCCTTCTTGGAATACTTCACAAGGTCTATCGCATTTCTTCTGGGTTTCAAGACATTCTCATCAAGCTCTCCGCAGTGGGAAATGATACCATCCCTGACCGCGTAGGTAAGATCCAGGTTTTTAAAAGTGCTTGTATTGCTTTCAAGTAATTCGATATAATCTATAACGCGCAGGCTGTTCCTCTCATGCCAGAATTTATCCATCTTATTTTCCTTTCGGATCCTGGAAAGCTCGACTTCTCCCTCGTGTCCGAAAGGTGCATGCCCGAGATCATGCCCCATGGCGATGGCTCGTGTAAGATCGGTATTAAGCCCAAGATATTTGGCTATGGTACAGCTGACGGACTCAACGTGCTGGACATGCTCCATACGTGTACAGATATGATCATTGTCGATATTAAAGAAAACCTGAGTCTTGTGCTTAAGCCTTCTGTATGCCAGACAGTGAAGGATCCTGGTATAGTCCCGCTCATATGGATTTCTGATATCACCGATTCTCGGGTATAACTCCTTTTCACGCCTGGTATGTATATCCCAATGCGGGTGCTTTTCATTTGAAGCACATTTTAAAAACCTTCCCTGTTTCGTCTGTTCCATCTGTTTCTCCTTTATCTGAAAATTTCTATGTAACAGCAGTTTAGTTTTACATCTATTATTCCAAAGAGCTATTACCCGGGAATCACTCTTATAACAGAATATATGTCGCGGATTGTGCTGAAAGCACCATCTTTCGCCCTTTTATAATATTACTTCCAAACAAATAAATAACCTTTTTGGTTTCATCATCAAGCACTATTTCTGTTTCCTTATCCATCGGGTTGAGCGCCACAAGGATGCACTCGTCTCCAAAAGTTCTTTTGTATACGAGTGGCTCTCCCTGTTTTCCCTTTGTTACAAATTCAATCTGTCCCATGTTTCCAAGAGCCAGATGAGACTTTCTTATTTCTATGATCTTTTTTATCTCATTTAAGAGTGAATCAGGGTCCTTTTCCTGTTTTGAAACTGTTGGACGGTCCGGATCATCATCCTGCTTTATGTAAAGATCTGCTGCAGGAGCTGTTGAAAAGCCTGCATTTACACCATCATCCCACTGCATCGGAGAACGTGCGCCGGTACGGCTGTATCCGCCTTCTACGGAATTAAGGCCCTCAACAAATCTCATACCGATCTCGTCCCCATAATAGATAAACGGAGCTCCGGGCATGGACAGCAGAAATGCAAAAGCAATTTTCAGGTTGTCACCCTTAATGGTTTTAGAAAGGCGGTCCATGTCGTGATTTCCGGAAGGTATGCAGATGAGTCCTTTGCGGTCGGATTTCTCATAATTTTCTATGTATTTATCAACAAATGCCGAAGCATCGCCCGTGCCTGCAAAATAAGGAGTCTCACAGCGAAACAGGTCATTATAGTGTGACGGGCCAAAGTGGAGCAGGAAATCCATCTGGAAACCGCCCTCAAGACTCTTGTCAGGCTCACCCCACTCCGAAACCATGGCTGCATCGGGAAACTCTTTATACAGAAAAGAGCTTATCTTTTTCCAGAGAGCAATGGTACCCTTACCGTTCTCATCATTTTTTACCAGCGACCCTGCCATATCAACCCTGAATCCGTCACAACCCATCTTCAGCCAAAATCTCATGACATCCTTTATTGCCTCGACGGTCGCCTTTGGTCCGGTTGCATCAACACTCTGCTGCCATTTTTTATTTGGATCGGGTTTATAAAAACCATAATTCAATGCAGGCTGATTACTGAAAAAACTAAGCATGCAGCTCCCGTCTCTGGGGAAAATGCCCTTTAACGAACAATATCCTTCAGGATCCTCCCACACACTGTCGGTCCAGACATAGCGGTCTGAAAACTCATTTTTCTCAGCCTTTAAAGATTCCTTAAACCACTTATGCTCTATTGAGGTATGCCCCGGTACAAGATCAAGCAGAATGTGCATCCCGCGTTTATGCACCTCATCAAACAGGTTTTTCAAATCCTCATTGGTCCCGTAGCGAGGTGCCGCCTTGTAATAATCTCTTACATCATACCCCGCATCACCAAACGGCGAATCAAAGCATGGATTCATCCAGATGGCATTGCACCCAAGCCCCTTGATATAGTCAAGCTTTTGTATTATCCCGTTAAAATCCCCTATACCGTCAGCATTACTATCCTTAAATGACTGCGGATAAATCTCATAGAAAACAGCTTCCTTAAGCCATGCAGGGATGTTGGTTGCCTTTATTTCTGCGTTATTATCTAAGTTCATTTAGTAAACCCCCTCATACAAAAAATTTAAGTACCTCTCCTGTTCATATTAGCAAATTCCGTCCCTGCTTTCAACCAAATTTCGCATTTAATTATGTATGTATTAAGGTTTTTGTAGCATGCCTTGAATTTACCTTGACCATTTTTTACAAATCTGATAGTATAGAGTCTAGAAATTCTTTTTTTGGAGGTGTTTATGAAAAAGCTAGGATTAGTTCTTTTGGCATTTTTGATGATCTGCTGTACCTTTGCAGTACCTGTATCAGCTAAGGCAACAATGCCCTTTAACCTTAAGGCGCCTGCAAATGTGTCGGTAACATGGCTTGAAGGTAACGATTCTCCTACAACCATGTCGTTTTCACTCAGTTTGGATAATGAAATTACCAGTTTCTTTTCAAAACAGGATGAAGCATTGTATAACGAAACAATAGATGAATTCAGAGCCTCTTACGGTTTTTCGGACATCGCGGTAAATGTTCAGATAGACTGGGCACTTGATGATGTAAATGACAGTGTCAGTGGATGGCACTATAACAAGTATTGGGACGGTAGCATTTACGGTATCGGATGCGACGAGAATTATGAACGTTGTGTTGGTCCCTGGGATATAGTTGACTGGGGTCTTAATAATGCCACAGAAACTGTACAGACCTATTGGATTACAAGAGGCATAACTGAAGATGATTTAAACGGAATTCCCGATACAAAGATTCCTGCCCTTAAAAGTCAGATGAAACCGGATCAGTACACCTTTGACGGCGATTTTCTCCGGATTGATTTTTCTAAGCACACCATGTATTTCCGTGCACGTCTGGTGACCATGCTTTATGTTGACGAGGAAGGTTGGGAATATTATCACTCCGACTGGTCACCGATCTGTTCCTACGGAAAGGATGCAGCAAAGAAAACAAAAGTAACCAAGGACGATCTTTCTGCTCCCGATATCACCAACCTACAAATGACAAACAAAGAATTCAATGGTAACCCCGTTGTAGCTTATACTCTTACCGTTCCCGACAAGCTGCAGGAGATTGCAACCAACCTTTTGTCGGCCAGAGATGATATCTATGTTGAAACCTATGCCCGTGTCAAGGGAGATACCGAATGGATCGCGCTGGATGGAGACAGAGATGTAAAACCCGGAAACCTGGAATGGAAACTAATTTACCTTGCGAAAGATGGCGAGACCATTTCAAAGGATACGCCTATTGAGCTGCGATGCAGATATGTGGTGTATCAGTCCGAAGACGACGAACCGCTCTACTCGGATTGGTCGAAGGTTATTTCCTTCGGTACTGACGAAATAAAGATTGATAACACACCAGCTACTGATATTAGCGTCGATGCAGCAGAGTCCGATAATAACGGTACCGCCAAGAAGGATTCCTGTCCGATCTGCCATTTCTGTCCTCAGCCACTCGGCTTGTGCATCTTCATCTGGCTGTTAATTATAGTTATTATTGCAGCTGTCGTTATCGTAATCGTTATAATGAAAAAGAAAAAAGATAAGAAAGAAAACAATAAATAATTAACACAACAGGGCTGCAACCGCAGCCCTATTTTAATGGTGAAAAAATGCCGGGTCCCAATAACCCGACATTTATCTGTATTATTTGTTTGTCAGCTTTTCTTTTATCTTCTCGATAATCGTCACATCCGCCGGTAACCAGCTTACACTGTCTATTGTATCCTTATCCAGCCACCTTGCTGCTTCGTGCTCCTTTAATGTAAGTTCTCCTTTTACCAGCGTACACCAGAAACAGTCCATGGAGAGATGAAATTTCGGGTAGTCGTACTCTATCGTATCTATCAGCTCTTCGATTATTATTTCAGTATCAAGTTCTTCCATGATTTCGCGTTTCAGTGCTTGCTCAGGAGATTCACCGGTTTCTATCTTGCCACCCGGAAATTCCCAGCCATCCTTGTACTCACCATAGCCTCGCTGTGTCGCAAATATTATATCTTTCCCGCTTTCCGTTTTATCTTTTATTATTGCAGCTACAACACGCACATATTTCCTTATTTCTCCGGACTCTGTAAAAACTACTTTTTTGCCTTCTTCTATACCTTGCTCAGCAAGAACGGCTTCTGTAACTTCTGCGTATTTCATTTCACAAGAATCCGCCGCATCTGTCGGTTCAAGATATAACAAAGCGGTAGGTTCATTTCTGCCGGTGTCTTCACAGCCAAAATCTGCCTCCGTAATTCTTTTTACAACGTAGACTTTCATATTTATATCAAACTCCCATAATTATATTTTTCATCCATTGACAATATATTCATATATATCATCTCTTACAGGCTGGTCTAAATACCATTCTATCTCAACTGCGGTTTTATCGGTGTTCGGCATAGTAAATACTTTTTTCATTCCACTTGGCTTCATATGGCCTAAGAAATAAAACTCTTTCGAAATCTTGTCGTCTTTGTTTTTTCTTACAAAAAGTTCTACGGATATTCCTCTTTCTCTGCAAAAAAGAAAATTCTGAACATCTTCCGAATCCAGACTTCTTCCAGATTTTGATATAGCGATCAACGTTCTGTTATTAATAAAATGATCCTCATATTTTGTAGTATCACTGATATCCTCTTCTTTGTCGTAATTTATAAATACCGGAAATGTTCTGGTTTTCTTGTCATACTTGTACCCACCAATATTTAAAGGCACTTCATTATTTTCCCAGTTAAGTAAACGGCATACATCTTCATAAGTGTATTTCTGATAAAGGACAAGATTAGTATTTTCATAACAATTACTATAATCTCTATTGTAACGGCTTATACCAAAATCTATAAGTTCCTGTAAAACATTATAAAAATCAGTATCCTGAAGCATTTCCAAAAATGATTTTGAAGGCTTGTAGTCCTCTTTATCTTTCTCTAAGAATACACATTTTGAATAGGTATTCTTGCCGGAACCCGCGGGAAATTCATTAGTCATCACATTTATAATATTCTGCTGCTGTTCCAAACTAACAGTCTTATTATAATCTTGTAATGATTTTGCCAAACCGGCAAATAGACCACCTGTTACAAACTTATGCGCATAAGCCAAAATCCTCTTTAGCATCTCAAGCTCATGTATTCTCTTACCCGATGCCAGTTTCTTAGATACAAATTCTATTACCTGATCCTGATCATCTGACAGACGTATTTGATAATCCTTTTCATACTTAACCAAAAACTTATAATATGACCCTAAACTATTGTTATCAAATATCCTGACTACATCCATTTCTCCGTAATCATCAAAATCTTTTAAGGCAGGAATATGTCCAAGCTTATTTTTCAGATTTGTATAGTTATCTCTTATAAGTTTGATATCACTAAAATTAGCTTTATCTATAGATTCATATATACGTTTTCTGCTTATTTCATCGAAATGTACCGTTGAAGCTCCCGGTATTACGCGGTCTCCTTCATTAACATATCTTCTGATATTATCCTTGTTGTATGTACGGTCACCCGATAATGCTATAGGGATATTAAAATTCTTGTTATAATTTGCTATGAAATCAAGGATAACCGTAAATTCCTTGCCTTCTGCTTTTCTAAGTCCTCTTCCCAATTGTTGTATAAAAACTATAGGCGATTGTGTTGGACGTAGCATTATAACCTGAT
This sequence comes from Lachnospiraceae bacterium, assembly GCA_017557525.1. GTDB lineage: Bacteria > Bacillota > Clostridia > Lachnospirales > Lachnospiraceae > RUG11977. Next base: position 65,733 of record JAFYYN010000020.1, read on the forward strand.
TTATCTCTATTATATCTACTCCTTCATTTAGTATCTCTACTGACAGAATATAATCTAACGGCTCTATCTTTCCAGCAGCTACGGCCATGTCATCTTCGTTTACAGCAAGCCTTTCAAATGCTTCTTGACGTTTTTCCTCGCTTGCATCTCCGTTTAAAGCGATAGTTCTATAATGTCTACCGGTATCCGGATTAATGCAAGTGTTTATCTTTTCTGATAAAACCCTGCTTTCATCAATCGTCCTACAAAAAATCAGTCCTTTTACCCTGTCTCCGCTGAAACCATAATACTTTGCCTGTTCCAGAATATGCTTTACCCTTTCTGTACTGGTAAGACGACTAAATTCAATGGGATTATCAGATTCATCTCCTATCATCTCCAGATCGGTTATTCCGAAATAATGAAATGGACATAGCAGATCATCTTCCATTGCTTTTTGTAATCTAATTTCATATGCTATCTGATAATTGAATAGAGCATATACATTTCTTCCTTCGATATTGTCATCACGCTTATCCGGTGTAGCAGTCATACCAAGCCATAGTCTTGGTGTAAAATGCTTCATAATCTTCTGATAAGTGTCTGCCGGAACATGATGTGCTTCATCAAGTACTATACAGTCAAATTCGTTTGGTCCGTACTTAAACAGATGCTCATCCCTGTTTAAAGTTTGAACTGTAGCAAATATATAATCCGAATCATAATCATGATATCCGGCACCAACAAGTCCCATAGATACAGACTTTGAAAATACTTTTTCATAGCTCTTTTTTGTCTGTCTGGCAAGTTGACCACGATGAACTAAAAACAGCACTCTTTTAAATCCTAGTTCTCTCATAGCAAATGCCGAAGCATAAGTTTTTCCGGTACCCGATAATGTCAACCCCGTGACACAAACTTTTTCAAAAAACTTTTCCCATAAATCAAGGCTTTCCGCTCAAACGCCCATAAAATAAGCACGGAGCGTGTTTTATAAGTGCCACAAAATCAGCAATCTGGCGTTATATAAG
>JAFYYN010000182.1 GCA_017557525.1 Lachnospiraceae bacterium
GAACGTGCTGTGTTTATAGAATACGGTACGGAATATAACGAGCAATGCATGGATGTCGGACTCGGTATAGAGGTTAAAGGGAAAACACAATCAAGTGCTTCGTACAGCATAAGAACAATATCGTTTGACGATGAAACGGTTAATCTTATCTGTACAAAGGATAACTATACGGAAGCACTTGATGCCGTGAATAATTTCCTTGCAAAAAACGATTATCAAACAGTTGGTCCCAGGTACCGATTTATCTATAAGGACGGTACCAACGAGATTAAAATACCTGTCGTTAAGCTGGGTGAGTTTAATCCGAAGTATCGCGAGAATGTGGATATTCCTTTTGAAGATGACCCTGTTGTCGTTGGGTGCTGGAAGCTGATAAGCTGTGTTGCTGATGCGGAGCAGTTCAATCCTGACTGTGTAAAGACTCCTGATATGCGTAATCTGGTAAAAGATCTGTATTTCCTGCCCGGCGGAGAAAAATACTGGGTATTTTCGTGGACGAAAGGGTATTTGTTATCACACGGTATCAGTTGGCCGGCTAGAAGCAATAAAAACCGATACGAAGTACGGTATATAAACGGTAAGGAGTATCTGTTTATCTGGTTTAAGGCACATAATTACTACCTTGGAGGAAAACCTGAGGTATGGGTACTGGAGAATGTAGATCATGAATCTCATACAAAGAAGGAGATATCATTTAAAGATGAGATTCCGGACCTTCCGGCTGATGACCGAAATGTGATCGGTACATGGGAAGTATGCGGACTTTTAAGCAATCCCGAGGAATTTATCCCCGGTCAGCCGGGTAATTTCCCTCCGGAATCGCTGTACTGGCGTAAAGCCGTATTTTCACCGGACGGCAGTCTTACCAATACATTTGGTACACTTGCAAGCGGGAAGACCGATATTATCGGTGCACCTATTTGGTGTTGGGTTAACGGAAACGCAGTTAACACCAAGATCAGTACGACATCCAAGTACATATTCCGAGATATTGATGGTGTAATTTACCTTTTCATCCAGTGGAAGAGCGGCGATTATCTGTACGGCGGCGAAGTTCCATTCTGGTATGTATTCAAGCGTACCGACAGGGACGCTTCTGTATAAACTATTTCGATCAAAGGGACGGTTATATGATGAATTTTTAACTGGATAACCGTCCCAATGATTATTGTATATTGAAGGAGAGAAGATAATGATAAGAGAAGTTCGCCGTGAAGAAATCCCGGTATGTGCTACGCTGATCAAAAAAAGTTTTATGACTGTAGCCGATGAATACGGAATAACTGAAGAAAATGCTCCTAGATTTACGGCATATGCTACAACAAATGAAAGATTGTTTTGGCAGATGGAGAGTGAACACAGACCTATGTATGTCTATGAGGAAGACGGTGAATTATACGGGTACTATTCCTTACTTATCATGGAGAATAATGAGTGCGAGCTAAACAATCTGGCTGTTTTACCGGAGTATCGCCATAAAGGCATAGGAAGGCAGTTATTGGAGCATGCCTATTCAGTTGCAAAGAGTAAGGGCTGCCAAGTTATGAATATAGGAATAGTTGAAGAAAACAAAAAGCTTCGGAAATGGTATGAAGATAATGGAGCAACGCATTTGGGTACTCATAAATTTGATTTTTTCCCGTTTACCTGTGGTTATTTGAAGAAGGAGCTTTAAATGAAAACAGAAATAAGACTGATCACTATAGAAGACTATGATGCGATATATGATCTTTGGAACGCTACAGAACAGAGCCGCAAGGCTTTAAACCCGGTGGATGATTCACGTGAGGGCATAGAACGATATTTAAAACGAAATCCAAATACATGTTTTGCTGCTGTGTCGGATGGCCGAATAGTAGGTGTTATACTTACCGGACATGATGGGCGTCGGGCTATTGTTCATCATATGTGCGTGCATCCGGATTATAGACGTATGGGGATAGCCGGCAGCTTGGTTTCTAAAGCTGAAACTGCATTGAAACAGGAGGGCATTCAAAAAATATTTGGATTGGTGTTCAAGGATAATGATCCTGCTAATGCCTTTTGGGAGAAGCAGGGATATTCATTAAGAACAAATTTAAACTATCGTAACAAGAGCTTGAATGCGGATATACCGACCGGGGAATGATTATGGAAAATGTGAAATATATCCTTATAGATATGTATGGGGTGATTATCGAGGAGAGCAATGGATATTTTATCCCATACACTTATGAGCATTTTGAACAGAGTGAATATGATAAGATAACAAAAGTATTCAGGGAGGACAAAATGTTCTCTAAGGCTCAGGTGGGAGAAGTATCATCGAATGAGTTCCTAACCGCACTCGGATATGTTGATCCTAAGTCAGTTATGAAAGATTACCTTGAAAACTACCTGACTCTGGATAAGGGATTTAAGGATTTTGCAGAAATAGTAGGAAAAAAATACAAACTGGTATTGCTTTCAAATGATGTTGCTGAATGGAGTACATATTTTACAGCATTTTATGGTATTGACGATTATTTTTTTGAAAAGATTATCAGTGGCGATGTGGGAACGAAGAAGCCGAAGCCGGAAATATTCAAGCTGACGATTTCACGTCTTGGATGTAAGCCGGAAGAATGCCTGTTTATCGATAATAGTGTGGAAAATATAGAGACTGCTAAAGAACTCGGGATCAAAACAGTGTTGTTCAATAGAGATGGTGTCGAATATGGCGGTATGATAGTAAACAACTTTTTAGAATTAAGAAAGTTTTTAACATTGTGAGATGAGATCGACAATATAAGAAAATTACTTTAGTCATGTGAAAAGGTATCTTTTATCACTACCCAAAATAATATGAACCTGATATTGTTATACCAGACAATACATTTTGTATAAAACACAAAGGGGATTATTATGAAAAAAACAATTGGTACAAACGCATCTAAGATGAATGACGTTACAGTAGGAATCTATTTCAGTGGCACTGGCAATTCAAGATATGCGGTTGAATATTTCTGCAAAGAATATGATGCAGATACAAGGGTATATTCTATTGAAAACAGCTCGGCGGTGGAAGCAATAAAAAAAGCCGATATGATTGTGTTTGCTTATCCGGTTCAATTCAGTACGGTTCCGAAAATAGTCAGGGACTATATTGCTGATAATAAGGAAATCTGGAAAGACAAGAAAATCTTTGTGATCGCGACCATGGGCTTGTTTAGTGGAGACGGTTCCGGAAACTTGGGGCGGCTTTTACATAGCTTTGATGCTGAGATAATAGGCGGATTGCATCTTAAGATGCCGGACAGTATCGGGGATGAAAAGGCTTTAAAGCGTCCGATTGAAAAGAACAGGGAACTTGTGAAGGCTGCAGAACAAAAAATAAAGGAATCTGTAAGACTGCTGAAAGAAGGAAATCCCACGCAAGAAGGTATAGGTTTTCTGTATAGATTGGCGGGTATCTTTGGGCAAAGGTTATACTTCGGACATAAGACCAAGGAATATTCTTCAAAATTAAAAATAGATGCAAACAAGTGCATAGGTTGTGGAAAATGTGAGAATTTGTGCCCGATGAACAATATAACTATGAAGGATCAAAAAGCGGTTTCAGGCAATAGGTGTACAATGTGTTATAGATGCATAAATAATTGCCCTAAACAAGCGATAACCTTGCTTGGGAAAAATGTGGTTGAACAGTGTGGGATTGAAAAATATTGTGACACATCACCCATCATAAATTCATAAGGGTATTATGAGTGAAAAGCATCCTTCGATGGACATGGATGTTTGGTGGAGATTTGAGAGAAGGAGAACGGATGGAACTGCGAAAAATAAACACAAACGATATAGAAGCTCAATGGACATATACTACAGAATTACCGACAGATGAGAATGGACTTACCAATCCTTATAATGGTGTTTCCTTTGAAGAGTATAAAGAAAAAGTACTTCCTACGCTGATATCGTACGAACACCCGGTTAATATGCCGGACTGGTTTGTTCCGGAAACATATTATTATTTGTGGGATGGGGATTGTCTTATTGGAGAGTTCAGGATACGTCATCACTTAACGGAAGCTCTAAGGAATGGGGCCGGGCATATTGGATACAGTATTTCCAAGAAGTATCGTGGCAAAGGATATGGGACGGCGGGCTTAAAACTAACTCTGGATATTGCCAGGAAAATTGTTCCCGAAAATGAAATCTATCTGCGTGTGAACAAGGATAACATTGCTTCACAGAAAGTGATGATAAATAATGGTGGATACAGAGTCGGAGAAGATGAAGACCATTATTTCATGAGGATTCCCAAAGTTGAATTTAAGAAGATTACAGAGTTTCCCAGAGGGACGCTTTACGATATCCTTGTTGACGCTTATTCATATGATGAAAGAAACAGACAGATCTGGGATGCGAATTGGAAGGAAACAGATGATTTCTTTTATGATAATCCGGAAATTGCCGATAAATATGGCTTGGTAACCTGTCTGGCCGGAGAAGCCATAGGCTTTGTGACCTGGGATCCCAGAAACAGGCCGGAATATGTGGAGATAGGACATAACGGTATCAGAGAAAACATAAGCGCCAGGGATATGGGCGATTACAGCTTAAAGAGGCTTTACGCAGGATCAGAGAGTATGAAGGATTGAAACGGATAATTGTCTGTACCAACAGCAATCTGGTTGCACCAAAGAATTATGAGTCGGTTGGCTTTAAGCTGTATGACCGGAAAACAAATGACACAGAAAGTGCTTTTACAGGGGATTATCTGTATTATGAAATACGGATTTAATAGATGAGGGTAAAATAATTGAGGGGTTATTGAAAGGAACAACAGGAAGACATGTAAACAAATTTTCAAATCTCACTTTTTTGAGGAGATTTAGAAAAAATGAAGATTTATTTTGGTGAGAAATAAGAAGATGGAGAAAGCATTGCTAATTAACTGCAGTCCTGTTCGAACAGGAGCTACTGCTGAAATATTGAAGATTGTGGCAGATCAATTATCTGCCAGATACGCTGTTAAAAGCATTTGTATAGATGATTATGATTTTGCATTCTGCAAAGGATGCCGGGCATGTCATAATACGGCGAAATGTGTCATGGAGGATGCAGAAGTCATACAGAATATTATGAACGAATTTGATAATGCGGATATTATTATATCGGTTTCACCCTCTTATTGGGCAGATATCCCCGGACAGTTTAAAGCATTCATAGACAGATGTACGCCCTGGTGTAACACCCATGAGCCTCATTCAACGATTAAGCCAGGAAAGAAAGGATATGCCATAGCACTTCGAACCGGGCCCGGTATGCCGGAATGTGAAAGGATAATCAGCAGCATTGAACATTTTTACGGGCATCTTGAAATTGAGTGTATGGGGCATTTGGGGCTGACATCAATAGAATATAAAGAGGATGTCGAACCGAGAAAACAGGAAATTATAGATTTCTGTGAGAGTTTTTGAAGTTTCACAGAGGGGAAACATAGACATATGGGATAAAATCCGGGGGCAAAAATATGTCAGATAAAATGTATGTAAACAGAAAAGGATAAGATAAAAAATGTTAGACCGGTTTTCAAGAACAGAATTATTACTAGGAAATGCTGCAATGGAACACCTAGCTGAATGCCATGTGGCAGTATTTGGTATCGGCGGTGTCGGTGGATATGTATGTGAAGCACTGGTACGAAGCGGAGTCGGTGCATTTGACCTGATAGATGATGATAAAGTCTGTCTGTCAAATATAAACAGGCAGATCATTGCAACCGGAAAAACAGTCGGGCAATATAAGATAGACGTTATGAAAGAACGTATTCTTGATATAAATCCGAATGCGGAAGTAAATACCTATAAGTGCTTTTTCCTCCCGGAAAACGCATCTGACTTTCCTTTTGAAAAATACGATTATGTGGTTGATGCTATTGATACTGTGACAGCTAAGATCGAACTTGTGATGCAGTGCCGGAGGATCGGGGTACCGATCATCAGTTCAATGGGAGCAGGAAACAAGCTGGATCCCACGCAGTTCCGAGTTATTGATATCTACAAGACCAAAATGGATCCTTTAGCGAAAGTGATGCGCAGAGAGCTGAAAAAGAGAGGCGTGGATAAATTAAAGGTCGTTTATTCAGAAGAGGAACCGATCTGTCCGATAGAGATGGCTGACGGTAGTCAAGACACTAATTGTCTTTCCGAGGCGCTGTCTCATTCCGGCAGTCGCAGAAGTATCCCCGGTAGTACGGCTTTTGTACCTTCTGTTGCAGGACTTATCATAGCAGGGGAAGTGATAAAAGATTTAACGAAAGAATACAAAAGGAAATAGTCTGGTTATATTATAAGTAGAGTAAAAACGGAGGAATGTATGGATAGAAAAGCACTGGAAGCATTATTGAATGATATGTCATTGGAAGAAAAGGTTATGCAGCTGGTACAGATCCCGGGGTCGGAGTATGAGGCTGGTGCGGAGATCACCGGAATTGAAAGAGGTCAGGTAAAAGACAGTGTAAAAAGACTTGCCGGCAGTACACTGGGGATATGGGGCAGCAAAAGACTTAAGAAAATTCAGGAAAAATATATTATGGAGCACCCTCATCATATCCCGCTCATGTTTATGCTTGATGTGATACACGGACATAAAACGGTCCTGCCCTGCCCATTGGGTCAGGGAGCCACATTTGATCCGGATGCGGTAAAGAAAGGCGCCGAAATGCAGGCTCGTGAAGCCGCTACCGATGGTGTTCATGCCACTTTTTCACCGATGGCGGATTTGTGCAGGGATGCGAGATGGGGCAGGATCATGGAATCCACAGGTGAAGACAAACTCTTAAATTCCCGCATGGCCTCGGCAATGGTCGAAGGGTATCAGGGTGATGATTTAAAAGACAGTTCACATGTTGCAGCCTGCGTTAAACATTTTGCTGCTTACGGGGCTGCCGAAGGCGGCAGGGACTACAACAATACTGAGCTTTCAGAGCATACTCTAAGGGAATACTATCTTCGTGCGTACGGTGAAGCCATAAAGAAAAATCCGGTGATGGTCATGACCTCGTTTAACAGTATAAACGGTATTCCCGCTACTGGAAATATATTCCTGATGAAAAAGATATTAAGGGAAGAGTTTGGTTTTAAGGGTGTCCTGATCTCTGACTGGGGTGCCGTAGGCGAAATGATAAATCACGGTTTTGCAGAGGATCAGAGGGATGCAGCTTATAAGGCAATGCTGGCAGGCGTAGATATCGACATGTGTTCCGGGTGTTACAGTACTTGCCTTGAGGAACTGGTGAACACAGGGGTGGTGTCAGAGAAAATGCTGGACGAGGCAGTCTTAAGAGTGCTAGATATGAAAAATGATCTTGGCCTCTTTGAAGACCCGTACAGAGGGCTTGATATTGATGCCGGGTCCATAATAACCGATGAAAGCAGGATGCTGGCAAGGAAAGCTGTTGCGGCCAGCCTTGTGCTTCTTGAAAATAGGGGGAAAACACTGCCGCTAAGAAATGAAAAGAACGCTTTTATAGGTCCGTATGCCAATACTAAGAGGCTGCAGAGCTCATGGGCTTTCTCCGGGAATGACGAAAATACGGTAACTGTCTGGGAAGCGGCTATGGAAGCTTATGAGCTGGAATATATTAAAGTTGCTGTCGGCTGTACGATGCTGGATCAGGACACCGTGACTGCGAGAGGTATCCGCCATGTCGATCACTGGCAGGAAGAAAACAGTAAACTTCTGGAAGAAGCTGTTCAGGCTGCCGAGTGGGCTGATACGGTTATCCTGTGCCTCGGAGAGGACAGCACCCAGTCAGGCGAAGCAACAAGTAAGGCAAGTATTAAACTTCCCGAGATACAGCTCAAGCTGCTTGGTGAGATCAAAAAAACAGGGAAAAGGATAGTAACGCTCGTATTTACGGGCAGACCGCTTGAACTTAACGAAGTACGGGAGCTTTCTGATGCACTGATGATATGCTGGCTGCCCGGTACAGAAGGCGGACATGGTGTGGTTGATGTCCTTACGGGAAAAGTATCTCCTTCCGGAAGACTGCCTGTGAGTTTCCCGTATACCGTGGGGCAGGAACCACTGCATTACGACATGTATCCCACAGGACGTCCCAAACCCGAAAACGGACCTTCTGCATTCACCTCAAGATATCTTGACTGTGAGAATGGAGCTCTCTATCCTTTTGGATACGGACTCTCATATACATCTTTTGAATATACCGATCTCAAACTAAGTGCACAAAGCATGTCAGCTTCTGAAACTATAACAGCTTCAGTGACTGTCAGAAATACCGGGGATATTAAGGGATGCGAGACAGTTCAGCTGTATATCAGAGATGTAACAGGAAGCCGCGTTCGGCCAATAAGAGAGCTTGCCGGATTTAAGAAGATATCACTAGAACCGGGGATGGAAGAAGAAGTAAGTTTCGTCATAAATGAGGAGATGCTGCGCTTTTGGACTGCAGAAGAAAAATGGGAAAGCGAAGCGGGAAAGTTCCGGGTTTGGATATGCAACAACAGCTGCAGCGGGCAGCCCCTTGAATTTCAGTTGGTTTAACAGGTACGGATAAACAAATGCAGGGATAAGACAGGACTTATTCCTGCATTTGTTATTTGCTCTACGATTAATTTCTTTTCTTTGAAGATGGAGAAGGGACATTAAATATCTTTTCAGTATTATTGTCAAGTTCGGATAAAGTCTTTACTATGAATTCCTTAGGCTCTGTAAAGTCATCAGTTACCCATTGCATGATAACAGCTATACAGCCCTGCGAGCGGTAACGTGTCTGATACATGAGTTTACTGTCTGTCAGGTTAATACCAAGCTTCTCGGATTCTATCTGCCGGAAGAGGCCATCGATACACTTGCTGAATTTTGCAAGAAGCGTAGCTTTACTGTTAGGACTGAAAATCATTTTGAAAACTGTACGGTTCTCATCTATATAATCTGTAAACGCGGAGAAGAATTTATCGGCGGGCAGATCTACGAGCTGAAGGACAAGCTCACCGATCTCAATGAGTATTTCCTGTTCGGTCCTGTCGTAAAGGTCGTAAACGTCAAGATAGTGTTTATAGAAGGTAACTCTGTTTATATCCGCAATATCAGTTATATCCTTAACGGTAACCTTATTGAGTTCCCTGTCGGTCAAAAGAATTGAAAGTGCATCGCGTATCGCCTTTCTGGTTTTTAACGTTCTGCGGTCATGGATTTTTTCAGCCATAGTCCTATCACCTTGCTTCCTCTATTATTATATCCGGTATATTAGGAACGGATACACAATAATTTTAGCATACTTGCAGGTTAAGGTCAATGGTACACAAAAAAGTTATCGGGTTGTTTTCAAATAATATGGTATTTTTTCAAGGGCTGTGGTATAGTAATATAAAGGGTAACTTTGAAAATATAAGAAGACAAAGAAAGGAACGCGAAAACTATGTTTGCCTGCGATTATAAGACACTTAGCTTGTCTTTTAATGAATTCCACAATGTTGAGAAAAAGGATATGCCTAAATATGGTGAGTTTTGCCTCCTAGAATTGAAGGATGGACGATATACGGGAGGGGACTGGCATCCCAATGAGTATCCAAAGGCTACTATAAAAGGAAAGTTTATCCGCGGAACGGCAGATTCGGTAGATGCTGATGAAGTGGCGAAATGGCATTCGTTAGACAGTTATGACTTATCGAACTGTCTCGAAAATGAAGAGATAGGGAATATAAACTTAGGGCCTAAGGAAGAGGATACCTATAGCGTGAAATTTAAGGGCTTTAAATCCACAAGGGACGGGAAATGCCCAAAAGAGGATCAATACTGCCTTCTGATAATGATGGATGGTGGATTGGCGGCCGGAAGATGGGAAAAGTATCCGGGCAAGAACAACGGCGCGTTTATTTATGCACCGGCCTTGTCCAGTTACAGCGTGGATAAAGTGTGGGCATGGACCCCTTTGAGCTCGGACCAGTTTTTTGAAATGGAAGAAGAGGCTGAGCGGGAAAGGAAGCTTGAGAGGAAACTTAACAAAAATCCTTCGGCTGACCCGGAGAAATTCAAATATGGGACTGATATCAACGTATATTATGACAAGGCGCTGGAAAAGCTCCGTAAGGAATATCCATGGGCGACGCTGGCCCAAATGAAGAAGGGAACGCCCTGGGAGATTGTTCCCGTTCATGGACATTATGTTTTCGGACAGGCCTGCGGGTCATATAAAGGTGAGAGGACTATCCATGAATGGAAGTACGGAAGCACTGCTGACGAATTCATTGATTTCCTTTGTAAGGATGCGGAGGATAGGGTGAAAAACTCCAATCCTGAAGAAAAATTTAAGTTCGGCATGGATATAGAAGTATATTTGGAGAAGGCTTATGAGAATGTCAAAAAGGATTATCGATGGCTTGATAAAAAAATGCTTAAGGATGCCTGCCAATATTCAATAAAACAGGTTGACGGGGACTGGGAATTTATAGAAAAGTACAAGGGAAACAGACACGATTTTATTTGCGAATGTGGTTCTGCAGAACGTTTCATAGAACGCGTTGAGGAGGAATATAAGGATGCGGCTCTTAATGCCAATCCGGTTGTGGACACATATGAACCGCCGTTTAAATCTATCGAGATTAGGGGCTGGAACCTTGAAAAATATGTCTTTTATAAGCTTAAATCGGGTGACTACAAGGTGTTCGTACAGGCTGGCGACAGGGTAACTGGAGGAAGCAGGACGTTCTTTATCACACCGTACTGTTTTGAGGCTAAAACTTATGATGAGTTCCTTAAACGCTATCTGGAAATCGTTCCCGGTGAGAGTTTCGGACTGTCCAGAAAGAACCTTCTTCCGAATAAGGAGCTTAAAAAGTTCCTTGGATATTAGGATGAGAGAAAGAGAATAAAAATCTTTGTGGAGGATTGTTATGTATTATGTACCAGATGGAACGGACAGGTGCGGTTTTTACGAGTGCAAGGACTGTGGCAGCCGATTCCTGGATATTAGGATTGTTCCAAGTATGCCATGCCCGTATTGTGGCGAAGAACCCGATATGGAGATGGGGCCGGATGATGAAATGCCGGATACATTAGAAAATGCCAAACTGATTAAAGTTTTGGAAGGCGAAGAGGTCGAAGAGTATGATACTCTTTTAAGTTTGGCTATTACAGGCGGGGATTATAATTGGATTTAAAGGATAAAAAAGTAAAAGAGGACCATCTGAGCTTCCTTAGGAAAGGCGGAAGCTTGAGCAGGAAGGAACAGGTATCGCTGGTTCTGAGATTAAGCTTTCCTGCCATAATGGCAATGATATCCACGATCATAATGGAGTATATTGATGCTTCGATGGTTGGCAGCCTGGGTTCTGACAAGTCCGCTTCTATTGGCGTGGTTTCAACTACCACTTGGCTGGTATCCGGCCTGTGCTCAAGTATAGGTACGGGATTTACGGTTGGACTGGCACACAGGATAGGGGCGGGAGAAGATGCTGAAGCCAGAAAATATGTAAAATCCGGATTTGCGACAGTGATAGCTTTTTCGGGTCTGTTGCTTGTCATTTCCGTAATCATACATAATGCGCTCCCCGGATGGATGGGAGCTGACGAGAGCATCTCCAAAGATGCGTCTGATTATTTTCTGATTTTCGGGTTATCGCTTCCTCTAATGCAGATAAACCATACCGGCGCAGGAATGCTTGAGTGCAGCGGGAATATGAAACTGCCTGCGTTACTGAATGTAATGATGTGTTTTTTGGACGTTGGCTTTAATGCGTTCTTTATATATGTTGCAGACATGGGGGTGAAGGGTGCCGCACTTGGTACACTTTGTGCATACGCAGTAGGTACGGTATGCATACTACTTTCAATACTTGTTTTCTCTGATAAGCTTCGTATGAGGAAGGATGAACATGGGATGCTGGACAGGGACAAGCTTTCTACAGCAATCCGGCTTTCATTTCCGGTAATGCTCAGCTCACTTATAATGGGTTTTGCCTATGTGCTTTCAACCAGGATAGTTTCACCTTTAGGAAACGTTGCGATTACTGCAAATTCATTTTCGATTACCGCGGAAAGCCTGTGTTATATGCCCGGATACGGCATATCTCATGCTGCGGTTACGCTGGTCGGACAGATGAAGGGCGCCGGCAACAAAAGAGAGGAGAAGAGTTTTGCGTACCTTACCGTACTTGTCGGTATGGTGCTCATGGCGCTTTCGGCACTGCTGCTGTTCATTTTTGCTCCAGAGATGATTGGAATCATGACAAAGGATGAGGCGGTAAGGGAACTTGGAACAAAAATACTCCGTATAGAGGCGTTTGCAGAGCCGATGTTTGGCGCATCCATTGTGGCGGAAGGAGTATTCAGGGGGATGGGAAAAACCAGAATCCCGACGATATTAAACCTTATCAGCATGTGGTGTGTAAGGCTTCCGGCCTCAGCCCTTGTGGCACCCAGGTATGGGCTTGTAGGTGTATGGTATGTAATGTGTCTTGAATTATGTTTCAGAGGAGGCATATTTATTATAGCCATGTGGAGATCATACCGATCGAAATTTGAAAACGATACCAAGATGTAATTTAATGGGATAAGTAATCAGGGCACAATTATCTTAATTGGGTAAAAGTGCCCGAGTTATAGTTTCAACCTAATTGTAGATATTTCTTGAAAATATAATATGTATAAAGTAAAATATCTCAAATTACATTCACTTAATCGCGGGTTACTGTTGGATAAGTGAGAACAATAAAAAAGAGATAAGACAAATACGAAATAAGACTGTGCAGGTTTTATATGTTAAGAGATAGTAGAAATTAATAATCCTGTATAGTCCGGGAGAAAGGGGAAATCCAATTATTAACTGGTAACTGGATTATACACAATAAATGAAAGTATTGGTTTTAAACGGCAGCCCTAAAAAACATAGCGATACGTTTCGCATGACTGAAAGATTTTTGAAGGGATTTAATAAGGATAATAAACATGAGATTAACGTCATAAATGTGATAGATAAGCACATTGCCCCCTGCAGGGGGTGTTTTGGGTGCTGGTCTAAGATGGATGGGCACTGTGTTATTCAGGATGATCAGAACGAAATTCTTGACCTGTACAGGGATGCTGATTTAATTATCTGGAGTTTCCCGTTATACTGCTATGCGATGCCATCCCATCTGAAGGCTGTTCTGGATAGAGCAATCCCTCTGGTAAAGATGAGAATGGTGCTGGAAGACGATGGAACCGTTCATCATGAAGCATTGGCAGATTTTTCAAAAATTCATACCCTGATAATCTGTGGCTGTGGATTTCCTGATTGGGAAGGTAACTTTGACGGATTGAAAGCCATGTGTAATGTGTGCTTTTGCGGTCCGGATATGGTATGTGTTCCGGAAACACCGCTTCTGAATGTTCCTGCAGCGTCTGTTGTAGCAGAGCCTCTTCTTGAGAAATTTGAAAAAGCCGGAGAAGAGTATGCATCGACTCTTGCACTTTCACCTGAAACAATTGCCGCACTGGAAACTCCGATGATTTCCAAGGAAGACTATATAAAAAATGTAAACGGAGAATGAAGGATATATTTGTAACGATAGGAGGGGAAAAAATGCAAATTGGTAGCTCAAACGATTCTGAGGCGGTAAAAGCCCAGTATGCTGTGCCGAAGGGGCTGGATACACGGTTGACGTTTCATGAAAAGTATTCGGTGAACAAACAGGGATATGGAGAATGGCTTGTTTCTCATTATAATTTCCGTGATGGGATCAATGTATTGGAGATCGGAAGCGGTACCGGGAGTATCTGGATCGGCCATGAGAATATTTTGTCAGTATGTGGAAAGTATATTTTCACAGATTTATCGGAAGGTATGCTCGAAACCGCAAAAAAGAATATTGGCGAACATGATAATATTGAGTATAGGATAGCAGATATTCAGTGCCTTCCGTTCATGGATGAAAGTTTTGATGTTGTGATTGCAAATTCCATGCTTTATCATGTACCTGATATCAAAAAAGGACTTCAGGAAGTACGCAGGGTACTTAAAAAGGGTGGCGAATTTTACTGTACTACGTTTGGGGAGCAAAACTTTACCGATAAGCTTGCAGAGTGGTTCAAGCTTGGCGGAGAAGATTTCAAACCAAATCATAACTTCACGATGCAGAACGGAAAAGAAATACTCAGCAGATCTTTTGAGGAAATTAAATCAGTGCTCTATGAAGATTCCCTCCATGTTACTGAAACAGAAGATCTTGTGGAGTATTTACTTAGTCTGTCTTCGTTCAAAGCAGTCATAGACCTCCCGGTTCAGAAGATAAGGGATATCCTCAAAGAGCATACAGTGGACGGAGCAATTGATTTACCTAAGGAATACGGTATGTTTATTTGCAGATGACTTCAGGCTTTTCAAAGATAACAGAGTGAATAGTTTTTCCCCAGAGTGGATTCACAGAGTTTACACATTTTGTACAGATTTCTTTCATCATTTCTTCCTAATATTACATTGAGCAAGACAGTACACTAGGTAAAGGAGTGATATGATGGCATTTTTAAATAAGATTACAGCAATAGGGCTTGGAGTTTCACTTATGTTCGGCATGCTTCCGTTAACAAAAGCTTCCGCAGCCGAACAAAAGGAGCCCATGACATTTGATTATCATATTGGGGAATCGGTTACATATTACACACAGGATAATAAAGTTAGCTCTGTCGATACATATAAATCTTCACAGTGGGCTCTCGAAAACGATGGGAGCTTTACGGACAAGTCCGGTCTGAACAATTCTGACTACTATGGGACAGGCCCGTGGGACGGATATCCCGGCGGAAATTGGGGACGTGGCTGGTATTGGGGCTTTGGTTCAAAGGGTTGGTCTGCGATTGAACAGTCATCAGCAGTAGAGGACATTGACATAAACATGGACGAGGCCCGTGAAATCTACAGTTCAAAATCATCTGCTAAGGAAGTTGTTGTAGCTCTGATCGATACAGGAGTTGACTACACACACGAAGATCTTGCTGATTCAATCTGGGTTAACGAGGATGAGATCCCTAATAACGGAATTGACGATGACAAAAACGGTTTTATCGATGATGTATATGGCTGGAACTTCTATGATAATTCAAATAAAGTATATACAGGCAGTTCTGATGAGCATGGCACACATTGTGCCGGAACTATAGCCGCCAAGACTGATAACGGTGTGGGCATTGCAAGTGTTACAGGTGGTACCAACGTTAAAGTAATGGTACTTAAAGCTCTTGGAGGGTCTGAAGGAACTGGCGAAACAATTTCCATCATCCAGGCTATCCGATATGCTGAAGCTAATGGGGCTTCCATAGTCAACCTTAGTCTGGGTTCCTATTATTCAGATGAGTTGTTATATAACACAATAGCTTCATCGTCGATGCTTTTCGTCGTAGCATCCGGCAATGGCGACTACTACACCGGAAGAGGAAGCAATAATGATACTACGCCTTGTTATCCGGCGTCATATGATCTGGATAATATAATCTCGGTAGCAAATATTTCCTACGATGGTACACTTGACAGCTCGTCAAATTATGGAGCAAGGTCCGTTGATCTTGCAGCACCCGGTACTTCCATCATAAGTACCGTACCCGGTAACAAGTATGAGTACCTGACAGGTACATCCATGTCGGCGCCATTTGTTACGGCGGCTGCAGCGCTGGTTTATTCATATTATGAAAACATTACCTTAAGTGATGTTAAGGAAATCCTGCTAAATTCCGTTAAAAAACTGGATTCGCTAAGTGGAAAGACTGTATCCGGAGGCATGCTCGATGTTAGTGCTGCACTTTCATATAACACGTCAAAACTTTCACATAAGAAATTTGTCTCTTTGGCAGCTACCGGCAGTGCTCCGGAGTTTTCATATGAAGTATATACTCAGAACAATAAACTTTATATTTCAATAAATGTCATAGATGCCGACAGAGATTTATATGCACTTTATTATGCAGACGGTAAATTGAGCGCTGCGGATTTCGCATACGGATTAAACGGTAAATCATTTACATTGAGAAATTCTTCGGCCAGCTTTGTATCTACGGACTATGGAACATATACCTTCTACGCACTTGACAGTGCCGGACATGAAACAGTACTGACAATTAATCTGTCAGAGGAAAAAATAGAAGAACGGGCCACTGATAATACTCAATACTATGAACGTCCCGGCAGAAGAAATTCCATGCCCAGAAGACCTTTTTAAAATAAAGTTTTTTGTATGGACATTCAGACATAATGACGGCAAGCGGGGCAGGCTGATCCTAGAAAGAAAGGACGGCCTGCTCCGTTTTTATTGAAAAAACATTATTTAACTAAGACTTCCCATACCTAAAATGGGATTCGCACCTTGAAAACTCAATATTTCAACCAATAAATAAATGTTGATTTATGCCATTTTTATTTGGCTAAAATATTGAGTTTTCAAGGTTCAGCACACCTTTCTGGTGTGGGAAGTTTTAGTATATAATTATTTATAGGAAAATAAATCATTTAGTGATGTTTTTATGTTCCCGACGTTAAAGTCCATCAATTAACCATGTGGCTGAAAGCACTGATAAATACAGGGTTTTTGAAGAAGTAGAAACTTGATATTGTCCCTTACTACAACTTTTTTACAACTTTTTTTCGGACAATATGAAGCAATAGTA
>JAFYYN010000021.1 GCA_017557525.1 Lachnospiraceae bacterium
GGCAAATAAAAAAAGGCTCTTTAGAGCCAGCCTGTGACCGCAGTGCGGAAGGCGGACTATTCAGAGCCTCTTTAGAGGCAAGCTGGTAACAGCGGCTTATAGCCGCAGAGCAAACCACCAGCTTAGCTGGTGGTTTTGATTCTATGACCATAGCTATATAAAAAAGAGGAAATCTTTCGTTCGATTTCCTCTTAGCTATATTATTTATTTACCGAAAATCTCTTTAGCATATTTCACAGTATCCATTGCCTGTGGAGAGTATCTGTCAGCGCCAATTTTATCGGCATATTCCTGAGTGAGAACTGCACCACCAACCACGACCTTACAGAAAGGTGCTTTTTCTCGGAGCTGTTTAATAGTTTCTTCCATGCTGACAACAGTTGTGGTCATCAGGGCGCTTAAGCCCACAAGCTTGATATTTTGTGCGACAACGGTATCAACTATGGTTTCGGGAGCAACATCCTTACCGAGATCAATAACGGTATAATCATAATTCTCGAGCAGAACCTTAACTATATTCTTACCGATATCGTGGATATCCCCTTTGACAGTAGCCATAACAATAGTCCCTTTGGATTCGCCCTTTGTTCCATTTACGGCATAGTATTTTTTGATTTCATCAAAAGCGGATTTGGCGGCATCTGCGCTCATAAGAAGCTGAGGCAGGAAGGTTTTCTTTGCTTCAAAGCTTTTGCCGACAGTATCTAGGGCAGGTATCAGGTTATTATCGATTATCTCGATGGGAGCCACACCGGCAGAAAGCATATTTTTGCATTCTATACCCGCCTTGTCAATCATGCCTTTTGTAACGGCTGTAAAAAGCGGTGATGCATTGGCTACCGTTCCGGATTCGCCAGAATTAGCCTGGCCTGTTGACATACCGGCCTGTCCTGTATTCATAGCCTGAAGCACGTTATTACCAGATGTACCGGCTGAATTTGAGAGACCACCTTTAGGAGCAGTATATGGATCAGTCTTTTCGCTGTATTTCTCTATATATCTGAGACACTGTGCATCGAGGTTCCTTAATGTGAGAAAACTGTCATAGGCAGCAATAAGCCTTTCATCCAGAGGGTTGATAATGCCTGCACTCAAACCGTTTTCCATAGCAAGCGTAAAGAAGGTTGAGGTCATAATACTTCTCAAGGGAAGCCCAAAACTTACATTTGATACGCCCAGAACGGTATTTACACCATATTCGTATCTTAACGTTCTTAACGCTTTGAGTGTAGTATTAGCGTTTGTTGTATCGGTACTGACCGTCATGGTCAGGGTATCGAAAATAAGATCCTTTTTATCAATGCCGTATTCTGCAGCCCGGGCAATTATCTTTTCGGCAATAGCCACACGAGCTTCGGCAGTTTCGGGGATACCTGACTCATCCAGAGTCAGGCAGACAACAGCTGCACCATATTTCTTTGCGAGAGGAAGAACTGCCTCCATGCTTTCCTGCTTGCCGTTAACACTGTTTAAAAGAGGCTTTCCGTTATAAATACGTAAGGCTCTTTCCATAGTCTTAACGTCTGAGGTATCAATCTGCAGGGGAAGAGTACTGATGGCAGTAATTTCTTCTATTGCGGTTTCCATCATCTCACATTCGTCGATTTCGGGGAGCCCGACGTTTACATCGAGAATATCCGAACCAGCCTCTTCCTCGGCGATAGCTTCGTTAATAATATAATTGATATCCTTATCCCTCAAAGCCTGTTTTAAGGCTTTCTTTCCGGTAGGATTAATCCTTTCACCGATAAGCAAGGGCTTGTCTCCAAAATAAACCGCATGTGTATATGAAGAAATAACGGTAAGATTTTTAGAAGTGATTGCAGACAGGGGAATTCTGAAATATCCGGGCAGGTTCTCGTAAATATTGGCATCTTTTATTAAGTTGATGCCGGATGAAGGCTCTAAAATCTCTGAAACTGGCTGGATAACTGATATATCAGAACAATTTTCTTCGCAGAGTTTTACTGCAGAGCCGATATGTTCGGGAGTTGAACCGCAGCAGCCTCCGGCAATGCATACACCACCCTTAACAAGCTCTACAATATCTTCCGCGAATTCATCGGGCAGAACATCGAAAGTAGTCTTGCCGTTCACAACCTTGGGCAGACCTGCATTAGGCTGAACAATGATGGGCGTGGAACAAACCCTGGTGATGACAGGGAGAAACTTTAAAAACTGTTTAGGCCCAAAACCGCAGTTCATACCTAAAACATCAACTCCGAGACCTTCGACCAGAGCAACATATGCCTCAAGATCACCGCCGGTGAGAAGCCTGCCGTTCTCATCCGGTGCAACAGACACAAAGATGGGTAGGTCAGAGTTCTCTTTAGCTGCTATGATTGCAGCTTTGAGATCATAAAGATCCGTAAAGGTTTCAAAGAACAGGATGTCAGCACCGGCGTTTACACCTGCACGGACAATTTCGGCATAAGCTTCCTCGGCTTCATCAAAAGAGACGTTGCCTATGGGCTTTAATAGTTTTCCTAAAGGGCCTACATCTAGTGCGGCAAAGTGAGGTTTTTTAGCATAAGCGCTGTCAGAATCTTTTTCAAAAGAATTAATAGCATCACGAACAAGCCTGATACCTGTACAAACAAGGGTATCAAGATCGTAGTCACAATGCTCCAATTTATATTTATTACACCCGAAAGTATTTGCAGTAATAATGTTGGAGCCGGCATTTAAATATCTGGTGTGTATGTTTATGAGAACCTCAGGACGAAGGATATTCCATGTTTCAGGGATCTCGCCACCCTTTAACCCTTCAGCCTGGAGCAGGGTACCCATGGCTCCGTCAGAGAAGAGTAGTTCTTTTCCTATGTAATCTCGTATATTCATAAATAAATCTCCATTATAGAACTCCGATAACAGCGGTAATGCTTTTGGAGGGGCTCATAAGCAGGGCGGAATTAAGGCTCATGCCCAGATTTTTCTCTAATTGCAGAAGTTTGAAAAAATCATTCTGGTGGTTTAGGCTAAAATCCCCATAGCCGGGACTGAACCGCATCTTAAATCGAACGCTATCATCAGGTTCTTTAGCTGTGACAGAAACCATACTATCACTAGTCTCGGCAGGAGAATTTGCAAAACCGGAACAGCTTAACTCCTGTTTAATACTTTCTGTCATATCATCTGCAAAAGCCTCGATCGCTGCGGCGCCAACAGCCTGCAGGATAGCAGGTTTGATAGTGGACCGGCCCGAAAACCTTCGTATCAGCATATCGGCACCGGGACCTATAGTAGCAGCAAAAAGGATAGCAAACCTGCATTCCTTAATGTGAGCGGAGAGCTTGGCACTTTTGATAACGAGTAAAGGCTCCGAGTTGTCATCAGGATTTTCATTTGCATCCAAAGAAGTTTGATCGAGAGCATTACAGCTGTAGCGGTTAAGAGAACATATATCATCTTTAACGCGTAAACTGTACATCTCGTAAGCGCATCTCGGAGTGATAACCTCTTTCATTTTACTTGTGAGATCATCAACCATTTTCTCTAACTCATCATCCAGTGGCACTTCACCGCCAAAATGATAACCAAGGTAGTGATAAATCTCTTTTTTATCAATATTTAGTTTTTTCCCGTTGTTTAAACTTGATATATTCATTTCGTGATTTTGTTATACTTGATAAAAAAATGTTGTGAGTTCAATCGAAGAACCAACTGTACTGCTGATTAAATTATTACATAATCATAAATGTCATGAATATAATGAAAACAATCAGAGAACCATCCGAGTGATTGCATCACTTGGGTAATTGGAGAGGGCAGGCGGGTGTTTACATGGGATAAAACCATAAAGCGTGCAGAGGATATGCTACGTTTGCAGATGTATCGGAGCAAGGCAAAAATCGGTTATCCAAACCGATTTTTGAGTGTAGCACAAGTGCGTCCGGTATCAAGCGGACGCACGGTTGCAAACGTCCGAAGCGGAGATACGTATGAAAACGTATAGCATATCCCTGCTAAGCGGTAGTGGGTTTTAGACCATGTAAACACCCGCCTGCCCGTTCAAGATTTACCTCGGTGCAATAAACGACAGATTTTTGAAGATCTCCCCCGCAATCTCCGGATGATTCATCGTATAGATATGCACACAATTAACCCCATTGGCGAACAGATCGATAATCTGCTCGGTAGCATATGCAATACCTGCCTGCTTCATAGCCTCCGGGTTATCACCGTAATGATCAACGATCATCTTAAAGCGGGGCGGAACCAGATTACCGGAAAGAGAAATGATCCTGCCGATCTGGGTTTTGTTGGTAACGGGCATGATACCGGCATCAATCGGCACATCGATCCCCTTCTTTAGTAGCTTATACATGTAGTTGTAAAGGATATTATTATCAAAAAACATTTGGGTGATCAGAAAATCACAGCCGGCCTCAACCTTTCGCTTGGTATATTCCAAATCCTCATCAATGGACTTTGATTCTGGATGTCCTTCGGGGTAACATGCACCTGCAATACAGAAATCGCCCATGGATTTGATCTCAGCCATAAGATCCTCAGAGTGATGAAAGTCCTTAGAAGGCTCGAAGCCGCTGTCTGCAGGAATATCGCCTCTTAGAGCAAGGATATTATTGATGCCGCAGCGTTTGTACTCAGAAATCATGTCCCTTACGGTCTGCTTGTCGGAAGAAACACAGGTCAGATGTCCTAAAGCAGGGATGTTGCAGACATTCTGTATTTCATTGGCAAGATCAACGGTATATTTGCTGGTACCGCCTGTAGCGCCGTAGGTAACGCTCATATAGTCGGGCTTAAGGGCAGCGGTGTCAGCAACGACCTTCTTAGCAGCCTCAAGGTTTTCCCACTTTTTGGGAGGAAAAAGCTCACAGCTGATATGTGGTTTGTTATCCTTTAAAAAATCGATGATCTTCATATTTACGGTTCTCCTTATTTGATGAACATATGAAATGATAAAAGACAGTAGAAATGTCAGCAGAGAGAAAAATATAAAGAAAAAATAAAATATTGCAATATAAGCAAAGTTACACAGTTTTCTGCTTGCTAACAAATATCAAATATAGTATAATAAAAAATTATGGAAAAGTAAATAAAAATTTCGTCGGATTTGCGGAGTAAAAGTACGTTAAATGAACAAAAAGTCAAGAAAACGGCGTGTAATCTGGGGGATTATATTTTTAACCTATATTACACTTCTAATATATTTTTTATTTTTTAGTGATACCTTCGGCAGGACGGTTGCTTATGATGAGTACAGATATAATCTTAAACCGTTTGCAGAGATAAACAGATATTTTACAAAGGTAAAAGAAAAAGATTATTTAATGTTTTTTATAAACATAATCGGGAATATCCTGCTGTTTGTCCCATTTGGGATACTTTTTCCCTTTGTTTCCTCGAAAGAGGGCTTTAAAAGGGGCAGAAACTTTTTTGTAACCCTGCTGGTTTCAGTATTGTTCTGTTTCCTGATAGAGGATATACAGCTGATTACAAAAGTCGGAGTATTTGATATCGATGACATCATAATGAACACAACGGGTGCTGTCATAGGATATATCCTGTACAGACTGACCTTTGGATTTGAAAATAAGAGGCTGAAAAACAGAAGAAAGGCCGGAGAGTGCTGCAGGGAGTGATGGAAACACAAAACCGGTTATGCATGGAGGGATAATGAAAAGGACAAAAAGGGAAAACAATGTCCAGTTTAGAAAGAGCGGGTATTCCGCAAAAGCCATAGCGGCTTTGATAGCAGGGATACTTACAATGATAGTTTTCCTGATACTGGTATTCTATTCCGGGATAAAGGAAGAAACGCCTAAGGCTTTTGCAGTCTGCGGAACTGCTGCTCTTGTAGTAAGCTTTATAGGACTCCTGGTCTCGATGAAATGTGTGAGAGAACAGGATGGCGGATATAAGGTGCCCTATGCGGGGATGGCGATAAACGGTATAACGTTTCTGACATATATCGTAACCTATATTTTAGGTATCGTTTAATAATTTACATTTTTGTTTCATCGTGGTCAAAAGGTTTTCACAATTGAATCTTAGAATTTAAAAGGTACTATCAAAAGTGTTTACCGGAGGTTTATAGTGGAAAAGAAACGAATTTTTAAGAAAATAGCGGTTTTACTTGTTATGGCTCTGGTCATAACGTCTTTGCCTAACATACAGATCTGGGCTAAGAAGACAGTGAAAGGCGTGGTAAGCGCTACCGAGCTGTATATGCGTTCCGGCCCGGGTACCGATTATAAGAATATTACGGTCGGGGAAGAAAAGGTTGTCCTGGTAAAAGACCAGGAAGTAACGATCGTGGGAGAAAGAGACGGCTGGTACCATATTAAAGCAACCTTTATGGATACTCAGGTTGAGGGATATTCACTTGGCCAGTGGATAACCGTTACCAGCGGAACGGTAAAGGCAGAGACAGGAGATTTTAAGGAGATCACCCCGACTCCGACACCTACTCCTTCACCAACTCCAACCCCTGTACCTACTGCTAAGGGTACTGTAACTGCATCAGAACTAAACGTTCGTAAAGGACCCGGAACTGATTACGAGATTGTCCAGGTAAAAAGCGAAAATGCAGTTCTAAAAAAGGATCAGGCAGTTACCATATTGGGAGAAAAAGACGGCTGGTATCATATTACAGCAAAGATAAATAAAAAGAAGGTAGAAGGATACTGTCTGGGTGATTATATAACCATAACCAAGGGTACGGTGGTATCCGAGACGGATAACCCTGAGACAACGCCTACGGTTACAGAGACGCCAACTCCTTCTGCATCTCCTGATGTAACTGTTACACCAAAGCCTACAGATACACCTGAGGATAACGGGGAGATACCTGTGGATACTCCTTTCCCTACAGAGATGGTCAATCCTCTTCCTGAGGGTCTCGCAGTAAGCGATACCGGTGTTGTGACGGACAACGAAGGAAATGAGTATGAAATAGCTGCATATAAATACTCTTCAAAGTATAATCTGATGGGTGTTGTCACATCGGAGCTCTTAAATTTCAGAGTAAGTGCCGATGCGGGCAGTGCAGTGCTGGGTGTTTTACCCAGGGATACAGTGGTACATCTTGTGGGATCAACCACCAATTTCCAGGATATAAACGGAGAGGAAAGAGAAATCCGCTGGTACAAGGTTATGACCCTGATCGACGGAGAGCCTGCCAGGGGATATGTAATGTCCGATTATGTAAGGCTTAACTACAGTACTCCGTTTACAGTTACTACAAAATATTCAAAACAGGTACTAAAGCCGGTGCCCATATCGGGAGGCAAAAATGTAAAGACCTTAGCAGGGACAAAGGTTAAGCTTGCTAAAAAGTCAAAGATTCAGATACTGGCTGAAAAGCAGACCGATACAGGAAAGTGGTTTTATGTACAGGCAACCTATAAAAATGAGACGGTAAACGGCTGGATTCCCGAAAACAGGATAAAGTTTGAGAGCAATGCAAAAACCATAGAGATAAATTACTATAAACAGAAGGAAAAACCTGCTGTGGTTACAGTTACAGAGGCACCTCCTGTTGTTATAACCGGCACACCGACCGATACACCTACAACGACTCCTGCGCCTACGGGCATAGACATTACGGGGGATCCCGAGATTTCTCCGACTCCGGAGCCGACTCCGACACCTCCGCCCAAGGAGAATGTGGAAAATCCCAATGCGGTGATCAAGAATGCTGCGGCACTTTCCGTTAAAACAGAGCCTAAGTATTCTGCACCTGCACTCTTTACAGAGGATAAGGTACCGGTATTTGTATACTCGGGACAGGAAGTAAGAGTGATTGAGACAGCCTTTGATTCTGAGAATCTCTGGTGTCTAATAGAGCTGAAATTCAATGACAGAGTATATGAAGGATATGTCAATTCGATCTATATCGAAGCAGACGAAACAGTAAATCTTTCAGGCAGCGGAGCCAATACGAATGCAACAGTACTTTCTTTTGAGGAGGCTCTGACTGCTGAGGGTTTTCCCGAAAGCTATAAGACGTTTCTACGCGAACTCCATGCACAGTATCCCAGCTGGAAATTTAAGGCCTTTAACACAGGTCTTGACTGGGAGGAGGCTGTGAGAAAAGAATCTGTAGTGGGAGAAAATCTTATTCCCAATACAAAAAGCGTAGAATGGAAGTCCCTGGAGGCGGGTGCTTATAGCTGGAAGGATGACAAATTCACCGTTTTTGACGGTTCATCGTGGGTTACTGCCTCCAAGGAAGCCATAAGCTATTATATGGACCCACGTAATTTCTTAGATCATGAGAGTATTTTTCAGTTTGAGGTTTTAGATTATAACCCTTCCTATCAGAGTAAGGAAGGAATAGCCACAATCCTTAAAAATACAGCTATGAACGGTACTTCTTTTATATACACCGATGAGCTTGGGAATGAAAGAAGTATTTCATATGCAGATGCATTTGCCATGGCAGCAGAGTATTCGGGCGTAAGTCCGCTGCATCTGGCTTCCCGTGTAAAGCAGGAAGTAACCCTTGGGAAAAATGCCATGAGCAACAGCGTAACCGGTACTGTTTCAGGACTTGAAAATCTGTACAATTTCTACAACATAGGAGCCTATCACAGTACAGAGGCAGGCGGGGCAATTGCCAACGGGCTCCGCTTTGCAAGGGATGGTTCAAGCAGCGACGCGCTTAATACAAAGTGTCTGATACCCTGGAACAACAGGCTAAGATCACTGTTTGGCGGAGCGTTTTATATTGGAAACAACTATATCAACAGAGGTCAGAACACCATTTATCTTCAGAAATTTAATATGACCTCTAATTCCACCTATCAACACCAGTATATGGCGAATGTGGAAGCTCCTTATTCGGAAGGTAAAAGAGTTTTTGCAGCCTACGAAAATCCTCAGGAAGTACCGATAGTTTTCCTTATACCGGTATATTTAAATATGCCTGATGAGCCATGTCCCGTACCGGCTAAGGCATATAATCCCAATAACTGGCTTAAAACTCTTAAGCTTTATGACAAAAACGGAGATACACTGTCGCTTACACCTACATTCTCAGTAACAAGGGATGCGGAATATAATCTGATAGTCGGATATGAAACGGATTATATTAAGATAAATACCTCTACGGTAAGTTCTCTTGCCAAGGTAATCAGCGAGGAATATGCATATCCTGTGGTCGGAGAAAACAGGGTTGTGATAAAGGTACAGGCTGAAAACGGGGATATAAGGGAATATGTTATCAATTTAGTAAGAGAGGCGTATGTTGAGCCAACTCCTACGGAGACACCTACAGAAACACCTACAGAAATACCTACGGAAATTCCTACTGAGACTCCGACAGATATTCCTACGGAAACTCCTACAGATGCACCTGTGGATACCCCTACGGAAGCACCTGCAGAGACTCCGACCGAAACACCGACTGAGACCCCTGCCGACACTCCCGATGTGCCCGGCACACCTTCGGAAACGCCGACAAATACTGAGACACCTTCGGAACAGCAGACGGATACACCGACACAGACAGAGGCTCCTCCGACTGCTACACCTGAGGAGGTTGTGGGCGAGCCGTTGCCCTAAAATACGAACTCTAAAACACGGCTCTGTTTTGCGAAACAAACCGGAGTACGCTTAAAGTTAGATAAAAACAATAGGAAAGGCGGTGACTGCTGCATGAACAAAACGCTAAAGGTTAGATTCGTGCAGACAGTCTGCCTTTCTCTCTTTTTTGTTTTAGTATCCGGCATTTTAAGAGTTCAGGCTTCAAGTGCCGATATCGTAATCTCATCTGACCAAGACAGTTATTCAAAAGGAGATTATGTCGATATATATATTGATATCGAGGCCGAAGTATTCCCCGGAGATTTTGAGGGATATCTGCTTTATCCTTCTGAAATGTTGGAATATGTTTCAGGTCCCGAGCTTGCATCGGGGGGAGAGGGTGTAATAAAGCTGAATGACAGCGTTACTTCGTCTTCCAGAAATGACAGGAGATATTCGCTTAGGTTTAGGGCACTGGGTACCGGGGAAGCAAAAATATCTTTCAGGGATACTCCGGAGCTTTATGAGTTTGAAGAAGGATATCTGATGTCGGTTTCCGTAAGTGAGATGACGGTAAAGATAGAAAGCTCGAAAAGTGCTTCGGCGGATAACTCGCTTGCGGTACTGAAAATCAGTCCCGGCACACTTGCACCCGAGTTTTCAAAAACAGTGAGTGTTTATGAGACAACGGTAAAAGAAGATGTTGAAAAGCTTATAGTCAGTGCAGCGGCAACGGATACAAATGCAACGATAGAGGTATCGGGAAACCAGAAACTTGAGATCGGTGAAAACAGGATTGAAATAAAGGTTACTGCTGAAAACGGAGAAAGCAAAACCTATGTAATTAAGTGTATCAGGGAAGGCGAAACTCAAGGGTCAGAAAATAATAGCGGAGACCGGCAGGAAACCGGCAACTCAACAGAAGAAAAACCTGAAAACCCGGATAACGATCAGGATTCGCGGGAAAATCAGATTTTAAAAAACGGTATAAGTGCAATAGAAGATGGGGGAAAGACAAAGCTTTATATCAATAATGAGTATGAGCTTGTAACCGATACCACGGGCATTGAGATACCGGAGGGATATAAGAAGACATCGATGGTTATCGATGGGGTAAGCATACCGGTATATTTCAGCGAGGATGCTGATACATATATGCTCCTGCTTTTAAAGAATACTAACGGGGAGATATCGTTATATAACTACGACCGGACTGAAAAAACCATTCAGAAATACCTTGGAAAAAGTACGGAAACAACAGTAAAGCATGTAATGACAGATTCTATAGAAGCGTTGGAACTTGCAAACAGTTATGAAAAAAGCCTGAGTACCCTGACCCTGATAATAGCCGTTTTAAGCGGTATTTCCATGGCACTCTTGATAGTTGTCATAAGGATGGCACTTAAATCTAAGGGCGATGGAAATGATCTTTGATCTAAGATAAAAGCAGAGGTCTTTGGGGAAAAGCCAAAATAGTAAGGAGAAAAATATGCTTTGTGATATATGCCAGACGCGTCAGGCAAAAATATTTTATACAGAGATAGTTAACGGGCAGAAAAAAGAGCAGCACTTGTGTGAGCAGTGCGCTTCGGAGTATACCGCGGTGCCTATCAATGACATTCTTGGAGGACAGGGCCTTTCTTCCATAGGCAGCATTCTTTCAGGAATCTTAAGCAGCTATTCAAAGGCAAAGGGAAAGAGTCTGCCTAGCGAAAAACGTGGAGAGACTACGTGCCCGGAATGCGGCACCTCGGAATCGGAATTCTTAAAGACCGGCAGGACAGGGTGCCCTGTTTGCTACAATGTTTTCCGGGATATGATCGCTAAGAACTTTAAGACCATGCAGGGAGGCATGACGCATACCGGCAAGGAGCCTGCATTTGCCAAATTCATACAGATAGATGATGCTATTGCATCGGAAAACAGGGAATCTGTAAGAAGTCTTGAAAGAACGCTTAATCTGGACTCGGATGAGGAAATGATCGAAATCACCGAGAATAAGACCAGGAAGAAAGCTGATCCTAAGGATACTGCAGAAAAGGCAAAGAAGGCTGATAAGCTTGAAACCTTGAGACAGAAACTGAAAAATGCCATAGCGGAAGAGGATTACGAGCTGGCGGCAAAGCTCAGGGACAGCATAAAATCGCTGGAGGATAAAGGCGCTAAAGATAAAAGTCCTAAGAAGGGCGAAACAAAGACAAAGAAAGTTCCCAAAAGCGGGAAGTCTTCCAAATAAGAGGATTATAGATGAGAAAAAGAAGAATAAAATGGTACTATGACCAGGGAGCATACCATGAGGTAGTACTTTCAGGGTCAGTAATGCTGGCCAGGAATTTTGCAGATTATAATTTCCCTGCAAAGCTTGATAATGATGACGCTGCAAAGGTAGTCGAGGAGCTGAGGGGCTATACCTCGGAGCTAAGCGCAAAGATGGGCGGAGAGTATTACTCCTGCAGGATGGAGAAGCTTTCAAATGTGGATAAGGATGCCCTGATAGAAAGTCATGCGATCACGCCTTCACTTAAGAGAAAAAAAGAGCCCGCAGGGCTTATATTGTCCGAGGACGAGAGCGTGAGCATCATGATAAATGATGAGGATCATGTGCATATCCAGGCGATAAAAGCAGGATACAACTTAAAAGAGGCATTTAAGACCGCCAACGTCATTGATGACTTTCTTGATGCCAAGAAGCCTTACTGCTTCAGTGACAAATACGGTTATCTTACCTCACGTCTGCAGGATGCGGGTACCGGTCTTCATGCCTCATATATGCTATCCCTCCCGGGTATTACCATGAGCGGAAAGGCGGATGCTCTTCAGGAAGAGATTTCCAGGTTTGATGTAACCTTAAAAGGCATATATGGTGAGGGCTCAAAGAGCGCAGGCTTTATTTTCCAGGTGTCAAACAGGAAAACCTTAGGTATGAACGAAAATGAGATAATTGAAAACTTAGAGCAGGTGACCGCGCAGATAGTGGATATAGAAAGAAGACTGCGCCGGGAGGTGCTTAAAAATATCGGAATTGATCTTAAGGACAGGATATACCGGTCATACGGAGTGCTAAGGTATGCCAAAAACCTTGCACAGAAGGACGCAATGGTCCTTTTGGCTCAGCTAAAGTTTGGCTGCGATCTTGGCATAATACAGGTTAAAGGCGGGGGAAATGCACTCCATAAGCTTATGATAGAGACACAGCCCGGAAATCTTCAGACCTGCTTAAAGAAGACAATGGGAAGCGTGCAGAGGGATGAACAGCGCGCAAAATATCTTAATGAACATCTTCCGGAGCTGATAATACCGGAGGAGGACGGAACGGAGGACTGAGTTTTGTACGAGAAATTTACTGAGGCGGCCAGACAGGTAATGAAAACAGCTGAGGAAATCTCAGAGCAGCTCGGACATAATTATATGGGTACCGAGCATATCCTGATAGGTCTGCTTGATACAGAGGGAGTAGCCTCAAAGATACTTGTGACCAACGGCCTTGACAAGGACAAGCTGATGGAGCTTATAGATCAGCTTATAGCCCCTGACGGGAAAGTTGGATTTGCAGAGATAAACAATATAACCCCAAGAGCAAGGGGAGTTATAGCCAAGAGCTACGATGTGGCAAAGCGTTTTAAAAGTGCACAGGTCGGTACCGAGCATATTTTGCTTTCACTGATCACGGAGACTGACTGCATTGCCATAAGGCTTTTAAATACTATAGGTATAGATATCAGAAAGATATATACCGACTGCCTTCAGGCAATGGGTGTAAATCCTGCAGATGCAAGGATGAATTCTCCTAAAGGGAAAGCTGAAAGAGGAGCTACACCTGTTTTGGACAGGTACTCCAGAGATCTGACAAGGCTTGCATCGGAAGGAAAGCTTGACCCTGTAGTTGGCCGTGAAGAAGAGATCAGACGTGTGGTACAGATCCTTTCGAGACGTACTAAGAACAACCCCTGCCTTGTTGGAGAACCCGGCGTAGGCAAGACAGCTATCGTTGAGGGCCTGGCTCAGAGGATATCAGAAGGCGATGTCCCGGATACTGTAAAAAACAAAAGAGTTGTTACGCTTGATCTTTCGGGTATGGTAGCCGGTTCGAAATATCGTGGAGAATTTGAAGAAAGAATAAAGGCAGTAATAAATGAAGTAATAGCCTCCGGCGAGGTTATCCTTTTCCTTGACGAGCTCCATACTATAATTGGAGCAGGCGGAGCAGAGGGCGCACTGGATGCCTCAAATATCCTTAAGCCTTCACTTTCGCGCGGAGAATTACAGCTTATAGGTGCAACCACCCGCGAGGAATACAGAAAGTATATCGAAAAGGATGCAGCTCTGGAACGCCGTTTCCAGCCTGTGGATGTGGATGAACCTACTTTGGAGGAGGCTTTGACCATCCTTAAAGGGCTACGTCATGCTTACGAGGAGCATCATAAGGTTACGATCACGGATGAAGCTTTAAATGCTGCAGTCAAGCTGTCCTCGAGATATGTTAATGACAGATTCCTGCCTGACAAGGCAATAGACTTAATGGATGAGGCAGCATCGCGTGTAAGGCTTGATGCTTTCTCGGATTATCCCCAGAAGAAAAAGGCTGAGGATAAATTAAAGGAGCTCGAGAAAGAGAAGGAAGAGGCTGTTAAGAACGAAGAGTTTGAAAAGGCCGGTACCATAAAGAATAAGCAGAACAGGCTTAAAAAGGAAATTGCAAAGCTCGAAGAAGAGATGGCAAAAGCCCGCGAAAATCAGGCTCTGTTTGTGACTGATGAGGATATCGCAGCAGTTATTTCAACCTGGACAAAGATACCAGTTAAAAAGCTTGAAGAGGAAGAAAGCGAGCGCTTAAGAAAGCTCGAGGAAATCCTTCATAAGCGCGTGGTAGGTCAGGAGGAGGCTGTAACTGCCATAGCTAAGGCTATCCGCAGAGGCCGTGTCGGATTAAAGGATCCCAACAGACCTATTGGTTCATTCCTGTTCTTAGGTCCTACAGGCGTTGGTAAGACCGAGCTTTCAAAGGCTTTGGCAGAAGCTGTTTTCGGCACGGAAAATTCCATGATAAGAGTTGACATGTCCGAATACATGGAAAAGCACAGCGTTTCCAAGATGGTTGGTTCACCTCCTGGATATGTGGGATACGATGAGGGCGGTCAGTTAAGCGAAAAGATCAGGAAGAATCCATATTCCGTAGTGCTCTTTGATGAGATAGAAAAGGCACATCCCGATGTGTTCAATATCCTGCTTCAGGTACTTGACGACGGTCATATTACGGATGCTCAGGGCAGAAAGGTTTCCTTTAAAAATACCATCATCATCATGACATCAAATGCGGGAGCACAGAATATCATAGCTCCAAAGACCCTGGGCTTTGCCGGTGAGCAGGATGACAAGGCTAATTA
The DNA here is from genome assembly GCA_017557525.1 of Lachnospiraceae bacterium. GTDB lineage: Bacteria > Bacillota > Clostridia > Lachnospirales > Lachnospiraceae > RUG11977. The sequence goes on from JAFYYN010000021.1 coordinate 14,880, forward strand.
TGATCGCATGAAGAACGGTGTTATGGAAGAGGTGCGCCGTATATTTAAGCCCGAGTTCCTTAACCGTATCGATGAGATAATCGTATTCCATTCACTTACACGTGAAAATATAAGGGAAATCGTATCCATTATGTTCGACAGGATCGCAAAGAGGGCTTTAAGCGAGCTGAATATCAAGCTTAAGTGTGATGCAGCATTTGTGTATCATATTGCTGAAAAGGGCTTTGATGAGAAATATGGTGCAAGACCCTTGAGGCGCGCCATCCAGAATGAGGTTGAGGACAGGATGAGCGAGGAGATACTTGCAGGCAATATCAAGTCCGGTGATTCGGTGACCATAGGGTTCGATGCAGTTAAAAAAGAGACCACATTTAAACGCAGGGCGGGACGTAGTTCCAAGTAATCCGTCACTGTGAAAAATTAAATAAATATAAATTGAAAAAATATGTGGAAAAATGTAAAATTTTCTGATAGAATAAATGTGGGGAATTTTGACCGCATAATATATTTTGGAGGATACTATGGAAGTCGTTAAGTCATTGATTCAGAGTGAGAAGGATGGGACGCTTAGTTTTGGTGATTTTTCCTTAAAGGAGAAACAGAAGAAGTCAGACTTTAAGCATGACGGAGATTTATATAAGGTTAAGTCTTTTAATGAGATCACAAGACTGGAGAGAAACGGAGCATTTGTTTATGAGTCTGTTCCCGGAACGTCTGTGTTTAATCTTAAGGTTTCTGATAAAGAGATCGGCTTTAGCCTGACAGGCAAGGGTGATATCCAGATAACAATGGAGCTTCAGGCTGAAAAGGATTACGAAGTTGTCGTTGCAGGTGAGAGCCTGGGCGTTATGAAGACCAATCTGGGCGGAAAGCTCACATTCAGTGTTGAGGCTGATGAGGCTGCTAAGAAAGAAGTTAAGATCGTAGAGAAATAATTTTATGCGGCTGTTTAATGGCAGCCGCATACTTATGTTTATTCCTAGAATAATGGGTGAAGCTGTCTAAAGAAGCAGACAGATGAGGTGTTTACTTAGATAAGAGTAAAAGGTTAAGGAATCAAGTATTATGGGGAAACAAAAGAGTGTCTTTTTCTGCAAGGAATGCGGCGCCGAGTCACCAAAGTGGCTTGGACAGTGCCCAGCCTGCAAAGCGTGGGACAGTATGGTGGAGGAGCCTGTTGCGCCTAAGAGCAAGGCTGTTAAAACACCGAGCGGTCCAGGACTTAAACTTAAGGCTGTTCCTGAGAAGCTTTCGCAGATAGAGACTCATACAGATACAAGGATCATTACCGGCATAGAGGAATTTGACAGAGTATTAGGGGGAGGGATAGTTGATTCCTCCCTTGTTTTAGTTGGCGGCGACCCCGGCATAGGTAAGTCAACTTTACTTCTTCAGGTCTGCAAGGTACTGGTCGGGATGAAGCTTAATGTGCTGTATATTTCAGGTGAGGAAAGCGTTCATCAGATAAAAATGAGAGCTGACAGACTGGGTAAATTTGAGGGAGAGCTGGAGCTCCTTTCAGAAACCTGTCTGGATAACATAGAAGAAATAGTTATTGAAAAAAGACCTAAGGTTGTGATCGTGGATTCGATCCAGACCATGTATCGAGAGGACATTGCCGCATCTCCCGGAAGTGTCAGCCAGGTTAGGGAGACCACAGGTTCTTTGCTCAGGCTCGCTAAGGGTTATGGTGTAACTATTTTCATAGTCGGACATGTGACCAAGGAGGGTGTTGTGGCCGGTCCGAGAGTCCTGGAGCACATGGTTGATACCGTGCTTTACTTTGAGGGAGATAATTCGTCTGATTACAGGGTACTCAGAGCCGTAAAAAACAGGTTTGGTTCTACGAATGAAGTAGGTGTTTTCGAGATGAGGGGGGATGGCCTTAGAGAGGTCAGGAATCCTTCCGAATACATGCTTGCAGGTACTCCGGTGGGTGAACCGGGGTCGGTTATCACGGCGACTATCGAGGGTACAAGGCCTATAATGCTGGAGATACAGGCTCTGTGCTGCCAGACGGCGCTTAATATCCCAAGGCGTACGGCTGTGGGTATTGATTACAACAGGGTTAATCTCTTGCTTGCTGTTTTAGAGAAAAAACTGGGGCTTAAGCTCTCGTTCTGCGACGCCTATGTTAATGTTGCAGGCGGTATGAGGGTAAATGAACCGGCCTTGGATCTGCCTATCATTATGGCTCTGCTTTCCAGTTACTCGAATAAGCCTTTAGGGGAGAAAACGATCTGCTTTGGTGAGGTCGGGCTTACCGGGGAAATTAGAGGTGTTTCGCAGGCTGAGCAGCGCGTGACGGAGGCTAAGCAGCTGGGGTATGAGACTGTGATCCTGCCGAAGGTGAATATGAAGGCGGTGTCCGGCAGCGGACTTAAAATCGTTGGGGTATCGCATATTTCCGAGTTGATGAGACTGTTCTGAGGTATCAAGGGGACGGGTTAACGGATACAGATAAAAATACAAAACCGATTACCGCTCACAGGGATATGCTAATCGCCCAAATATGCATCTTTGCTGCGAACACTTGCAACCGTTCGTCCGCCTGATGCCGGACGAACTAGTGCTGCGTTCAGAAATCGATTTGGATAATCGATTTCTGCCTTGCAAAGATACAAATTTTGACGAAGCATATCCAGCTGTTCGCTTTATGGTTTGTATTTTTACCTATATCCGTTAACCCTGTTGAATGATAGACTTTCAGAACAGTCCATGAAAATGGGATTATCGGAAATATGCAATAAATTGAGAAAAAGGGAAAAGCTATAAACTAAAATAGAAATAATAACATTAAAAAATAGGGATAATATGTTTAAGAAAAAAACAATTATAATATCAATAGTGCTTGTACTAGTTTTAGTAGTATTGTTTATAGGTTTCAAACTCTTGGTCAAGGTTGGGAATCCGAAATATTTCTATAATTATCTGCATGACGCGGCCGGAAGCCTTGCGGTGGAGTCATATTCGGCGAATGCCAAGGGGGCGGATGACGGGAAGGCTAAGCCCACTGAGAATACGGATCCGGAAAGCAAGGGTGTTATTCAGAAAATCGAGGTTAATGGCGAGATTGTCAGTTCATATGAGAGAGCTGAGAAGATCATGTTCTCTGACGATCTGCTTAAAGCCATTTCGGATATCCCCGGCATGATTACCTTCAGGGGCAATTATTCAAGGTCTAAGTCCTCCACGGGAACTGCATCGGTAAAAAATGAGAAGTTTGCTGAAAACAAGTGGACATATAATACTGGAAAGATTTTGAAAAGTAATGGTGTTGATTACTGGTCAGGAAACGGTTGGACCGGTCAGCCGCTGCTTGCTAAGTGGAGCAAGGAGACTAAGGCGGTCATGAATATGAATGACTCTGCCAAGTCTAAGGATGGTCTTATTGAGGTTATTTATCCCGGTATGGACGGAAGCATTCATTTCCTCGATATGGAAACCGGTGAAGAGACGAGACCTGAGATTTATGTCGGTATGACCTTTAAGGGTACTGCTTCTCTGTATCCTGACGGAAAAACTCCTCTGCTTTTCTGCGGCTCGGGAGATGCCCAGACAGGTCCGTTTGGTGAAAATGTTTCACAGAGATTTTATGTATACTCTCTCATAGACGGCAAGCTGCTTTATGAAGGCGGATACAATGATGATTTTGCACCGCGTATCTGGCATGCTTATGACAGCTCGCCTGTGATCGACCCGGTTACTGATACTTTGATCTATCCGGGTGAAAATGGTGTAATTTATACTATGAAGCTGAATACAAAATACGATGAGAGTGCCGGAACTTTAAGTGTTAACCCATCAGATATCGTGAAATTTACCTTTGATATTCCGGATAAATATGCTGAAGGCGGTACCTTATGGGGCAGTGAAAGCAGTGCATGTGTTTGGAACGGATACCTTTTTATCGGCGATAACGGTGGCTCTATTTATTGTCTCGATTTAAACACCATGAAAATGGTATGGATAAATGACGTAGCTGAGGATATTAATTCCTCACCGGTCTTTGAGACTGATGGCGGCAATCATTATCTGTATGTAGCCACAACCCTGAAATACGGCTATAATTCCCATAATATGGGTAAGGCATCCATCTACAAGTTGAATGCAATGACAGGCGAGATCATCTGGAGAAAGCCCTATGAGGTACATACTGTAAAGGGTTATGCAGGCGGAGTTTTATCCACCGGAGTACCGGGGACAGGGAATGTTTCAGATTATATTTTCTATTCGGTTTCAAAAACGCCTGATCTTGAAGGCGGATATCTGGTAGCACTTGACAAACGTACCGGAGAGGAAGTCTGGAAAAAGAAGCTGGAGATGTACTCGTGGAGCTCAACGATATTATTTACATCGGAGCAGGGAAAAACTTATCTGATACAGGGATGCCAGAATGGTGACCTGCTGCTTATGGATGCTAAAACAGGAGACACTTTGGACTTACTGAATTTTGGTTCGGGTATCGAAGCTACTCCGGCTCTGTACGGTAACAGGCTGGTACTGGCTACAAGAAGTGAGAAAATTATAGGTGTGAAGCTCGAGTGATGGTTTCGACCAAAGACTTCATCCTGATGGGAATATATTGTTAAGCGTAGCGTGAGTCATGTCGAACGCTAAAGCATTCGACGTACGATGCCCCTATGGCGGAGAGATGTCTGCAAAGCAGACTGATGTGGTATAGATGGGGTATAATTATACGAGTTAGTATATTTACGAGTATAGAATGATTATTTATGGAAAGAAAAACATATGGGAACAAAAAATAAATTATTTACTGTACTTGCCTGTTTTTTAGTCCTGGTCCTGCTGGCAGGAGCCGGTGCATTTAAGACAAAGGCAAAGACATCAACTGTTGCAGATAAGACGGAAACTTCCTCTGTCAAGATAAAGAAGCTTGGCGGAGTGGCATGCAGGATGCCGGAAAACAGTGCCCTCGTTTTCTTTGGAAGCACCTTTGGCATGAAGTTAACCGGCTATAAGGCATATAAGAACTTTGATGAAGCACTGTTTGCTTTAAAATCGGGTGAAAATGATGCCATCTGGGCATGTGATGTAAGTGCAGATTATCTGCTTAAGAAATATGAGGGCCTGGAACTGGTTGATGCCGATCTGACATCGGATATACAGAAGACCGAAGCTGCCAGATTTAGCTTTGGCATGGCATTAAAGAAGGATTTCGGTGAAAAGCTCCGGGAACAGATAAATGATGCTCTTGCAAGCCTGAAAGCAGACGGGACTTTGGAAGTGCTTGTTTCAAAATATGTTGATAATGCTGAATATTATGAAACAGAAAGCGGAAAAAAGGAACGTTTTTATCGCGACAAAATGAAGACAGCATCCGGTAACGGGACCATTAAGGTAGGAATTTCAGGTGCGGTGCCACCGCTGGAATTATTGGATGAAGATGTGGAGCCCTACGGTTTTTGCGTAGCTCTTATGAATGAAATTGGACAGAGGCTGAATAAAAAGATCAAGTTTGTTTATGTTGATAATGAAACAGCCTTTACCTCGCTTATGAGCGGCAAGATTGATATGTTATTCGCATATGGTACCAGCCCCACAACCACCGAGGCTAAACCGGGCCATATCATGACGGACGGATATCTCGACATGCAGAGGTACAGACTTATAAAACTAAGCAAGTGACAAATAAACATTTATTGTGTAAATATAGTTTATAGGAACAGAGGGTAAAGTTTGAATGAAGACTTTTGTAAATAATATTTTTAATGCGATATCAGACAATCTGATTTCGGGCGGTGCATATTATCTCATAGCTAAAGCGGCAGTTGTTACGGTTTTGATCATTCTGGTTGCATGGATTATTGCAGGGATCGCAGGCATAGGTATCAGTTATCTTATGACCTACGAGAAAAAGGTGGTTTCGAGGATCGGAAGAGCGATCAGCTTTATTTTCAGAAGCGTACCGGTGCTCCTTTCGGTATGGCTGCTGCACTACTGTGTATTTGGCAGCAGTACCATGAGCGGTATCATTACAGCCGGTCTTTCAATAGGTTTGTACGGAGCCGGACATCTGGCTGAGATCATTTCAGAGAGCGTTAAAAAATCTCAGTCAAGAATGCATAACGGGATGAAGAATAAGCTCGAAAGATTCTATTTCCGCATGGTTGTTCCTCAGGCTTTGGAGGATTCTCTTTTCCAGGTAAAGAGGTTGGCAATACAGCTTTTACAATGGACGACCATAGCAGGGTATATTTCAGTAAATGATCTTACAGAGGTTATGTATGGCATCGGACACAGGACAATGTATCCCTTCTTCTCGATAGCATTTACCGCAATCATATATATGCTGATAACGATAGCTGTTGAGGGAGTATTTAAACTGATAGGGAAGAAGCTTAAGGCAACTAATGACAAAAAATGATTATGTGAGGTGTTGTACATGAAAAAGGAAGAAATTTTAAAAAAGGTTGATCATACACTTCTTGCACAGGGTGCAACCTGGGATGAGATAAAGGTAATATGTGATGATGCGATAAAATACGGAACTGCAAGTGTTTGTATACCTTCATCATTCGTGAAACAGGTGGCAGAGTATTTTTTAAAATTTGAGACACAGGGAAATGGTAGTGGAAAGAAAGATGGTACAGGAGCAATTTCTGATGGAAAGATATCATGTGGACCGGAAATGCCCGCAGTCTGCACGGTAATAGGCTTCCCTAACGGATACTCAACTACAGCAACAAAGGTATTTGAAACCGAGGACGCCATAAAGAACGGGGCTGATGAGATCGATATGGTCATAAATATCGGCTGGGCAAAGGCAGGTCTTTGGGATAAATTAGAGGAAGAAATCAGGGAAATAAAAAAAGCTTGTGGCGACAATATTTTAAAGGTTATCATCGAGACATGCCTGCTTAATGACAGCGAAAAGATTGAAATGTGCCATGTGGTAACTAAGGCAGGCGCAGATTACATCAAGACTTCTACAGGCTTCGCCGGTGGTGGAGCAACCTTTGAGGATGTAAAATTATTTAAGGAAAATGTAGGTCCTGATATAAAGATAAAGGCAGCAGGCGGAATCTCATCATTCGAGGATGCTGAGAAATTCATCGAGCTTGGTGCGGACAGACTCGGAACCAGCCGATTGGTTAAAATATTGAAATCCACAAATTAAAAATGTCTATCGTGATATTTAAGATTGATTGGTGGGGGCAAATATATGAGTACAGATTTAAGAGAAAAGGATACAAAGGTTCCGTCCAATAAACTCCATAATTTTCTGGTTGCGGAAAGCCTGATAGATGAGCTTGTAAAAAGAGCTTTCGGTATGAGGCAGTTTGCTTATACTCCGTATTCGGGGTTTAAGGTTGGAGCTGCGCTTCTTGCAAAAAACGGAGATATCTACGGTGGCTGTAATATTGAAAATGCAGCCTACGGACCTTCAAACTGTGCAGAGAGGACTGCGTTTTTTAAGGCTATAAGTGAGGGTGTTAGAGAATTTGCTGCGATAGCGATAGTCGGAGGTCCGGAAGAAGGAGTAAAGGATTTCTGTGCTCCCTGTGGTGTCTGCAGACAGGTTATGGCTGAGTTCTGTTCGCCTGAGGAGTTTTATATTATCCTTGCAAAAAGTCCTGAAGAAAAGAAGATTTTTACACTTGAACAGCTTTTTCCGGAGAGCTTTACACCAAATGATCTTAAGTGACCGGCAGGCTGTCGCATGGTGCGTTGCAGGGCAGAGGTTTGACAATAAATGACTAAAAATCGGCAATATTATTAATGACATAAAGGATTTTTTCGGTTATTCTTTATGTTGTGTTTTTGTCGTGATTTTTTATGTTATAAGGTTCGCATATTTTAGCATATCGGATTTTATCTGTTATGCGGTATATACAGGGTAAAAGTAATACAGGGGTTTGTCAGATGGCGGTACAGCAGGTTTTTAAAAGGTACGAAAAAAAATATAAGCTTAACAGTGAGCAGGAGAAAAAACTCTTAGAAGCTGTGGACGGCCGTATGATCATGGATCAGTACGGGGAGCATACCATCTGCAATATCTATTTTGATGATGATATTTTCAGTCTTATAAGGCGTTCGCTTGATAAGCCGATGTACAAGGAAAAGCTGAGACTCCGTACCTACGGTGTACCCGAAGACGGTGACCATACCGCATTTGTTGAAATAAAAAAGAAATACGACGGCGTGGTGTACAAGAGACGGGTTTCCATGAAACTTAAGACCGCCGAAAAATATCTTTACGAGGGTATACATCCCAAAAAGGATTCGCAGATTTTAAGAGAGATAGACTGGTTTTTAAAGCTGCATGCTCCGGTAAAGCCTAAGGTTGTACTGACATACAAGAGAAGGGCATTCTATGAAAAGGATTTCCCGGATTTCCGTATGACCATAGACAGGGACATTACCTGCAGGTTCGATGACCTTGATCTTAAAAAAGGGGTGGGCGGACAGAAACTGTTTGATGAGGATACATCACTTTTAGAAATAAAGATACCCGGTATCATGCCGCTCTGGATGAGCAAGATACTTGCGGAACTGAAAATATATCCGGTTTCGTTTTCTAAATACGGAACATACTATAAGACTACACCGGAGTTAAATCATTTAAAGGTTTTATCCGGCAACGAGAAAGAAAAAAAGGTTACAGGGTGACGGTCGGGCACTGTGTTACACAAGGAGGAGAAAAATGTTTGACAGTATCATTGAGTCGGTTTATGCTGCTACGGGAAAGGAGTTCCTGATCTGTTCGGGAGTTTCCCTTGTACTCGGACTGCTTTTAGCTCTGGTCCATATGTATAAGAACGATTATTCCAAGAATATGATCATCATGCTCGTTATCCTGCCGTTTGCAGTGCAGACCATGCTGATGCTTGTAAAGGGAAGCTTTGGTACATCTATAGCGGTAATGGGAGCGTTCAGTTTAGTCAGATTCAGATCTGCTCAGGGAAATGCGAGAGAGCTTTCAAGCATCCTTTCGGGTGTGACCATGGGCCTTGCAATGTCGCTTGGTTATATTGGTATCGCTGTATGTGTATTTGTGTTTACAAGCGTTGTGATCATTGTGCTTTCAACCGTTAATTTCGGTGTAAAGAAAAACTGTGACAGAACATTAAAGATCACAATACCCGAGGATCTTGACTACGAGGGTGTTTTTGATGATATTTTTGATAAATATACTACTAAATGTGAGTCTGTAAAGGTACGTACCACTAATATGGGCAGCCTCTACGAGCTTACTTACAGCATAGTATTAAAGAAGGATGTAAGCGAAAAGAGCTTTATTGACGAGATCCGCTGCAGAAACGGAAATCTGACTGTAATGTGCGGACGTCCCGTAACACCCAGGGATGAGCTGTAATTCGTCATAAGGTGTCTGCGAAGCAGACGAAACCTTGTGACACGGCTCCATCATGTAGTGATGGAGTAATACCACCAAGTTTTGGGAGATTAGAAAAAATGAGAAAAAATAACAAGCTTGCAGTAAAGGCATTCACCTTTCTTGTGTGCCTGACAGTTCTTACCGGTTGTACAACCGGTAACGGTGATTCAAAAGGAACCGGTGATGATACACAGGTGACTGCTACTGCCGAACCGGGAAATGACAGCAATACGGGTAACAAAACAGAGGATGGGAATAATTCAACCGTTGTTACTCCCGGTACGGAAGATGGAAATTCAGGTTCCGGTAATACGGACACCGGTAACAGTGACGGAAAGAGCGGTTCCGGCAGTGATGATCAGAGCGGAAACAACAGTACAGTTTCAGATGTAAATATCCCTGCTTCAGCTACATTTAAGACCATCAGTATAGACTATAAGACAAAGGACATGGAAACCTCCTATGTTCCCGGGGATTGTACTTCAATCATCTTTTCTGATAATGATATCAAGGTTGTAGGAAAAGAAACTGAAATAAATAACGTAAACGGCAAGCAGATTGTAAAGATCATCAAGAAGGGTGATTATCTTATCTCGGGTTCCTGCTCTAACGGTCAGATCATAGTAGAAGCCAACAAGGAGAAAGACGTAAGACTTATCCTTAACGGGCTTACTCTTACCTGTAACGATTCAGCACCCATATATGAAAAGCAGTGCGATAAGATGGTTATCACATTGGCTGACGGTACAGAAAATGTTTTATCAGATACCTCACAGTATGTTTATGAGGATACAGAGAAAAAGCAGCCCGACGCAGTTATATTTGCAAAAGATGATCTGGTTATAAACGGAAACGGTACACTTAAAGTTAATTCAAGCTATATGGAGGGTATTCACAGTACCGATTCTGTAAAGCTTATCTCCGGAAATATTTCCGTACGTTCGGCAGATAACGGAGTACGTGGTAAGGAAGGTGTGATCATCAAAGAAGCTAACCTTGAGGTAACCTCAAAGGGAGACGGCATCAAGACCACCTATTCCGATAATACCAGCCTTGGTTATGTCATCATTGAAGGCGGGGATATCAAGCTTTATACCGCTAAAGATGCTATACAGGCAACCGGGCATATCCAGATCACCGGCGGTACCATTGATATAACTACCGATAACGGGGTGGCTCATGCCGGTTCCGATGAGGAAAGCAAGAGCGCCAAGGCTATAAAGACCGATAACAATATCTATATCAAGGGAGCCGAATTAAAGATAGATGCTGCAGAAGACGCTGTCAAGGCTAACGGAAATGTGATCATCGATGGCGGAAAGATCTCAATTGGTACCTATGAGGATGCTATACAGGCTGATGAGGCAGTTGTCATAAATGACGGTACTGTTGATGTAAACAGGTCAGCAAAGAGCATAAAGGGCAAGAGCGTAACCATTAACGGCGGAAATGTAAATGTGAAATCCGAGGAGACAGGAATCAGGGCGTCAAGCGGTAAAGATGATAATGAAGATTCTAAGGTGATATTTGGAGAGGATGATCCTTTTGCAGTAAACAAGGATGTATATATTGCAGTGACAGGCGGTACGGTATTTATTTATGCGGATGAAGGCTTATGTCTTAAATCTGATGGGGATCTGTATGTAACAGGAGGAACTGTAACTGTGGATGGATTCCTGGCAGGCGACGGAGGCACGATATCTTTTGACGGTACAGCCTATGTAACCGGAGGAACTGTAGAGAATAAAGCAGAAGGGATTGTTATCAATAATGAGATAATGAATCTCAATAATAAATAACAAAACAAAAATGTCGGACAATTATCGGTAATAACTGATAAAAAGTCCGGCATTTTTATGTTATCTAAATTGAACAAAAAATATTGGTACATATCCCTAAAATTTCTAACTGATGTTTTTGATTTTTTTATTGAAGACTTGACAGGAATATGTTATGATACATCTAATGGGCATTTGGGGGTTGCCGTAAGCCCGGCACCCTGCCCCGCCATTATGACCGGTTACTTCCCTTCGCCGGGGAGTGGATGCCGGGTACGAAGATGAAAAAACAGGAGGCAGATCATGGGAAAAAGAAATGATATCAACAAAGTACTCATTATCGGTTCGGGTCCTATCATTATAGGACAGGCATGTGAATTTGACTATTCGGGAACTCAGGCTTGTAAGGCATTACGCAAGCTGGGTTATAAAATTGTTCTCGTAAATTCGAATCCTGCAACTATTATGACCGACCCTGATACGGCTGACGTTACATATATTGAGCCCCTTAACGCTAAGAGGCTTGAACAGATTATTGAAAAAGAACGACCGGATGCTATTCTGCCCAATCTAGGTGGTCAGTCCGGTCTTAATTTATGCTCCGAGCTCGGAAAGCTGGGAGTGCTTGATAAATACGGTGTAAAGGTTATCGGTGTACAGCTTGATGCAATCGAGCGTGGTGAGGACAGAATAGAGTTCAAGAACACCATGAATAAGCTCGGTATCGAGATGGCTAGATCTGAGGTTGCATACTCAGTAGACGAGGCACTTGCGATTGCTGACAAGCTCGGATATCCCGTAGTACTTCGTCCTGCATACACTATGGGTGGTGCCGGCGGCGGACTTGTTTATAATACTGAAGAATTAAAGCTAGTTTGTGAGCGTGGTATCCAGGCATCCTTAGTAGGTCAGGTACTTGTTGAAGAGTCCATCATGGGCTGGGAGGAGCTTGAGCTCGAGGTAGTAAGAGATGCAAAGGGTCAGATGATCACAGTCTGCTTCATCGAGAATATCGATCCCATGGGTGTACATACCGGTGATTCCTTCTGTTCAGCACCTATGCTTACTATTAGTAAGGAAGTACAGGCACGTCTTCAGGAGCAGGCATACAAGATCGTAAACGAAGTACAGGTTATCGGCGGCACTAACGTACAGTTCGCACATGACCCTGTAAGCGACAGGATTATCGTTATCGAGATCAACCCCAGAACATCACGTTCATCAGCACTTGCTTCCAAGGCTACAGGATTCCCTATCGCTATGGTATCTGCTATGCTGGCATCAGGACTTACTCTTGATGAGATCCCTTGCGGTAAGTACGGATCACTTGATAAGTATGTTCCTGACGGTGATTACGTAGTTATCAAGTTTGCTCGTTGGGCATTTGAGAAGTTCAAGGGCGTACAGGATAAATTAGGTACTCAGATGCGTGCCGTAGGCGAGGTAATGAGCATCGGTAAGAATTATAAGGAAGCATTCCAAAAGGCTATCAGAAGTCTTGAGACCGGCAGATACGGACTCGGCTTTGCAAAGACCTTCCACGATATGGATCTTAAAGAGCTCTTAAAGCTTTTAAAGAATCCTTCAAGCGAGAGACAGTTTATCATGTATGAGGCACTCCGCAAGGGCGCTTCAATAGATGAGCTCTATGCACTTACAAAGATAAAGAAGTATTTCATCGAGCAGATGTTAGAGCTTGTTAAGGAAGAGGAAGCTCTGATAGCTATGAAGGGTTCGGTTCCTTCAACAGACGTTTTAAGACAGGCTAAGCAGGACGGCTTCTCAGATAAATACCTTGCAAAGCTCCTTGAGGTTAGCGAGGATGACGTTAGAAAGGCAAGAGTTGATGCCGGTATCGTAGAGCGTTGGGAAGGCGTACATGTAAGTGGTACAGAAAACAGTGCATATTACTACTCAAGCTACAATATCCCCGAGGGTAAGGGTGCGGAAGCAGTAGATAACGGAAAGAAGAAGATAATGATCCTCGGCGGCGGACCTAACCGTATCGGCCAGGGTATCGAGTTTGATTACTGCAGCGTACATGCAGCGCTTTCACTTAAGAAGCTTGGTTTTGAGACAATCATTGTAAACTGCAACCCTGAGACAGTTTCAACAGACTACGATACATCGGATAAGCTCTACTTTGAGCCGCTGACATTAGAGGATGTATTAAGCATATATAATGAAGAAAAGCCCGTGGGTGTTATCGCTCAGTTCGGCGGACAGACACCTTTGAACCTTGCTTCACAGCTTCAGGCAAACGGCGTAAAGATCTTAGGTACCACACCTGAGGTTATTGACCTTGCTGAGGATCGTGACAGATTCCGTGCTATGATGGAGAAACTTGAAATCCCCATGCCTGAAGCAGGCATGGCAGTAAATGTTGACGAGGCTATAGAGGTAGCTGAGAGGATTGGATATCCTGTTATGGTACGTCCTTCATACGTACTTGGCGGACGTGGTATGGAAGTCGTTTATGACAGAGATACCTTAAAAGAATACATGGCAGCAGCAGTTGGCGTAACACCCGACCGTCCTATCCTTATAGACAGATTCCTCCGTCACGCTACAGAGTGTGAGGCAGATGCGATCTGTGACGGACAGCATGCATATGTTCCCGCTGTTATGGAGCATATCGAGCTCGCAGGTATCCACTCAGGAGACTCAGCTTGTATCATTCCTTCGCTTAATCTGTCACTTAAGAATATCAAGACTATTGAGGATTATACAAGAAAGATAGCAGAGGAGCTGCATGTACAGGGACTTATGAATATGCAGTACGCTATCGAAAACGACAAGGTTTATGTTATCGAGGCTAACCCCAGAGCATCACGTACCGTGCCGCTCGTTTCAAAGGTTTGTGCTGTTAACATGGTACCTATCGCTACAGAGATCATCACAAAGGAGATCACAGGTCGTCCTTCACCCATACATGACTTAAAGGAAAGGGATATTCCTTACTACGGAGTAAAGGAAGCAGTATTCCCGTTCAATATGTTCCCTGAGGTTGACCCTGTACTCGGACCCGAGATGCGTTCTACCGGTGAGGTACTCGGTATCTCAGACAACTTCGGTGAGGCATTCTTTAAGGCTGAAGAGGCTACACAGACAGTACTTCCTCTTGAAGGAAAGGCACTGGTTAGCGTAAACGACAGAGATAAGACTGAGGTACTTGAGGCAGTCAGAGACCTGGCTGAAGCAGGATTTACATTTGTTGCTACAGGCAAGACCTACGAGCTCATCAAGGCAGCAGGCTTTACCGTAGAAAAGATTGACAAGCTTGGCGAGGGCCGTCCCAATGTGGAGGATATCATCATCAACAAGCAGGTACAGCTCATCATCAACACCCCTGCAGGTAAGAAGGCAGGTAACGATGGCAGCTATATCCGTAAATCAGCTATCAGAGAGCATGTACCTTACATCACTACCATGGCAGCAGCTAAGGCAGCAGCTAAGGGTATCCTTGCAGTAAAGCACGGACAGACATCACCTATAAGATCACTTCAGGAATTACACGCATCTATTAAATAATTATATACGGAGAATTCGGTGAAAAAGCATACTATCAGACAATATTTATTTAAGGTATTAGCATTGGTACTGACAGCAGTAATACTGTTGGAGATTCCCTGCACATATGTCAGGGCTGATGAAACAGAGATCGGCTTTAATTACACGTCAAAAAAGATTTATACAGGGAAAAGCTTTAAGCTGGTTTTAAACAATGCTCCCGCCAAGATCAAATGGTGGGCAAGCGCAGATGAGAGTATTGCTACAGTATCAAAGAAGGGCGAGGTTACAGGCGTAGCCCCCGGAACTGTAAAGATAAAGGCAAAGTGCAATGATGTAAAATACACCTGTGTGGTTACCGTAGTAGATCCCTATATCAAGGTAGAGAAAAACTATTTCAAGGTCGGGACTACCATGACTGCAACAATGAAGGGAGCAAAGCTGCTTAATTATGTTTCCAATTCTCCCAATATTGTATCAGTAGATAAGGATGGTACTCTTACTGCTAAGGCAAAGGGTACAGCAACCATAACGGCATATTGCAAGAACGGGAAAAATTATAGTGTAGAGCTGCATGTATATGAGGATATCAAGATAATAGAAAATCCTACATTTGATGACTTGGCACCTACTACTCACATGACATTTGAGGAGCTGGTCGGTGATACAGGCGAAAGAGGATATCCCAAGGCTATGCCTACACCCGATACCTACAGAATCGTGGTAGACCTGTACTGGAAAGTTGTTATGGTATATGCAAGGGACAAGGAAGGTAATTATACAGTGCCTGTAAGATACATGATCTGCTCACCAGGAGCATCGGGACACAGTACCCGTCAGGGAGTGTTCAAGATGAAGGGAACCAGGGTAAGATTCTCCAGATTTAACGGACTTACCGTATGGGCACAGTACTGGAGCCTGATCGTCAGCGCAACATATTTCCATTCAATATTGTATAATTCCGGAAATGCAAATGACTATACGGATTCGTATAATAAGCTTGGCCAGGCCGTTTCACACGGCTGTGTAAGACTTCCGGTACCGGATGCAAGATGGATATATTACAATGTGGCACCCGGAACAGAAGTTGAGATCAGAGCCGGTTCTTCAAAGGATGAGGAAACAAAGGCAATCAGGGAGCAGTTAAAGCTTGCACCCATGCCTTCAACACGTACAAAAATGACCGCAGGAGACATCCCTTGGACAGATAACTGGGAGATTGATGAGGTACCCCAGGACTTCGAGTATGTTTACGTACCGCAGTAAAACCTATAGGTTGAACCGGGAACCAAGTAAAATCAAGGCTTTTAAGTATTTTTGAATGATTTAGTACAACGTTTGTACAACAAAATTTCAAACAGGGATTGCCGTTTTATACCGCAATATGCCGTTTGACTGAAAAGATTCTAAACAATTTAAGGACACTTTCTAAAAAACTATGGATTTTAGAAAGTGTCCATTTTTTGTCTGGATTAACGGTGATTAACGGCGGAAGGAGGTATTTTTTTATGTAGCAGCGGCGGCAGGAACGATGTACAACAGTAAAGGTTTTATTGACTTAAGCACAGGAGGATGAAAATGAGTTACTTAAGTGATAAGGGATGGGGAACAAAGTTCCCCTATGACCTTATAAGAGTGAGGGTACAGGCTAACACGTCATACCAGATAAAAAGGATCATGGAGACGATAGGCAAGGAAAAAGGCCTGGTCGAGATGGACAGGTCCGAGATAATGGCTAATTCAGGGGAAGGCCCCAAATTGAGGATGTTTGCCACTTTTAAGGATCTGAAGGCAGAAAAACGTGAAACTCAGAAAAACAGGAAACAGAACAAATGGTACAACGAACTTAAATTATGAATGAAAAACGGAGGTAGATCAGCTTATGTGTAAGGTAATTTCAGTATGTAACCAGAAGGGCGGTGTGGCCAAGACCACTACCGTGGTAAATTTAGGAGTAGGACTTGCAAGGGAAGGCTTCAGAGTGCTGTGCATCGATAATGATGCACAGGGCTCCCTTACGGCAAGCCTTGGCTATAAGGAACCAAACAATATAAAGTATACACTTGCAACCGTAATGGACAGGATAATGGAGGATGAAGATTATGATCCCGCTGAAGGGATCCTGCATCATCAGGAAGGCGTGGATCTTATGCCGGCAAACTATAAGCTGTCGGCTATGGAACTGAAGATGACAGGCGAGGTAATGGGAAGGGAGTATATTCTTAAAGATTATATCGAAGCAGTAAAGGATCGGTATGACTGGATAATAACCGATTGTGCCCCTACGCTGAGCATTCTGACCATAAATGCCCTGTCAGCAGCTGACAGTGTCCTGATACCTGTACAGACCAGTTTCCTTTCTATAAAAGGTCTTGAACAGCTGATAAGGAAAACCATAATGAAAATGGTCACTCATAAGATCAACCCGGATTTAAGGATAGAAGGGATCCTGTTCACGCTGGTTGACGGGAGGACCAATTATTCAAAGGAGATAATAAGTGCCATAGAGGAAAACTATGGTGGCAGTGTAAGGATATTTGAAAAGCCTATACCGCAATCAGTACGTGTGGCTGAATGTTCATCAGAAGGAGTAAGTATATATAAGTATGATCCTAAAGGTAAAGCAGCATTAGGCTATGAATCACTTACCAGAGAGATAATAGAAAATGCAGGGATTGGGGGTGATCATAGATGAGCAGATATATGAGAAGCAATATAAAGATTAATTCTTTTGCAGACCTGATAGCACCGGACGATAAAGAAGTGAACGAGATACCTCTTGAGGATCTTCATGAGTTTAAAGATCATCCTTTTAAAGTTCTGGATGATGACAAGATGAAAGAACTGGTTGAGAGCGTATGATGATGCCACCCATGGATCCAGATAAGATGATGTTTGTTCTGACCAGTGATGACAAGATGTACGGAGCAAAGCAGCTTCTCAATACCGAGAGGATGGATGACATAGCAGGACAGCTTGGAGGGGACTTCGTAGTACTGCCTTCAAGCGTGCATGAAAGCATCATCCTGCCTAACGCTGCCGGTATAGACAGGGGAGAGCTTGAGGGGATAGTACAGTCTGTAAACTCGACTGTGCTGGAAGCACAGGACTTCCTGTCGGATAATGTATACTGTTATGATGCCCAGGAGCATGAACTCCTCCGTGCAGATCATTATCAGGACAGGCAGGCTGAAAAGAGCCGTATGGCTGCAGTCAGTGAGAAAGAGGCAGCTTACGGGTTGGGTGATGTCAAGGAAGCAAAGGCAGAGAAACCTCGTGAAAAAGTATCTGTCAAGGAACAGATAGCCGAGAAGAAAGCCATTATATCCCATAATACGGCAGAAAAGGCTTCACCGGTAAGAAATCATAACAAGGAATTATAAAGCAAAACAGAAATTTCACCGGGCCGGTATGGGAACATGCCGGTCCTTTTCTATATGGAGGGACATAATGAGAGATTCGGAAAACAGGCAGGAAATCGTAAGGAATGTGAATTCCCTTAAGGACATCAGGGATGTCATATCAGAAGTTCATAAGAAGGAACCGTTAGCGATGATATCAGTGAAAATGGATATTTTGGAGGAGAAAAAAGATGGCAGGCCAACAGTATGAACTAAAGCAGGTACAGGTACGTCTCCGGCTAGCCGAAGCGGAACCTCTGTACAGCACGGAGCCCATAACGGACTCAGATCGGGCGGTGAATGTAATGGCAAGAGCACTTGCAGAGATGGATAGGGAGTATGTATGCGTAGTTAACTTAGATACCCGTAAACAACCTTTGAATTTCAATATAGTGAGTATCGGGGACGTTGATCAATGTTGTATCCCTATCCAGAATGTGTTTAAAGCGGCTATTTTGTCCAATGCAAAGTCTGTTATAGCCATACACAACCACCCGTCAGGTTCCTTGATTCCGAGTCAGCCCGACCTTGAAGTCACAAAAAGGATGGTGGAGGCCGGCCGGATCATCGGGATACCGGTAACTGACCATATAATAGTGGCAGGAAGTACCGCTGATCATACCAGCATCCGAAAGAGTAACCCGGAAGTTTTTACTTCCTTGGTGGCGGAACGGGGAAGGGTGTCTGTGAAGGAGAAGATAGCAGAAAAGAAGACTGAAATTGCCTTGAAACAAAGTCTGTCCCATGTCAGAAGCCAGGAACGATAACCAAGCACAACTCATGGCAGGAAATGCTGTGGGCTGTGCTTTTTTTTGCCGAAAATAGTGAAAAAGAACCCCAAAAAGAACAAAAGTTCTGTGTAGCAGGCATAGTTATAGTACAGGTACATGGTGTAGAATAAGGAAAACACAAAGGAGGAAAATACAAAAACAAGTATAGAAAACACAGAAAAGGAGAAACTTATGGAAAAACTGATATATTGGATAAAAAGAATGATAAAAGGCAATAACAAGTATTGTAACTGCTGGTGCTGTACCTGCCGTCACTATAAGAAGTGCAAGATGGAGGGTTTCAGAAAGTGAGCCACGTTCTATAAACTTCCCATGCATATCTGCCGATATATACCTATATGGGTAATTGCAAAAAAGGGGGTATCGGATATGCCAAAGGGAAAGAAGCAGAAACTAAAGTTATACTATCTAGCCAATATTATGCGCAAGAAGACTGATGATGAACATGGTATTACCATAAAAGAAATGCAGATGTACCTTGCAAAGCACGAGTGTACTGCTGACAGAAAGAGTCTGTATGACGATCTGGCGGCACTAGAAGTTATGGGACTTGATATCATAGGCGAACAGATAGGTGGCAGCTATGAGTATCATATAGGCAAGAAGGAATTTGACATAGCAGAACTGAAGCTCCTGGTGGATGCTGTCCAGTCCTCAAAGTTCATAACAGAAAGAAAGTCAAATGACCTCATAAAGAAGCTTATTGCTTTAGCAAGTGATTATGAGGCAGAACAGCTCAAACGTCAGGTAGTGGTGCAGGGGCGTGTCAAGAACATGAACGAAAGTATTTACTATGTGATTGATGATATCCACCGAGCTATAGGTGAAAACTGCCAGATTATGTTTGAATACATGCAGTGGAACCTCAAAAAACAGTTGGTGCCAAAGCGAAAAGAACCATACCGTGTAAGCCCATGGGCACTCATATGGTCGGAGGAGAACTATTACCTTGTGGCATATGATGAGGCTGAAGACCGCATAAAGCACTTCCGTGTAGACAAGATGAAGAGCATCTCGGTTCTTCAGGAGAAGAGGAAGGGTAAGGGTAAGTTTGACGAATCCGGACTTGCGGCATATTCTACCATGAACTTTGGTATGTTCGGGGGAGAAGAAAGAGATGTTAAGATAGAGTTTAAGAATGAGATGGTCGGCGTAATCATAGACCGTTTCGGAAAGAATATAATAATACATCCGTCAGAAAAGGACGGTTGGTCGCATACTACGGTTAAAGTAGCAATAAGTCGGCACTTCTTTGGGTGGATATTTGCACTTGGAACGGGTGTAGAGATTACAGGTCCAGTTGATGTGGTTAAAATGTTTGAGAAAGATTTAGATGATAGAAAAAAGCAGTTAAAAGCTAAAAAGTGAGAATTTTCTTTATAAAACAGGTATAATAGTAAATTATGAAAGAAACATTTGAAAGTTATTGTAAGAACAATGGTATGGAATACCTAATTGATGAATGGAATTTCGAAAAGAATGCTTCTTTAGGTATGTATCCAGCTAATATAGCACCTAAGTCGAACAAGAAAGCTTGGTGGAAGTGTAGAAATTGTGGCAACACATGGGATTCTGTTATTTCGAGTAGAACTGGGCAGTCGCAATGTGGTTGCCCTTATTGTTCGAATGAAAAACTGTTATCTGGATTTAATGATCTTGCTACGAAATGTCCGGAATTGCTGGATGAATGGTTATATGAAAAAAACGATGCAAATGGCATATTCCCAGATAAGATATTACCTGGAACAGATAAAAAAGTTTGGTGGAAGTGCAAGTTGGGACATACTTGGGAAGCACAAGTAAATACACGAGTAAATGGTTGTGGATGTCCTTATTGCAGTAATCCGCCTAAACGTATTTTTAGTGGATTTAACGATCTTGCAACTAAATGTCCTACAATTGCTAAAGAATGGGATAATGAAAAAAATAAGATAAAACCAACAGATATTGGGATAGGATACAGTCAGGAGAAAGTATGGTGGAGATGTCCATTTGGGCACTCTTATCAGGCAACAGTATATAGTCGTACCGGGAAAAACCATAATGGCTGTCCTATATGCAGTAAAGAGAAGCATTCCTCTTTTTCAGAACAAGCCCTGTACTACTATGTTAAGAAATATTTTCCGGATGCGATAAATTCTGATAGGGAGACTGTAGGAATGGAATTGGATATCTATATTCCTTCTGTTAGGACTGCAGTAGAATATGATGGTAATAAATGGCATCTGAATAGTACTACTGAAGAAAAAAAGAATGAAGTCTGTAAAAAAGCAGGTATAGTATTAATCAGGGTTCGTGAAGAAGGGCTAAAATTATATGATAATTGTATAGGCATAGTTAGATATGGTCATAAAAATGTTAATGAACTTTCAAGTGCCATAAAAAGAGTCCTGATTCAGATAGATAAATCACGGGAATATAATATTGATGCTGAAAGAGATGCTATAGAGATATATAGTCAGTACATATTAACTCGCAAACAGCAAAGCCTGCAGAATAAGTACCCTGAAATAGCCAAAGAATGGCATCCAACGCTCAATGGGACACTTACACCTCAAATGGTAAGCCCGGGAGCTGAGAAGAAGGTTTGGTGGCTTTGTTACAATGGACATAGTTATCGGGCTGTAATCTATAGGCGTACTTCAAAATCATCTTGTGGATGTCCATATTGTAGCGTTCCTGCGAAAAAGCTTCTTAAAGGGTTTAATGATTTATCAACTAAGTATCCCGAAGTAGCAAAAGAATGGCATCCAACAAAAAACGGAGATTTAAGTCCGGATGGATTTCTTCCAGGATCGCATCAAAAAGTATGGTGGAAATGTTGTAAGGGACATGAATGGCAAGCTGAAATAAAAAGCAGAGCTACAAGGAATGATGCAGTAGGTTGCCCTAAATGTGCTAGAGAAAGTGCTCGCAATAGAACTCGAGCTTCGACGGGAGAAAATGATCTTCTTACATTGTTTCCAGAACTATGTAAAGAATGGGACTATGAAAAGAATCAAGAAATAGGCCTTTATCCGGAAAGAATGAAACCGGGATCAAATAAAAAGGCTTGGTGGAAATGTAGCAGATGCGGCGGTAGCTGGGATGCTGTGATACATACTCGGACTAAACTAAACGCTGGATGTCCATATTGTGGGAAAAATCCATTAAGGGTTCAATGTGGAGTAAATGACTTGGCAACTCGGTGCCCTGAAATAGCTGTAGAGTGGCATCCTATAAAAAACGGGTCAGTAACGCCGGATAAGGTATACTGCACCTCAAATAAAAAAGCATGGTGGAAATGCAGGGTTTGCGGCCATGAATGGGAAACTGTTATTAGCGTTAGGACAAGGATGGGATGCGGCTGCCCAAAGTGTAAAAGAAAACGAAACAACGGAAAGTTAGAATAAATGCAAAGGTTAGGATTTTTATTGACTTGAAGTATGCGTTTTGATATACTTTTTTGTTGTTATAATAGACTATAAGTTGGGTGATATTATGAAGTTCATACCAGATGAAATTAATGGAGGTAGCGTAAAATGCCTATTTTAGACTGGATAGGAAAAGATAAAGTAGTTAATCATCATCTTGATGTACCATATCATGTTCTTGAACGCGAATATAGCTTTGATGAAAAGGGGAAACATGATGAGGATAACGGAAGTGAAAATATGATTATTCATGGGGATAATTTGTTGGCACTTAAGTCTCTTTTACCCAAATATGAAAATGGTATTGATTGCATCTATATTGATCCACCTTACAATACCGGAAAAGAAAAC
>JAFYYN010000183.1 GCA_017557525.1 Lachnospiraceae bacterium
GAAATACTATGGGTTGATCCACACCCTGAAAACAATAAAGCTTTAGCTTTATACCAAAGACTTGGGTTTGTACGGAAGGAAATGCCGGAATATGTTATAGCGATGGGAGAAGACCCGAATGTTTATGCATATATGGAATTACGAAAAGAATTATGGAAGAATAAATTTTTAGCAGTATTTAGTGGATTTCCGGAACATCATTTTTCAGAAAAAATAACGAATAGATTTCGCGAGGAACTTACAGAAAGAAAGAGTATTGTTTTTATCACAGCATATCCGCTTGATTATGAGCAAAATGACGATGATTGTGACGGTATGCACGAAATGTTTGCTGAGCAAGGTCTGGCTTTTGAAAAACACACCGTAATAGACAAAAGAACAGACCCTTCTGTCGCAAAAGAGCTAGTGGAAAATGCCGACGCAATATTCCTTATGGGTGGTGGCGTGTGCGAGGAACAGCTGGATCTTATCCGCGAAAAAGGATGCTACGAGGCACTGATCAACGGCCGTGCTGCAGTGTTCGGAGTGAGTGCGGGTTCAATGAACATGGCTCGGAATACTGTGGATTTCTTTGAATCCATGGAACCTTTTGATGGGCTTGGACTCACAAATATTACTGTAAGCTGCCACCACGATCCTGAGGATACCTGGCGATATGAGCAGACGCTTAGAATGTCGGAAGACCGCGTAGTATATGCTATGACTGATTTGAGTGCATTCTTTATAAAGAATGGAAAAATAGATACCGTAGGAACAATCTATCGTGTAGAGAATCGAGAACTTAAGCCTCTTACTGAGGAAGATATAAAAGAGCTGGAACGAGATTTTTGAACGAATAAGATATAAGGGAAGGTAAAAAAATGGATTTATTACCGGCAAAAATTCAGCATTATGTTGAAGGACTAAGTTATACATCTGATGATATCGGTATGTCTAAAGCACAGGTGCGGATCTACGACGACTATGTTCTTAAAGTTGAAAAGGAGCGTCCGAAGCTTGCGAAGATGGTAGAGGTCATGCGGTGGATTGAAGGCAAATTGCCGATGCCGCGAGTGATCGCAACAGAGGTAGAGGATGGATACCGGTATCTGCTGATGAGCAAGGTGAAGGGGCATATGGCCCTGGACGAATACTACTTAAACCGCCCGGAGGAGTTGGTGACGCTTCTGGCGGATGCTTTGAAAATGTTGTGGAGTATTGACATTGCTGACTGTCCCAAGACATTTGATCTTGAGGCAGAGCTCGAAGAGGCAAGGTATCGCGTTGAGCATAATCTTGTTAACATGGACAGAGTTGAGCCGGAGACTTTCGGGGAAGGCGGTTTTAAGGATCCTGAGGAGCTTCTGCAGTGGCTTTGCGACAATAAGCCGGAGACCGATCCCGTGTTTGCGCACGGCGATTTCTGCCTGCCTAATGTTTTCTTTGAGGATGGTAAAGTGAGTGGATTTATCGACCTGGGCGATGCCGGGATTGCAGACCGGTGGTATGACATCGCGCTTGGCTATCGAAGCCTTAAGCACAATTTTGACGGTACCTATGGTAAAGTATACAAGAGCGTCGACCCGGACGAACTGTTCGTAAAACTCGGGATTGAACCAAATTGGGAAAAAATAAGATATTATATACTCTTGGATGAGTTATTCTGATTGAATATATGGAGAAAACATCATGGAAAGATTCTTTTTTGAAGTCCCCGAACCTAAAAGGAAAGAGGAAGCAATCGAATTTATAAACGAGTTCAAGGAACATAACTCTCCAATAAACGGTGTCGGAGGATTACATCGCTATCTTGAGGATTATGAAGGCTGGCTTAAAATGACCGAAGAACGTAATACAATTGAGCCTTCGGAAGAAAAGGTTCCTGCGAGAGAATTCTTTTTCGTGCGCGAAAGCGATAACAAGATCATAGGAATGATCAATATCCGTATTGCATTAAATGAGAAACTTAATAAGTACGGTGGACATATCGGTTATGGGATCAGACCTACTGAGCGGGGAAAAGGATATAATAAGATAAATCTCTACCTTGGACTTAAGGTATGCAATCAATATGGCATAGAGACTGTATTTATGGATGCGGACCTTGAGAATCCCGCATCTTGGAAGACTATGGAAGCTTTGGGAGGTAAAAGGATCAGAGAGTATTACGATGATGTAGATGCACATTGTAATGTTGTGGATTACACTATTGATACGAAAAAGGCACTTGCAGAACACTCGGATCTTGAAGATTATGTCTCGGCGTTCAGGTTAGAGACAGAACGTCTTTTCCTTCGGGAGATGACAGCGGAGGATTTTGAGCCTTTATATTCTGTTCTTGCAGATCAGGATACCATGCAGCATTACCCGTATGTTTTCGATGAGCAAAGAGTGCGTGCCTGGATTGAGAGAAACAGTAATCGTTATCAGCAATATGGGTTTGGTCTGTGGGCTGTATGTCTTAAGGACACCGGTGAGATGATAGGTGACTGTGGACTTACCCTGCAGAATATTGATGGAAAGGAATTACCAGAGATCGGATATCATATCCGAAAGGATATGCAGCATAAAGGTTATGCAAAAGAAGCAGCAGCTGCTGTAAGAGACTGGGCTTTTAAGACCACATCCTATCCGGCACTTTATTCCTATTGCAAATATACGAATATCCCGTCAATTAAAACTGCGGAATCTATTGGTATGAAGCCTTATCTCGATTATGAAGACAAAGATAATGGTGTAACGCATGTGTCGGCATTATTCAGGGATAAATAATTAAGGTATTTAACTAAATGTGACTACAGATAGGAGACTTAAAAATCGAAGTTTGGGGGCGGATGATATGAAGTGTGAACTATTAAATGAACAGAATCTTGCATTGATGCTTGATTTTATTGATGATGAAAACACGAAATACGATAAGGCTGTACTAAAGGAGTTTTTGAATGAAAAGAATGCATATGGCTATATTGCTGTACATAACGGAAAAGCAATCGGATTTGCTCACGGCTATGTTCTGAATAAGCCAGACGGACAAAAAAGATACTATTTACATGCAATTGACGTTATGGAAGGATGGCAGAATCAAGGTTATGGAACAGAACTTGTTCGGTTTATTCATGAACATTCAAAAACCTTGGGTTGCAGTAAAATGTTTCTGCTTACTTATAAACACAATGCTTCTGCCTGCAGGTGTTATGAGAAAGCAGGAGGAATCTGTAATGTCTCTTCCGATGATATTGTGTTTACATTTAAGTAATGTATGTTTAAAAGTATAATTTCCGTTTACAGATCAGAAACACAAGAGTTTTATTTAAAGAGCTTCCTGTATAATTAAAAAGTGGATGTTGAGAATTGAAAATACCTCAGTGTAAAATAAGACTACTGACTGGCAAGGTTGGTAAATCTTATTAAACAGAGAGGTATCTAAAATGAATTCTAACACACAAAACAAAAAAA
>JAFYYN010000184.1 GCA_017557525.1 Lachnospiraceae bacterium
GAACCGCAGATACATCTTGGTGAGAAAGCGAGTGCTTTGGAGCGGGCAGGTATAAAGAGCATACGGGGAGATATTAACCGGGATATTATTGCAAGGAATGTACACATTATTAACGCAAGGATAGCTTTGGAAGAAGCAAAGAAAGCACTTGAAGAATTGGCTGCTTTACCTGTCACGATAGTAGGCACTATCATCAATGAAATTATCGAGGTGCTGAGAAAAGTGGCGGAGCGGAACAAGGGAAGGTTAAAACTAAAAGTAGCCGGCTCAAAGTATCTTGCTTTTGTATCAGATAAGAGCAAGCTTCAGAACCTGGAATATATGGAAAATTATGTTCATAAGATAGGGGTATCCACTTATGAAGAACTTGAAAAATATAGGCTCGGGGTAGAGCCAAGGTACAAGGAGCTTATAGCCGAAAGGCAAAGCCTTGAAAAAAAGACGGAGTATTATAAACACCTGCTGGATCTCTATAATGATTATGAGCCATATTACAAGGTTCACGCAGAGGTAAGTTCAAAGAGAGGAATAGCTTATTATAGGGCTAAGAAAAAACATTCCATAGAACTTATGCAGTATGAGGTCAAAAGGAAAGCAATAAAAGATGCTATCGAGGGAACTAATAAAAATATCACACCCGGTAAATGGCGGGAAGAACTTAAAAAGATTGACGACAGCATAGGTGATATTGACAAAGAATTCAATAAGGTATGCGAGGAACTCGCCCGCGTAGAAGTTCTTGAACACAACAAGAAAGAGCTGAAGTTATTCTTGGAAAACGAGAGCCATAAAATTAAGAATATAGAACGTAGCAGAGAGGTGAGATAGACATAGGACTTTTTGACAGTTTTTTGTTTACATTTATTATGATTTAGTATATAATAATTGTTTACAAGGTGGCATATATAAAGTAGTATGTCACTACATAAAAGAGTCTAAGGAGGTAAAGGTATGAGGTTAGCAAAAAAGGCTTAGGGTTATTGTTGACTTTAATTTTGGCGATAACCTTGATTGGGGTTCAAAATGTATCTGCAGATAATGCTACTGTTCCTGATTTTACTGTAAAGGCAGTCAGCAAAGGAACGGCCGCTAAGGTAACCATTAAGAAAACAGCAGGTGCAGCTGGTTTTGAAGTATACGCTTATGGGAAGAATATAGACGATACACCGTATAACGGTGATGTTGATACTTCGTTTGGTCATGTTGCTGAAAAAGTAGCTGATATACCTAAGGATGGCACGGCTGAACGAACAGTTACTATAAAGTCCCTTCCTGCAGGAAATCTTAAATTTTTTTCGGTTTCTGCGTGGTTTTTTTGCAAAAAATGGTAGTATATTAATAGAGGATAAAATACCTGAAACAGTGCTGGCGGCAATGACCATAATAAAATCTGTAGCCACCAAATATATTCAGTAGGAGGAAATATATACTATGAGTAAAAAATATTTTTCATTTTTTTCGTTTGTATTTTGATTATAAGTTTATTAACGCAGTCTGTTTTCGCCCAGACATATGATATGCAGTATTCTATAACGACTCCGGATGATGATGTAGAGCATGCGGAGATTTATGATGAGACGTATGCGGTATTGGAAGATGAGGCTTCCGATTCCGATGAAAGTCAATTGATATATGATTGCTCCGAGCATGATATCGAGGCTGACACGCCTTTAAGTACACCAGACATAGCTAATATAAATGAAACATATACGATCGTAAGCGATGCAGCTCAGGTGATGACTGTTAATATGTCAAATGTTGAGTCGGTATTTAAAGTGAGAAGGATGCAGGAA
The DNA here is from genome assembly GCA_017557525.1 of Lachnospiraceae bacterium. Lineage (GTDB taxonomy): Bacteria > Bacillota > Clostridia > Lachnospirales > Lachnospiraceae > RUG11977. Next base: position 1,794 of record JAFYYN010000184.1, read on the forward strand.
TTCCATATCAAGAGTAATGAGTTATATATTACTGAAAGATGTGATTATGATGGTGATAATTCCCAAGACGACTTTGCGATTTTAAAGTTTACTATTTCAAATGGCGTGGCAAATTATACTTCCGGTAATTACACCGTAATAAAAAATGCCGGACATGGAGAAACCTTAGATTGTTATACATATAATAATACATATTACTTCTTGGTTGGATGCAAAGATGCTGATATGGATCTAGGCACGGGATATGATCATTATGCATTGCAGATTGGACGTGTCGAGTTTTCGGCAGGAGCTGTGTACAATTATTCTTCCATAAAAAGGCTGACGGGATTTGGTTATGCAAATCAGAATAATGTTAATAACGGAACTCCTCTAAGGGTAGCAGCAGCAACATCAGGGGACAAAATAGTATTTCGGGCATTGCTTGAGAAAAATTCGGTTAAATATGTACAGTATTCTACATATAGCTTAAGTGCTGTAAATAATGCATTATCAAACAGTGCAAGCAGTTATATTTCTTTTGCATCTGACAGTACCTTGCAAGGAGCGCATCTATCAACAGTGTATACTACATTGGCATCATCTGTTAGACCGAGAGCATCTTTCCAAGGAATAGAGGCATCACCATCAAGTATTTATATTGCCGGAGGAGTGGAGACAGATGCTTATCCTAGAATAGCAAGTATCAGCATGACGAATGGTAGTTTTATCGGTGGGGTCGAAATAAGAGGCTACGTGAATCAGAATGGAATTACTGTATCATGTGCAAATAAGGAAATAGAAGGTCTATATAGAACATCTGACAAAATATATTTTGGAATAGTAACAAGCATTTCCAATATTGTGATTGTTTCAGTTAACGCAAGTGATTTTTGATAATCCTAAAGGAAGCGCTGAGTAATGGGAGGTTATTGTACTGATGAAAAGAATGATTTCAGGGGCATTTCTGATGCTTGTGGTTATGTTGGCTGTAATTCCGTCTATAACCGCAAAGGCGTACTATGAGGAGGAAATTGTTGTTGCATACGAGAAGGACGGTTATGCATCGGTTTCACGTTCTTCTTTGGATCGGTACTCTTTGTTTGTAGGCGAGACCTCGAAATATATTACAGTTTCTAATTCTGAGGACGGTATGGAGTGGATATGGAGCAGCAGTAATGGAGGTGTTGCTCAGGTGGCACCCGAAGGGCTTGTAACACCCGTTGGTAAAGGGACTGTCCGATTTACCGGTACCTGCAGATTTGAAGGCAAAAAATATACCATTAAGTTGAAGCTGTATGTCAAAAAACCGAAACTGGCAGTTAAACAGGTCATACTTGCAAAAGGACAGGAGATAAGCGCCAAGGTAGTACGCGGGCTTGACGAGACCGGATTTGAAACGGAAAACGGAAAGATTGCTACTGTCAGTGAGGACGGGATAATAACGGCAAAAAATACAGGAAGCACAGCCGTTAAGATTAAAGCAGAAGATGGGAAAATATACAGGCTGAAGGTCAAAGTAAAGAATGTTAGCAAGGACGGCTATAATGATGCTTTAAAGGATGCGGAAGGGAATCCTATTCTGAGGTTCAATGCACCGGATGAAGCGCTGATGCACGGGAAGATCATAAAGAAAAGCAACAAATACCTTAAGCGTATTTCGGAGGATTATTGTTACGCAGAAACGGAAGACGGAAGCTTCATAGCGTTGATTCTTACAAAGGAACCGCTTCCCGAACTGGCTGAGATATATGGGAAAACTGCTGAGATAACCGGAAAAACACGGCTTGGCTATCTTGGAAAAATGAAAGGGATTGAAAAGGTGCTGCTTACGGATACAGTCGATTCCGTTTACCCGAATCTGCAGACAGGACAGGGGGCTTTTTATAACGTATTTGTATCGTATGTATTCCAGTCACCTGAGCTTGACAGCGAATCGTATATCCCGATGGCTGTAATGTGTAAGAACGGATATTATATCACACTGTATGGCTGGATAAACGGAACGAGTGACTATGATGAAATGACAGGCTATCTTTTTGGACAGCCGTGAACACAATAAATAACTGTTTTCCTGCAGGAACATATAAGATAAGGGTAAGATCTTATGATGAATCGCATATACTAAGTGAATTCAGTGCTGAAAAAACGGTCAAGATTAAAGCAGCTGCTAATGGTTATAAGAAAAAGTATGATTTTTCAAAAGTAAAAGCTGGAGATATTATCAAGTTTGGTTCTTTTGAACAGGATAACGATTTTACAAATGGTAAAGAACCTATAGAGTGGGTAGTCCTTGCAAAAGGCAAAAAGACTATGCTAGTTATAAGCAAAAATACCTTAACGAATCTGCCTTATAATACAGAACGTAAGGAAATTACTTGGGAGAACTGTACTCTACGTAAATGGCTGAATGAGTCGTTCTATACAAATGCTTTTAACAAGCAGGAAAAAAAGAAGATAAAAGCCACAACTATTGAAAATCAGGATAATCCCAAATATGGCATAGAAGGCGGAAAAGATACTAAAGATAAGATATTCCTTCCTTCATATGATGAAATGACACAGTATGGATTTGACACAGGTGCGGGCTCTTATGATCAAAAACGTCGTGCTACACCTACTGCGTACGCCATAGCAAAGGGAGCGGCACCTTCGGATGTTTATCCTACATTAGAAGGTGCACCTGCATATGCATATTGGCTTCGTACTATAGGTGGTACAAGCGAAGGTGATTATGCCGCATATGTAAATCGTGAAGGCGAGGATTACGCATTTGGAAATGTCGTAGATATTAGATATGGCGTACGTCCTATGATGTATATTAGTATTAAGTGATGTAAACTGAAAAAACAATTACTGAGAGCACAGTTATCCTTGATAGCCGTGCTCTTTCTTTTGTAGGGAATGGATAGGATCCGTTCCCTTTATTCATTTTTTAGGAGGACTTATGGAACAAGAAAAGCAAATTATGACAAGCGAGATCGATGAATCCCAGAACAATGTAGTTGATTTAACCAATGATACATCGGAAACAGAGTCATGTATGGTGACCAGAACCATAGATAAGACCACATATGTGGTAGGTCTGCACTTCAAAGAGCAGGGAATGACCTTTCCAGAAGTGCTTAAAAGGGTGCTGAAAGGGGCAGGCTGAGAAAATATTGTAAAAAAGTATAAAAAACCATTGACAACTTGTTTCGGGGGAAATACATCAGAACTTAATCAAAAATATCATGATACTGAGTGGGGTACTCCGCTTTGGAATGACCGAGGGCAGTTTGAATTCCTGATGATGGAAGTTATGCAATGCGGCCTTAACTGGAACATGATGATAAATAAGCGGGAGATATTCCGGTCGTGCTTTGATAACTTTGAATATGACAAGATCGCAGAATATGGCAAGGACGATATCGATCGTATCATGGGTACTGAAGGAATGATACATTCTGTGAGGAAGATAGAGGCTGTTATCAATAATGCCAGATGCTTTCAGAAGATCCGTGAGGAATATGGCAGTTTTTCAGAATATCTCTGGGCATATTCTAAAGGAAAGACTATACTGTACAACAAGCATGGTGACGGTTATATCCCAGTAAGCAATGGACTTTCGGATGTCATAAGCAAGTACCTGAAGAAACGCGGCTTTAAATACCTGGGCACCGTGACTGTTTATTCCCATCTGCAGGCTTGCGGTATCATAAATGATCACGGAAGTGATTGTCCCTGCTATAAAAAGATAGTCAGCAAGTACCCGACAGTAAAGAAGAATAGGGATAAGGAAAAGAATGTAGGATATTTTGGGGGTTAACTATGGATAAAATCAAAAACAAAAAACTGTTTGTTCTGGTGAGTGCTCTGGTTATAGTGCTGGATTGTACTATTGATATTTTGCTGCTCAGAGCCTTCTGGAAGAAGTCGGAAGAGTAAATACTGTTAGGACTTGGAGTTTTTTATGAGTAGGACTTTAATCTATTACATGCCTGAGTATTGCGAAGTGGCAGAAAAAATACGCGATAATTATATAGCGCACGATCATAAGAGAGTTGATATCATTTCTGAAGCAGAACAGGATGATATTGCATATGCCAGGGAACAGCAATATGATGAGGCAATCTTTATAGAAAATGAAAATACGGTTGTCATTCACGACATTAAATCGGGTTATACGGAAAGGCTTTCCGTTACAGATGTGTGTTATAAAGACTAAAAATGAAGGAGGCATATTATGACTTACGAGAAGATTGTTGAGAAAGTGAAGAAGGCATTGACAAAGGTTGATGCATCAGGTGTCAAGGGACATCTTGCAGTGCAGGTTGATATTTATGGTGAAGGCGAAGGTGCTTTCTACATCGAGGTTAAGGATGGCAAGGTGGATGTACAGCCATACGAGTATTTTGACCATGATCTCCGTATCAGATGTACCGGTGATGAGATCATCGCAATAGCTGAGGGCAAGAAAAAGGTTATTGAAGAAGTTGCTGCAGAAAATGTTGAGGCACTCCGCAATGTATCAAGGCTCGAAGATTTCGACCTAGTATTCGTGGGAAAGCAGATCAAGAATAAGGCTGCTAAGAAAACAAAGGTATCCATACCGGTAGAGAAGGCTGAGAAGAAAGTAGCCAAGACCGAAAAGAAGGTTACTAAGAAAGAGACTAAAGAGGATAAGAAGGAGACTAAGGCTAAGAAAGAAACAAAGGCCGCGGCAGAGCCCTAAGAAGATTAAGGGAGAAAGCTGCCTGCATATTGATATGAAGAAGGTCAGTAGAGATGCTTTATCTCTGCTGACCGTTATTTTTTTAAAAGATGTAATAAAATGGTTGACAAGTTGGAAACGAAGTGGTATTATATACTTGTAACACAAAACATTACAAGATAACTAAGGAGGTTTCAATTATGAAGATTGCAGTTGTAGCAGCAAACGGTCGCGTAGCACAGAAGGTAGTTAAGGAAGCACAGGAGCGTGGATTTGATGTGACCGCATACGCACGTGAAGATGAGAATAAGTCCGGTGCAGCCACATACATTAAGAAAGATATTCTGGATCTGACAAAGGAAGATCTGGCAGGATTTGATGCTGTTGTTGATGGTTTTGGAGCGTGGGAAGAGGATAAGCTTGCTGGTCACGTTAAGACTTCTCAGCATCTCTGTGATATCCTTTCAGGAACTGATATCCGTCTTCTGATTGTCGGCGGTGCAGGTAGCCTCTATGTGAATCCGGAGCACACGGCAGTTGTATATGAAGGACCCGATTTTCCGGCGATGTTCCTTCCCCTTGCCAAGGCTCAGGGTGAAGAACTGGCAAAGCTGCGTGAGAGAAATGATGTGAAGTGGACGTTCATCAGCCCTGCAGGTGATTTCCAGGCAGATGGAGAGCGCAGCGGAAAATATATCCTCGCAGGTGAAGAACTGACGTTGAACAGCAAGGGCGAGAGTATCATCAGTTATGCAGACTATGCGATCGCAATGGTTGATGAGATTGAAAAGGGCGATCACATCCGGCAGAGAATCAGTGTAGTAAGAGAGTAACAAGAGAGTAGTATTGACAGCTTGTAACATCTGCGTTGACAAGAATCATGTAAATAGGTATACTATTGAAAGCAAGCTTTCAATAATCAGGTATTATAAGCAGGAGGATAGATCAATGCAGATTACAAGCAAGTTTACAATCGCAGTGCATATTATTACTGCCATAGATTATTTTAAGGATCATGAGAAAGTGACAAGTAATTTTCTCGCCGGAAGCGTAGGTGCTAATCCGGTTATTGTCAGGAATGTTATGGGCAATCTGAAGGAAGCAGGCATCATTGATATCAGTCAGGGAAAGAGCGGGATTACCCTCGCAAAAAAGCTTGAAGACATCACTTTTTATGACATATATAAAGCGGTAGACAGTATCGGCGATGAAGGACTTTTTCATTTTCATGAGAATCCAAACACAGATTGTCCGGTTGGGAGAAACATTCACAAATCAGTTGACTACAGGCTGTTGAAAGTGCAGCAGGCGATGGAAGCTGAGATGAAAGAGATTACCCTTTCAGATGTTGTTGAAGATACGCGAAAAGAGATCCTGAACGAAACAGCATAACCGGCAGCTGAGAATTATGAAAAAGTCTTCGGAGATATTTCTTCGGAGACCTTTGAAGAAGGAAGACGAAGGTGACGGCATGAGCAAAGAATTAACGCAGGAACAGAGGCTTGACTATCTTGTAGAAGAGTTCAAGGCTGACTCAGTTGAATATAAGGATCTTGAAATACCAAAGGATGAAGAAGGCAAAAGACGAGTTTTGCGTTCGCTTATGAATATCCGTATGCCAAAGAAGATGCCGGATGATGTTATGACGGTACAGGATGAATATCTGAAAGAAAGAGCAGCTGATAAAGGAATCGTGGAGTTGTCGGGGATCCCGGTAATTCGTGACGTGATTTCCATATGGCAGGGTGATATCACAAGGCTCGCAGTTGATGCGATCGTTAACGCAGCAAATTCGCAGATGCTTGGATGCTTTGTCCCGATGCATACCTGCATAGATAATTGCATTCATACTTTTGCAGGGATCCGGCTCAGGGAGGAGTGCAACAGGAAGATGAACGAACTTCGGATAAGATATGGAAAAGATTATGAGCAGCCTACTGCAGTTCCAATGCTCACAGACGCATATAATCTTCCGGCAAAGAAGGTAATCCATATCGTGGGTCCGATCGTCCGGTACAAGCTGACACCGGCACTTGAAAAGGATCTTGCTGATTGTTACCGGAATACACTTGATATGTGTCGGGAGAACGATCTTAAGAGTGTAGCTTTTTGCTGTATATCGACGGGTGTATTTCGTTTCCCTAATAAACGTGCTGCAGAGATTGCAGTTGATACAGTTGGAAAGTGGCTCGCGGAACATGACGGGCAAATGGAAAGGGTGATATTTAATGTTTTCAAAGATGATGACCGGGATATCTACAAAGAACTTTTGTCGTGAAGAAGAACTTGCCAAACTCAAAGAGGCTGTTTTCTCCTGTGATGCGATTATAATAGGAGCCGGCGCAGGTTTATCAACTTCTGCAGGCTTTACTTACAGCGGAGAACGTTTCGAAAGATATTTCTCTGATTTTGCAAAAAAGTATGGGATCAGGGATATATATTCGGGCGGATTCTATCCTTTCCCGGATGCCGAGACCCGCTGGGCCTGGTGGTCGAGACACATTTACGTTAACAGATATGTAAAGGCACCTAAGCCGGTATATGATGATCTTTATGAGCTGGTGAAGGATAAAGAATACTTTGTCATCACGACAAATGTTGACCATCAGTTCCAAAAGGCCGGATTTGATAAAGAGCGCCTGTTTTATACACAGGGAGATTACGGGCTGTGGCAATGCTCAAAGCCATGTCATATGAAAACCTATGACAACAAAAGCAAGGTCGTTAAGATGCTGTATTCTCAGGGACTGACCATAGATGCCTCCGGCGAGCTCGCAGCACCTGATTTTGACAATGATAATGTATCCATGAGAATTTCATCTGATCTGATACCGTACTGTCCTGTCTGCGGGGAGGAGATGAGCATGAATCTTCGATCTGATGACACATTTGTGGAGGATGAGGGCTGGAATAAGGCATCTGAACGCTATTATGATTTCATTGAAAAACATTTATCAGATAAAGTGCTCTTTTTAGAACTGGGAGTTGGTGCAAACACTCCTGTGATCATCAAGTATCCGTTCTGGAAGATGACGAAAGCTAATGAAAATGCCATATATGCCTGCCTGAATTACGGAGAAGCATTTTGTCCGGATGAGATTGAGGACAGAAGCATTTGCATCGATGGGGATATTGGAGAGGTCTTGAAATTAAATAAATGACATATGTCACCACAAGATTGTTACATTATTCACTTTGAAAAGAGATATTCAAGAGTTATAATTCCATCATAGAGATTGACCATAAGGACTGACAGGTTGATCAGGAGGTAGTCTGATGGAAAAGGTAAATTCTAAGGTAAGCAAACCGGTAATAGTTTTCCTTATAGTGATGACAGTGCTGTCGTTTTCAAATTGCGTAAAAATAGAGATTGAAGGTGATCTTCTTAAGCTTGCCGGGTTTACAGTGCTTGTAGGTATAGCAGCCTACTTTATTACCCGTAATACTAATGAATATAAAAATGCTGGGCTTGATATTAAGGCACTTCCACGACAGATAGTGGATAAGAAGGTAATCGTCCTTATTCTGATTCCGGCTGTAATAAATGTCATATCGACATTTATAGAGAAGTCGCTTATGCCGGACTATTTTGAATTCCTTAAAAACAGGATATTTATTGATTCGTCAAATACTCCCAAGATGCTGATAGAACTTATAGTTCTCGCACTGGGTGAGGAGATAGCTCTGAGGGCATTCTATCAGAAGCAGACAACGAAAATTATGGGCTTTGTTCCATCTCTTATCATATCGTCGATTGCTTTTACATTTGGGCACTTTTCGTACGGTGAGCCTGTTTTCATGGTTTGGGATTTATCAGGCATTTTCATAAACTCTATTTTTTATGGTATAGTTTTTAAGAAGACAGATAATGCATGGTGCAGTTGGATATCGCATTTCCTTGCCAATATTGTAGCAATGATATTATTGTTATAGAGTCATATTTCTACTGCAATGGGGAAGGCCTATTTGAACATGAAGGAGTTTCAATGAAGCAAAAAATTACAGGCATCGGGAAGTTGTAGCGGTGCCTGTTTTTTTGCCTTAAAATATAGCTTTTCCAAAGCAAGAAAATTACTGGATTTTTGAGGTTGGAATGTTGACAGACCCCCGTAAAAGTGGTACTCTTAAGCTGTTAAGTGGTTGAAAACCACGGAAAAACATACGAAAGGGGTCAAGACAAATGAACAAGACAGAACTTGTAGCAGCAGTAGCAGAGAAGAGCGCTCTTACAAAGAAGGACGCTGCAGCAGCAATCGATGCAGTATTTGCAGTAATCGGTGACACATTACAGGCTAAGCAGAAGGTACAGCTTATCGGCTTCGGTACATTCCAGACAAGCGAGAGAAAGGCACGTACAGGAAAGAACCCTCAGACCGGCGCAGCCATAAAGATTGCAGCCAGCACAGTTCCCACATTCAAGGCAGGAAAGGCTCTTAAGGAGAAGGTTAACACCAAGCCCGCTAAGAAGGGATGCAAGAAGAAATAATAAAATAAAGTCAGTTACAGGCATCAGTTCTTTTTCTGGTGCCTGTATTTTTTTCGGGGCATATTGCGAAATGAATAGTATTTCTGTAAGATATGTGCTATATTATTGGTAACAGAAATAATGGGGTGAAACTAAATGATAAAGAATATAGTCTTTGATATAAGCAATGTACTTGCACCGTTCAGGTTTAAGGAATTCCTTGCGGAAAAAGGATTTGACGGAGCGATGATAAAAAGAATCATCAAGGCTTCTGCCATGACACCATATTGGACCGAATATGAAAAGGGGAAACTTACATATGAGGAAGCGATGAAAGCATTCGTCAGTGCAGACCCTGACATAGCGGATGAATTGTATAAAGCCTATGATTCATGTTCGGGTATTATGGGCAGATATGATTATACCGAGGGCTGGATAGATACACTGAAAGCAGCCGGTTATAAACTCTACTGCATCACCAATTTTACACCTGCCGGATATGAGCAGTGTTACGACTGCATTTCGTTTATAGAGAGGTTTGAAGGCTGTGTTTTTTCGTTCAGAGAAGGCATCGTAAAACCGGATCCGGAGATATATAAGATATTGCTAAGAAGATATAACCTGAAAGCTGAAGAGTGCGTTTTCATAGATGATACAGAGGAAAATGTAATCAGCGCGGAAAAGCTTGGGTTTAAAGGAATAGTGTTTTCAGGTTATGAAGATGCGGTTTCCAGGCTTAATGCAATAAGCATATCATGAAATGGAGGAAGAATGACAGATATAAGTAATATATTCAAAAGTGTACTTGAATCAGACAGATCTGCAGTTGTAATCTGTGGTCTTGATCATAAGATCATTTATATGAATCCGGTTGCTGTCAAACGTTACGAGAAATGGGGTGGGAAGGACTTATTGGGAAGGAGCCTTCTTGACTGCCATAATGAAAAGTCTCGTGAATGTATTTATAGGGTTCTTGAATGGTTTAAGGTGTCTAAAGAGAATAACATCGTATATACCTTCTACAACCAGAAAGAGAATAAGGATGTTTATATGGTTGCGCTCCGTGACGATGAGGGGAACTTGATCGGATACTATGAGAAGCATGAATACAGAAACAGAGAAACCATGAAAATATATGACCTGAAGTAGACGAAAGGAGTTGTTAAGAATGAAAACTGTATTATTTCTGGTTGGTGATTATTGGCATCACCGAGAGACGATTGAACCGTTGAAAAGCTTGCTTTTCCCAGAAGAGGAGTACAGAGTATTGTTCACAGAAGATCCAAATACTCTTATGAATATGAATGAGGTACCGGATCTTATTGTATCATTTAAGGATCCTATTGAAAATGACCAGATCCCCACACCTGTCTGGTGTGATAAATTATGGACTGACAGACTCTTTGAATATGTACGCGATCAAGGAACAGGATTGATACTGGTGCATGCGGCAGTTACCGATCTGGAAGGTGACCATCCGATAGTGAGAGAAATGATACAGGGAATATTTACCGGTCATCCTCAGCAATGCCCTGTAAGATTCATACCGACAAAACAGCACGAGATTTTAGAAGGGATCAGTGATTTTGTCCTGCCTGAAAATGATGAGCATTATATGATGGAAATGCTTAAAGAAAATGATATAGAGATCATAGCACAGACCGAATCTAAAAACGGAACCCAGCCAGGTATGTGGGTAAAACAGTTGGGGAAGGGACGTGTATGCTGTATAACTCCCGGACACACCACGAGGAATCTGACATGCGATGAATATGTCAGAGTAATGAAAAAAGCTTCAAAGTGGTGCTGTAGATGAGAAGGGTGTTTATAAGATATTTGCGAACCTGATTAAATATGAGGTGTATGAACAATAACGAAAAGATAGTTTTTAATGATAAATTAAAATCACTTGCCATACCGCTTGCGCTTCAAAATCTTCTTAATGCTTTAGTCGGAGCATCTGATGCACTCATGCTGGGAAGACTGAACCAGGATTCTATAGCAGCGGTATCACTAGCAAACCAGCTGTTCTTTGTGATGACATTGTTTACGGGAGCGATAACAGGAGCCGCAGGGATACTCGTAGCCCAGTATTGGGGAAAGAAGGATTATAAAAATGCCGGATGTTTCTTAGCCATGGCGATAAGGTATTCCATTCTTGTCAGCCTTGTGTTCTTCGTTTCTGCACTTGCCTTTTCGGAACAGGTGATGAGGATATTTACCTCGGAAGAAAGCCTGATATCCATAGGTGCAGGATATTTACGGATCGTCAGTTTTTCATACCTTTTCTCGGCAGTGGCACAGTGTTTTTTGATGAACATGAAGGTCGCGGGAGACGCAAAGCTAAGTGTTATCATATCTGCTGTAACTGTATCCGTGGATATGATAGCTGATTATTTTCTTATATATGGGAAATGTGGGGTACCGGCACTTGGTGCCAACGGATCGGCGTATTCAACAATAGTTGTGGAAGCATTATCTCTTATAATAGTTATCATATGGGCTAAGAAAAAAGAGACAATCCATTTGCCGTTAAAGAGTCTGACATACTTTTCGAGGGTATTTGAAAAAGACTTTTGGAAGGTATTTCCTGCTAATTTGGCCAGTGCCCTTTCCTGGGGCTTGAGTATAACTGTTCATAACGTGATAATGGGACATCTCGGATCGGATGCAACTGCATCTGCTTCAGTCACGAGCGTGGCACAACAGCTGATAGCATGTGTGACCGCCGGGATAGCAGGGGGCTCCGGGATCATGATCGGCGAACTTCTTGGAGCTGGAAAACTTGATGAGGCTAAAAAGTATGGTGACCGATTTTACAAGGTGTCATTTTTGAATGGTCTCATTAATGTCCTGCTCATTGTCATAACCGGACCGCTTGTTTATATTTTTTACACTTTGACGGATGCTGCAAAAGGATACCTGATATGGATGCTGGTATTCAGCTGCTTCTATATGTTTGCGTATGCATATAATACGATTTTTACCTGTGGTGTATTTCCGGCTGGCGGAGACGCGAAGTATGATGCAATAAGTGTTTTCTTTGCTACATGGTGTTTTGCGATTCCTGCATCGCTTGTTGCATGTTTTGTTTTTAAGTGGCCGGTACTGGTTGTTTACGTGATCATGTGCCTTGATGAGATAGTTAAGCTGCCGTTTTTGAAATGGCATTACAACAAATATATCTGGGTAAAGAACCTGACAAGAGATGTGACGGATTAGAAATTGATAGTGTAATAATGTGTTTTAAAGTATCGTCGTCTCATTCACGCGGTCAAAAAGAATCTTGTATTTATCTTTCTCGGATGCAAGACAGGCAAGGAAATAATCTGTATGGCACTCAGGATCGGCCAGAGAGACGGTAACTTTTCCTTCAATCTTTTGACCACGGCTTAAGTAGTAGCTGGAAGAGAAGGAAGGATAGTCTGAGTTCTGTGACAACTCATAGAATGAATTTGAATCCATCTGTAACAGATAATTGGTATTAGGCGTCTTGTTGTTATGAAAGTTCATCCAGAAGCCTATACGGGTCAGAAGAAGGATGGACCTTCCATCAAGATCAGATAAATGAATTTCAGGATAGAAAGCCAGTGGATCACCGGGCATGAGGGAGATGAATAAATCCTCATGCCCGCATTTTTTTACAAAAATATTTTCATCTTTCGGATCCTCATGAAGTACGGCAAGGTGATACTCATGGAGTTTAAGACGGTTTACAAAATGGATATCGTCTGACATGTCAGCAGAGATAGTCATGCCTTCAAAGATGGTATTAAGGATGGGTGTGAGCACGGTCTGCGGTACGGGAGCGCAGAACCCGATAGCGATTGTTTTTAAGCTTCGATCATATGCCTTTACCTTAGCTTCAAAATCACGGTCTGCATCCAACACATCACGGGCATACTCCGCCGCATGCAATCCGGTTTCGTTAAGCTTCAGTTGGTTTTTACTGCGTATAAAAAGAGACACACCTAAATCTTCTTCCAGTTTTTTCATGGCACGTGTCAGGGCGGGCTGGGAGGTATGCAGTTTTTCCGCGGCGGCAGAAAGCGTACCGCATTCGGCGAACGTATAAAACTGTTCTAAAAGAGATATATCTATCATAATGGTTTACTCCTATTATTTTTCCAGTATTCGATTTTGTTATAGCAGATTCCGATATTGGTATTGTACATTATTTTGTTTTTGTTGTAAAGTAGAATCATCGGGAAACACAAAAAGATAAATAGAAACTATAGCAAACATAATAATGGAGGAAAACATCATGGAATATGTAAAATTATCTAACGAAGTTTTAGCACCAGTACTCGGGATCGGAACATTTATGATCAGTCCTGCGGATACGGTAAACAGCGTATACTCAGCAATCAAGCTTGGATACAGGTTGATTGATACCGCTAACGCATACATGAATGAGGAGGCTGTAGGACAGGGCGTAAAGAGAGCTATCGATGAAGGTATCATAAAAAGAGAAGAATTATTTATATCTACTAAGCTCTGGCCGACTCTGTATGAGAATGATGCAGTTGTAGAGGACACTTTAAAGAGGCTGGGTATGGATTATGTGGATCTGCTGTTCATCCATCAGCCTGCAGGAAATTATATGGCAGGATACAGACAACTTGAAAAGGCATATAAGGATGGAAAGGCAAAGAGCCTAGGAATTTCAAACTTCTATGATGATGACCTTGAAACGCTTCTTAAGGAATCAGAGATCAAGCCTCATGTGATGCAGCTGGAAGCACATCCATACTGCACAGAGAAAGAAGTAAGAGACAGAGTGAAAGAGTTTGGGACAGTACTCATGGGCTGGTATCCTTTGGGACATGGAGATCCCGGACTTGTAAAAGAAGAGATATTCGGCAGGCTTGCAGATAAATACCGCAAGAGCAATGCGCAGGTTGTGCTTCGCTGGGCGACTCAGATGAACTTCATCACGATCCCCGGCTCTAAGAATCCGGATCATATCCGTGACAACGGCGATATCTTCGATTTTGCTCTTACTGATGAAGAGATGGCAGAGATTGCAAAGCTTGACGGAACTAAGAAGTATTATAACGCTACTAAGGAAGAAGTAGCAAAATATGCTAACATGCATCTTCCGTTTGAATCATAAGAAAGAGAAGGTAAAAAGTATATGGCAAAGACTCTTATAGCATTCTTTTCGAGAGCAGATGAGAATTATTTTGGCGGATCCATGAGATATATCGAAATCGGAAATACTGAGATTGTGGCAGGGAAGATAAAGGATCGCATTGATGGGGATATGTTTAAGATTGAGATGAAGAATCCGTATTCAAAGGAATACAATTCCTGTATCGAAGAAGCAAAGAAGGATAAGAAGAACAATGTGCGTCCGGAACTGGTATCTCTTCCTGACAGCATTGACGGATATGACACGATCATTCTCGGATACCCGAATTACTGGGGAACCATGCCGATGGCGGTGTTCACATTTCTGGATGCCTTTGATTTTTCAGGAAAGACGATCCTGCCGCTGTGTACAAACGAAGGAAGCGGTATGGGATCCAGTGAGTCAGATATAAAGAAGACCTGTGCAGGAGCTGAAGTGAAGAAATGTCTTGCACTAAATGGGAGCAGCGTAGGCAGTGCAGATCCTCAGATAGAGAGCTGGCTAAAAACAAACAGATTGATGTAAAAGGAGGAAAACATTATGCAGAATTTTGATTACATGACACCGACAAGGCTTATCTTTGGAAAAGGTGTAGTAGATGAAAAACTTACCAATGTTATGAGCGGATTCGGTAAAAAGATACTTCTCACATATGGTGGAGGAAGCATTAAGAAAATCGGACTTTACGACAAGGTGAAGGAACTTCTGAAAGGTTATGAAGTATATGAATTATCCGGCATTCAGCCAAATCCGAAGTATGATCCAAGCGTTCTGGATGGCGTAAGGATCTGTAAAGAAAAGAATATAGACGTAATCCTTTCCGTAGGTGGAGGAAGTGTGCTGGACTGCTCTAAAGCTATTGCAGCCGGAGCAAGGTATGATGGTGATCCCTGGGATCTGATCTCTTATAAGGTAAAGGCGCAGGCAGCGCTTCCAATCGTTGATATCATTACTCTTGCGGCCACAGGCAGTGAGTATGATCCGGGTGGAGTGATTTCAAGGACAGAAACAAACGATAAGATAGGATATGTTGATCCGTTACTTTATCCGGCAGTTTCTTTTCTTGATCCTACTTATACGTTCACTGTATCAAAAAAACAGACCGCTGCAGGATGCGCAGATGCTATGAACCATATCATGGAGCAGTATTTCTGCGAAGATTCCACGCTCCTTAATGACGGCTTTATGGAAGCAGCTTTAAAGAGCCTTATGATAAATGTGAAGAGGTGTTTGGAAAATCCGGAGGATTATACTGCCAGAGCTGAAATGATGCTTGACTGTACGTACGGATGCAATCGTATTTATTCTCTTGGCAACAGTCAGTCCGGATGGCCGTGCCATGGTATGGAGCATGCATTATCGGCATATTATGACATTACACATGGAGAGGGTCTGGCAATCATCACTCCGAGATGGATGAAACACATCCTGAGTGAAAAGACTGTTGATCGATTTGTGAAATATGGAGTTAATGTATTTGGTATTGATGCAGATCAGGATAAGTTTGCTATTGCGGATAAGGCAATAGAAGCCACATACAGGTTCTTCGAATCGATCAGTATTCCTATGCATCTAAAGGATGTAGGGATTGATGAGAGCCGTATCGATGAGATGGCAAAACATGTAGCAGATAATGAAGGCCTTGAAAATGCGTGGGCACCGCTATTACAGAAGGATATCGCGGATATCTTTAGAGCATCTTTATAGGAGGAGTAAGATATGGCAGAGAAGATCATACAGACAGCAGGAAGAGATGCGCTTGGAACATTTGCGCCTGAGTTTGCGCATTACAATGATGATGTGCTTTTCGGTGAAAACTGGAATAATCAGGACATCGATGTAAAAACAAGATGTATGCTTACAGTCACGGCTATTATGGCACAGGGACTAGTGGGAGACGCGCTAAAACATCATATCATGAATGCTAAAAAACACGGTGTAACTCAGAAGGAAATGGCAGCACTCATTACTCATGTGGCTTTTTATAGCGGCTGGCCAAAAGCATGGGCAGTATTTGGGCTGGCAAAAGAGGTTTATGGAGAGGAGTCTTGAGTTGATAAAAAAAAGGCTTGTTACGATTTTTACTATAGTCATGCTTGTGCTATTAGTAGGATGCAGTACAGAAAACAGGACTTCTGGAGAAAATAAGGACACCAGTCAGACTGCGTCTGATAGCAAAGACAATACTAACAAAACTACATCAGAAGAAAAATCCGGACAGATATCATCGGATCCATATAAAAAAGTCCTGGTGGTATACTTTAGCACGGCCAATAACAATACAGCTGACGCAGTATCGTCAGCAACACCTATGATTGACGGGAAAGGATCAACAGAATACCTTGCATGGATGATAGGAGAAAAGACAGGAGCGCAGATTTCCGCGATAATCCCTGATGAAGCCTATCCACTTTCTTATAATGATACTACTGATAAGGCCAAGCAGGAGCAAAATGATAATGCAAGACCGGGATTTACTATCAACGTAAACCCGGAAGTATATGATGTCATCTTTGTTGGATATCCCATTTGGTGGTATGAGATACCGATGGTTATGGAAACATTTTTTGACAGATATGACTTTGCCGGGAAAACAATAATACCATTTAACACTCACCTTGGTTCAAGAGATGGGGGAACATATTCGGATATAGCAGAACTTGAGCCGGATGCAAATGTGCTTGAAGGTCTGGCGGTAAATGGAGAAAAGGTTAAGGACGCAGAGCAAACAGTGTCAGAGTGGCTGGATAAACTATCAAATTAAGGCTGACTGACGGAAGGAGTTTATAAGATATTGGGCAGGTTAAATACAAAAAGGTTAAAGATTATTACAGATATACTGATGACAGTACTTTTGTTTGTGCTCATGGGCATGCATTTAACAGGCCAGATGTGGCACGAGATAAGCGGAACAGTATGTTTTGTGGTGTTTATAATTCATCACATATTAAACAGAAGATGGATAGCCGGGATCCCCAAAGGGAAATACCCGGCTTCCCGTGTTATGCAGACTGTTATAAATATAGCACTGTTTATAGGAGTCATCCTGCTCATGTTCAGTGGGATGGCTATGTCAGGCTATGTCTTTAGGTGGCTGCCGTTGCCGCTTAGCAGCAGTACGGCCAGAAGTATACATCTTATGGTTTCTTATGCTGTGTACCTTGTGATGAGTATGCATATTGGTCTGCACTTCGGGCTGGTGATAGGAAAAGCGGGCAGAAAAGTCAGTGGGATGAAGAAACCATGGCGGGGCATCATAACCTGGGCATCCAGAATAATTGCGTTGCTTGTTGCGGTATATGGACTTTTGGCGTTATTCAGCAGGAAGCTGCTTTCTTATATTACCGGAAATGTGAAGTTTGCTTTTTTTGACTATGATGAATCCGTCATAAGCTTTTATCTTGATTACGCAGCAATTATGGGGCTTTGCATATTCGTGTCCTATTATATATATAAATTTTTACGTCCCGGGTTCTTTAAGCGTATGCGGGGGATTACACAGTGGATGAAGGCTCACATGGTAAAAGCGGTGATATTGGGAACAGTTATAGTTGCGGGTGTGATACTGACGGCGTACTACGGGACTTCCTATATAAGCCGTCACTATTTCCCTGTGGAGTTGAACCGTGATGAGGCAATAGGTACAGATAAACTGGATATGGAAAAAAGAAAAGGGATCATTATTTCATTTACCAGGGTTGGGAATACTAATTTCGATCCAAATGTTGATGCTGTTTCAAGCGCTTCGCTTATGGATGAGAATGGACGTCTGGTCGGTAACGCAGCGCTTCTTGGTGATATGGCAGAACAGATCACCGGGTTTGACCGCTATGAGATAGTGGTTGAAAAGAAGTATTCTTCTTCTTACGGAGCAACAGTGTCGGAAGCCCGGACGGAGATGAATAACGGTTTTGTTCCGACGTTTGTCGGGGAACAGCCCGATCTTTCGGAATATGATACCGTTATTCTGATATACCCGCTATGGTGGTGGACACTTCCTGTACCTGTTGAAGAATATATGAAACAGAAAGATATGGAAGGTAAGAATATATATTGTATCGTCACACATGGCGGAAGCGGATTAGGCAGTTCGATTTCAGATCTTAAAGAAGTGACAAACGGAACAGTCAGTGATGATGCGCTTGCAGTGATGGACAAGGATGTGACTAATGCATTTCCGGATGTCCTAAATTGGATAAGAAAATGGAAATAATTTTTATCAGACAGCAAAAAAAATAAAAGAAGTCTGTACTAAAGATAAGGGGCTAAAAAATGGATATAAGATGGGCTATAATATTTGGCGGTGCGATACTTGGGGCTATAGCCAGTATATTCTTTTTATGGTCAAGGTTCTGTAAGTTCGCCATAGTTCGTAAAATTGCAAAAGACAGAAAGTGGCTCAGAAGGCTTCTGGGGCTTATACCGATGGCAGTGTTTGGAGTTTTTGCATGGATGAATGTTGTAAATACAGCCATAGTTATGATCCACATGAGCATATACTGGTTTATAGCTGAGCTGATCGGGAAAATCGTAAAAAAAATAATCAATAAAAGAAAAAGCGGGCTGCATGAAGAGAGTAAGAATATTGATTCCGGGAAATTCAGGCCATACCTGACAGGTATAATAGTACTATGTTTCGAGATATGTTATTTTTCTGTGGGCTGGTATCAGGCACATCATGTATGGAGAACAGAATATACTTTGAAGACAGATAAAGATCTTGGTATTGATAACCTCAAGGTCGCAATGTTTGCTGATTCACATGTAGGAGCCTTGTTTGATGGAGAGGGCTTTGCGGAAAGGCTAAAGGTTATACAAGAGGAGAATCCGGATATACTTCTTATTCCCGGTGATTTTGTTGATGACGATACAACAAGGGCAGATATGATAGCATGCTGCCAAGCACTTAAAGATTTCAAATGCAGGTATGGAATATATATGGTGTACGGTAACCATGATAAGGGTTATTACCGGTACAGGGACTTTACGGTTGATGAACTGGTAGCAGAACTTGAAAATGCCGGAGTCATATTACTTGAAGACGGAGCTGTTCTGATAGATGATATGTTCTACATAATTGGAAGGCAGGATTATTCGGTACAGAACCGCATGCAGATAAGAGATATAGTATCGGAATTAGATCAGTCAAAATATATGATTGTCCTTGACCATCAGCCTACTGCTTACGCTGAGGAATCAGAAACAGGAGTTGACCTTGTAGTGTCAGGACATACACATGGTGGACAGCTGCTTGAAATGAACATCGCAGCGTATTTTATGAAAGCAAATGACAGGACTTACGGTACTGAAAAGCGTGATAATACAACGTTTATAGTTACAAGCGGAATAGCTGACTGGGCCATAAAATTTAAGACCGGTACTTTTTCAGAATATTGTATAATAAATGTGACAGGAAAATTATAGTTTTTCAAGGGCATCAGGATTACTTGAATCTCTAGTGCTTTTTCTTTTTAAGGATATAGCATTTTTAGAGCTATTGTGCTATAGTAGTATACATATAATTCTTTTCATAATAATAGAGTAAAGCGGAGAAATCGATGTATCTTTGTAATGATAAATGGGAAATTGAAATAGATGAAATAAACTATGATCCTGAGTCGGCTGACAATTTTGTACGTCCCAATGCGTATATCGTGATCTGCGATGATTATTCTAAATCAATCTGTGTAAGTATTGCAGATGCCGCTCATACGACGGAAAAGAAGATCATACTGAAAGTTTCGTATTTTACACCACATGATGAGTATGCTTTTATAGAAGAAAACAGTTTGTTCCTGTTTCTGAATGATACGGTATGCGAATTCGATGCACAGACCGGTGAAATGAAAAATAAAAAGAGTATAAATATGATGGGGACTCTGTTTTCGGTTTATAGGTATCAGCAGGATTTTATATTATATTGTGAGATGGACATAATAAGAATGACACAGGACCTTGATGTTGTATGGGATTTCGGAGCAAGAGATATTTTTGTAAGATATCATGGTGAAGAACCTGCTTTTGAGATGATGCCGGAATGTATCCGATTATATGATTTTTCGGATAATTATTATGAAATAGATTATGACGGAAATGTAATCAGGGATTGAGAATTAATGGAAGAAGGAGGAAAGGGTATTATGGTTTACAGAGATTTTCAGGATATTAAATTATCGGCATTGGGATTTGGAGCTATGCGTCTGCCGGTTATAGATGGTGACGATTCAAAGATAGACAGGGAATGTGCGTTCAGGATGGTTGATACGGCAATCCGGAACGGGATAAACTATTTTGATACTGCATGGGGCTATCATAACGGCAATTCTGAGCTTGTCATTGGAGAAGCATTGTCGAGGTATCCAAGAGAGAGTTTTTACCTGGCAGACAAATTCCCGGGATATGACCTGTCAAACATGCCGAAGGTAAAAGAAATATTTGAGAAGCAGCTTGAAAAGACAGGAGCTGGGTATTTTGATTTCTACCTGTTTCATAATGTATGTGAAATGAACATAGAACAGTATCTGGATCCCCGATTTGGTATCTATGACTACCTTATGGAGCAGAAAAAGAACGGGCATATAAAACATCTTGGATTCTCCTGC
>JAFYYN010000185.1 GCA_017557525.1 Lachnospiraceae bacterium
CGCGAATTTTACCTCGCTCAGACCGGCAGGAATCCTAAGAAACTTACGCGCGAGGATGAAAACGCAGTCTGGGAATATGCATATGATGATTTTGCGTATCTTTTAATGTGGATAATTGAAAATAATTTCTACCAGGCCTCGAAAGATAATGATGAGGACACCGCAGCTGAGATAAAAGAATTCATGGCCCGGATTAAGAAGCGCGAAGTAAAACCGACGGACTATCTTACCGGAAACAACTGGTTTATGGAAGATGAGGTTAAGAAAAAGGCACGAGGATTTGTGATTGAATATTATAACGGCGCATATATGAATGATGTTAAGGCGTTTGCAAAAGAACATCTTAATGCAGAGCTTTACGGCTTTCCGTTCCGCTTTGAAGATTATGATGCTTTTAAGGTTCAAATAGATGAGGCGTATGCGAAATACAAAGAAGAAAATGAACAGACCAAGAAGGAAAATGAATGAAAGACATAATTGACAGACTTGTAAAAGAAAGAGACCTAACCGACGAAGAATTTGAAAAACTGATTCTTTGCGAAGACAAGGAAACAATAGAATATCTTGCATCGAAGGCGAGAGAGGTAAGAGAAGCCGTATACGGAAAGGAAGTTTATTTAAGGGGACTGATTGAGTTTACGAATTACTGCAAGAACGACTGCCTTTATTGCGGCATCAGAAGAAGCAACAAGAACGCAGAAAGATACAGACTGACAAGTGAGCAGATATTAAACTGTTGCGAGATTGGATATAAATTGGGCTTCAGGACATTCGTGCTGCAGGGTGGAGAGGATGCATATTTCAGTGATGATGTGCTCGTCCCGCTCATAAAAGAAATCAAGGAAAAATATCCCGAATGTGCTCTGACACTGTCGATTGGCGAGAGAGAAAAAGAAAGCTATCAGAAGCTTTTTGATGCGGGCGCAGACAGATATCTTTTACGACATGAGACTGCGGACAAAGAGCATTACGAGTCCCTTCATCCAGCAGAGCTTTCATTTGACCACAGAATGAAGTGTCTCTGGGATTTAAAGGAAATCGGATATCAGGTTGGCTGCGGAATGATGATCGGTTCGCCGAACCAGACCGTAAAACACCTCATAAAAGACTTAAGATTCCTGCAGGAATTCAAGCCCGAGATGGTAGGAATAGGACCTTTCATTCCTCATCACGACACACCTTTTGCGGACTGTGAGACGGGCAGCGTGGAGATTACTTTAAAGCTTTTATCAATTATCAGAATCATGCTTCCCGAAGTTCTGCTTCCTGCGACTACAGCACTCGGAACAGCGGACGGCCTGGGAAGAGAGAAAGGTATTTTGGCAGGTGCAAATGTCGTAATGCCGAATCTTTCCCCTACGGATGTGAGGGATAAATATCTTTTATACGACAATAAAATCTGTACGGGAGATGAGGCCGCGGAATGTATCCGATGCATGACCTTAAGAGTTAAAAAGGTCGGCTACGAGGTGGTTCAGAAGAGAGGCGACCACATAAGGTTTTCTTAACCCGATTGACCGCATACATAAAAAGTGTTATTCTTTCAAAGGATTATTAATACGGAGGTAAACAAAAATGGCAGAAATTACAAAAGATATGACTATCGGTGA
>JAFYYN010000186.1 GCA_017557525.1 Lachnospiraceae bacterium
ACGAAGTATTTCCATGATCGTTGTACATGAGGATTGTTCTCATGATCCTTTCTTTTTTCTTTTGTCTTTCCTTCTATACTTTCAGTGTTAGTCAGTTTTTAATCTGTGCTCTGTACCATCATCCTGAACGAAGCAAACTGCCGCCAAGCTGTTATGTTTCTTTTAAAAATCTTCGCCTACGCTCAGGATGACAGACCGAGCTTTACCGTATAGAAGGAGAATTTAAACCAGTATTCATATTTAAAATATAATATTAAAGTGACTTATAAGTGACAAATTTAGATTATTTTTATATCTTTTAATAATCAAAAATATCATTTGACAAAAAAAGGGGCTGTGAAAAAATGGGACTAAAAATTGTCCCATTCTTCACAGCTCCTATTTTTTTACTCGAGTTTATGGTTTAAGACAAAAAGAGAGTATATTCCCCCTTACCCCACAGCTTTTAACATTTTTATGTTTATGCAGCTTCTCGGAGTTTCATCCGTTTATTATGATATTTATATAGATTATGACCGATAGAAACTAAAAAAAGTTCTAACCTGACAGATTCAAGCCCTCTTCGCACAGTCCGTTTATACCAGCGGTCATATTTCATTATGCCAAATGTACCCTCTGCCTGTATCGACCGGTTCATCCTAAGCATCGCCCCGTGTATGCTTTCAAGGTTATCGATCACTTCCTTGTGCATTGCACTCAGCTCTTCGTTTATCCTTACAGTTCTGTTCTTATCTGTCTTTTTACATTTTTCCGCATATGGGCACCCACTACAGTCCTCACAGGTATAGTATTCTTCCTGACGTCCATACTGATTGCCTTTTATCGGCTTCCTGTATGCGAAATTGAATTCTTTGCCGTTCGGACAGACCATCTTCCCGTTTTCATTAGTCTTGAAATTTACTGCACGGAATGGATCGTTGTGATATTTATCATCGCTTGTTTCCTTCTTATACATTGTAAACTTCATGTATTTTTCCATGCCGTGCTCCTGACAGAACAGGTAATTGTCATAGGAACCATATCCGGCATCAGCTACAGGATATTTCGGATAAAAACCATACATCTCATGGAATTTCTCCATTAGTGGAATAAAGCAGTCTATATCTGACCTGTACTGCATGACATCTACAACGGCTATGTATTCATCAGCAACACCTATCTGTATGTTATAAGCAGGGAGCAGCTGATCATTGCCCATGTAATCGGTTTTTATCCTCATAAATGTTGCAGAAGAGTCTGTCTTTGAATAACTGTTCCGATCCGGACCACAGATTTTTATCTTTACTACATACTCCCTAAGCTTATCTATATACCCCTTGAGTTTTTCATAATACCGCTGCTCCCTGCTTTTCCTATGACCTCGTCCCGCAACAAAGTCTTTCTCATCGATTTGGCACACGTAAGCGTATCTGTCCAGTATTGTCTCAAGACATTCCGGAGTGTATTCTGTGCCTGTATCAATCTTCATGCCGGTATAAGCAAGGGTTTCATTCATCTCTGTGAACAGTGCGGTTATATTGGCATACAGGCGGTATCTCGATTTTTCAGTAGCCTTTTTCCATACCCAGGAATACTTATTGGCGTTGGCTTCGAACTTGGATCCGTCAATATAAAGATGCTGAAGATCTACACCGTCAGTTTTTTTGATATAGGACATGATGGCCTTAAAGATGCCTTGAACAGAATCTGTCAGTTCTTCATTGATAAAGTAGCTGAATGAACGATAGCTTGGCGTCTCATAATCCATGAGATACATGTACCTGATGTTGGTTTTACAGCGATCTTCTAATTCTCTTAAGGATGCATATCCCGTGTCCATAAAGCCGAAGAGGATTGTCTTTAGCATGTTGACTCTATTATATCCGGGCCTTCCCAGTCTGCTGAATGGTTCAGGCTTTAGATACTTATCTATTTCAATCTCCTCCATGATTCTGTCAAATGCTAATACCGGATCACAAATATTTAAAATATCTGAAATAAATACTGGTAATCTTCCCTGCTTTGGACTATAATAGTGTTTGGTATTCATTGCAGAATTATTATACCAAAACAAAAAGAACGCTGCCAGACTTTTATGCCTGAAAGCGTTCTTTTTTTACGGGACTTTTTTCACAGCCCC
>JAFYYN010000187.1 GCA_017557525.1 Lachnospiraceae bacterium
AATAGAGTTACATCTGAGGATCCTACACTTGCTATTGCATCAGGCCCTGCTACATATACTTATACATTTAAAAGCAGTGCAGTTATTAAAAAATGGAATATTAAAATAGTTTATCAGCTTAAGGATGCAGCTCCTCTCCTCAAGGATCTTGCAAAGGAATACCGGGAAAACGAAGAGCTTGCAAAAGGAATGGATTCCGTTCTGGGAAGCGGAGCCGCAAAGTATATCGGGGAAGCGATCGAAGCATTTTATTCTTCACCGGGCTTTTTCGATCAGGTATGATGTATGTAAAAAAGGACCGGGAACCCGCAATGTCATTAAGTTAACATTGTGATAACGCTCGACCCTAAAAAAGGAAGCCTATACGCTGGTATATGGCTTCCTTTTTTGCGTGTTTGGAACACGTCAAGTAGGCAGACCCTATAATCTGCCTCAAAAAACGTATTCATTTTTTCTTGGATTATGCTACTCTATATAAGAATCCATGATAGACTCTCTTCTTTGGCAAATCACGATCCCTATGCCTGCTTAAACGTATAGGAATGAGATTCTTAGCTATTATGGATTCAAGTACAGACAGCGTGACTTTATTTCGGTAGTATAATCTGCATATGTGTACAGCAACTGAGAAATTTGCCTTATAGGTATGTTTTCTTTTCTTTTTGCGGATGGATACCTGCGAAGTAACTGTTTCCGCAAAATTGTACATTATCATATGAGAGTATATTTCCTGTTTAATGCACGCTGTCTTTTTTGAATGAAAATCCAACATACCAACTGTGTATTTCAAATCTCTGAAAGATGTTTCTATTCCCCATCTTAAGGCATACAGTTCCTTTATTTTACCAGGAGGATACTCAATTCGGTCGAGATTGGTTAGTATGGTCTCATATGTATCATCTGATATTTGAAAACGTACCACTCGCAAACTTAGTTCGTAAAACACTGCAGGGTCTTTCTTTCTACTGGACTGAGGAAGAAAATCAAATTTTGAATTTATCGGAAGAAACTTATAATGATTACGATCTTTTAGAAGTTCTCTTACCTCTTTTGTCTGTTTTCTGGTCAGCTTCATACAGATATCAATATCAAAGGTTCCTTCGGCAGGCAGATCAAGTCCATCCTTTATGCCTGTTCTTCCATCTTTAATACGAATCAGGAAGCACCATCCCTTTTCTTGGATATGTGCCATGTTGTTATATGACTCGTATCCTCTATCTGCGATAACGAGAGCCTTTGGGATTTTAGATTTGTCTACCATAGAAACGAAGGCCTCATGTTCGTTCCAGTCACGTCTGCTTTGAATAACAGCGTCAACATATATATGTTTGTCGAGATTATAAAGCGCATTCAAATGTAACAGGTTGTAATCTTTCTGGCCGTTTGTTCCAGGGAAATATGCTGAAGGGTCATCAGGATTAGTTGCAACCTGAATATCAGATCCGTCAATGGCAAACATCGGGAAATCAACGTTTCCATCTAAACATAGGCTCTGAGAAAAGCCCTTAAAAACAGCTTCGAGAGCTTCCGGTTTTAACTTATTCCTTTGCTGGACAAAAGCTGATGCCGTGGGTGTTTCAGGGGATATATCATAATAATCCAGTAATTCATTGGTGATAGATCCGCTTTCCATTCCAATAATACCCAGCATCAGTTTTTCAATGGGCAGCTTTCTTGTTCTTGTAAAATCCTTAGATGGATTGATACAGTATCGCTCAATGGACTGAGACACTTTTCTAATCTCATCCATCAAGAGTTTCTTAACTTGTTTTGGCTTCATATGCAACCTCCTTGCAATCAGTTTTTTTCTAATTACAAGGGCCGCTTTCGCTACCTCATAAATACAATCAGTAGCGAAAGCGGCCGCACATTCTGACCTACATGTCAAGCTTTTTTATAAAAAAAAGAGCCCTATATCACTTATGATATAGAACTCTTCCTTCTGTTATCTTAACTTAATAACATTGGGCATCGCGCCCCCTCTTTTATTTTACTTAGTCCGTAACTCTGTGGAAGACGTAATCGCTGCCGCCGGGAGTCCCGTCGGTATTTGTCCATTCCACACTGATATGCAGACGGTCCTCGATCAGGCTCATGACCGTGTATTCCAGGGCAGGCCAGTCGCCTCTGTATACCTTCCAGCTGGGCCGTCCCTCATAGTCTTCGTTATCAAAAAGCTCCATTTCGGCCATGTCGTATTTCCCGGTGCCGCCGTCGTAGTACTTTACGGTGCCGTTACCATCGGCATCGATCTCCATATACTTTTCGCTTCCGGGTTCGTCCT
>JAFYYN010000188.1 GCA_017557525.1 Lachnospiraceae bacterium
AAGATTCTGGAATTCTGCCGAATTGGTAAATCCTGCAAGTACATCCATTCTGTCTGTTCCTGCCTTAAGCTTGTTAACCCAGTAGTTATATCCGTCCGTATCAAGGTTGTTCGGATCAAAAGGATCTCTTCCGAAGAATGAGTGATAAAGGATTATTACATACTCTTCATCTGATACACCCTTATTCTGGAATTCTCTCGAATATACAAATCCGTATGCTACGTTCGAACCGTCATCTACTCCGCTTATAAGTCTGTCAACCCAGTACTTGATACCGTCCACATCTGCATCAATTTCTGCCTGAGGTCTCTCAAGTACTACACTGTAGAATCTCTTAACGAAATCGGTTACATATTCTTCCTGAGTCTTTTCTCTCCATTTTGCTGTAATCTTTAAATTT
This sequence comes from Lachnospiraceae bacterium, assembly GCA_017557525.1. Taxonomy (GTDB): domain Bacteria; phylum Bacillota; class Clostridia; order Lachnospirales; family Lachnospiraceae; genus RUG11977. The sequence continues at coordinate 401 of JAFYYN010000188.1, forward strand.
TTTGCAGGCATCTTTGAAGGAACGGATACTGACCAGCCGTCAAATGTATAGCCTTCTTTTGTAGGAACGGGTGCAGTAATCTTAGCGCCGGCCTTAACCTTTCCGCTAGTATACTTATTGCTTGCGGTTCCGCCTGCCAAATCCCAGGTAAGTGTAAAGGCATTTGCCTTCCATTTAGCCTTATACGTTACATTCTTTGCAGGCATAGTCTTTGAAACCGTTGCGGACCAGCCATTGAATTTATATCCCTTTTTGGTAGGTGTAGGTGCAGTTATCTTCGTGCCATATTTTACTTTTCCGCTTGTATATTTTCCACTTGCACTTCCGCCGTCAAGATCCCACTTAAGCGCATATGAATTTCTGGTGTAATAATACTTAACTACCAGGGTTCCGTCAGCCTTAATCTTAACTTTCTGAACCGAAGGTGATGTGAAGCCTTCATACTTCTTTACTGCAGGTTTGATGCTTGCTCCTGTTGTACCTTTAAGTTTTTCAACTGCAGGCTTTGCAGTATACTTGCCATCAAGTCCCTGTTTGTAATGCTCTACCTTGTATGCGGTGTCGGTTCTAGGCTTCCAGATTGCTTTAACTACAGTATCCTTACTTACTACAACTTCATCACCCGGATTCATGTTAACAGCACTTTCTCTGCCAATAGTTACCTGCCATTTATTAAATGAATATCCTTTAGGTGCAGTGAAAGTATTTGCTTCAGGAAGCGTATAAGTAGTTCCCTTATCTACCATCAAATCTGCCACGCTTCCGCTTCCCTTATTGGCATCGAATGTAATTATGGCTTTATTTGGACGAATTACTAATTGATTGTAATAAATGTAACCGGTATATTCACTCGAATCCAGACAATATTCATTTTCATCGTTATAATAATATCCTAAAATCTCGACTTCAGCAGGATTATGTTTTAATACATTTGGATAATAAGATGATCTGTATTTTGTTTGATAAGCAGAGCCATTTCCTTCAACTTCAAATCTTCCTGTCCATGAATCACTTATGATTTCAAAATCTCGTGTATAGTAAGAATCATTATTTAAAATAATGCCATAATTACTATTATTGATATAATCTCCGGTATCGTTTGTACTCAGAGCCTTGGCATTTATACGAGCACTGCCTTTAAGTGTTATAGTGCATGGCATATTTATAAGCATTCCTGCCTTCTGTCCATAATTATATCCTCCGGTATTTGTTCCTGCCAAAGCATTTAAAGTACTTCCGTCACCAATTACGAAATTAGTACCGGCATAAGTTTTTATTGCAGTACTGTGAGATTCATAACTGCTTCCGCTTGTTCCTTCATAATCACCACCATATACATTGACATCAGCGCCACCCGAAAGAACAAACTCTTTTGCAACATGAATTCCTACAGTATCAGATCTGTAATTTTGTGTTGTTTTACCATAAACATTCAGTGTTCCATTACCGTCTACAGTTAATCCATTTGCTCTTACACCGACAGTAGAGGAAACATTATAAGGATTTTCTGCAGAAACAGTAAGTGATGCGTTATCCGCAAATTTCAAATCTACCTGTCCGAAACTGAATATTCCTATGTAATTTGCAGTTGTACCTTTATAAGTGAATGTATTGTTTCCTGATAATTCAACCGTGAATTTGCCCGACTCTTCAATCGGATAATGAATTAC
>JAFYYN010000189.1 GCA_017557525.1 Lachnospiraceae bacterium
GGCAAATAAAAAAAGGCTCTTTAGAGCCAGCCTGTGACCGCAGTGCGGAAGGCGGACTATTCAGAGCCTCTTTAGAGGCAAGCTGGTAACAGCGGCTTATAGCCGCAGAGCAAACCACCAGCTTAGCTGGTGGTTTTGATTATGTAAGAAAATGTATATAAAGATAATGTAAAAATGATACTGCCAAAAAGATGTTATATAGCAAAAATACTTTGACTTTAAACTGAAAATAGTATACAATATAATGATGTGTGTGTATCAACTAATCACAATATTTTGAAAAGTTTGTAAGCAAACCTACAGACTTCCGTCGGTGACAAAAGCAGGCAGTTAACCGATGTGTAAGCACGTCTGCAAATGAAAAAATATGGAATATATTATAGGAGCTGCTGTATTCCTCGTGATATTTGTTATCGGCGGGTTATATATGCAGAAAAAGTCCGAAAAGAAACGGGCATTAAAGATAAAGGAAAGCTTTGGACTCGTGCCCGAGCTTGAATATACTTACGAAAAGTATGAGTCGATAGGCTACTATTACAGGGAAAGGCTTGAAAAAGACCCTGAAAACAGTGAGCATTGTAATATCGATAATATCACATGGCATGACCTTGATATGGACAAGGTCTATATGACGTTAAATGCTACACAAAGTTCTATTGGTGAGGAATATTTATACTACCTTTTAAGGACTCCGGAGCTTAAAGGAGATAAGCTGGAGGAAAGAGAAAAGCTTATCAATTTCTTTACCAAAAAGGCTGAAAAAAGAGTAAAGCTCCAGACAGAGCTTAGCAAAGCCGGAAGACTGGATAAGGTATCAGTATATGAGTATCTTGGACGACTTGAGCAGCTGGAGGATGAGAGCAATTTTAAGCATTTTATGTGCATTTTCCTCCTTGTCGCAGCGGTAGCATCGTTGTTTATAATACCTGTAGTGGGTATAATTTCTCTGCTTGGAGTTTTCTTCTACAACATAATTTCGTACTTTAAGCGTAAAGGCCAGATTGAGAACTATTATGCTGTAGTTGCATATATTTTAAGGACACTTGATGTCACTAATAACATATGTAACATTGAAGACGAGGTGCTTTCACCCTATATTTCGGTATTAAAGGAGCAGCATAAGCAGTTTAAGAGCATCACACGCGGAGCAGGTCTTATAGTATCTAAGAAAAGCAGCGGAGATATACTTGAGGTTGCACTTGACTACCTGAGGATGGCTACGCATATAGACCTCATACGTTTTAATGTAATGCTTAAGAAATTAAAGAGCAGGAAAGATGACTTTGATAAAATATATGAGGTCATCGGACTGCTTGATTCAATGGCTGCAGTCGCTTCGTTCCGTAGACTTATGGGGGCCTGGTGTATTCCCGAGCTTATCAGGGAAAACAAGGGTGCAAGCAGTAGCCTAAGTGGGATATCAGCAACAAATATCTATCACCCTATGATAATCAGCCCTGTAAAGAATGACTTTAAAGAATCGGGGAATGTACTTCTTACCGGCTCTAACGCATCAGGTAAGTCGACATTTATAAAGACTGTTGCCATTAATTCAATACTGGCGCAGACAATAAACACCGTACTTGCAGACAGCTACAAGGGGACATTCTTTAAGTGCATGACCTCGATGGCCTTGGCTGATAACCTTTCTGACGGGGAAAGTTATTATATAGTTGAGATAAAGTCACTAAAGAGGATTTGTGATTCTTTAAGAGATGATGTACCGTTACTCATTTTTATCGATGAGGTATTAAGAGGTACAAATACACTTGAAAGGATAGCAGCCTCATCGCAGATACTTTCATATGTCGGAAAGAGAAACTGCATGCTCTTTGCCGCAACCCATGATATAGAGCTCACGTACATACTTGAAAAAGAATTTTATATGTATCACTTTGAGGAAAAGGTTGAGGATAACGGGGTAACATTTGATTATAAGCTTAAAGGTGGCAGAGCAGTAACAAGAAATGCGATACTGCTTTTGAAAATGCTCAAATTTGACAGCGAAATAACAGATAAGGCGGAAGAAGCCGCTGACAAGTTTTTAAAAACCGGTGACTGGGGAAACGCATAAATCGTAAAGTGATTTGTGCAGCCGGTCCGAACAATAATTAATTCTTTTGGGCATTCATAGTCCGGCACTGTAAAAAAAGAGAACGCGTGGAAAAGCGTAGGTTTTTCTACAATAAGAGGTTTATATGGATATTCAGAACATAGAACTAACTCCTGTCATGCAGCAGTACATGGCAATAAAAAATGAATATAAGGACTGTATTGTTTTTTACCGGCTCGGAGATTTCTATGAGATGTTCTTTGACGACGCTCATGTGGCTTCTAGGGAGCTTGAACTGACTCTCACAGGGCGTAACTGCGGTCAGGATCAGCGTGCACCTATGTGCGGCGTACCTTTCCACGCTGCGGATTCATACATATCAAAGCTTGTGGAAAACGGTCACAAGGTTGCTATCTGTGAGCAGATGGAGGACCCAGCTAAGGCTAAGGGACTTGTAAAGCGCGAGGTTATCCGTGTCGTAACTCCGGGTACCAATATTAACCCTCAGGCACTTGACGAGACAAGGAACAACTATCTTTCGTGCGTATTCTGCTTTGATGACATATTTGGTATCGCTTCGATAGACGTGTCAACAGGTGATTTCTTTATACAGGACTTTGATTCATTGTCAAAAATCTATGATGAGATTGCCAAGATACAGCCGGCAGAGCTTATCTGTAACGAAGCATTCCTTATCAGCGGCATAGATGTAACAGCACTTAGGGAAAAACTAAACATAGCACTTTCGGCAGTTGATGCATCATATTTTGACCCTGAAAAATCCGAAAAGGTACTTGTAGATCATTTCAAATGCTCCTGCTCTAAATTTGGTATTGATGAGTTCCCTACAGCAAAGACAGCTGCAGGAGCTGTATTAAGATATGCACTTGAAACCCAAAAGATATCTCTCGAGCATATCACAAGCATTATACCCTATGTTTCCGGGAAATACATGCTCTTAGATAACCAGACCAGACGTAATCTTGAGCTTACGGAAACAATGAGGGACAAAAATAAAAAAGGATCCCTGCTTAATGTCATGGATAAGACCGGTACCGCAATGGGTGCCAGGATGATGAGGTCAATGGTAGAGCAGCCTCTGCTCGAAAAGGACAAAATCGAGGAAAGGCTTGATGCGGTAGAAGAGTTTAACCAAAAGGTAATGGATCGTGACGAGATCCGAGAATATCTTAATTCTATCTACGACCTTGAAAGGCTTGCCGGACGTATAAGCTATCGTAATGCTAATCCGAGAGATATGATTGCTTTCGCAAATTCAGTTGAAATGATCGCACCGATAAAGTCCATCCTAAAGGGCTACGAGAGTAAGCTGATAAAGGAACTTTACGAGGATATAGATCCGTTAACAGACTTAAAAGAAGAAATACTTAACACCTTGGTTGATGATCCGCCTATTACAGTAAGAGAAGGCGGTATGATAAAGGATGGATATTCCGAAACAATCGATCAGCTTAGAAATGCTAAGACTGACGGGAAAAAGTGGCTGGCGGAGCTTGAGGCAAGAGAAAAGGAACAGACTCAGATAAAAAATCTGAGAGTTAAGTATAATAAAGTATTCGGTTATTATCTGGAGGTAACCAATTCTTATAAAAACCTGGTGCCTGATAACTGGATTAGAAAACAGACCACAACACAGGCTGAAAGATATATAAATCCCGAGCTGAAAGAGCTGGAGGATAAGATACTTAATGCCGAAGACAGGCTTATAAATCTGGAATATAACATATTTACTGAGCTGCGTGAAAAGGTAGCTATGAACATATCAAGGATCCAGATAACTGCTAAAAAGATTGGCCTGGTTGACTGTCTGTGTTCACTGGCATATATCGCAGAAAGAAATAATTATGTAAGACCAAAGATAAATGAAGACGGTATTATTGACATAAAGAACGGACGTCATCCTGTAGTTGAGAAAATGCTTGACGGTTCAGGCTTTGTCGCAAACAACACCTATCTTGACGATAAGGAAAACAGGATAGCGATAATCACCGGTCCCAATATGGCGGGTAAATCAACCTACATGCGCCAGACAGCATTGATAGTGCTAATGGCACAGATGGGTAGCTTTGTGCCTGCAGACAGTGCCGATATAGGCCTTGTAGACAGAGTATTTACAAGAGTCGGAGCATCGGATGATCTGGCAAGCGGTCAGAGTACTTTCATGGTTGAGATGAATGAAGTATCTCAGATCATGAAAAATGCTACAAACAAAAGCCTGCTGATACTGGATGAGATAGGCAGGGGTACCAGTACATTTGACGGACTAGCAATAGCCTGGGCAGTGGTAGAGCATATAAGCGATGAAAGCAAGCTGGGAGCAAAAACACTGTTTGCAACACATTATCACGAGCTCACAGAACTAGAGGAAAAGCTTTCAAGCGTAAAGAATTTCAGCATAGCTGTAAAAGAACAGGGCGAGGATATCATATTCCTAAGAAAGATAGTAAACGGCGGAGCAGACAAGAGCTACGGTATCCAGGTAGCAAGACTTGCAGGATTACCGGAGGATATACTTTCAAGAGCAAAGGAAATAGTGGAGTTGCTTAGCCTAAACGACATAAACTCACATGAAAGAAGTGAGATGATAAAGACAGGCGGCGACATTGCAGACAAGTATAAAACTGCAAAGAAAAGCAGCAGACATAAGGAAAACGAGCTGGAGATGAACCAATTGTCTCTCTTTGCAGAAAGAAAGCAGGACAATATCTTAGATGATATCCGTGACATGGACCTGTCAGCCATCACACCAATACAGGCACTCAACAAACTCGCAGAGCTGCAGGAAGAATTGAAGGCAAATAAATAAACGTATTGTTACTCGATGGGGTATTTCGCAGTACCTACCTTAGATGAAACATTATGACTTAACAAGGATATGTTTTACGTGGAAAGATGGAAAGAATTTTCACGATATGGCTCACTTCCACGAAGTGTAATGTAGTATATTCAAAAAGGCTGACAAGGTATAATAGAAATAAAGATTAGATGTAATAGGATAATATAGAAAACAGAAGGAGGCCGGAAATGCCGAACAGGATCAACATTCTGGATAAAAACACAATAAATCAGATTGCTGCAGGAGAAGTAATCGACAGACCGGCATCCATCATAAAAGAACTGGTAGAAAACTCCATAGATGCGGGAGCAACCTCAATATCCGTGGAGATAAGAGGCGGAGGCATAGAACTTATCCGTATTACAGACAACGGAAGCGGCATAAATAAAGATGACGTAAAAGTAGCATTTGTAAGGCATTCCACCAGCAAGATCAGTAATGCGGAAGATCTTTCATTCATAACATCATTAGGTTTTAGAGGAGAAGCTTTAGCAAGTATAGCAGCAGTAGCGGATGTAGAGCTTATAACCAAGCCCAAAGAGGCATTTTCGGCAGTAAGATACCATATATCCGGTGGAGAAGAAAAGGAATTTGAAGAAATCGGTGCACCTGATGGGACAACTTTCATCATAAGGGATGTCTTTGGCTGTGTGCCGGTAAGAAGAAAATTCCTTAAAAGCTCAGCCACAGAAGGCTCATACTGTAATGAGGCAGTTGAGAGGATAGCATTATCGCACCCTGATATAAGCATAAAGTACGTAAACAATGGCAGAAATGTGCTCTATACAAATGGCTCCGGCAGGATGAAGGATGTAATATTTGGTATTTACGGCCGTGATATCGCTTCAGAGATAGCAGAGCTGTCATATACAGGCAGAAATGAAATAAAAATATCCGGATGTATATGCAAGCCAACAATAGTCAGAAATAACAGAAACACAGAAAATACATTTGTTAATGGTAGATTTATAAAAAGTCCGATACTTTTTAAGGCAATAGAGGATGCATATCAGCCATATCTGATGCAGCATAAGTATCCCTTTACCGCAATATACATAAACATCAACCCTGCAAATATGGATGTTAATGTGCACCCTACAAAGCAGGAAGTGCGTTTCGAAAATCCGGAGGCAGTATACAATACTGTCTTTGAAGCAGTAACAGAAGTATTATCCGGAAAAGCACTCATACATCGCGCTGAGCCCGCAGAAAAGAACCCAGAGGACGAGAAAAATAAAAACAAATATATCCCGGAGCCCTTCGAAGTAGCAAGAAAGAAGGCAGAGCAAAATATTGGTAATGCAGGGAGAAATGATAATAATGTATCCGGTAAATCAGCGATAAAACCTGTAGATAACAATGAATCAAATAATACAGGAAATAATAAGATTGAATATAATATAGAATCTTTAACTGAGAAATCTCTAAAGTCTGGTATCGATAATAAAGCAGAAACATTTAACATAGATAGTACCATAGATTCAATTGTAAGTAAAAATGAAAATGTTTACAACACAAATAATGAGAATATAGATAGTTTTAAAAGAGATATCACTTCAGAAACAAATACTGATTTATCACAAATAAATAGTAGAATAACAAATGATTTAAGTGCTGGCAATATTAATACAGATAACGAAAAAGCTTCTGCTTTTGTGGATAATAACGGAAGAATAAGTATAGACATAACAGGGGTATCAGAATTATCGTCACAGGAAGAAAATGATTCAAACTGTGAGAGTGTAAATATAGTAGCCGAAGATTCCGAATATGATGCAGGTAAAAGTGGAGTACGTTACATACAGCAGACACTTTTTGATAACGCAGAGCATATTGAGACAAGGCAGGAATTTAACAACATATTCAGCAAAGGCTACAGGATAGTCGGACAGATATTTGAAACCTACTGGATAATAGAATGTGCAGGATGCGTATATATAATAGATCAGCATGCAGCACATGAAAAGATCCTCTATGAGAAATTTATGGCAAATGTAGGTACGGATGATTCAACTCAGCTATTGTCTCCTCCGATAATTATCTCTCTTTCATCCATAGAAGAGGAAACAGCGGAGAGATACAGCGAAGAGCTGGCAAAAAACGGCTTTGTATTAGAGCATTTCGGAGGGCATGAGTATGCCTTGTCAGAAATACCGCTTAACCTGTATGGACTGGAGCCGAAAGCATTTCTCTTAGAACTGCTTGATGAACTCTCAAAAGACTTAAAGGGTACGATAATCAAGAGCATAAAAGAGAAAATAGCGACCTGTGCATGTAAGGCAGCAGTAAAGGGAAATATGGAAATGTCAGAGGTTGAAGCAAAAGAGTTGCTTAAACAGCTCCTGTCAGCAGAAAATCCTTTCAATTGCCCTCATGGAAGACCAATAATCATAGATGTCACAAAGAAAGAAATAGAAAAGAAATTTAAACGAATACTATAAACGGAGACTATATGGATAAACGACCGCCACTCATAATAATAACCGGGCCGACGGCAGTAGGAAAGACATCCCTGTCCGTGCAGCTTGCATTGAAGATAAACGGTGAGATAATCTCAGCCGATTCCATGCAGGTATATCGTGGGATGGATATAGGCACCGCAAAAATCCGGGAAGAAGAAAAATGCGGGGTGCCACATTATCTGATAGACATACTAAACCCTGATGAAGAGTTTAATGTAACCATATTCAAGCAAAAAGCTGAAGAGTGCATACAAGACATATTAAGCCGTGGCAAGATGCCTATAATAGCAGGCGGGACAGGATTCTATATCCAGTCAGTGCTCTATGATGTCGAGTTCTCTGACTTTGATGAAGAAAAAAGAGCAGAAATAAAGGCCATGCTCGAAGATACATTAGAGCAAAAAGGCATAAACTTTATGTTTGACAAACTGACAGAGATAGACCCTGAGTACGCAAAGGTAATACATAAGAATAATATACGAAGAGTGCTGCACGGTTTAGAGTTTAACATTCTAACCGGTGGAAAGCTTTCAGAGCATAACGAAGAACAAAGAGAGCGGACAAGCCCGTATAACTTCCTGTACTGTGTACTAAACGATGACAGGGCAAAGGTCTACGGCAGGATAAACAGCCGAGTAGACGATATGCTACGAGACGGACTCGCAGACGAAGTACGAGAGCTGCTAAACAAGGGTTATTCACGAAATTTGCCCTCAATGTTAGGCCTAGGCTACAAAGAGATGGCAGATTATCTCTCGGATGAATGTACCTATGAGGCAGCAGTCGAACTAATAAAGAGAGACACAAGGCATTTCGCTAAGAAGCAGCTCACTTGGTTTAAGCGAGAGCGTGAAACTCTCGAAGTAAATCGGACTAAGTTCGATAACGAGGAGCAAATGTTAGAGTTTATATTATCTGCGGCAAAATTGAAAGGTATCATCTGACCACAGGTATTACACCTCATCAGTCAGCTTCGCTGACAGCTTCCCTTCGCCAGGGACGGCATCAACACACTTCGTGTGTCGATATATCCCCTCAAGGGGAAGCCTTAGAATGTATGGATGGATCAGTGCGGGGAATTACCTGTTACCCCACGCGTCAACAAAATCACAAAAAAGGAAAGCTATCATGAACACTACACGCGACATTCAGAAATCCTTCGGCCTGTCCGAGACCACAATCGCATTAGGTGAGAAATACGAGCAGGAACTTGAACCCAGGTTCCGCGAAATAGACCGCATCGCCGAGTATAACCAGCTAAAGGTCATCAAAGCCATGCAGGACAACAGGCTTAGCGACATCCACTTTGCCTCATCCACCGGTTACGGCTATAACGACTTAGGCCGCGAAACCCTAGAGAAAGTCTATGCCTCAATATTCCATACAGAGGACGCGCTGGTACGTCCACAGATAACCTGTGGCACCCATGCACTGACAGTTGCCTTAGCCGCAAATCTCCGGCCCGGAGACGAGCTGTTATCCCCTGTAGGAAAACCTTATGACACCTTAGAGGGCGTAATAGGCATTACAAAACAGAAAGGCTCACTCGCAGAGTACGGCATAACATACTCCCAGGTAGACTTAAACCCGGACGGTACCTTTAACTACGACGGCATAAAAGCTGCCATAAACGAGAAAACAAAGCTCGTTACCATCCAGCGTTCAAAAGGCTATCAGACGCGTCCAACACTTTCAGTAGAACAGATAGGCGACCTGATAGCTTTCATCAAGAACATAAAGCCCGAAGTGATCGTCATGGTAGATAACTGCTACGGCGAATTTGTAGAGAAATTCGAGCCTTCCGACGTAGGAGCAGACTTATGTGTAGGCTCACTTATAAAGAACCCCGGCGGTGGCCTGGTAGCATCCGGCGGATATATCGTAGGAAAAGCAGAGTATATAGAAAACTGCGCATACAGGCTAACAGCACCCGGACTCGGAAAAGAAGTAGGCGCAACACTCGGCATAAACCAGAGCATGTTCCAGGGACTGTTCCTTGCACCCACAGTAGTAGCATCAGCACTAAAAGGAGCGATATTTGCCGCAAGGATATATGAGGACCTCGGTTACCCGGTAATCCCTAACGGTACAGAGCCCAGATACGACATCATCCAGGCAGTAACCTTAGGCTCCGCAGAAAAGCTGATCGCCTTCTGCGGCGGTATCCAGGCAGCATCCCCTGTAGACAGCTTTGTAGTACCTGAGGGCTGGGCAATGCCGGGATATAACAGCGACGTCATTATGGCAGCCGGAAACTTTATACAGGGCTCATCCATAGAGCTTTCGGCGGACGGCCCCATAGCAGAGCCTTATGCCGTGTATTTCCAGGGAGGACTAACCTGGTATCATGCAAAGCTCGGAATACTTACATCAGTGGACAGAGTGCTTAAGGTAAGCGGGGAAAAATAACTATACAATTACCGAAAAATATGCTATAATAACTAAGTGTGTGAAAAATTTACGGTCTTTTTGGAGAGTAGGAAAGGAACCTATGAAATATCTTACAGTAAAGGAACTTCCCGAAGATCAAAGGCCATATGAAAAGTGTGAAAAATACGGCCCCACGGTATTAACAGACTCAGAACTCCTGGCCATCATAATAAAGGCAGGCTATGAGGATTTAAGAGTCACGGACTTAGCGTCAAAAATCCTTAACTTAAAAGGTGACAGATTCGGCATAAACATACTGAATCACCTGACGATGGAGGAACTGACCAAAATAAGGGGCATCGGCAAGGTAAAGGCATTACAGCTTTTAGTTGTAGCCGAAATATCAAAAAGAATGGCAGAGGATGTCCGGCGAGAGGGCATATCATTTGCCAATGCGGATCAGATAGCAGGCTTCTATATGGAGAGAATGAGGCATTTGGAAAGGGAAGAAACCATGGTCTTATATCTCGACAGCAAGATGAAGCTTATATCTGATACTGTGCTGTTTACAGGGGCAGTGGCGTTTTCTCTTATGGAACCGAGAGAAATCCTAAGAGACGCCCTGATAAAAGATGCAGTATATTTTGTGGTACTGCATAACCACCCATCCGGAGATCCGGCACCGTCTGAAACAGACAGGCAGGTTACTGCGAGACTAAAGGAAGCAGCCGGTTTTGTCGGACTGAAATTCCGGGATCATATAATAATAGGTGATAATAAATTTGTCAGCTTCAAGGCTGAAGGATTACTATGAAAGAGATTTGAAATGGCAAGAGTTTACGGTATAGATATGGGTACGAGTACCCTGAAAATATATCAAAAGGCCAGAGGCATAATATACAGCGAAAGAAATGCCGTAGCCGTATTTGAAAATAAAAAAGTGATCGCTATCGGTGATGAAGCCTGGCAAATGGAAGGGAAAACCCCTCCAAACATTGAGGTGGCCTATCCCGTAAGATCGGGGGTACCCGCCGATGTAAGAAATATGGTCACTCAGCTAAACATGATATTTAATAAGCTTAGCGAGATCCACGGAAAAATGAACGGTCAGGAGTTTATGATAGCGATCCCGACCAATATTACCGAGGTAGAGAAAAGAGCTTATGTAGAGCTTGTAGAGGCCTGTGATATAAAGCCCGGGCTGATCAGGGTAGTTGATAAGCCTATAGCTGACGCATTAGGCGCAGATGTAGACATAAAAGAGGTCACAGGTACCATAATAGTTGACATAGGCGCCGAAACGACTGAGCTTTCCGTACTTTCAAACGGCGGTATAGTAATAAGCAGGACGCTTAATTACGGCGGAAAGAGACTTGATGAAAATATCATTGCAGCCGTCAGAAAGTATTATAATTTCATGGTAGGTGCAAAAACTGCCGAGCAGATAAAGATAAAGCTTGGTTCGGCAACACATCCTGAGGAAAGCGAGATCAAAACCCTGCAGGTATTTGGCAGAAAGCTGGTAAGCGGACTTCCGGGGAGTATACCGATAGATTCGGAGTTTGTATACCTTTCTATAAAGGATACGCTTGAACTCATAGTTGATGCTATAAAGGCTATGCTCACACATGTACCGCCCGAGATATCAGCAGATGTTATGACTTATGGTATATATCTTACCGGGGGTATGTCATCGATAAAGAATTTCGGCAGGTTAGTAAAAAATATAACAGGTCTGCCGGTGCATACTGCAGAAAAAGGCAGTGAGTCGGTAGTACTAGGACTTGGAAAGATAATGGAAGAAAAAGAACTTGACATATTTGCTGAAAAATATTCAGGTCTTCAGATAATGGATTAAGGATAGTTACAAATGGCACGAGAGAAAAAGAAAGTAAATTTCAGCTCCAAACTCGTATTTACTGCTCTTGCTATGATCTGTGTAGGACTTATCGTTGTTTCTTACCTGTTTCCCGATGTATTGTCACCGGTAAGAAACGCGGTAGGAAATTTCTTCGCTCCGATGCAGAAGGGTATCACTGTCATAGGCGAAGGGATATCCGATAAGCTTAAGCTCTTTTCAGATAAAAAAGAGCTTATAGAGCAGAATGAAAAGTTGACTGATGAACTCAATAACTTAAAAGTGGAGATCCAGAGACTCGGTCAGGAAAAATCAGAGCTGAGCTTTTACAGAGAGCTTTATGAATACGATTCCGTTTATCAGAACTCCCAAAAGGTTGCGGCACGTGTAATAAGCCGTGATCCGAATGGGCTCTGTACCACATTTACAGTGGATAAAGGAGCAGATGACGGTATCACGCCCGATATGAACGTAGTTGCGGGTGGCGGACTAGTCGGTATAGTTACGGAAACCGGTAAAAACTGGGCAAAGATCAGGACTATTATCAGTGATGACAGCGCAATTTCCGGTAGATTCCAGATAACCTCCGACAACTGTATTGTAAGAGGCAATACAAAGAGGATGGAAGACGGCTTTATAGATGTCGAGATGATAAGCCTTAACGCCGAGGTTTATGATAATTATGAGGTAGTTACCTCGTATATCAGTGATAAATATCTGCCGGGTATACTTATCGGATACGTAACGAATGTCAGAAAAGATCCGTCCGAGCTTAATAAACGGGCATATCTTGCACCGGTTGTTGATTTTGAGCATCTTGAGGCAGTGCTTATCATTAAGGCTGTTAGAGAAAACCTGGAAGGGCTTGAAGAATGATATTAAAAACTTTTGTTATAATAATAGAGATATTGGTGTCATTCTTGTTTCAGACAACGATATTCTCTCATTTAAAGCTGGCGGATGTAGTGCCTGATATACTGATGATCACTACTGCATCTCTCGGATATATCGTAGGGAAAAAGACCGGCGCACTTACCGGTTTTGCGTGCGGACTGCTTTTGGACTGTACCTATGGCACACTTATAGGTTTGTATGCGCTTATGTATACTGCCATCGGATATGTCTGCGGATTTGCCAACAGGATATATTCCGAGGAGGATTATACTCTGCCCCTTTTTCTTATCGGTGGCTCCGAGTTTGCCTTCAGTTTCATATATTACGTGCTTTTCTATCTCTTGAAAGGAGATCTCGATTTTGGTCATTTTTCGATGAGATTCCTTTTCCCGAGAGTGATATACACTGTTATGGTTTCAATAATCATATACAGACTCTTAAATCTTAACACCAGACTGTTTGACAGGATAGATCTGGGCGCAAAAAAGAGAAAAGGCGGCACAACACACGAATATAAGGGCTTGGATATTTTCAGCAGGCAGCCCAAACAGTTTTAAGACCTGCATTTTTGTACATTATGAGAATTTTTAGACTGATCTTAAACAAAATAAAGTTAATACCGGGAAAAATCAGGGAAACTCTTAAGGTCCGCCTGATATTCCTGAATATAATGACCATCGCGCTTTTTGCTGTGCTTATAATAAGACTTTATGACCTGCAGATAATCGAAATGCGCGATGAGGAATTTGTCCCGACCGGTACTACCGTAAAAACACTGACATCAAGGTATGTTGAGAGCGTACGCGGCGAGATATATGACAGAAAGGGTAATCTGCTGGCTTATAATACTCAGAGCTATTCTGTTGTTATGACTAACAGTGCCCAGTATACCAAAAACGAACAGAAAAATGAAATGATAGTCCTGCTCCTTAAGATCCTTGAGGAAAACGGCTACGAACCGGAGCTTACGTTTGCGATAGAACAGGACGAGACCGGAAAGCTGGTATTTAACGTTTCGGGTAATGCGGAGCTGAGATTTAAGAAAAATGCATACGGACTCCAGAGAATTTCGGACCTTACGGACGAACAGAAAAGTGCAACTGCGGAAGAGGTTTTCGATTTCTTAAAAAACGGAAGCAAAAATGTGTCGATGTTCGGTATTTCGGAAGATTATCCGATGGATCTGGCTCTAAAGGTAGCGATGTTCAGATATACGCTCTTTAATCTCTATCCCCAGTATTCTCAGTTTACGGTTGTAAGTAACGTTGATACCAAAACTATAGCAGCCATCATGGAAAATGCCGCAAACCTGCCCGGAGTCGAGATTAAGCAGCAGACATTAAGAGTTTACAACGACAGTACGTATTTTGCAAATATTCTCGGATATGTCGGCACAATGAATGACGAAGAAGCCGAGCAGATGAACGCCGGATATGATACGCCCATTTATTCCACGTCGGATGTAATAGGCAAGACCGGTATAGAAAAGGAATATGATGCAGTACTCCGTGGTACCAAGGGCGAGCTCGAGCTGACCTTAAGTGCTGCGGGAAAGGTCATGGAGCAGTCCGTTAAGAAAGAGCCTATGGCCGGAAATGATATTTATCTTACCATAGACCGCGAGACACAGATTGCCTGCTATCATATCCTTGAAAACAATATCGCTGCGATCCTTATCTCGAAAATCGTCAATTCGGATGATTACGGCGGAAAGGGTAGTGTAGCAAATAAGATTACTATTCCCATTTACGAGGTTTATAATGCGTTTTTTGATAACGGTATGATAGATATCGATCATTTAAGCGCTGAGGATGCAACGCCTCTTGAACAGCAGACCCGTAACATCTTTCTTGACAGAATGAAGCTCATAAAGGAGCGCCTGTTATCAGTTATGTCCTTTGATAACGGCGAGGCGATGAACAAGCTGTCGGATGAGATGAGGGGCTACATCGAATATATTTATTCGTATTTAAAGAAAACAGGAGTTGTGATCAAGGAGAATATTTCAAGCTCAGATCCGGTTTATAAGCAGTATGCTGAGGGCGAGATTGCTCTTTCTGAGTTGCTTAAGCATGGTATAAATAATGGCTGGGTTGACCTTGATAAACTGGGTATTAAGTCTGACTTTAACACAAATGAGGAGATTTACAGGAAAATCCTCTACTATGTGCTTGATGGACTTGAGGACAACACCGAATTTGAAAGGCTGGTTTACAGGCAGCTGATCTTTAATCATAAGATCACAGGCAGGGACTGCTGTCTGCTACTATATGAGCAGGGATTTTTAGAGTATAACAAGAATGATTATTACAGGCTTGCTAACGGAAATATTGCGCCTTATACATGGGTTATAGAGAAGCTTAAAAACCTAGAGATCACTCCGGGTATGCTGGCTTTGGAGCCCTGCAGCGGTTCCATAGTTATTACCGATGTTAAGACCGGTGATATCAGGGCTATGGTAACGTACCCAACCTATGACGCCAACATGCTTACCAATAAGATCGACTGGGATTATTACCAAAAGCTGTTGGCTAATAAGGCTACTCCGTTACTTAACCGTCCTACCCAGCAGATGACTGCTACAGGTTCGACCTTTAAGCCATTGATGGCTTTGGCTGGTTTAGGCGAGCACATTATCACGACATCCACGCAGATCGAGGATAAGGGTATTTTCGAAGAGGTAGATCCTTCTCCTAAGTGCTGGAAATATCCTGATAATCATGGTTATATAAATCTGACTCAAGCGATACAGCATTCATGTAACTACTTTTTCTATAAGGTTGGTTATGAGATGTCGCTTGATTCTAAGGGAGAGTACTCTGACAGCCAGGGTATCTCTAAGATACAGGATTATGCAAGACTGTTCGGTCTGGCTGAGAAATCGGGTGTTGAGCTGCCTGAGATCATGCCGACCATTTCATCGACTGACGCGGTACGTACCTCAATTGGTTACTATCACAGCTTTGCTCCTGTACAGATTTCACGTTATGTTACGGCTATTGCCAACAGGGGTACTGTTTACAACCTGACCCTGGTTGACAAGGTATACAGCAAGGAAAAAGAAGAGCTTGTTGATAATAAGGCAACTGTATACAACAAGATTGATATGTTCTCGAATGCTGAGTGGAGTGCGGTGCAGCAGGGTATGTTTAACGTGGTTAATACCTCGGCGAACTCACTGAATACAATCTACGGGGACTTAGGGTTTACGGTTGCGGGCAAGACCGGTACTGCTCAGGTTAGTCTTACGCATCCCAGCCACGGTCTGTTTATTTCGTTTGCTCCGTATGAGAACCCCGAGATCAGTGTGACGGTCGTGCTGCCCAATGGTTATGCTTCCGCGAATGCGGCGAAGCTGGCACGCGAGGTTTATGGGCTCTACTTCAATGATGAGAATAAAGAGGCGCTGCTGTCAGGTGACCTGAAGACTACGACGGTTACTGATATCAATGTATCAGATTAAAGCAAATACTGGCTACGGGGCGGGGGCAACAAGTAATTCCGCCACACGCTCGGGCTGGGATTTGCGGAGGACGAGGAGTATTGGGGTTATGTGATTTATAGCGTAGTTTGTGGTAAGCACGCAAATCCCAGTTGACATTTTCGCAGCACGCAGAAGCAGCGTGCTATGAGTGCGAAAACGTCAAATTGATAGCGTGTGCCGAAACAACTTGTCGCCCCCACCCCTGCTCCGAGAAAACCAATCGGTTTTTTGATTGATAAGGCTTCCTCTTGAGTTACGTCGTAGGAAGGGGCCGATTTGTAATCAGAGGGACAGTTCTCTGATTGAAGAGGCTTCCCCTAGAGGGGATATATCGACACACGAAGTGTGTTGATGCCGTCCCTGGCGAAGGGAAGCTGTCTGCGAAGCAGACTGATGAGGTGTTAACTGCAGATTGTCCTAAGATTTACCTTATAAATTGAAATGAGATAACAATAAAAAAAGGAAATATAATTATGGCAGGTTCAGTAATGATTAAGGGAACCAAGAACGGAATTACTTTGGTTCTTGACGAAAACGAAGAATATGATGTTTTAAAGGAAAAGGTCGAAAAGAAGTTTAGTGAGAGTTCGAAGTTCTTAGGTAACGCTAAGACAGCACTTGCCTTCGAGGGAAAGAAGTTAACGGACGAGCAGAAGGATGAGCTCCTTAAGGTTATCACTGACAATACAGATCTTGATATAGTCTGTATTATGGATAATTCGGCTGAGGCTAATGCAAAGTTTGCACAGGCTGTAAATGAGAAGATGTTCGAGCAGTTAGCCGGGAATGCTAAGATACATAAGGGTAATCTCAGGTCCGGACAGTCGATTGAGACAGATGCCGGTATTGTTGTACTTGGGGATGTTAACCCGGGTGCCAGTCTGATTTCTAAAGGAAATATCATAGTACTTGGTACATTAAGAGGCACCGCTTGGGCTGGTGTGGGCGGCAATAAAAACTGCTTTGTTATATGCTCGGATATGATGCCTGTGCAGCTGCGTATTGGTGATATTATTGCGAGATCACCTGATCATCAGGGTGCAGCAGTAGGGAAAGAGACGAAGATAGCTTATCTTGACAATGATCAGATATGTATTTCACCTCTTACGAAAGATATTATCAATAGTTTAAGTTTATAAGTAGAGTCTATAAATAGTTTTTTAATAGTTTATAAATAAAGTTTTATTCAAGTTTATTCGATTTTATTCGATTTTTATTCGATTTTATTCGATTATTTTGGACTTTAATAGATTTTTCTAAGTTCTACAATAGTAGTATTAGCGTAAATATATTTAATATATTATTTTAGGGTTGAAAAAAATCTTGAATTTTAGTAAAATAAATAGAAGTATATTTTTTGGAGGACTACTCAAATGGGCGAGGTAATCGTTGTAACTTCCGGTAAGGGAGGCGTAGGTAAGACCACTACTACGGCAAATGTCGGTACAGGTCTTGCTAAGCTTGACAAGAAGGTTGTTCTTATCGATACTGATATAGGCTTAAGAAACCTGGATGTTGTTATGGGTCTTGAGAACAGGATTGTTTATAATCTTGTTGATGTTATCGAGGGCAACTGCAAGATCAAGCAGGCTCTGATCAAGGATAAGAGATATCCTAATCTCTACCTCCTTCCTTCAGCCCAGACTAGGGATAAATCAGCTGTTAAGCCTGAGGAGATGAAACAGCTCTGTGATCAGCTTAAGGGCGAGTTTGACTATATCATCATTGACTGCCCCGCAGGTATTGAGCAGGGTTTTGAGAATGCGGTAGCCGGTGCTGACAGAGCGTTGGTTGTTACTACTCCTGAGGTTAGTGCTGTTCGTGACGCTGACAGGATCATTGGTCTGTTAGAGGCTCATGAGATGAAAAAGACTGACCTGATTGTTAACAGGATCCGTATGGATATGGTTAAGACTGGTGATATGATGTCAAGTGACGATGTTGTTGAGATCCTTGCGGTTAACTTAATAGGTGTGGTTCCTGACGATGAGGGCATTATTGTTGCTACCAACAATGGTGAGCCGTTAGTTGGTAATGATTCTAAGGCCGGTCAGGCATATATGAATATTTGTAAGCGTATCATTGGAGAAGAGGTTCCCTTCCTTGATCTTGCTGCTAAGAAGGGTTTCTTTAAGAGATTGTTCGGCAAGAAGAAGTAGGAGGGGCTAAATGGCATTTTGGGATTATTTTTTCAAGAAAAAGTCTGAATCTGCAAGCCATGCTGTTGACAGGATTAAGTTCGTCCTTCAGTCGGACAGGACAGGCCTTCCTCCTGAGACTCTGGAGAGGATTAAGAACGATATTATTTCAGTTCTTTCTAAATATGTTGATATTGAAACAGCTGAGCTTGATTTTAATATAACCAAGGCTCCTACGGAGAGTGGTGCGATGACTCCGGCTCTTTGTGCAAACATCCCTATCAAGGGCGTTAAGAGAAATGCTCCTGCACCTGAGCCTAAAAAGACCGAGGCTTCATCGGATGCTGCTGGAAGTAAGAGCAGTTCTTCGACAACAGAAGTAAAGAAAGAATCAGAGTCTGCTGAAAAAGATAAGAATGAAAAAATAGCAGATAACGTAAAGAACGCAGGTGAAAAAGCAGGAGAAACTGCTGTAAAGGCTGCAGTGGATATAGCAAAAACAGCTGGAAATGCAGATAAAACGGCTGAGGACGTTACAAAGACTGCCGGAAGTACTGTTAAAGCTACAGAAAATGTGAGCAAAACAGCTGAAACCGCAGTTAAGACGGTTGAAAATGCCGTTAAGTCTGCAGATACAAGTCTTAACAAGGCAGAAGATAAAGCTAAAGCCTCTGTAGATGAGAATCCAGAGCTTGGTTCTGCACTTGATATTACCTTTAAACGTAATTCTACAGATAAGAAGGCTTAACTGTAATATAATATGACTGGCTGCATTTATCTTTATATCGATAGTTGGGATGATCATATGTGCAGCCAATAGAAAGATTAAAATGCGTAAGTTTTTATATAAAATATTCCCGGTTAAGGAATATGATTTTAAAAGCTTCTGCTTTCCCTTGCTTCTTATTGTATATGTGCTTGGTTTTATAGGCGTATACCTTATATATGTACTGGATTATTATGAAAAGCAGGCGATTAAGCAGAATCTTTACACAAAACAGATACTGGCTTTTGGTATCGGTATCGGTCTGATATTGTTTGTGGCGCTCGTTGACTATCATATAATTGCAAAGCTGGCTCCACTTATTTACCTTTTTGGTATAGGGCTGCTGCTTATATGTAAATTTGTTGACAATCCGCCAATTTACGGATGGAAACACTATACAGCGAGACGTTGGATAAAGATTGGTGGTGACCCGTCACTGGGTATTAACAACCCGGGTTTTGAGTTCCAGCCGTCCGAAGTCGTGAAAATAGCACTGGTAGTTTTTCTGGCATGGTTTTTCTTTAAAACTCACAAGCATATAAAAAAGCTTTGGGTGCTTGCCATCGCAATTGTTTTTACGGCATTACCTATTCTGATAATTTTTGATCAGCCCGACCTTTCAACTTCAGTACTCTTGTTTGCGGTTTTTTCTGCAATGGTTCTGATCTCAGGGGTTGCATACAAATACATTATTACGATCATCGCGGTTGTTGTGCCTTCAGCGGTTTTCCTGCTCTGGTATATACAGCAGGATTTCCAGACAATCTTTACAGATTATCAGGTTGACCGCGTTAAGTCCCTGCTTTACCCGGAGGATTATCCGGAGCTTGCCTACCAGCAGCAGAATGCAGTAGCAGCGATCAAGCAGGGCGGTCTTACAGGTAAGGTATTACAAGGCGTGGAAGCTAATCTGGCTTCCAGAAGTGTACCGGTTAGGGAAAGTGATTTCATTTTCGCTTCGGTATGCGAGGAGTTTGGTTTTATAGGGGCAGTTTTAATACTTCTCGGGTATGCATTCATGATCCTTATGATCATCAGGATTGCAAGGAAATCCAAGGATTACCTGGGGAGGATGATGGCAGTCGGCTTTGGGGCTATGCTGCTGGTTCAGGTTTCTATTAATATCGGGGTTGTTACCTATATACTTCCGAATACGGGTATTGCGCTTCCGTTTATGAGTTCGGGGTTAAGCTCATTGTTGGTAAATCTGCTGATGATCGGCATTTTGCTAAATATCAGCCTTCAGCCTAGGGGTAAGGCGAAGGTGAGGGAAGAGTCACCGCTGGGGTATATAGATCTAAAATAATACATAGTTATCATATGTGATCTGCTTTGTGGTAATCTTAGCTGGTCTGCCGGTAAAATGAAATGTAAATTAGAATAGGCTTTATGTGTTAACTATGGAGACATGGAGGAAGGTATGAATATTGGGTTTGTTGCACATGATGCAAAGAAGATTTTGATGCAGAATTTTTGCATTGCTTACAGGGGGATCATCTGCAAGCACAGTCTTTATGCTACTGCGTCCACGGGCCGTCTCATTGAGGAGGCTACAGGGCTGCAGCTGCATAAGTTTTTGGCGGGGCATCTTGGGGGTGTTCAGCAGATGGGGGCTCTTATTGAGCATAACGAGATGGATATGATGATTTTCCTTCAGGATCCTGAGAATCCTAAGTCTCACGAGCCAAACCTGTTCAATCTAACAAAGCTCTGCGATATTCATAATATTCCGTACGCTACAAATGTGGCTACGGCGGAACTGCTCATCAAGGCACTCGACAGAGGGGACCTTGATTGGAGGGAGTTGTACAAAGAATAGTCTTGTGTTCTTGGTACGGCGCGGTGACGACAAGTAATTCCGTCACACGCTCGGGCTGGGATTTGCGAAGGTAATTGATGATGCAGGTGTTGGGTTATTTGCGAGGTTTGATGTAGGCACACAAATCCCAGTTGGCATTTTCGCAGCCCGCAGAATTCGCGGGCTAAGAGTGCGAAAACACCAAATTGATAGCGTGTGACGAAACAACTTGTCGCCACCGCACCTGTTCCAAAATCAATCAGAGGGACGGTTCTCTGATTAAAAAATAGATTAGATATTAACTTGGTTCTTAGGAGGATGAGTCATGAATAGGAGGATAATAGCGTGTTTCCTAGCTTTATGCTTCGTTTTAAGCGGCTGCAGCGCTGCTGTGAGCAGGCAAAAAGTGACTTCTTCCATGTTTTATCCGACTTTTGAAGATGAGGAGTTCAATACTGAAGTAGAGGATTTGGCGCTGCAGGATCTTAAAAAGACTACCGAAGGTGAGTTCTTGTATGAGGATATCTGCTTTGAGGTTGAGGATGTAAGTATTGACGAGGACCTTGGTCTTGTTGCTGAGGCTGCAGGTGCTTTTTGTGTAACTGATAGGAGCGTGCTTTACTCTAAGAATATTTACAGTAAGGTATATCCTGCAAGTACTACCAAGCTGCTTACATGCCTTACGGCATTCAAGTACGGTGATCTTGATGCAAAGTACACTGTAAGGGAAGATAACTGCGGTGTTACTACTCCCGGTGCCCAGCTTTGCGGTTTTAAGATGGGTGATACCTTTACTCTTGAACAGCTTCTGTATTGTCTTATGATCTACTCCGGTAATGATGCTGCAGTTGCTGTAGCAGAGTGTGTTTGCGGTGATGAAAAGACTTTCGTTGCCAAGATGAATGAAGAAGCTCAGAAGATTGGCTGTAAGGATACTCATATGTCCAACACTAACGGTCTGCATGCTTTAGATCATTATACTACACCTTTTGATATTTACCTGATTTTCAATGAGTGCCTTAAGAATAAGCGTTTGACGGAGATTATCTCTACCAAGTCCTACACCTGCGAGTACAGAGATATGTATGGCGTGCCCAAGACTTTAGAGATGACTGCCACCAACCTTTATTTCGCAGGAAAGAAGAAGGCTCCTGAGGGGATTACGGTACTTTCTGGAAAGACCGGTATGACGGTGGCTGCCGGGTACTGCCTGATCATCTTAAGTGAGAACGAAAATAACGGAAAACAGTACATTACCTGCGTTTTCAAGAGCAACTCATATGACAATCTGTATGCCGATATGAACCAATTGTTAAACTTGTGTAAATAATCAGAAATTACTTGTACTTTTTTGGGAAATGTTATATAATAATCTTAACCACTTAACAACACTACTTTAGGTGATGAGTCTAAAACTTATTAAAGTGACTTGAAATAAATTTTGACTTGAGAAGCCGTGAAACATGTGTATGTAAGTGGAAAATAACCGAAAGGGGCGATATATATGGTTCAGATTATAGCCGGAAGCAAGGGCAAAGGCAAAACAAAGATTCTTTTAGACAAGGTAAACACAAAGGTAAAGGAGAGTTCGGGTACTTTAGTTTATCTTGATAAGAATTCTAAACATATGTACGAGCTCGACAGAAAGGTTCGTCTCATTAACGTAAATGAGTATTGTGTTACAAATTACAGTGAGTTTATTGGTTTCCTGTGCGGCATGATTTCACAGGATCATGACTTAGAGACAGTTTATCTTGACAGTTTCTTAAGTCTTGCTTGCATTGAAAATACCGATATCGATGTTACACCGATTATTGATAAGATAGATATGATCTCAGCAAAGTTCAATGTTGACTTTGTTATCTCGATGTCAAAGGACAAGAGCCAGCTTTCAGAGTCTGTAGCTCAGAAGGTTATCGTAGCTTTATAAGGTTTTATTAGGAAAGGCAGTTTGGGAACTGTTTTATACAGTTCCCTATAATTTTTAGTAAGAACACTTTACTGTTCTTACTCATAGATTGTCTGTGTTACAGGCGCTCAGACAAATAAGGTATTATAAGCCTGTGGTATGGTAAGGAAAAATGTCAGGTAGATCAGACAGCAGAAAGGAGCATATCAGGAAGGGCCAGAAGGGCGGCAAGATTACTAAAGTCCCTAAAAGAAGGCTTACTTCCCATCTTCGCCCGGAATTTTTCGGGGCTCTTATTTTTGCGGTCATTTTTATTTATTTGATCATCAACATTCTTTTCTATGCCAATAAGAACAAGGTTGCCATTTATGAGGTTCAGGGTGACAATATCAGCACCGAGAACCGTTTTACCGGCGTTGCTTTAAGAAATGAGAATATCATCTCTTCGGATTATGCCGGGTATATCAACTACTATATCCAGAACGGCAAACGTTCCGCTAAGAACGGCGTGATCTTCAGTGTTGACGAGGGCTCAAAGCTTTACTCTGAAATTTTGGAGAAGAGCGGCGTTGATCAGCTTGAGGATAATGACATAAAGCAGATCAAGAATGTTATCTATGGATATCTTGATGACTATTCGGGCTTCAGATTTGACGAGGTTGCTGAGTTTAAGCGGGAAGTCAGCGATACCATTTATGAGCTGATCAATGATTCAAGTATTGAGAATATGAAGTCGATAGCCAGTGTTGGTTCAACCTCTGCTTTCCATGTTAAGAGGACTGAACAGGCGGGTGTTGTTTCATACAGGAATGACAAGCTCTGCGGTATTGACTTTGAGGGTGTGACCGATGATATGTTTGAAAAGGGCTATGATTTTGGCCAGCAGAACTTAAGGTCAACAGGTCTTGTTTCGGCGGGAGAGCCTATCTGCCGCCTGGTTACCGATGAAAACTGGCAGATTGCTGTTAAGGTGCCTGAGAATGTATATATCAGCCTGCTTGAGCTTGACAGGGTTTCGATATATGTTAATGATTATTATCTGCCCATTGATTGCGATTTAAAGACTGTTCAGCGTGGCAGTAGTTATTTTGCAGTGCTTTCTCTTGATAAGTACATGCCTATGTTTATTGATGACCGTGTTGTTTCGGTTGAGTTTGAGGCAAGTGTTGAGGGAGGTCTTAAGGTTCCGCTTTCAGCTATTACCAAGAAAGAGTTTTATCTGGTGCCTCTGACATTGCTCTGTGATGATCCTCAGTATACCGGTCAGGTATTTAAGAAAGAGGGCTACAGTGAGGAGACCGGTAACCCGATATATATCCCGGTTTATCCGTCCAAGTATTTCTCGGATGATTATTATGCTTATATTGACACAGAGCTCTTAAATGAGGGCGATGTGCTGGACAACCCTGAGACCGATGAGAGGTTTAAGGTTGGACTTAAGAATACCATCGAGGGCGTGTATATTGTCAACAAGGGGTATTTCCAGTTTGTGAAGGTTGAAAGGATCAGGCAGAATGCGGAGTATGCCATTGTTAAGAAGGGGACCAAGGATGGGCTGAACCTTTATGATCATATAGCGCTGGATGCAACCAAGGCTAAGGACAAGCAGATTATTTATTAAGGCTAGTCACTAGTCACGGTGCGGTGACGACAAGTAATTCCGTCACACGCTCGGGCTGGGATTTGCGAGGAATATAGGTGCTGGAGATTTTGGGTTATTTGTGTAGCTTATGGTAAGTACGCAAATCCCAGTTGGCATTTTCGCAGCACGTAAAAGGCACGTGCTATGAGTGCGAAAACGCCAAATTGATAGCGTGTGACGAAACAACTTGCCGCCACCGCACCTGCTCCAAATTCAATCACAAGATAAACTTTTTATGATGAAACATAGAAGGTAGTTTGATATGCTAACAGAAGATGAGATTAGATTAAACTTACAAGAAGTTGAACAAAATATAGTCAAAGCCGCCCAGAAAGTCGGTAGGAAAAGATCTGAGATCAAGCTCATTTCGGTTTCTAAGAATAATACAGCAGATGTGCTTGAGTCTGCTTATAACTGCGGTGTCAGGGTGTTCGGTGAGAACAGGGTCCAGGAACTGGTTGGAAAGATGGACTACTTTGAGGAAAAGGGCATTAAGGATATTGAGTGGCACCTCATTGGGCATCTTCAGACTAACAAGGTTAAATACATCATTGGCAGGGTTGCCATGATCCACTCTGTTGATTCTGAGAAGCTGGCTAAGGCTATTGATGATGAGTCTGCTAAGAAAGGCGCTATAACGGACGTCCTGGTAGAGCTTAACATTGGTGACGAGGACAGCAAGTTTGGTTTAGGCTTTGACAACACCCTTGAATTCATTGAAAAAATAGCCGGTTTTAAGAATATCAGGGTCAAGGGACTCATGTGTGTGGCTCCTTATACCGATGATCCGGAAGAAAATCGTCAATATTTTTCAAAAATGAAGAAATTAAGTGTTGACATAAGAGATAAAAACATCGATAATATTACTATGTGTGAATTGTCTATGGGTATGACCGGTGACTACATGGTCGCCATAGAAGAGGGTGCGACTTGTGTAAGGGTCGGTACCGGTATTTTCGGTAAGAGGGACTATTCTATTAGATAAGTTTGTTTTAGGTGTTTAAAGTACAAGAAAGAGTAATAATATACAGGAGGATAATCATATCATGGGATTTTTTGACAAGATTAAGAGCGCATTCAATTTTGACGATGATGATGAGGCTTTTGATGAGTACGAGGCTGAGGAAACCAAAAAGGCTGAGCAGGCTAAGAAAGAGCAATTCAAGGCTAACAGCGTTTCTTCACGTAATAACTACGATCCCGGCAGCAACTATGATCCAGATTCATATCGTTCGGGCTATTCATCAAAGAACTCTTCAAAGAACTATGCTTCGGCATACATTGACAGAGACACTAATACTAAGAGCTTAAAGATTGACCGTCCTTACGGCAGCAAGTTCATACCGATCACTACTACCAGGATGGGCAATGAGGTTTGCATCATGAAGCCTCTCAGTTTTAATGATTCTCAGGATATCTGTGATGTAGTGCTTTCATCAAGGATTGCTGTTGTTAACATGGAAGATCTTGATCTGGCTATGGCTCAGAGAATTATTGACTTCCTTTCAGGTACAATCTATGCTATCGACGGCAAGCTCTTTAACATCTCCAGCTACATCTACATCTGTGCTCCTAACAATGTAGATATCTCAGGTGACTATGCTGAGATTACAGAGCAGACAGGCTTTGATGTACCTGTATTAAATTAAATTTTATATCAATGCTTAACTAAGATGATATAATTGTATAGGCTTTCCCTTGAGGGGAATTTATCGTTACGTATAGCGTGAGCCATGTCGAACGCTAAAGCATTCGATGTACGATGCCTCTCTGGCGAATAGCTGTCAGCGTAGCTGAATTATGAGGTGGAAAAAATAATATTTGGGGTGATATAAATGCTTACACCAGTTGAAATGCAGGGAAAATCCTTCAAGTCCGGTGGATTGGGATACGACAAAAAGGACGTTGAAGCTTTTTTCAGCACAGTTAAAAAGGATTACGAGACACTCTATCGTGAAAACATGGAGTTAAAGGACAAGGTAGCTGTGTTAAATGAGGGTATACAGTACTACAAGTCCATAGAAAAGACCATCCAGAAGGCTCTGGTGCTTGCTGAAAAGACAGCTGAGACTACAAAAGAGGCTGCCAACAAGGAAGCCAAGAACATCGAAAAGGAAGCAAAGGTTAAGGCTAACATCATGCTGGCTGACGCGAGAAACGAGCTTGAGGGTCTTCATAACAAGACAATAGCCCTTACTCAGCAGTACGAGAAATACAAGCTCCAGTTTAAAAACCTGGCTAAGGCTCAGATAGAGATGCTTGAAACAGATGCTTTCTCGATAAACGTTGCAAGACTTGATGCTTTCATTACCGAGGATGAGGAAAAGAAAGAAGATACTTCATCTGAAGATGATAACAAGGATGTTCACGAGCTTATAGCAGATGAAAAGACTGATAGCATCCTCAAAGGCAGCTTTGATGACGATGCAGAAGAGGTTGAGTTTGATTTCAGCGACTTTGAAGATAATGAGGACAAACCGGAGGGAGACCTGAATCTGTCAGATCTTTCTGATAATTAATGATTATTGCTTCCCGTACCCCAACCGGTACGGGAATTTCTTTAAAACAATAGGGAAAAGAAATATATAGGAGAGATATAAATTTGAGTAAGAAAACATGGTTCATCCTCTCACCGTTTATAATGGGAGCGATGATATTTATAGATCAGATAACAAAATACATGGCGAACCGTGATCTGGCCGACGGAGATTTTGTAATCATCGACAAAGTATTGCGCCTAAGCCTTACACATAATAAGGGTGCTGCATGGGGAATGCTGCAGGGAAAAGTAAATATTCTGTCGATAATAACTGTAGCGCTCTCAATATTCCTTATATACTTCTTTGCCAAGATCCCTGAGGGAAAGAAGTATGGTATCATGAGATTTCTGACACTATCTGTTATTGCAGGTTCCATCGGAAACCTGATTGACAGGGCTTGGGCAGGAGAGGTTACAGACTTTGTTTACATCGAACTTATTGATTTCCCTAAGTTTAATGTGGCAGACTGCTTCATCACCTGGGCTATGGTACTGCTGGTTATCCTTATGATATTCTACTATAAGGATGAGGATATGGAGTTTATTGGGCTTGACAGCAAGAAAAAAGCTAAGAGCAGTTCAAATCATGAAAATGTTGTTGAAACTGTACATCCTGTAGAAAACATAAATAAAACCAAAGATGAAACTGTAAATGAAACCAATATAAACGGTAGCTCAGACTTTAAAGAGAATAAATAAGAGTAAGTTAAATGATATTATTTCAAGTGGCAAAACATTGACTAAGATTACAAGCGCATAGGCGATGGAAATATATGAATGAATTTAAGATTATTATAGATGACAGCTTCGAGGACCTGCGTATAGACAAACTCTTAGCTGTCAGTCCGTTTATGGGGGATAAAAAGCAGGATGCAAGGAATGACTTCCCTAAAGGCAAAGAAAACGATGAAAACTCATATATAAACGGGATGTCTAGAAGTTTCATCAGGAAAATGATAGATAACGGCGATGTTCTTGTTAATGGCAAGCCTGTAAAAGCTTCGTTTGTGCCTAAGTATGGTGATGAAATACTTTTGAACCTTCCGGAAATGATCGTACCTGACATAGTAGCTGAAAACATCCCCTTAGACATTGTGTACGAGGACGATGATGTTATAGTAATTAACAAGCCGAAGGGCATGGTGGTACATCCTGCGGCAGGAAACTATACAGGGACGATAGTTAACGCTTTAATGTACCACTGCAAAGATAACTTGAGTGGCATTAATGGAGTGCTACGCCCCGGCATAGTACATAGGATAGATAAAGATACGACCGGGCTTATAGTAGCAGCTAAGAACGACAATGCCCACAGGTGCCTGGCAGAGCAGCTAAAAGAGCATAGCATCACCAGGAGATACCAGGCAATATGCTGCGGAGCTTTCAAGGAACCTCAGGGTAGAGTTGAGGCCACGATCGGCAGGAGTCCTAACGACCGCAAGAAAATGGCTGCAAACGTTAAAAATGGCAAGGAAGCAGCAACTAACTACAGAGTACTTGGAGTTATTGGAACAAACGGATATGTAGATATTTCATCTGATAATGCCACTACGAAAAATACTGGTAGTACTAGCACAAACAACGAGATAGGTAAAGTTACATATTCACACATAGAATGTATATTAGAAACCGGCAGAACCCACCAGATCAGAGTACATATGGCATATATAGGTCATCCGTTACTTGGAGACTTTACATATGGACCTTTCAAAGAGGGTCAGAAAGTACTTGGAGTAGAGCTGCAGGGTCAGTGCCTGCATGCTGGGGTATTAGGCTTTATACATCCCACAACTGGTAAATATATGGAGTTTGAGGCCCCTCTACCTGAGTACTTCCAAAAACTGATCGGTAATAAAAAGCCTTCCCATTGAGGGGATATATCGTACGTCGAACGCTAAAGCATTCGACGTATAATGCTGTCCCTGGCGAAGGTAAGGTGTCTGCGTAGCAGACTGATGAGGTGTTGCTTAGAGATTGCAAATAGATAATAAGGGAAATCCATGAACCGAAAAATCACAAACCAGCTAAAAAAGGCCGACAAAGAGGACGGAAAGCGTCTGATCATAGTCAACGGCATGAAATGTGTAGGAAAAACCTACTCAGTCCTTGACTATGTAAAGAGCGAGTATGAAGAATACTTGTATATTGATGCTACCCATGATGAAAACTTCAAGGAGTATATAAAGAAAAACGCCGGTTGTGGCATAAAAGAGCTGCTGTCCGGCTTTTTTAAGATAGAAGAAGAGTATCTGGTAAACATACCCATAATACTAGACGAACCGGATGTAAATCTTCTTGAAGGAAAAGTATTTGAAGACTATGATGGAAGACTAAAGCTGTTTATTATCTCATCAGATAGAGATATAGCCGAAACACTATTCAATAGAGTAAGCATTACACAGGTTGTACACCTTGCACCCATGAACTTTGGGGACTTCCTTGTAGCAACAGGAAAAGAGTGGTATGACGAAGTTATCACAGGGCACCTGATGAGCCGCAGGAAACTCCCCGAAATGATACACGAGGAGCTTCTTGATCTTTACGACCTCTACCTGCAGACAGGCGGGATGCCGGAGATAGTTGATGAATACATCCGTATGGGTAGTACAGAGAATATAAGAGAACGTCAAAAGACTCTGAAAAATGCCCTGTGGATGTATCTATATGAAAATTCTATTGATTCTGAGGCAAAAACCAAGGGAGTACTTGAAGCAGTAGAAAAGATTCTGGAAAAGGACAACCATAAGTTTATGTACTCGGCTATAAGGGACGGTGTGACCAAAAAGCTTTATGCACCAACAGTTGAGCAGCTTAAGGCATCAAATGTGATATTTAGCATACCAAGATTGGTACCGGATGGTGCTAAGACCACCGGTATCGATACGTCATATAAGACCGCCGGTATCGATACGTCATTTAAACCCACCGGTATCGATACGTCATATGATGATTTTAGACTTTACTACAGCGATATTTCTCTGTACGAGAGACCATATGGCTTAAAAATCACCGAAAGTGCCATATTGCAGAACATCATAAGTACCGGTATGAAAGCATACTACTGGGAATCAGGCACAGGAGCGGAGCTCAGCTGTGTGATAGAATTTGATGGACAGCATATTCCTGTCGACATACATACAAATGGCAAAGGAAAGGGCAGGAGTGTCAGCGCCTTTCAGAAGATTTACAGTACAGACAAAACAATCAAATTAAGTGAAGAAAACTGCAGATTCGATGGAAATACGGTCAATATACCTGTGTATGCAGCATATGGACTTAAAAATCTATAAATATATACTAAAAGTACTGACAAATGTGCTAAAAGGATAGCTAAAATCTCAAAAACCACTTGACAAAAGTACTCTATGGTTGTAGAATATCAATGTTTTCTCGTTATATTAAACACGAGGCACGGAACCGCTGTATCAAGTACTAAGGATATCATGTTCCAATAAACAGACTAACCGGTTTGTAAGGTAGTCAGACAAGGGGTTTTATAGGGATGGGTGAAATCAGACTTCATGAAGGCGAGATGAATGTTATGGAGCTCTTATGGTCCAACAAGCTTCTCGCTGCTAAAGATATAGCAAAGATCATTAAGGAATACGTTGGCTGGGAGAAAAACACCACATATACGGTAATAAAGCGTCTTATAGACAAAGGTGCCATTGAACGTCAGGAACCGGGTTTTATGTGCAAGGCCATAGTATCCAAGCAGAAGATCCAGGAAATAGAGATAAAAGCGCTGCTTGATAAGCTTTTTTCTGGTTCATTCCCTGCCATGTTTGAGCAGTACTTAAAAACCGGAGCCTTAAAGGCCGGAGAAGTACTGGAAATAGAGAACAAACTTAAGAGTTATAGACCATAATAAGATGAGTTACCCCGCTTTACCAAAAGCGGGGTATTTTTGTGTTTTTAACAAATTTTTTCTTGAATTGTATAAACAAATGTAGTAAAATTGTCGATATAAGTATAGGAGACAATAGGAGGAGTATGCCCATAATGGTTATGCTGGGATATCTTACAAAGACATTTCAAGTTGATATGCCAAGAATGCCGCTAAGAATTCCCAATAGATCGGTTAGGGAAGCGTTTATTCAAGAATTTTGTATGGATTAGCTCTTGTTGCGAGTAAAGAACGCAGATTGGAGGCTGCCAGTATGACTGAAATCTATTACGAAGACCAGACCGGCTGGTCCAACGAAGACTACCTCTATCTGCATAGATATCTTCATCGATGGTTCTTTTACTATAAAAAATATGAAGACATTATTTTATCTATAGATTTAAATAGAGTGTCAAAGGAGACAAAGGTACTAATATATTGCATAATCAAGTATTATCATTATGAATTTATGTTTACAAAGTATAAGAATCTGCAATCTTTGGAGAATACAGAACCATTAACAGAAAAACTTATACTTGATGATCGTACAAAGCAAGCAGATGATATCTATAAGGTAATGAATGTAGTCTATTGATCATTTAATCATAAAGGTGGTGACCCGGTGTGAATATAAAAAGTTTAAAACAATCGAATAAAGGGTTCACGCTGGTGGAGATATGTGTAGTTATGGTTATATTTTCTATTCTTGCTTCTATTACTACAATGAGCTTAATAAGCTGGCAGGAATATTCTACATATACTGAGCAGGAAGAAAAAGCAAGCTTAGTTTATATGGCTGCAAGAAATAAGATAGCTCAACTAAAATCGAACAATGCCCTTGAGGGACTTGAAGGCTGGGGAGATAAATGTAATGGAAACAACAAGCTCGAAGGAATAACATATACCAACTCATATATTACATATCCGTCCGGCCTTTCTCCACAGACAACCTATTATACATATTGCACAGCTGATGATTATGAAAAGTATTTAGATAATACATTGAATGATCCTATAAAAAAATTGCTATTTGATCTGACAGTAGATTATGTTTATGATAAAAACATGCTTAAAGCTAATATATCAATAGAGTATTCAGCTGATGGAACTATTCATGCAGTTTACTATAGCGACAGGACTAAGATAAACTATGCTTCGTCTGGTTTAGAGGAATATAATTTATCTGCTTCATCAAACAGAACTTCAGACAAACTGTATGAAAATATAATTGGAGCGTATCTATCACAGTAGTTCAGGCAGATGAGAGAGGAGAAGAGACAACAGGTATATGACAAAGGCTTTTTACATACTATGTAAAAAAGATAACAAAGGCTCAGCTATTATTACCGGGCTTGTAGTGAGTACGGTATTAATTGTTTTGTGCCTTTCTTTATTGCTGGTGTCATATTCGTTATTCCTTTCTTTGTCAAAAAACTCATCGGACTTGTCGAACAGGGAAATGTTATTTTCAGCAGTTGAAGCTTTTGAATATGAACTTACTGATGATTCTTTAGATATCAGCAATGTCAGCACAGATAATATCGGAATCCGGGAATATATATATAATTCTATAAAGAGCGGTGAATGGAAAGCCTATACAGGTTCGAATGAAAATGAAAGTTTTAAATATTTCAGCCTTACCCCAATAGGAAGTGTGAAAGTAGTGGTTCAGCTGTATTGGCAAAAAGCTTCATTGAACTTAGTGGAGAATATAAGTGAAGGTGATGCCGCATCAGGGCTGGCGGGGTCAAAATTAAACGCTATATACAGATTATACAATAACAAAGGAGAAATTCTGGTAAAGACTGAAAGAAGCTATATCCTAAATTGTCAATCTGTTATATCCGATACTGATGATACGGATACTGAAGGTGAAAGCGGTGATACAGGAAGTGAAACAGATCAAAATGACAACACACAATCCCAGGATGCTGCAGAGCCACATGATGATGGTAATAGACCTGAATTGAACACCGAACATGTTATAAACAATAACGAGAATGATAATAATATTAGTATAAAATTAATTATAACAGGTGCTAATTATGATAATTCAACTGGCTACTGGGGGAGCATAACTATTTCTAATGAATCCGATTCTGATCTTGAGAACTGGAGATTTTATGTTTATTCTAATGATGAGCTAAGTAGTAACGGAGATGGTTCGCTTAATAAAATATCTCAGGGTAAATATCTCGTAGAAAATAAAGGATATAATCAGGATTTAAAGAAGGGAGAATCGTGTAGTATCAGCATTTCATGTGCAAGTGGGTATTTTAATACTCTTCCTACAGCGGAGCTGATTAAAGAAGTAAGATATCCGGTAAGCAAGAGTGATTATGAAGTCAGTTATATAACTACTAACAGCTGGGACAATGGTTATAACGGGAAATTCATAATTACAAATAATTCTGAAAAACCTATACTGGATTGGAATCTACAGGTGATATTTAATGGAGATATTACGTCTATTCCAAATGCTGACATTAAAGAAAAAAATGGGAATAACTATACTTTAATTAATAAAGGCAGCTATGGTTACAATATACCGGCAAACAGCAGTTTAGAAATTGGATTTGGTGGAACGGGAACTCCCCCCGAAACAGTCACAGATTATATATTATGGGCATTTTTAAATGATCCATCTGAAATCGCTAATACTACAGTAAGCGAATTATGGAAATGGGAACGCATCGGTTCAGAGAATTTGAAAGAAACGGGGGGTGATCCGAATGAAGCTTGATAACAAGGGCACCACACTTGTGGAAATAACAGCGGGTTTTCTGATGATGGCTGTTATATTTGTCTCATTCATAAAAATAATAAAACTATCCAGTACAATGACGACTGCCGCAATAGATTATAAGAACAATACGCTTGGTTTTGAGGAGAAATACTACAACGGATATAACTACAAAGTAAAGTATAAAAATACATCCGAATATGCCTTTAGAAATGAAGACAATGGTATAGAGATAATGACTAAAGGAAATATTGTACTGACAGAATGGCATAAGGAAGATGACGGAGATTACTTTACAGAATGGCATCGTGATGAGGATGGACAGATGACATCTGTTACATTAGGAGATAATCCTGTAACTGTTAAACTTAACAATATCAGCCTTATGATGATTGAAAATATAAGGGATAGCGGTATTTCAAAATATAAGATTTTCAGATATATATATACTCGGCCGGCGTCAGAAAATCCTTAGCAGAAAAACGAAATCGAACAAAAACAAAAAAGAAAAACTAAAACAGGATTAATAAGCAAAAA
>JAFYYN010000190.1 GCA_017557525.1 Lachnospiraceae bacterium
CGAGTTTTTATGATCTATGTCGGGAAGAAGACCCCCGAGTCCGGAGGCAGCAAGGAGGGTTCCCTGCTGTAAGAAAAAATGCTGTTTATCTATAAATGTACCCGTCTTTATCGTGAGAAGGGACACGGCAGAGGTAAGGGCGAGGGCACCGGCGATATGTGTTTTTCCGTTCATTTTAAACTCCTTTTAAATATAATATATTATATTGTCTTTAATATAGTATATTATATTTATTTTCTTCAATATTTCCTTTAAATCCATAAACACCCTGTTTTACATAATATAAACCATTTGTGAAAACTTTTCAAATTGTTTATATTTTATATGGTTTGGTTATATTTTACCGCTTGATTTTACAATTTTATTGTTGTATAGTTTCTATATTATATGGTTTATTTACTTTGTAGTTTTTGGAGAGGGTGGTTATAAAGTATATAAGCTTGTCTTTTACTTATATTTATAGCTACATACAGCTTATTCGTTTTTTCATCTTATACCTTTCCCTGCAAAGTGTATCAATATATCGTTCCAATTTATTTACGCTCCTAAGAGCTGGTTATAAAACTGCAACCCGTTAACTTACCTATTTTGATTTTAGTAAAGGAGAGAGAAAGCATGAAGCATTTAGGTTTTAAGTTAAGAAAAACTCTTGCCTTATTCCTCGCTTTTTCTATGGCTGTTTCTATTCTTCCTTCCAACATCTCAACCTACGCTGCCGAGAATACCGAGGCAGTAGGAGAGGCCGATAAGGCTAAAACAGATGAAGTTAAGGTTGAAGAAGAAAAGAAAGAGGAGACTGAAGAAGTCACCGAAGCCTCCGAGGAAAAAACAGAGGAGGTTACTGAAGCTGAGACCGAAGAGGTTACAGAGCAGGAAACAGAGGCTGTTACAGAGGAAACAACTGAGTCTACCGAAGAGGAGACTACCGAAGCTACTGAAAATACCGAGGCAACCACCGAGGTAACTACTGAAGCAACTGAGGTCTCATCTGAAGAAGTCACTACTGAAGTTTCTTCTGAAGAGGCTACAACCGAGTCTTCTGAGGAAAAAGAAACCGATGAAGATAAGAAAAAGGAAGATAAGAAGGATAAGAAAAAGGATAAAAAGAAAAAGGATGACAGACCTGTTCCTACTTTTGACAGGATCTATGATGGAGTTTCTGTTGCGGGACTTGATTTCAGTTCCTGTGAACTTCTCATAGCCACATCTGATCCTTCAATTTTTACAGCTGATACAGATGTTGTTTCAGAGTATAAGGGTATATACCTTACAAGATATAAGAACTCTAAAGAAACAATGTATGCTTATACTTATTATTTTAAGAGATGTGATTTCATTGATGTCAATAGTACAGTAAGAGCAAATGGTATAAGAAATATTAAGACTCCTTCATTCAAGAAGAAGGCATCTGATACTGATGCAGATGAAGATGAGGATTCGTCAAAGAAGGAAGATATTCCTAATGATGGCCACGGAGAAGCAGATCTCTCTGATGTCAATGACGGCGGTGACGCTATCGCCAAGGTGGCGACCACATCCATCGGCGATTATTCAGGATGCATAGCTCTTGTTGATACGGGAGCAGGCGGTTCTAACGTGGTTGGTTCCGTTTCCGTTCTCGGAGGAGGAGCAGGGGATGACAATGGACATGGTTCGGAACTTGCTTCAGCTATAGCTGAGGCTAATCCAAATGCTCGCATTCTCTCTATAAAGGCTCTTAACAGCGGAGCCGTAGGTACGGTAGCAGATGTATACGCGGGTATAGAATACGCGATCAAGGCTAACGTATCAGTTATTAACCTTTCAATGTCATCTGTATGCACACAGGACAGCGATACTTTAAGACAGGCTATAGCAGAGGCTCAGGCTTGCGGTATAACCGTAGTTGCTTCAGCAGGTAACAACGGAAGCAACGCTTCCTATTATGTTCCCGCTTCAATCGGCGGAGTTATAACAGTGGGGGCTTGTGATAATGATGGTAACAGACTCAGCCTTTCTAACTTTGGTGGTTCTGTTAATTATTATGTTGCCGCCGAGAACACCTCAGTCGCAGCAGCCAAACTCTCAGCCTACCTCGTGGGAGGATATGACCTTTCAGCTCTTGATGACGTATTTACAAGAGAGGAAGTAGAGGATAAGAAGGAAGAGCCTTCACCTTCACCTTCGCTTTCACCTACTCCGGCACCAACCGAAGAGCCTCAGGCTACGGATACGGATGCGAAAGAAGAGGATGAAGAGGCGGATAAGGATCATAAGCATTTCAGTAATCTTGATGAAATGCTCGAAGATATACTTACAGCTAACGATGTAACCTATTATAAGAAGGGTACAGAACAATTTCCTCTTCATATAACTGTAAAGCTTAAAATACAAAACAATGCAACCGCAGAAAATAAGTCGTTTTCTGCATCCATAGTTGATGGTCCTACTATTCAGAGTGTATCGAGCGGTTATAAAAAAGGAAATTATACCGTTGAAAGTGGCGCATACGTTTATTGTGCCTCAGGTCACAGTAAACTTAATCCTCTTTATTCGGGATGGATAGAGGATATTGAACTTACTCTTTATCAGGTAACAGATTTAGGAAACAATAAGTATTCTGCCCGCTATAGAGCTAAACTTCCTTTTAAAGTTCCGGGCAAAAACGAGAACTATCAGGGGATAGGTGTGGATGTTCCTATTTCAAGAGTTATGCCTAAATATTCATTTGTTCCTCTTGATAAGGCTATACAGTATACAGATGATAAAGGAAATACGCATAAGGTTGATTTTACAGGTAAAGAAATATGGTTTGCCGTTTATAAAAAAAGTGATTATACCGATCTTTTAGGATACCTCAGAACCAATTCTTCCTCGGGTAGAGCTATAGCTCTCAGAAATGAAGACGGTTCGGTGGTGAATGACGGAATGCATGTACATAATGGTGATTCTAAGGAACGTGGTGCTATTATGGATATTGCTCCCGGTAATTCCGTATATGTCAAGGAGTTGGGTATAAAGAATTCTGATGGAACTTACAGTAAGCCTACCTTTACGTATAAGGATTCTTCTAACAATGACGTAACCATAACAGTTGATTATCTTGCAAAGAAACCATTAACTACCGTTGCCATAAGCGATGACCCTAGTAAAGACTGTCTTGAGAATGTTACAGATGCTGTATATGAAAAACATGAGTTTAAAAACGAATCATCACCACATTTCTATGTAGCCGCACGTAAGATTGATAAAATAACCCGTGCACCTCTTTCTGGCGCAACAATACAGATTTATGGTTTTGATAATACTGCATATGGAAAGCTTGACAAAAGCAAGCCAATGTCTGAACAGAGTCTTACAGGTAGTTATCAGGCTATTCCTTCTAAGAAAGGTTTTGACAACTGTGTTACTTATGCTCAAGTAGATGATTATATAACTTCTTATAATCACTATGTAGCATTTGAAACTGTTGCTCCCGGAGGATATGAGAGATTCCTCGGCGCAGTAGATCTGACTATTAATGATGGTACTGTTGAGGATATAATAGAAGCAGGAGATCAGGAGATAGGTAATATTGGAGAAATAGAATCCGATGAATTTGAGAACAGCCCTATTAAGCGTTACGTGGGTGTCAGAAAAGTGGATTCTCTTGGAAATCCTATTAATGGTATTAAATTTAGCATAGTTACTTCCAAAACCTCTCCAGAGCTTGTTGCCGGTGCAAATACAAAAAATGTTACTACTAATACAGAAGCCTCTAATAATATAAAAGGCTATGCAGAGTTCGTATTCAGCGACCTTCCGAGAGACCAGGTATATACTCTCACTCTTGAAGAGGTGGGATATGATACAAGCCTTGATACGGACGGGTTGGCTGCTAAGGCTTGGAACTATGAGCATCCTAAGGGAAGCGGAACTTATCCTAACAGAAACAAGCAGTTTACTATGACTGTTGATACTTCAGGTAATTACGGGGCAACACATGAAGATGCAATAAATTCCGCAATTCTTGAACAGTATTATCTTGAAAATAAGATAGATAAATTCCTTAAGGTTAAAAAGGAAGTGGCTCTTTCATCCATATGTAAGGGCAATCCAAATTATGACGTTAATGGATTGGAAGTTAAGATTTATACAAGCGATGATCTAGCAGAAGTAAATTATGTCGGTTCAATGTATGTTGATTCTAACGGTAATGTTAAACAGGTTAAATATAAGGGCGGAAGTATCGAATACTCCACAGAAGGTCTTAGTGTTACTCCTTATCTAAAAGATGCAGAGGGTAATCCTATCAAGAGAACCTTCTATTATACAGAAGTATTGCCTCCTGGAAGAGAAAATAACTTTAAGCCTTTTGTATTTACAAATGAATGTAAAGTAATAGTTGATCCAGATATTGAAGATGACACTTTATTTACCATTACTAATACTCCTCTTCTTGATCCTATATATTTGGAACTTTACAAAGTAAAAAGTAATGGGGATCTTGTCGGAGATCAGAAACTTGAAGGCGCTCAGTTTACCATGAAATTCTATAAACAGGATATAGATTCGGCATTTGATCCGAGCGGGGCTGTGGATAGAACATGGATATGGGAAACGAAGGAAGATAGCGGTAAATATAAAATAGATTTTACGGATGCTTCATATAAAAAATCTGGTGACGATTTATATTATGATGGGGGTAAAGTATCTATTCCGAAAGGGTTTATAACTATACAGGAAACCAAAGCTCCTACAGGATTTGATGTAGAAGGTCCGTTTTCTATAACCTTAGCAGATGGCACTGTAAAAACGGCTGATGCAAATGGTATAATCGTTTTGAGTTCGAAGGAAATAGAGCCCGGAGCAACCGGTTCTCAGTTGTTCTTTGAAAAAGTAGAAAATAATGAACTACGCGCTGACATAGAGTTTTTAAAAGTTAATGAAGATGAAGAAGCTATGGCTAACGTCCCGTTCCTTCTCTCAGCAGTAGAAGTTGACGGAACAGGTAAGGTAGTTAAGTATAATGATTCCGTAAAGGTATATACCGACGAGAACGGCTATTTCTCCACAGCCTCAGCCTATGCCCTTCACTCAGACAATACCAACGGAGAGGTAGCAGAGTGTGGAACATGGTTCCCTTCAGATGGTACACCCGACGATACAAAGGGTGCTTTATATGTAGGTACTTATTCCTTAAAAGAGCTCCGTTCTTCAGCTAACAGAGGTAATCAGCTTGAAAAAGAAATCATCTTTAAGATTGAAGATACTGATAATGGTAAGGTTATAAAACTCCTTGATACCGAGGCTACAGATGCCAAGGAAAAAATATGGAATATGAAGGCTCCTACCGTTAAGACCTATGCAAGTTCAGTTGATACGGGCACTAAGATGCTGGGTACTGATGGGGCTTCGGGATATGATCCTCATAATCAGACCATTACAGATAAGATTAAATATACTAATCTCAGAAAAGGTACTGATTTTACTATTAAATCAGAACTTATGGTTGTAACCAAAGACCTTAAGGGCAAGGTTCTTAATGTTGAGCCTTATATGAACGGTGGCAGCCCTTATGTAGTTGTTACTCCGTTTACAACGGATGGTACACCTCAGAAGAAGAGTTATCTTGAAAAGAGTGGTGAAGTTGATGTAACCTTTACAGGAATAGATCCCGATAATTTCAAACCTTCTTCAGATAATGAAGTAACATGCATAGTAGCATACTGTACATTGTATCTTGGAAATTACGCAGACCTTGACGCTATTGACAAGGCTATAGCAGATGGCACTATGAAGGCTGCATATCCGGAATTTGACAACAATGATGATGAAATGGACTTCTTCCCGTTAGAGGAAAGAGATCCCGAGTGTG
This sequence comes from Lachnospiraceae bacterium, assembly GCA_017557525.1. Classification (GTDB taxonomy): domain Bacteria; phylum Bacillota; class Clostridia; order Lachnospirales; family Lachnospiraceae; genus RUG11977. The sequence continues at coordinate 5,837 of JAFYYN010000190.1, forward strand.
AAGACCAGACACTTACGATAACTATTATAGGTACCAATGCTTCAGATGGTGCTACTCTTGACAATGTAGCTTTACCGTCCAGCCAGAGTACCATAATAGACAAGGTGAGCTACTCAGGTCTCGAAATAGGCAAAGAATATACTATTACAGGAACACTTCATGTAAAAGAAGATTCAGCATGGTCTTACAAAGATGGTAAATTCACAAGTAATCTTCCTGTAGCAGAGCATGTACTTACAGATGCAGTCGGCAACCCTGTAACCGCATCCAAGACCTTTACAGCAACCTCTCATGAGGGATTTATAGAGCTTGAGTTTACCTTTGATTCATCTCTCTGTGAGGGACGTACAACCGTAGCTTTCGAGTCTATCGAGACAGGTGGTGTCGAACTTGCGGTACATAATGATATACGAGATGAAGACCAGAGTATTCATTTCCCTCAGTTTAAGACTACAGCTAAAAACTCAGGCGCTTCAAACGATGCAGATGATGAGCTTATACATGAAGTAAGTGCTTCAAAAGACGGTGCATTTACAGATGTAATACATTACCATAACTTACTCGCTAACCGCACTTATAGGGCTAAAGGAGTTCTCATGGATAAGAACTCAGGAGAAGCCTTAAAAGATGCTACAGGCAAAGTAATAGAGGGTGAGGCCACTTTCAAAACTAAGGAAGTGGCAGAGGTTAAGAATACAGACAGTCCTAACTCACATGACCTTCAACTTGCAGACGGAACCAAACTTGATTTCTCGGCTGATTACGCTGATTACTTATGTGACGGAGAGGCAGAGCTTAAGTTTGAGGGTTATGACCTTACTAATCTTGCAAATACCGTTGGTGTTGTATTTGAAGAGATATATCTAGTCTCAGATGCAGGTGATAAGCTTGTAGGTGAGCATAAGGATATAACAGATGTAGATCAGTTCGTTAGCTTCATTGAGATACATACGAATGCCAAAGACGGTGTAACAGGAATAAAGGTTGTACCTCTTAATACCGATACATTTATTGAAGATACCGTTACTTATAAAGGATGTAAAGTGGGAAAGAAATATAAGCTTACAGCTACCATCCATGTTAAGAACGACTGGAGTGGAAAGTATAAGGATGGAGATATTCTTAAGGGACCGGATGGCAAGGACGTGACAGTAGACTTTGAATTTACACCAGATACGGCAGACGGTGAGGCAGTAGTCAAAATACCATTCAATACAGCAGGCCTTAATTACATGGAACTGGTTGTATTTGAGGACATGTACAATTCTTTAGGTCTTCAGGTTGCCTCACATTCGCAGCTCGAAGATAATCTTCAGACGGTTGAGGTTCCGGGAGGCAAAACTACTGCTTTAGGAAAGGATACCGGAGACCACTTTGCAGGGGTTAAGGACAAGGTAACTATAGTAGACACACTTGAATTTCATAATCTTGAGCCAAATAAGGAATATACTCTTAAGGGTGTTCTCTATGATAAAGAAACCAATGCTCCATTACTTGTAAACGGTGCTCAGGTTACTAATACAATTACCTTTACTCCTACCACAAAGGACGGTACTGTAGACATCGAATTTACGTTTGATTCTTCAGCTCTTAAGGGTAAAACGATAGTAGTATTCGAGGACGTTATTTATAAAGACAAAACAGTTTTCGTGCATCATGATATAGAAAGCAAGGAACAGAGTGTAGGCTTCCCTTCAGGTCATACTACAGCTTATGGTAAAGATACAGAAGACCAGGTACTCCCTGTGGGTGAGACCGTAACTCTTGTGGATACATTCTACTATGAGGGTCTGATTCCGGGATACGAGTATGAATTAGAGGGCACGGTTTATTCCAAGAAGTCAAAGAGTCCTATTAAGGCAGGAGATGAGCCGATAACTTCTACGATTAAGTTTACGCCGGAGGCTTCAAGCGGATCGGTAGAAATTGAGTTTACGTTCTCTACAGAGTTATTACAGGGTGCAACACTTGTAGTATTTGAGGACTTATATTATACAAACCCTAAGCTTAATGTAAGAACTAATATCGCAAGTTTCCATGATATAAACGACATCGAAGAGACAGTTTATGTACCTAAGCTGGGGACCAAGGCTACTATAAATGGTGGCAAGAATGTAGTAACAGACGGCAAGATTGCCATAAATGATGCTTGTAAATATGAGAATCTTGTTCCGGGCGTTAAGTATACATTAGAAGGTAAATTAATGGACAAGAAGACAGGCAAGGAAGTTTTAGTCAACGGAAAGCCTGTAACTGCAACCAAGACATTTACACCTGATGAGCCTAACGGAACAGTTAATGTAATATTCGAGTTTGATGCTACAGGCATAAACGGCGAACTTGTTGTATTCGAGACATTATTCCATGCTGATGTTGAGGTCGCAGATCACAGTGATATAGACAGCAAATCTCAGACTGTTATCATAGGCTCTCCTGAGGCTGAGGTGACACCTAAGACTGGTATGGCGATATTCTTCATAATAATTGCTCTGATAATGGCAGGAGGAGCGGGAATTATTATCTTCCGTAAAAAAACTCCTGTTGATGCCGAATAGGTAAGAACGGGATAAGGACAGCTTCCGAAAGGGGCTGTCCTTTCTCTTTTGAGCAGGATTGGGATACCAACTTTAACTGCTTGATTTTTATTATATATGGTTTATAATTTATATAAAGAAGTCTCCCAAAAGGAGCATAAAAATATTCTTGCACAGAGGTGTAAGAGAATAAGGGGCTTTGTGCCTTAAGAAAATTCTGTAGGTGCAAAGTCGGAGTTGAGATATAATATCTCACAATCCTTTCTTGTGCCTACTTTATATAAATGGATTTATTAACTAAGGGATAAGAAAGGAGGGGATTTTGATGAGCGATTCATTGTTTAGCAAAACCCGTAACAAGAAAATAGCTATAACAGATATAGCTATCAAGAAAATTCCTTATATTGAGTATAAGGGATTAACAGAGCTACAAAACAAAGCTCTATATGACTATGCGAGGCAACTGTTGGTTGTTTCAAAAGAATCAAACAACAGTAATGAAGTATCTATTACTGTGGAATTGAATGATAAAGGAATTTCAGATAAGTATGGATTATGTTTAGGTTCTGAACATATGGTTGATATATTATCTGATCCTCGATCATATCATATTATTCATAGTTGTAGCTCATGTGCTGTTGTCATACTACATAATCATCCATCCACCCAGACTTTGTCATTATGGGATATTTCTTTCTTTATAAAATATGCTACTATAAAAATCATGGCAGTTGTTACTAATCAAGGAAATATTCATTATATAATGAAAAAAGAGAATTATTCGTTTGATAGTGCTAAGCAATTATTACTTGATATTATAAACGAAGAAAGTGGAATAGATGATAAAAGACAAAGCTATATAGCAAGTTTACGATTTTTGTCTTTATGTAGTGAGGTGGGACTATACTATCATTAAGGAGGTGGTTTTATGAGTAAATGGTTATTAGATGATGATGGAACCATTGAAGAGCTGAAAAATATGGATTTAGAGCTTGTTACAAGTGATCCAAATATAAGCTATAATAAAACGGAAATGGCTAATTCTGACAACAAAAATCGAAAACTAATTGAAGAAGCTGCTTCCTATTTGTTGAATTTAGATAGAAGTCTCTGAAATGGTATAAGCCTTATTTCTTATTGAAATAGGGCTTATTTTATGTATCTGGCTTATTCTTTTAAAGGATGTTGATTTCCCAACCACAGCCCCCTCAAAATATCATAACATAACCATTTCTGATACCAGTCTATATAAATTTATAATCTTTTGAATTATAGGTTATTACATGATATATTTCTACATTTTTGTCTTGTTGGGTGGTATAATAGAGAAGGATGGGTTTGTATAAATATTTCTACTTGCGTTTGTATCAAGTATATGGTATATAGTAGTTAAGTAAGTATAGTATACTATATTTAGTGCTAATTATTATATATTAAAGGATGTGATTCTATGAAAAAGATTATTAAATATATATTATTAATAATACTTAGTCTTTTAAACATATTTATGATTTCAAATAGTGTTTGTATTAATTATGCCCAAAAAACCGAGTTTTGTTTGGGATGTGGATTTGATATAACAGGTGCTACTGCTGTTAAAATCAAAGAAGACAATGGAAAGATATTAATAAATTGTTGGCAAAAAGAGGGATTTGATATTTATTATGATATACGTTCTAAATATAACTATCGCTTTGAACATATAAACCCCCATACCGGAAATAAATGTGACAACTATTCTAATGTTGGAAACTATTCCAGTTTGGCTATAAGTGATTATGAAAAAGACACTGTTTTTCCTGTTATTACAAATATAACCAAATTGAATTCTCTTCCTTCTCTAAGATATACTGGTTCAGTCCTGACACCATCTGTATTCCTCACTTATAAGGGAGAAGCTATAAATCCGAGTACATACTGTATGTACTATTCAAAAGCAACCGAATTAGGAGAAAACAGTGACGATTGTGAGGGTGGCAGACCTTTCGGCTACACCAACAACAACTTCGCTCCCTCTGATCCCGGCACCTATTACGTAAATATCCTTTATAATCCCGATCCTAAAATCAGTCCTTTTCTTGGGAGGACTTCGGCTAAGTTTGAGATAAAGAAGGATATCTCCGTAACCCCAACCGTAACCCTCTCAGGAACCTCTTTTCTCTGTGATGGAAAGGTTAAGGTCCCAACAGTTAATAGTGTTCAGATAAAGGTTCAGACAACGGGAGGAGACAGCAAGACTATTTCCTTGACAAGTAGTGACTATACTGTTTCCTATAGTAACAGCAACAGTAAGGATGCAGGTACCTATAAGGTTACTGTATCTGTTAATGGGTATAAATACAATCATGTGGTTACTCAGGTAGAGGGAGAAAACATATATGATGATGACTGGTATTCCGGATCTACGACTCTGGAATATACTATAGTTGATTCATCTGATGTTCTTGTTGCTGATACTCTCAAGAATATTGTTAATAACAGTAGTCTTTCGGATGTTTATAAGAAATACCTCATAAGCATCATAGATGAGGGTACGACTAATGGAATCGTGGATGAACAGGTTCTTAAGGATTGTAAAGAGACAAATAAGAATAATAAGTCTCTTTGTGATGTTATAGATCAGCTTCTTAACAGTAAGAACTCATCCTCATCCCCTTCTCCAAGTCCTACACCTACATCAAAGGTTACGCCTACTTCTACTCCTAAAAAAGAAAATACCACAAGTCCGGAAAAAGAAGAGGGAACTACTGAGGCTGTTCTTACCAAGGCTCAGGCTCAGAAGGTTAAAGTAAAGAATGTTAAGATTACCCGTCCTAAGAAGAAACAGCTTAAGATTAAGTGGACTAAGGCGAGTGGGGCTACGAAATATCAGATTCAGATATCTACCTCAAAGAAGTTTAAGTCTAAATATACTAAGACCTATAAGGTTACAAAAACCTCATATCTTAAAAAGAACCTTAAGTCAAAGAAAAAATACTATATCAGAGTCAGATCCGTTGCTTCGGTTAACGGGAAGGCTGTATATGGTAAATGGTCTGCCGTGAAGAGCATTAAGACCATGTGAGAATTGGGATACCAACTGTAGAAAAGAACTTGATCAGAATGCCGGCTCAGTTTTGGACGACTAAAAAAAAGAGCTACCAATAGACGGTTAACCCAATATTTAAAAATTATGATAATAACCGCTTACTTTTTGGACAAAGGGCGGTTATTTTTATGCTTGCTATACTGGTAGCTCCACTTTTAGTCCTAACATATTCCCTCTTAATTTTAGATTATAATTAAACTGTACTATATAATAACATAATACTATTTGTGTTTTATTTACGAATAGTTTATGAAATAGCCTATAAACGCCCATTTTATGCTTGAATTTTAGGTTATATTATTATATAGTTTTTTTATTACAACTACTTATGTTTTGGTATATATATTATATTTACGAGAGGAGAGAGAATATGAATAAGAAAACAATTACAAAAGTCTTTTCCCTTATCCTTACCATAGCACTTATTCTGTCTATGATAGGGCTTGTTCCGATGAGGGCTGAGGCGGCAGACAGTGACATTTCATGCATTATGGTATTTGATATTTCCAAAATACCTGGCGAAGCCTCTAATTATGATTATATTGGTGTACCTATTAAATATTCTGGCGGTACCCTATATGTTGGAGATTTTGTGGTATTAAATTACATTAAAGATAAATCCGAACTAGATAGTCATACTTTGATATCTGACGTTTTAAAACTTTCGGGTAATGTTGACTTTAATAAATATTATGTTCCTAATGGGGGAAATCCATTAACTTTAAGAATGAGTGTTTACAGTGGGTTTGCCGCTGATGGAACCGGGAATATAGGAAATGCAACCACCTCTGTAAAATTCCTTTATCCTATTACCGGTTCCGGTGATGCTTATAATAGTCTTATTGCTAAATATGGAGCAATATACGAGTCTAAAGCAGCTCCTACATTTAAGGCTACAAATGTTGTTTATAAAGGCGGTGACACCTCTGCAGTTACAGGTGTTTCAGGAGCATTTTTCGGTATAGTTAATGAAGCTCTGTATGATGGTGCTAATTATATTAAAGCATCTTACCCAACATATCAAAACACCTTACTTGGGCTAATGGCTAATACTTTATCTTCTATAGATCTGGATGCTCTTTATTCCTTAAATTTTTTCTATGAACAGAGTAAATACCGTATTAACACAAGTCATTACAAATACACTTATGATCCTGTTTGTGATAAATTTAACCCTAAAACTACCATAGTTAATGCGGGAGATAAATATATTAATAACCTTTCCACAATCGGAAGGTCCGCGCCTATTCTTCTTAATATGAAACAGCTAAATATTACAGGAACGGGACAGGTAAAAGATCTCTTGATTGCACCTAACCCCGACTATCACTATGTAAACAACTATGTAAGCAATAATACAAATATGAGTACGGGATTATTTATCTCTGGTGCTCAGAAGTTCATAAACTATTCTGTTTTTTATACAGCTTTTGAGGATTCAATAATAAACAGTAAAAATGAAGATACTGTTGCTTATTATAATAATCATTCATCCGATTTTCAGAATATTTTTGACGCTGCAAAATATACAAATAACGGAGGTTATTCAGTAAAAAAAAGTAATACTGAATACGTGGGCAGGTTCGGAGATTATTCGACTTATTATCTCAGCTATTCGGAGTTTATAAGTGCAGTAAATTCAAGTTCCATAACCAGCAAATATAAGACACAGTTAACAAATTTAATTAATGGAATCGAAAAAGGTTCCATGCAAAATCCCCTTGGTGAAGGTGTCAAAATTGTAGTTTATGGATACAGTAATATATCTGCTACAAGAATAAACACCATGACAGGAAATATTGGAACATATCCTAGAACTATAAAGGTAATAGCTAAGGATTCTACAGGTATTGTTAATAACAAGCAGATTGCAGAATATGACAATGCCTCAGGTCTCAATCTTACCACAATAAAGCCACAGAAAGATTATTATACCTTTAAAGGGTGGGACAAAACATCACTCAGTAAATATTTAACCTTTGGTTCGGTTTCTTCGGAAACAAACGGAGTAGGTACAGTATATGTTAATGCATCATGGCAGAAAAATTCCTATCCTATAACCTACACTGTTCCTACTCTCAAGACTGCTGCATCAAAGCCCGCTAACGGAAGCTGGACAGTTGATAACAATGGTATGAAGATTACGGCAACCTCTTCAGCAAAGGGCTATACCTTTGACGGATGGTATAAGACTAATGCATATAAGACCAAGGTTAATGTTGTAACAACGGATGATATCAAACCATCCAGTACTTCACTTAACCTTTACGGAAAATTTGTCCCGATTACTTATACCTCATCCCTTACTCCTAACATAGCCGGTCTTGATCTGAAGACGTCTAAAGTTGACTATACAATAGAGAGCAAGGTAACGCTTCCTACACCCGTTATTGCAAGAAATGATTACGGACTCAGTAATGAGGTCGTAAGCTCCGGTATCACATTTAACGGATATACACTTAACGGTTCTCCTATAACAGAAGTAGGAGGAAATGAAGCAGCAATAAATCTTGGCGATATAAAGGCAAATTATACAGCAAAGAGTGTTAATATCACCTTTGATGCGGGTGAAGGTACAGTTGAAACCTTATCCCTTCCTGTAACCTTCCTCTCTGCAATACCCGAGCTTCCGACAGCTACCCGAAAGGGATATGATTTTGTTAAATGGGAAGCTGAAGGTAAAGAGGTAAAGGCAGGTAACGTATCCAAGTTCGTAGAGGATACTACCGTAACAGCCAAATACACGCCGAAGAAGGTGTATCTTATCTATGATACAGACGGCGGTACTGTATCTGGCAAGAGAGTGGCAGTTACCTTTGATAAAGAGATATCAGAACTCTCAACCCCTGCCAAGTCCGGTTACAATTTCCTCGGATGGTTTGCGGGCGACAGAGAAGTTAAGAACGGTGATATATCTGATTTTGAAGAAGATACGACAATAGTAGCGAAGTGGGAAGAGATCGTTCCCGATCCTACTCCTACCCCTGTTCCATCAGAGGAGCCCGCAACAGAGGAGCCAACATCTCAGCCTACAGCTACACCTACTCCTGAGGTTAAAGGCGATGTAACGGCTACTGATCTGAATAAATATATAATGGCAGATGAGAGTCTTACAGAAGGTCAGAAGACAACTCTTAAAGAAATAGTAAAGGATATTACTAAGAGTGATGGAACCGTCTCAACAGAGGAGTTTAAGGAGAAGGTTAAAAACTCAGATGCACTCAGCAATACTGTTAAGTCAGAGATAGATAATGTTATAACCAACACAGTTAAACAGACGCCTCTTACAGAGAAACAGGAGGAAGAGCTTTACAAGACACCTGAAGCACAGAAGGCTAAAGCTCTCAAGGTTACAGGGGTAAAGGTTAAGGCAAAGAAAAAAGCTCTGAAGGTTTCATTTAAAAAACAGGACGAAGTTACTTATCAGATACAGGTTTCAACCAAGAAGAACTTTAAGAAGAACAAGACCAAGACTTATACTTCATCCAAGAACTCTTACACTATAAAGAAGCTTAAAAAGAAGAAGACATATTATGTGAGGGTTAGGACGGTTAAGGTAGTAGATGGTATCGAGGTATACGGCAAGTGGTCTGCTGTCAAAAGAAAGAAGACTAAGTAATCTTTAATAAGACAAGGGATGTGCCCGGGGCTGAGGCCTCGGGCTTGTCTCTAATATTCCGGGCTATAACCGGAGTATGAGGAGAGAGTCGCTTATTTCTGGTTCCCTTTAGAAGGGAGTGATGCCTATGACAACTATAGAAGTATTAACACTTTTACTTGTTGTTTTCGCAGCATTGTCATACATAGACAGCCATAAAAAGAAATAACGCTCTTCAACCCAAAATGATAAGCGTTATTTCTTTTAACGTATTTTATTAAAAGGGAACATCGGGTTTATTCCGACTCCTCATGCTCTGATTATAGCTCAGAATTTTAAAAATATCAATATCTGTTTTTAAGGGGCATCATACCCCATGCCCCCTTCTGGAGCTTACTGAACCCTCTCCATAGTTGGGATACCAACCATAGAGAACTTTTTACCCGAATAACTGCAGCAGATTGTAGTTTTTCCTGTATTCGTTTAATTATATATATCTTTTTGGAAAGGAGATTTTTAAATATGAGAAAAAGAAACTTTATAATCCTTGCACTAGCCTTAGCCCTCTCTGTTTCACCTCTCAGCGTTGTCCCAAGGATCGAATCACATGCCGAGGAACAGACTCAGGCTAAGATAGAGGCATCTGATCTAACCTTTATCTCTTCTGAGACTACGCCTAAACAGCTTCAGTTTTCCTTTAATGAGGCAATAGATGAAACTGAGATAGGTTTTGAGTACAGTAACAGTGGTATCTTTAATATAAACGGAGCCGGAGAGGTTACTCCTCTCGATATAGGAAAAGGTACCGTAAAAGTATTCTGGACTAAGGATAAGACAGTGTTTAAAGAGATCACTGTATCGGTATGGGAGGATAAGCTTCCTCCGGATGCAGCCGTAAGCCTCTCGTGCACCTCAACCACCGATACCATCTCCATTATCAATAACTCCACCAATGTTCCCGAGGGGGCTGTGTGGGAATATTCCCTTAATACCTATGTATGGCAGAAACAGACCACCTTTACTGGGTTACAGGATGACACAGAATATAACATCTATGTAAGGCTCGGGGTTAAGATAGGGGAGAAGACTTATTACATCAATAGATCCGATATTCCTTCGGCAACCATTAAGACCAAGGATGATGTGACTACAGGTCCTAACTATAAAATCTATCATATGTCAGACCTTACTTTTAAGGAAGGAATCACTTACGAGCTTAACCTTTCTTCGTTTAAGGATAAGCAGATAACTTTTAAGTCTGATGATGAGAGCGTGGCTACGATTAAGGACGGGGTTATAACCACTGTAAGTCCCGGTGAGACAGTAATCACTATAATAGTTGATTATTCTACAGCAGAAAAGGAATGGTATAACCATTATACCTATAATATTAAGGTTGTTGAGAAGGAGAAGGTTCTTTTTACTGTCAGCCTTAAGAATAAATATGCCTATATTACCGTTGACAATTCCAATAACCCGCAGGGTTATACTCCAAAGTTCAGCTTTGATCAGATGACTTGGACAGACAGCCTTGTTATGGTAAGAGACTTTGTTCGCCCAGAGGATACGATCTACGCTGCATACTTTGATAAAGACGGATATAGAAGAAGCATAATCACCTCTATTGACCTCGTAACCCTTTACGGTTCATACAACGGTGGTCTTAGCATGACCTATAATAAGGACGAGATTAAGCTTGATGAGGGTAAGGTGTATGACTTCAAGCTTTCTGATAAAAAAGCTGATGATTATGTGACTAAATATACTTATACGGCTGATGATGCTGATGTGGCTTATTTTGAGTCCCCATCCGTATTCACAGCTAAGAAGAGCGGAAGTACAAATGTTACTGTTACTGAAAGAAAGTATTATTTCAGAGAATGTGGAGCTCCTGTATCGGATATATTTACCTATGTATATCCTATAACCGTTTCCAAGCCAGCTCAGGCATCTCCTAGTCCTTCTCCGACTCCTGGTGACAGTTCGGGTGGTAATGGCTCTGAGCAGAAGCAGAGTGACGATAAGAAGCCTACTGATAACGGTACACAGGCTCCTACAGAGGAGGGTACTACCGAATCCATCTTTGAAGAAGATGATGAGCCAGACCTTATCCTTACAGTTCCTACAATAATTCTTAAAGAGAACTTCTTTACCTATGATGGTAAGGTTCATACGCCTAAGTATACCGTCAAGATTGGCAAGAAGAAGGTTAAGAGCAAGTTCTATACCGTTGAGCATTCCAAGGGACGTAAGAACGTGGGTAGATACTATATAAAGGTGTCTATGAAGCCCGAGAGCGGGTATAGAGGCTCTATGACGCTTTATTACTATATTATCCCTAAGAAGATAAAAGGCGTCTCTGTGAAGGCTTCTGGGGCTAAGGCGAAGGTTAAGTGGAAGAAGGGCTCAAAAGGTGCTACAGGGTATGAGATTCAGTATTCCTCTGATTATAAATTCAAAAAGGCTAAGATTGTCAAGGTGAAGGGACTTGCAAAGACATCGAAGAAGCTTTCCATTAAAAAGGGACAGTATGTAAGAGTCCGTGCTTACTATTATTCAAAGGAGGGCAAAAAGACGATTTACGGCAACTGGTCTACGGTAGTCAGATATTAGATCGGGAAACCTCTCTGTGGTTGGGAAACCAGCCGTGGAGAGGTTTTTAGTTATTGGAAAAAGATAGAAGAGTGTCGCTTTGTTTTTTTTAGTTGCGTCTGTATCAACTTAATAATAAATAAAGCCGATAAAAAAATGTCGCTTGAATTATACCGACATATATGTTATTATACTTTTAGGGAGGCAAAATTATATATGTGGATTGACACTCAGACAATTATAGGTATTACACAGATTAATGAAAATCTTAACAGGGTAATTGATATTATTAATAAACATGGGTATGCGATAATAATGAAAAATAATTACCCTGTTTATGTTGTTTATGATATTAACAATATCAGTAAGGAGTTACTAGAATCCATTCCCCGAATTACGTTTAGAGATGCTTCTCGAAATTTATCTAAATTAATCTATATAATCTACGATAGCGGGAATGTAATAGTTACAAAAAATAAAAAACCTATAGCTGTGTTTTTTGACTTTAATATACTTGATAAAGTAAATGTAATAAGCCCATCGAAAGGAGAATAATAATTGATTTATTTTGAAACCTTACCTGTTGTTAATGATGATGAACTCGATTCTTTTGTTTATGATTTTGTAACAGGTGCAATTAAAGAAAAGTTATTTAGTATAATTAAATGCTATGAAACAAAAAAAGATTATGAAGATGAATTATATCATGGAGAAGATACGCTTGATGAATATTTTCCGCCATCTTTTCCAAAAGACAATAAAGAGGAAATGCTTCGTATAATGAAAGGGCTTTACTGTCTCATAAACGCTAAAGATGCCTGGACTCCAACCTTACTTATGGAGTATGTTCTTGCAAAAATCATTAAGAGTGGAATTGGGGATTTCTATTCTTGGGTAGAACTTGTAACGGGAGTAGGTTTGGGAAATTTAAACAACTATAATAATGAACTATTAAAAACTTATACTCATAAAGTTTCTTCTTCTGATTTATCAAGATTTCAGAATAAGGAAGTGAATTTTCCTTTTACTAAAGAATTCTCTCAGAAATGGAAAGAAGCTTATATTAAATATTTGGAAGAAGAAGATGGCGATGATGAAGATATAGGTCAGGCTGCAGAAGATACGCTAAATGAACTTTGGCATTTTTCTCCATATTGGTTAGAATGGTGTTTTATGGATAATGATTATACTTTCTTAAATGAAATGTCAATGGGCGAGATCAGGCATTCTTTTATTAATTCTTATATCGGAATTGTATCTAAAAATGCGAAAGATGAAAGCTTTTACATACCTGTCAACTGGGAAACAAGTAAAGATTTTAAATTCTTAAATTAACAGATTCTACTTTATATTTGATAAACTACAAATAATCATGTTGTAGGATTGTCTTATAATAAAAACTCCTTAGCTATTCATTAACTAAGGAGTTTTTATTACTTTTCTTACACCACCATCATACCCGGAAGACTATTTACGTTAAATTAAATATAAATATAAAAAGTGCCCATTAAGATGAGGTGCAGAACAAGAGGTAGGCTCTGCGGAGCCGGTTCTTACAGAGTTCCCTCATCTGTAAGTCTTAGAACCATAGTGTTTAGACGAGGGAGAAGGAGGTTTGTTATGTGTTATACAATATATAAAATAATAAACAAGAAAAAGGAAATAAAGAATTTTTCTTCTTTAAGAGAAGCAGAGGATGAGTTCTACTATTCTTTGACTAGAGTTGGAACTACATTCAGAAGCGGTCTTCTAAGTGAAGCTGTTCTTGACAGGGTAAACATCTACTCTGAAAATCAGAGAAATGTCTTCCTTAAAAAAGAAGAAAACAAAGTCCCAGTAGGTCCATATAAGCTTCTGTCTGAGCTTGATGCTCTTGATAACATGGGAGCTGTTGTATGGCTCTGTGAGGATACCTTGGGAATCGAGAGAGCTTAGCCTAGTGCTAGGCTCTTTTTCTTATCCCTTCTCTTAAATAAGCCCTGTATACAACATAATTCAGTACGTTTAATTATATATATAAATACTTAAGAAAGGAGATTAAAGATATGAATAAACTCTATCAAGACAATACCTTTTACATATTCCATACCAATGACGGATACCTCTTGCAGAATCATACCATAGACGGTTTCGCCCATACTCATCTCAAGAACTATGGTACAGCTCTAAAGCTTATAGAACTGTCAAATAAAAAGAAGTGCCCTCTTGACCTCCCCCGATATCTTCTCATCAGCCTGTCTAGGATCAATTCAGATGAATGGTATTTGAGAAAAATAGGAGAGGTTCTTTCTATTAGAAAAGAGAGGACATATTACAACAGGACTGGGATGGCAGCAGGTTGGAGATAGGTCCTGGGACGTCGCGGTAAAGTTCTGTAAGTTCTATATGGTTGGGATACCAACCGGCAAAAAGTTTCTCAGGGTTACTTGCGTTTGTATCAACTATATACTATGCTTAACTTAACAAATAAAAACGGGAAAGGAGATAAACCTATGAATAATTTTGATAATATTCAATCAAGGCTCTCTCTTATCCTTACCAAGGAAGATATGAACAGACTTAAGTTTAGAGAAAGGAAGGGAGAGAAGGAAATAATAGCAGACGTACACGGCATGAAGTGTAATAAAGCAAAGATATTTATTAATAACATAGTAAATATTGTGAGAGAGGCTGTTAGAGTTATTGTCATTCACGGATATAATCACGGAACGGCTATAAAAGAAATGATAAATAATGAATACAAGAATCCTCATATCAATAAGATAATATCCGACAGATACAATATGGGCAGAACGGATATTCTGGTTAATTTTTAAAAAATTATCTAAAAATTTTTTACCGTTTACTTGCGTTTGTATCATCTGTATAATATACTATATTTACATTATGAATGAGGGGTAAAAGATATGGCTAATGTAAAAATTAATTCGGAAAAATTAAGAAAAGCTCTTGAAGATTTTGGTATTCCGATAACAAGGCTTTCTTCAATGGTGCTGAACAGATGTAATAGTTATATTTCGGGCTGTCTTAAAGATCAGAGTATGGCGAAAGAGGATTTTGAGTCTCTTTGTAAATTCATCAATGTGAAGGCTGCCGAATACGTCCTCACCGAACCTTCACCTGTTACCAAGGCTGTTGAGAAAAAGGTTGAGAAGGTCTCTGAGAGGACTGTGGAGGCTATAGATTATAATAATAAGATTGATACCCTCATAGTGGGTCTTAATGTTCTTTACGAAGAGCAATCTAATACCAATCAGCTCCTTGCCCAGCTCTTACAGGAAATCAAGGTGAGCAACGCCAAATTTGACAGGATGGAGAAGAGAGTTGGTTCTATAGATAACGCCTCAGGTCAGATTCTTTCCAAGGTTATAGGTCTTAAGGAACATGGAGAGGAAGTAGATGATGCTCTTGTTAAGATTAAGAGTGCTCTTAATACCATAAGTGGAAGGGCGGGAGATATCTCTAAAGCTCTTAATCATAAGGACAGTGTTCAGATAAGGGCTGTGAAGTAGTGTTTCAAAAGACATGAGAATACTACTCGGTAATTTTTCTTTATTTATGAGCCAGTATTTGAAGGAGAAATATTATGATCTACGAAGTATGGCAGATGCCCATGGAAAAAGCAAAAGATTATATGTTCCCCTGGAACGACTCTATGCCTTCTCGTGATTATTATGAGAAGGCATACACGGGAGAGCTTAAGGTTTACAGTGACAAGGAAAAAAGACACGAGATTGCTCTTGATACAGACGACCTTCTCGAAGTCCTTTTTCATAAACTAAATGTAGATCACCCAAAGGATTACCACACCCGTTCCCTCTCAATATCAGATGTTATCTGTCTTCATGATAAGGATAAGGAGAAGACGTGGTGGTACGTAAACGATGTAGGATTCAAAAAACTGGACTGGGAGTAAGGTTATGGTTAAGAGTAAGAAAATGACAGACAAAGAAGCCCTCAGTTGGCTTTTACAGCCGGGAATAGTGGCTACCCTTTATCATTATGACAGACACACAAATGAGGCTCTGAAGCTTGCGGTGAAGGCTCTGAGGCTCAAAGTGGAGCAGACAGAGGGAATTAAGTGCGGAGTTAATAACGTATTCAGTCAGAGATAGGAAAGAGATATGAAAAAAGTGATTAAAACCGTAGAAAAACAGATTTATATTGCCCGTGACGGAAAAGAATTTGACAAGGAAGAAGACTGTTTGCAGTACGAAGTCTTCCTTGATAATGAAGAAGAATATGCGAAGGCTAAAGAGCATATTGAGGCACTTGAAATCATATATGATAAAAAGGAAATGCCCGGAGTCATACCTCTTGATGTGTTTGTTGAAGAAGAAGGAAATATAGAAGATATCAAGAGAAAGCTGCATAAAGATTCCTGGAACGGTCATAGATATTGTTATTTCAGATTAAACAGTAAAACAGATGCTGAAATGCTTGCAAAAGTTATGATACATGATGGAGCAAGGGCTAACGTCAAAGAGATAATAAGTAAATGCGGCAAAATGGACTTTCCCTGTATAGCTCTTTATTCGGACGATTATGGATGGGGCAGGGAGATAGGAACATTCAATAAGGAAATGGAGCTTATTAAGAAGTATTGCAAGTTGCACGGGTATAGGATCAAGTTGGAAAAGATTAAAGAGAAAGGTTAAAATTTATGGATGCACAGACTCTTAAAGAGAAAATAGAAAAATACGATAAACTTGCCGAGAAGAATTATATGTTCTATCAGGAATCCGGCGAGCCTCGATATGATAGGGCACATGAGAAGTATTCGGAACTGGCAGATGTATACAGGTTAGCTTTGAGAGAGCAATCAGATCATGACGAAGCTCTGGCAAGAAGACTCAGAAACTTCTCTTGTTATATTGAGGAACATGTCGAGAAAATGAATAAGCAGAATTACACCAAGGGAGAGGTCTTGAAATTAGCTGAGAATCTGAAACAGTTTGTCTTCTGAACCTCTCTCTATGATATGAGAGGTAATCGTAGTCATCGCAGTAGTGGTCGAAGCAGGAATCTTGGTAATTTAATTACCGAGTAGTTCACAAATTCTCGGAATATAAGGAGAAAATAAACATGTTTAGAACAATTCTTCTATACAAAAACAGAATAATAGCTGAAGGGATAGGTGCCACAGAGGAGGACTCTGTCCTTGAGGCTAAGGTTATTGCAGAGAAGAAGGGCTATGATGTTGATGCTTTGGAGAAGGAAACGGAAAGACTCTGTTATTAGAGAAGGGAGAGGATAGGTATGAGGAAAAGTATATATAAAGGTGCCGTTTTTACAGGCATTTTATTTTTTTTGCTCTTTTTAGGTGTTTTTGCTGATATTCCGGCAAGTGCAAAGAGTGCGTCAAAGAATAAAATAACTATAACCTGTAAATATAAGTGGAAGACCACAAAAGTAAAAGTTAAAAAAAAGAAGTACCTCGGGAAATTTTACATCACCCACTACTGTCCCTGCTCCCGTTGCTGTGGAACAGGAGGCGGCAGGGTTACAGCTTCCGGCACAACCCCTACCGCAGGTCGCACCGTAGGAGTAAACCCCAGGCTTATTCCTTACGGGACAAAGCTCAGAGTAGGAAAAAGAAGCGGTTATGTGGCCGAGGATACAGGAGGTGGGATAGGATGGAAACACCTTGACATTTTCTGTAGTTCTCATCAGGAAGCCCTTAACGCAGGTGTGGGATACAAGAAGGTATGGGCTGAGTATTATACCTATAAGAAAGTAAGGTATAGGGAACTGATTATGTATGAGGAGGAACTTAATAATGAAGGGTTCGATAAATTTCTTAAAGCACTTAAAATCAGTCTGTGAAGAAAGTAAAGGAAACTGCGATAACTGTCCCCTTAAAGGAGAAGAGCAGAAAAAGGATCTCTGCCCATTTCTCTCCAAACCTTTTTCGTGGGATGATGATACGGTTATAGAAATGGTGAGGGATAGGTGTGGGAGCTTATGAAAATAAATGCAAGAAATAATAAATGAGTGTTCTGAGGATATAGATAAAATATTTACGTGGGAAAGGTATATAAGAGGCTTCCTTAAGTTGCGTCTGTATCAATTTTTTAACTTGCGTTTGTGCCAAGTGTATATTATACTTATTTTTGATAAATACATATGGAGGTAATACTGTATATGGATAATATTAAAGAAATAGATAGAAGCCTTATTGCCCGCCGCCTTTACGAACTTCTTTATAACCGGGGACTTTTTCAGAAAGACCTTGCCGAAATGTCGGGCATCCCCCCTGAAACTATTTCTAAGTATCTTAATGGTAAGCAGATGCCAGATACCAAGAGACTCTTCGCTCTTGCACAGGCACTTGGAGTTTCCACGGATTACATTCTCGGACTTGAGAGAGATGTTATTGATAATCTGGAAGGGATAAGAAAGGACCTTGCCTATGAGAGGACACCTGCAACGGAAAGGGCTGCGGAAAAGGTTGAGAAGATAATGGAATATTACTCGGGGGCTAGATATTAAAGATTTTTGTATGAGAGTCGTTGAAGAGACGGCTCTCATTTTTTTACGTTAAATTAAACATAGTCTTGTTACGTAAATTTTTCATGCGTAACGCTCTGAGGTAAATTTTTAAACCTTGGGGAAATAGATATATTCCCCGAAAGAGAGCGGGGAGAAGCGCAAAGGAGGCGCAAAAATTATGGCAAATATAACTATCTTAGGCAACGTCTTTCTAAAAAAAGACGAAGTCGCAAAGGGGACACCGGCAATCGAGCTTCGTTACTCCGATAAGGGCATGGCTATCGCCAAGCTCAAGATTCAGGAAGCAAAGAAGAGGGCGAAGGAAGGAGACAAATATAACTTCTGGGATGTATCTGTTTTCGGAACATCGGCAGAGTTTGTCTCTAAAAACTTTAAAGCCGGATCTCCAATCTATGTTAACGGAGACATAGATCAGAGCAAGGGCACTGATGGTAAGATTTACTACAATGTTACTATCACAGAGGTAGGCTTTGTTCCTAAGGATTTCTCTAATCCTCAGGCACAGCCCTCTACGGGAACTGCACAGCAGACTCAGCCCTCACCTCAGCCTACTCAGGTACAGGTACAGCCACAGGTTCAGCAGGCAGCTCCGGCTCCTCAGCCTCAGGCAGCAGCTCAGCCTATAGCACAGCCTACACCACAGGCACAGCCTGCTCCACAGGCTCAGCCTACTCCTAATCCGGCACCTCAGGCGGATCCAGGATTTGACGGAGGTTTTGAACCCCCACAGGGATATAACGGTTTCTAAACCGTTTCCCTTTAATAAGAGTCACTTTCGAAAGGTGGCTCTTATATTTTTTGCGAATTGTGGCATCTTTCTGGGTGAAAAAACTTTATGTGGTTGGGAAACCAACTGTGGATAATTTTCAGGGTTCCGTTTCCCAACTTTTTACTTGATACAGACGCAACTTTTCAGAACTTACGTTTAATTATTTATCACATAAATATATCCTACCGTAGAGCGGGTAGGGGAAAGGGGGTGCTGTATGGCACTTATGGAATTAAAATCATACGATCTGAAGAAAGAGCTTATGGTTCTTTCTTCAAAGGAACTCCTTGAGGGCAAGCTGGTTCTCACAAAGGAGATTGAGGAAAAGGAGGCTTTTGTTTACAGCCTTCCTGATCCAAAAAACAAAAAAGAGTATCTTGAACAAGATGCTCTGATGGAGGAGGTCTATGAGCTTACTCAGAGGCGCTCCATCTATACATGGGAGCAGAACCGCCGACAGAGAGCGGGAACTCCCGAAGGACTCCGTCCCGGAGAGGATCCGGATAAAGTCCTTGCTTATGAGCGTATGCTCGCAAGCAGACAGAGATATGAGATAGGTATGGAATAATGCCTTTTAATATCTCCTAAGCTCCTTAGTTCTATACTAGGGAGCTTTTTCTTCGTTTAATTAATTAATGTCACTTCGACACAATATATATAAATTACCCGGAAGGGGTGAGTAACCCTGTCCGGGATTCGGATAGGGATAAGGAAAGGAGGTAAGTTTATGAAAGAACTTACAAACATTATTAAAAGAGATGGAACTACAGTTCCATTTGATTGTACCAAGATAAAGGATGCAATCGAAAAGGCATTTATAGGATGCGAGAAGCAGTATCATCCAAGTATTCTTGAGATGATTACTCTTCGGGTAACAGCAGATTTCAATGATAAAATCAAAGATGACGCTGTTAGCGTAGAGGATGTACAGGACTCTGTTGAGAAGGTTCTCTCAGAGGCAGGCTATACAGATGTGGCAAAAGCATACATCCTTTACAGAAAAAGCAGAGAGAAGGTACGTAATGTAGGAAATGCTATGCTTTCCTACAAGGATGTAGTAGACGGATATCTAAAGATAGCTGATTGGAGAGTTAAGGAAAACTCCACAGTTACCTACAGCGTAGGCGGTCTCATCTTATCCAACTCTGGAGCCATTACAGCTAATTATTGGCTTAGCGAGGTTTATGATGAAGAGGTAGCCGAGGCACATAGATCCGCTGCAATCCACATTCATGACCTCAGTATGCTTACAGGTTACTGTGCGGGCTGGTCTTTAAAACAGCTCATACAGGAAGGACTTGGAGGAGTTCCGGGCAAGATTACTTCTGCACCAGCAAGTCATCTGTCTACTCTTTGTAATCAGATGGTTAACTTCCTCGGTATCATGCAGAATGAATGGGCTGGCGCACAAGCGTTCTCATCCTTTGACACATACCTTGCTCCTTTTGTAAAGAAAGATAATCTTTCCCAGAAGGAAGTAAAGCAGTGCATACAATCCTTCGTCTTCGGTGTAAATACACCTTCAAGATGGGGTACTCAATCTCCATTTACCAATATAACTCTTGATTGGGTTTGTCCTAAGGATATGGTAGATGAAAGAGCCTGGGTATCGGGTGTACAACAAGACTTTACCTATGGCGAGTGTCAGAAGGAAATGGATATGGTAAATAAGGCATTCCTCGATATCATGAATGAGGGTGATGCCAACGGAAGAGGTTTTCAGTATCCGATTCCTACTTATTCCATTACAAGGGATTTCGATTGGAGTGAGACAGAGAATAACAAGCTTCTTTTCGAGATGACAGCTAAGTATGGTATCCCGTACTTCTCAAATTATATCAACTCAGACATGGAGCCAAGCGATGTAAGAAGTATGTGTTGCAGACTTCGCCTTGATCTGAGAGAGCTTCGTAAGAAGTCGGGTGGATTCTTCGGTAGTGGAGAATCAACAGGTTCTGTAGGTGTTGTTACTATCAACCTTCCTCGTATTGCTTACCTTGCAACAGATAAAGAGGATTTCTATAAGAGACTTGACAGACTTATGGATATTTCAGCAAGGTCTCTTAAGACAAAGAGAGATGTAATAACACAGCTTCTGGAGAACGGACTTTATCCGTATACTCAGAGATATCTTGGAACCTTCAATAACCACTTTTCAACTATCGGTCTTATCGGTATGAATGAAGTGGGACTTAATGCTAAATGGCTTCGTAAAGACCTTACAAACAGAGAGACACAGGAATTTGCTAAAGAGGTTCTTACTCATATGAGAAACAGGCTCAGCGACTATCAAGAACAGTACGGAGACCTTTATAACCTCGAAGCTACACCTGCTGAGTCAACTACATATCGTTTTGCGAAGCATGACAAAAAGCAGTTCCCTGACATCATAACTGCTAATGAGAATGGTACACCTTACTATACCAACTCATCACATCTCCCTGTAGGTTATACAGAAGATGTATTCACCGCTTTGGATGTACAAGATGAACTTCAGACTCTTTATACGTCTGGTACAGTTTTCCATACATTCCTCGGTGAGAAGCTTCCCGATTGGAAAGCCGCAGCTAATCTTGTTCGTAAGATAGCAGAGAATTACAGGCTCCCTTACTATACAATGTCTCCTACATATTCTGTATGTAAGGAACATGGTTATATAAATGGTGAGGTTCCTGTATGTCCTAAATGTGCTCAACAGACTGAGGTATACAGCCGAATCACAGGTTATTACAGACCTATTCAGCATTGGAACGATGGAAAGGCACAGGAATTTATAGACCGCAAGGTTTATAATCCTATGAACAGTTCCTTTGAGAAGAAAGTCATAACCTATACTAAGGATGATACCGAACCAACTCCTGCTAATGTCAGCACAGAGGGTATGACGGCTCCTGTTCTTTACGTCAAGGATCATTGTCCTAAGTGTAAGGGTGCAGAGCAAAGAGTTAAGCTCAAGAAGCTTAACATCAACATAGTTAACTGTTCGGAACATATGGATATTGCAAGAGACCTTGTAATAACCTCAACCCCGACTATAATCACTCCAGAGGGAGAGAGATTAGAGGGTGAGCAGGCAGTTAACAAGTGGATACAATCCGCTTCATAGTTGGTAAACCAACCTTTGAGGCTCCTTGTTATATAACAGGGAGCCTTTTTAATACGTTTAATTAAATATCCATAAAAATATCTGTCTGCTTAGAGCCGGACAGGAAGGAGGTATTTGTATGCAACAAAAACAAATCAATAGGATAGTTGCCAAGGCTTCTGAAGGGGCTAACAGTTATCCTATTGAAGATATCCTATCCCGTTTCGGGGTAGAGTATAGGATACGAGGTACACAGGCCTGGTTCCGTTGCCCTGTCTGTAACAAGCCGAAGTTTGATTACTGCTCGGCTACGGTGCAGGGAGTGGGACAGGGTAAGTGGTGCTGTCAGTCCTGTAAGGCGGGAGGAGGTACTTTCCGTCTCTACTCAGCCCTCTCGGGTAAAGATGACACGGAGAGCCTTCTCTCTCTCGGAGTCCTCTCGGGTGCTATCACCAATGAGGAATACGATGAGGCTACAGGTTCCGAAGACTCACGTTACAAGCTTCATGCGGATGAAAAAATCCGTGAGAAGATAGAGCGTAAGAAGGCGGAGGAAACCGTTGAGAGAAAGGCTCCGATAAAGACGGTGGATTTTATTTATCGTCAGCTCTTATCCCTTCCTCAGTTTCAGCTCACCGAAGAGGGCAGAAACTATCTGAGAGGCCGAAGACTCTCGGATGAGGAGATTGATAGAGTCGGTTTCTTTTCCTACAAAGAAAAGTTTTCCGTAATGGAGTTCATGAACTCTGTTTCGGTTTCTCTTTATGGAAAGGGATTAGACGAAATAAAGCCTGAGGTTAAGACAGGGCTTTATAATTCCTTATGGGGTATCCCCGGATTCTACTTTGAGTTTAAGGATTCAAAAAAGAATAGTGGCACATGGCGTTTTATTGCACCGTGCAGTAGTTGTGTGGGTATTCCTATTAAAAACTCTGAAGGGCTTATTACGGCTCTTCAGATGAGGTGGCTTGAGGGAAACAGGGATAATAAGTATTTTTATATCTCATCCCGCAAGTATCATCAGAATGAGTCAAAGAATACAAACTTTGGCTCGTCCCCCGGTTCTCCCGTGGCTGTCTGTTATCCCGATAAGATAACAGGCGTGACCTTCTATGTTACTGAAGGTCTTTTTAAGGCAAGGGAGCTGGCAAAGTCGGGGAATGTCTGTTATTCGGTACAGGGAGTAAATTCCTTCTACTATGTGGCAGATGAAATAAAAGAAACTCTGTCCTCCAGGGCTTTCAGAGAGCACGGAGGAACAGATGTTAAGAGAGTAGCTCTTGCCTTCGATGCAGACATGTACTCGAAATGGCAGGTACTCGATGCAGCTATGAAAGCTGCTGCCAATATCTCAAGAAAAACCGAGAAAGACACTTATGTACTTCTCTGGAAGCCGGATCTCGGAAAGGGATTTGATGATTACAAGTTCAACTGTTTAGATCAGGGACTTGATTTCATGAAAGGCCTGAAAGTCCTTGAGTGGCGTGAGTTCGCTACGCTGGCAAAAAAAGCAGAAACGGACGCCGATAAATTGTTTATAAAGCGTCATAGTGCCACTCCTACACCGGCAGACAGAACTCAGACAGAGTGGGGCAACTATCTCTGCTTTTATCTGTATGAACAGAGGATCAAGCCTCTCTTTGTATAGATTTTTAAAAAGTGGACCTCTTTTTATAAAGGGGTCTATTTTTTGTTGCGTCTGTATTATGTTTATCGTATATAATAAGGCGGTTATAGGGTTATATTTTACAGTTTGTGTTAATGTTACTTTTTGTGTTTGACAACATAAAGTTTTAATTGTAAAATTTAGTTATATTTCTATTAAGATGCAGTTTATCGGATTTGTGTAAATATAGTATATTGGAGATTTCTTATGACGGAACGAATATGTCTCGCAGTCGGTGATTCAAGAATAGAGAACTGGCTCATCAGGGAAGTTAAAAATCCTAAAAACAAAATAGATGCAGTATTTACAAAACCTGCCACCTACAGGGGTATAGTCCTTGAGAGAGTGGCTATGGAAATGCCTACAATACTTATCTTAAAAGAAGACCTGCCCGCAGGCGGTGAACCTGTAGTTTCGTTTGATACGCTTATTAAACAAATTAAGGTTAAATTTAAAAACTGCCGAATAATCATTATAGCAGGGGATCATCAGCCTGGGGATGAGTTTCTGAAACTCCTTGTATCAAGAGGTATCTATGACATCATCACAGGTTCTTCCGTCAAAATGATAGAAGTTATTAACTGTATTAAGGTTGCCAAGGATTACGGCTATGCTGAAAAATTACAGGGCATAGAGACTAAGTCCGATTCCGATGTTATGAGTGTGGAGGTCGTTCCTTCTACTCAGACTCCCCACAAGTCTATTTTTAAAAGAAATAAGGAACAGGATTATTCTGAGCTTGCTTATTCAGAGGTGGAGCCCGGATTGTATCAGCCTTATAACATAGCCCCACCTCAGAGCCCTCAGCCTAAAAAAGAGGCTCCTAAAACACAGAATCAGCCGTCTCTGGTTCAGTCGGTTTCTGTGCAGCAGACACCTCAGGTTCAGCAGACTCCGCCTGCAGCCCAGTCTCAGCAGTCTCCACAGTTGGTATCCCAACCACAGACAGCTTCACAGACTCCGGCTGGCAGCATCAAGGCAAAATCTCCCGATTACGGAACATCGGTTCTTTCAGGTCCGATACCGGGGATGATGGAGGATAGCGGTCCGGGAGGGATTGTTTTTGAGTATATATCCCAGACACAGCAGAAAGCATCTTCTCCTTCTTTTGATACTGTTATAAAGAGCACGGTTCCATCCGTTCAGAAACCTCAGACAGAGCCCGTACAGCAGAGTATACAACAGCCTGTTCAGCAACCTTCTCCTCAGCCTCAGCCTGTTCAGAAGACTCCTCAGAATACATCAGGTACCTCTCCTGTAGGGAACAGCCGTGTACTCACGAGTGATAAGAATAACTTTAAGACAGTTAAGAATGAGATTACTACGGGATTTATGCCTGATATTACCGTCTTTGCAGGCGCAAGAGAGGGTGTGGGGTGTACCACGGTATGTCTCAATACCGCCTATTCCCTTGCTGCTATGGGTAAGAAGGTGATTGTCATAGATGCAGTTTGGAAGGAAAAGAGCATTTTTGACAAGATGCACTTTGTACATGAGACCAGGGGGTTCATGAATAATAACAGCCCTATGCCACCCGTTATAAAAGGCTCTTTCTATAAAGAGATTACGGATAACAAAGGCCGTAAGATCGGAGGAATTCAGTTCCTTGAGCTTGCCACCACACCCGGCATGGCTGATGATGCGAGCGTTATCAATCTTATTAAATCTCTCAGTGGGTTCGATCATGTTCTTTTAGATTTTAGTTTAGCCTACTTTAATAACCTTCTTGCAGGTATAGCAGGTATAGCAGACAAGATTGTGGCTGTAACATTACAGGATGACTACGAGTGGATGATGTTGAAGAGCTATCTCAATGCATATCAGTCAAGGGTTGATGTATATAACAAGCTTATAGTCGTAATGAACAGGGCTAATCCCAAGATACAGCCTTCGGTAAGGGATATGGCTAAATATATAATAACCAATAATATATTCCTTATTCCTCCCGATTTTAATAACTTTTCAAAAGCTGCCGCACAGCATACCTTTTATTCGGGTAAGAAAAAGATAAGGGAAATATATTCACTTATTGCTGAAAAAATAAAAAGAGGGAGGTAAGGATCAATGCCAAAAATATTTACGCCTCCCGTTCTTGAGATACCCGATGATGAATTTGAGAAAATGATGATGCGGGAACTGGATCAGTCCCGTATACAGGAACAGAAGTACCTCGGGGTATATACCGTTACCAATAAGACTATCAGGGATATGTCTGATGGTGAGGAATCTGTTAGAAGTCCTTATAAAAATGAGAGGACAGTAGAAGAGCAGTTTGAGGGTAACTATTTCTCGACAGAAGAAAAGGAACAGCTCGTAGAAGACAATATGAAGCTGATTGATAAATGTATCGGTCAGTTCATGCCTAAAAATGATAATGACAGAAAGTTCTTCTGTTTTGAGGATATAGTTGAGTGCTGCAACTGGGGCTTTCTGAAAGCCTGTGATAATTATCCCCGTACTAATGCCACAGCTAAGTTCTCCTCATTTGCTTATGACATCATGTCAAATGAGTGTCGTGATTTTATAAGAAAGTGCAAAGCTAAGAAGAGGGGTAAGGCCGTAACCGACTCTCTTGATACTCCTGTTGCCGGAGGGGATGGAGGAGACAAGGAAAAAACCATAGGAGATACCCTCGGACACAACTTTGCAAACGAAGACTTCGATCAGTCTGAAGAAAATCTCGCCATGAAGAGCCTCATTTCGTCCGTCTTTGAAGGAATGGATGAGGAGAGCGTCCTTATCCTTACCTATTCCTTTGGCCTAGGTATGGCGGGTTATCCCCATGAGGAATACGAGATATCAGATATTCTGCATATTCCGAGAGCTTCGGTTA
Source organism: Lachnospiraceae bacterium (assembly GCA_017557525.1). Lineage (GTDB taxonomy): Bacteria > Bacillota > Clostridia > Lachnospirales > Lachnospiraceae > RUG11977. The sequence goes on from JAFYYN010000190.1 coordinate 32,515, forward strand.
AAAAGAAACTCGGAGAGGCACTTGAGATGTTCAAGTTTGCTCTCTACCAGCAGGGTCTTCTTTCGGAAGCAGAGGGGGTTCTGAAGGATATCCTCGGATATACACAGGACGAGATAGATGACAAGCTTGAGGATACGGCAAAGATATATATGGAATCTTTTGATATTCCTATATCAGACTCTGTAAATGAAGACGGTGATTTTGATGAAGAATCGGGAATATTTACGTTTAATTAATTATCAAATTAAATCAGGAGGTTTTTAACTATGAAAACAAGAATTTTAAAGCTGTGTATCCTTGCACTTGCCATGCTCCCCTTAACCTTCTTTCCTTCTCAGGAGAGGGTGTATGCAGCAGGAGAGGATAAGAGTACGGAACAGAGCACGGAAGCTACAACTCTTAATGAAAAAGAACTTGGAGACCTTAATGTGACTATGGGTTCGGACGGAAAGCTGACTACTTCCTTTGACGAAAAAACGGATTCCACATCTACATGGAATACAATCTTTCAGAAGTATAAGGTGATAATTACCGGTATAAGTGGTTTAGCAACCCTTACCTTCATCGCAATCTTTGTTATTCTTATGCTCAAGCTTGCGAAGTCTTCCGATAATCCTACGGAAAGAAGTAAGATTCTTAACGGAGTCATTTGGACATGTATTGCCCTTGCCCTAACCGGCTCAGCAACCCTTATCTGTGCCCTTGCTTGGAACGCTCTTAAGTAAAAAGGACTGATGTTTTATGTATTTATTAAAAATACTACGTGATGTTGATATAGATTGGAATAGCGGAGATGGATCAACTAACACCTCTGATTCCAGTCTTATCAGCATGATAAATGATTTTCTGCAAAGCTATAAAGGCTTTGTTATTGGTGTGCTCGGACTCGCAGACCTTACTATGATAGCAATATTTATTTGGCTCTGTATTAACCTTTCCGCAGGTTCTACTAATTTTGCAGGAAAGAACAATAACGGAAAGAGACTTTTACTATGGTGTATAGGAATGGCTCTCCTTGGTTCCATCAACCTTATCGTGTGCCTTCTCTATAATGCCTTCAGAGGATAAATTTTATGGAAATAAAACCGCTTATGCAGATATATGCTCCCGTAATCTTAGGGGAGCCGACTTATATAAAATTCAGTAACGGTAACTACGGGACCACTACTCCTCAGAGGATAGATTCCATCAACTGTACGGAGAGAGGTCTTATTGTGGTTATGACTACTCAGAACTCCTGTTATAAGGGTGTCATCCCATATATAAAGAAACCTGAAGAGTATTGTGTGGGACAGGAAATTAAAAAAGGTTCCATGATTAAAATGAAAGACGGATCAAGCGAGATAGTAGACAGTATCGTTGAAATAAAAAGGGACGGTATCGTTGCAAAGCTCGGAAAAGGGATAGGATTCGGAAAGATCAAACTTCAGGGGATTAACTGACAGGAGAGGGTTTAGTCAAGGGAAGAACCATATTTACACCCTTTTAATTAGCATAGAGGTATATCAGTGAAAGTTTTAAGTGAATATAACATTATTGAAAAATCCAATAGCCTTGTACTATTAGATAAATATGCAGAAATAGAGGAAGCACCTTATATACTTTTGGATATTTATTTATCTCTGATAAATCCCAGAGAAAAGAATACAAAAACTGTTAAATTTCCAAAATCAGATTATGAGGATTTAAAAAATATAAAAAGGGTTAAACCTTCCACTCTTGAAAAGGATTTACAGAAGCTTATGATATCTGTTAAGCTTCCTGATCCCAATGACGAAGAAGCTTTCAGAATGAAACCTCTTTTTAGTGAATGTAGCTGTAAAAAAGAGTCAGACGGACAGTACTGGATCACTATGATCTGTGAAGAAGAAATGAATGATTATTTCTTTAATATTTCAAAGATAGGTTATATAAAGTACAGACTTGGAATGATGCGTAAACTTAACCTTACATCCCGGCTGTTATATAACGAGCTTCATAGTCATAAATACAAAAAGCCTTATTATTTATCAATAGATGAACTTGCAAAAATAATGAAGCTTACTACAAAGAACTTTAAGAATACTAAAGAGATAATGAGAAAATTAAGAGAATCAGTTGATTCTATAAATGATAATACCAATCTCAAGGTTTCTTTTAAAAAGCTGATAAACGGTAATAAAGAGATAACGGGAATAGATTTCAATATAGTCGTGGACGAAAATCAGATAGATGAAGATCTTTCCATGATTATATCAAGCCTTATGAATATAAGTTACGAAGAGGCCGAGCCCATAACCAAGGCTGCACAGCTTAATAAGCTTGATGATGACGATGTATCCGAGAGAATCAATTATATTCTCGGTAAATCTAATGTTAAGAATAAAATAGGTTACGCTATCAGAATAATGAGTGATGAACTCTGGAATAAAATAAAAAATAACGATAATAATAAAGACTCTTATATTGATGGAGAAGTTGTTACCGCTGAAAAAAGTTTTACGAAAGAATATAACGAGGCAATAATCAATTCCTCAGAAAAAAAATATAAATTATATGCAGATGAAGATGGAAAAATGAGAAAAGAATATTTGGATTAAATTTTTCTTATTTTTCTTACTTTTGTGAGTGGATTTCATACCCACTTTTGCCGTGGATTTTACACCCACTTTTGAATTATAAAAGAATGTATTTTCTTATAAAATATTCCACTTATTTTATTTCAGAGCTCTAAAACGCTTAATTTTATTGTAAATTTGCACAAATTATTATGTAAATCTGGGTGGTTTTTGTATAAATTATAGGGTGGATTTCAGACCCACTTTTGAATTGGATTTTACACCCACCTTTAATGGATTTTACACCCACTTTTTAAGGATTTTAAGCCCACTTTTATAGAGGATTTTACTCCCACCTACAGGGTGGATTTCAGACCCACTTTTGAAGGATTCTGCACCCACTTTTTAAGGATTTCAGACCCACTTTTGAAGCCCGCAGACCGCATAGAATCTAAAAAGTTAATGAGCCAATATATAATACTCTAATATTATTGTATAAACATTATTTGTCAAAAAATGGAAAAACAACATTGTTGTTCCACCCCTTTTTTGAAAGAAAGGACTTTTTATGGCTGTTTACAATATGCCTCCCGATACAAGGGAACGAGAAAAAATAGTAGGTGGTGTCCTTGATCTGTTTCAGCTCCTCTGGATAGCGATAGGAGCCATACTGTATGCGATACACGCAATAATAATGTTCAGATTAGTAAGCTATATCTGTTTCTTTGCGGGTGTTCCTTTTTTGGTTTTTGGATTTATGTTTGCACTCAGAAAGAAAGACGATATGCCATATCCGACATATCTGAAATATAAGCTTATATATAACAGGAAAACCAGATACTACGTAAATGCCGGATATCATAACGAGCTTGAATTTTCGGGAGAGGAGATTAAAAATGATTAGACTTTTAAATATATTAAAAGATACAGCCCCGCTCACAGCTGAATCACAGGACACAAGCGGTTCCCTTATTCTCAGGATAGTCGTTATAGGTTTCATCATCATAGTCGTATTCTTAATTATTTTTTCTCTTCTCGTATTCCTTAAACCCGAGATTTTCAGAAAAAAAACAGAGGATGAGGAAAAGGGCGTAAGTGTCAGATATGATGCCGAGATGACTCCGAAGGTCGGTGATACGAAGTCATTCCTACCCTATAAGGAAATAAAAAATAATTGTATAGACATGGGCAACTATAATTACAGGGCTATCATCGAGGTATCCTCCATAAACTATGGTCTGATGTCTGCAACTGAGCAGCAGATGGTAGATGCTTCGTATCGTTCTTTCCTTGACTCACTCGATTTTCCTATCGAGATATATATACAGACCAGGGAATTTGATTATCAGAGAGTAGTAGATGATCTTGAAGATAGGACTACGGCCTCTATTAAAAAGTATCCTCAGCTTGAGGATTATTGCAATCACTATATCTATGAGATGTCCGGAGTTACGGCTAAGTTTGGTAATTCTAAAATAAAAAAGAAATATGTGATAGTGCCTTTTGATCAGAACGAATTACAGGATGTATCTGAGCTTTCAGTTGCGGAAATAAATACTTTTGCTCAGGAAGAACTTATGAGCAGGTGTTCTATCGTCGTAAGCCATCTTGAATCAATAGGCCTTTCCGCAACCCTTCTCGACAGATCATCCATAGCAGAGTGCCTTTATTCTTATTACCACAGGGATTCCTACAGGATAGCGGAGGATATAGTAAGCGGTTCTCTCAATTCCCTTGTTATTAACGGGCCGGATCACAGAGTTGATGACAGACAGGTACTCGACAGTATCCTAAGTCAGGCTCAAAACTCTATAAAAAACCGTCTTGTAAAAGCATCCTCTACTGATGAGGAACTAATGTTCTATAAATTTCTTGTCAACGAACTTGAAAAGTATAAACAGGACGACAGGAGTGAAGATATGGCTAACCTTCTTGCTAATTCATTTGATGCGGCAGCGGGAGAGGGATATGAGGATTCATATTATGATTATGTAAAGAAAAATCCTGAAGCTAAGTTTTGGAATCTACCCGAAAAGGATTACAACAACGGAAAGATTACTATTCCTGAATGGGCTGATGCCTCCAAGTCTACTCTTGGTAATTCATCCGCACCCGAGATTAAGATTGCTGAATTTGAGGAAAATTAGTTGAGTATCCGGCATCTGGAAGACTGAAATCTATCTATGGTTGGAATACCAACTACAGAGGGATATGGAGGGCAACGCGAACGCGATGTTTTCGTAAAGGAGAAGATATATGGCAACAAAAATCATAGATGAAACTAATTTTTTGGCAGACGGTAGCCGTTCAGAAGAACAGCTCATAGCCCCTGCCTCTATCCAATATACCTCAGAACACGAGCTTAAGATAGAAAATAACTATGTACGGTCCTTTGTAATAAAAGGATATCCTTCAAGGGTAAGCATCGGCTGGCTGAGGGAGTTTTTCGGATACAGAGGAGATATGGATGTTGTGGTTCATATAGTGCCCTCAAATGAAAGAACTGCTCTAGATGAACTTACGGCAAAGATAACTCAGTATGAGGCTCAGTATATGACGGAGCTTCAGAAGGGCTCAGTTAAAAATACAAC
>JAFYYN010000191.1 GCA_017557525.1 Lachnospiraceae bacterium
ACTCAAATGCTTGGAGGTAAGCACTTTTCCCCTTTTATTTGCCATAAAAAACCTTAAAATCAAAAAACATCTTATAAACTTATATGTTTATAAGTGAAAAATTATTATCTTTGTTATGGAATTTGTAAGATCAATTGAAGGTTAAAATTACCACATTGACAAGACAAACAAGAAAACACGATATATATGAAAACAAATTATGACACACCTCAAGTAGAAATACTAGAGATTACTTCTGAATATTTAATATGCACCGCCAGTGCCGAGTATCACGGTTTTAATACTGGAGCTGGCGATGATGAAGAACAAGAATGGTAAAAGGAGACATTTATTATGAAAAAGAAAGTATTTATCTACGCACTTATTATTATAGGGACAATTACACTTACATCTTGTTCAAAAGATGATAATTCAAATACAAGACAGAGGGACTTGAAGTTCAACATAGTGGTTAACAATACATCAGTTAATGAAACTAAAGCAGTAAAAACTGGTTGGGAAAATGGAGATAAAATTTTTGTTTTCTTTAGTGAAAGGTCTTATTGCGATGAATTTGCAACTCTAACTTTTGATGGATCTAAATGGAATGGAGCTGTGGAAGGTTATTCTTGCCTGGATCCAGATGATTTAAATTCTGGCACAATGTACGCAGTTTATATTCCTTTTGGAAATGCCGCTCCAGATTGGTATGGACGTTTTATTGGTAGCAGTCACATGAATCCAGCTCTTGATGATATTCCAATCTTTACTTTTTATTTGAAAGACGTTAGCGGAAGTACTTATTCAGTAGAAACTGAAGGAGAAATAGCTACGCTTAACGGAACTCTTAATATGAGTCTTCCAAATGACTTTGTTTACTTCTACTTATGTAAGAGTGGTGAAAAGTATAATCAAAACGAGAAGTATCGACTCTCTGTAGAAGGAATAAAACCTATTGCAATTAAGGAATTTAATGAAACGGAGGATTTTGATCAACATGAACAAGATGCTGGACAAGCAATGTGGGGATACAAGTATGGTGATGGAATTGCTTTTGCTGGGATAATGGATGATTCATGGAAAACAGATACCCCAGTTGAACACACTTTTATTTTGTTTTCTGATGGGGAACCAGCTATTTCAAAAACTTTCACAAAAACTCTTAAAGGGGAAATACACCCAAGTATTAAATTAAAAGATCCATCAGACCCTTCTAATGGATGGCTTCAAGCAGTACCAGCTCCAACATATACTCTTATGGGAGATGGTAAAAAATGGGCAGATTGGTATTTGGGTAGTTCTGATTTGAATGATGATTGTTATGGTTATATTTTTCGTTGGGGGGATATTGTTCCAGGGGGATCTCCCACATCTTACATAAGTGACTATGCTGTTAACTCAAACCTTACAGGAGATTATGCTTTATTTGATGTTGCTCGGGCTTATCTTGGCGCCAATTGGAGGATGCCCTCAAAATCCGAACTGGAAACCCTATATAGCAGTTGTACAACAGAATTAAAAAGTAGTGGAGTTGTGACAAGTGGAAGTTTCAACAAAAAAGGTCTAGTATTTACAAGCAACTTTACTCCAAACAACTCTATCTTATTAAGATTGGATGGTGACGCTATTATGACTTGTTTTTGGTCAAGCACTAACGAAGCAAAAAGAGACGCATATTATGCACAACTAACTAGTGCTGGGGCTTATAGCGTTGTTTGTGGTAGTGATACAAAAAAGACACCAAGAGCCATTCGTCCCATTTTCATAGGTGAGTGACAAATAGCTCTTGATCTTGTTGACAATAAGCTATATCATTAATGCATTTAGGGGTGACCAATTTTTTGGGGTCATCCCTTTTCATTCGTAAGCCTCCGGTGAAGTACGTGTTGCTTTTTTGATACACAATCATATCGGTCAGTTGCAAGAAGTGGTCATTTGACCATATATCCAACCCATTGAACTCCTTAATTCTCTTCAGAAGATGGTTAAAATCAAGAGGAATCTTGTTGGCCACATACCACTCAAAGCAGAATTCTCGATAGTGTTTCATTGAGTGTGTCTGGAACCTTGTGTGGCGACAAATCGTATAAGCCATCGTGGTCCACAAAACTGTGGTCCACAATTTTTGGAATAAAAACAAAGCGGGAGGACCAGTAATCCCCCCGCTCTTTATTGATAGATGGCTTACAAACGGATTAATTGATATCGTGAGCCAGGCGGACAGAGTACTGATATGAAAAGTATTGCGCCCAGTTCCACTTAATCTGAGATGGTTCTACCACTAAAACGTTTGACGCCCCATTGTATCTTTTTGTGCTTACCCAATAGAAACCTATGTTGTTTACGTCACTAACGGAAGTTCCGCTTCGTCTTCCTGCAGAAGGCAAGAATACACATCCGGCATCCTCAAGTGCCTCCCAACCGGCCAAAGTGCAAGTTGTTTCATAACCAGCTGTCTGACCGTTAATCGCACCCCAGGTTACACCTGAAGGGGTGCCGCCGTCATAATTATCGGGAAAGAGAATAACGCCTTTAACCGTTGTTAAAGGTGATTCAGATATTGTTATTTCCGCCTTAGCATAACGAGCGTTATCTGTGCCATTAACAGTTACTCCTGTAGAACGCTTTCTCATAATCCAAGCCCACTCGTTATTTGCATTGTCAATGTCATCTACTGCAGTAAATGTTCTCCAATAGTTTGAAGGGTATGTAATACCCTTATAACTAATGCCTGAGAGAGTTCCCCAGTCTACAAATGTGCCGTTATAATTATCTTTATTGGTGGATTTGCAAATGCCATAGTATGTATCCTCTGTACTTCTTCCAAAAAGATCTACTGTACCATCAGCACTAAGTCTCCCGAATGGCTCTGTTGTTTCCTTTAAATCCGTTGTAATAAGAATGTTACCACCGGCATTGCCTATGTAATCATATTGATTTTCAGCAAATTTCCATGTCCAAGAAGAACCACTATAAGTTGCCTGAAGATTTCCCGGCGCAAGAATAACACGTTTAGCAGACCCTATGGAGAAGTAATAAACCTTACTCAGTGCAAGTGCATTGGAAGTGTACATCTTACCCGCATCAAGAGTAACACCGCTCTTCTCCTTCATAAAGATACCAGAAGCTGTCGTGGCAGCAATGCTCACAAACTTAGGCGTTGCACTGCCGCTAACGGCAACGTAGATATTGCTCAGAGATGAAGGTGTAACAACATATTTCTCTTCACCCACAAAAATGCTGAGTTTGGTAATTCCGCTTGTAATATTTGTGGAACCATCTGTGAATGAGAGCTTCCAGATGCAAACACTCGGAGTCATCGTAACCCCTGTAGGAAGTGTTGCTTTTCCTCCCGATACGGTAAGCGTACCTGTACCGCTGCTTGCTGCATATTTTGTCTTTATGTTCTCAAGCGTTCCTATCTGGTTGGTTTTAAGGTCTATGCCGTCATTCCAATAGTTGTATGGAAAACCAAAAGTAATAGTACTTGCATCCTTAGGATCAGTCATAGTAACGCTGATTGTTGCATTGCCGCTGCCATCAACAGATGTAACTGTTGCCTTTGCGGTAACCTCAGCATCAGAAGTATTGATGTATTTAACCCAAACAAAATCACCTGCTTCCCAAGATGTGGAGATTGTTCCGTCTCCGTTATCTATCATTGTTGTACGAGTTGCAACAGTATTTGGAGATAACGTAGCAACAAGCTTTACCTCTTTGTTTTGTGCTGGTTTGTCTGCTTTTGTGCAGGCTGAAAATAATGCTGTTGAGAGCACTACCACTGCTATAATATATGATATTGTTTTCATGGAGTTGTCTGATTTAAAGTTAACTAAAAGAATAAAGGAGCCCCTCCAAAACCAAACGGATCTCCGCCGTTATCGTATCCTCCAGGATTGCCAACTCCACCACCGCTTTCACATATTATACCTTCGCATTTAAACTCGAGCACTTCCGTCTCGGGCGTAAAGTAAAATTGTTTTGTTTTCATTTCTGTTTTCATCTTATATAACGTTTAAACGCTAGTTAAGTCTCTATAAGTTAGTCTATCTCAATTTCACGCATTAGGCGAACAGATTGTCCAAATTTGCGCAAACATTTATTGGTAGCTGATGAAAGAACATACGTGCTCGTAAATTCAAGACAACCACCCCTCTTTTCACTACTGTAAGCAATTGAGGTACTAGTCCAATAATGGCCTTCATTTAAATAACTCATTGATGCGCCATTCCTGATATGAGCAGCAGGAAGGAAAACGCATCCAAACCCTTCTAACATAGCCCACTGGGCTGCATCAAATACATTCTTTTCATAACCCTGATCCTCATATTTAATAGTCTTAATCGGATCACCGGTCCAGCCGTCAGGAAATATAATCACACCCTTTATATCATTAGTAGTTATACCGCTGAGAGTAGCTTGGCAGAACAACTTTTTGCTCTCTTTATAGTCTGCACGTGTATATACCTTATTTGTCCTATGCATAACGTATGACATTTCTTCAGATGTCCAAAGACGCCAAGCATAACTACCACCATTGGTAATCTTTTCCGTAGAACTACCAGATGCTGAATGATATACACCCCAATCATAATTTGCACCTTCTGCCACCATTGATTCCCTATAATAACTATCACTATTCGTAGAGGTCATATACGGATTCTTGCTATTATAGCCACTTGTTCCCCAACTAAAAAGATCACGGGCAACATCCAAATCAGCAGATGCATTGTATTTAGTAAAGCCTGCAACAGTTACATTACCCTGGTAACTTGTTCCGCTTGCTGGACCGTCACCCATAAAGTCATATTGATGCTCTGCAAAACGCCATTCTCCGGTTCCGCCACCGTTTCCAAGATACTGCAGATTTCCAGGAGCAAAAAGGGCTTTCTTTGCAGCACTTACAGAGAAATAATATACTTTTTCCAATGCAAGAGCAGATGACCTGTAAAATTTACCGGAAGCAAGTGTAACGCCGCTTTTTTCTTTCAAATAAGTATTAGAAGCGGTCTTTACAGTAATTCTGACAAATCTTGGAGTTGCATTTCCGCTAACAGCAACATAAATATTGCTCAGAGATGATGGTGTAACTACATATTTTTCAATTGTTCCGGATATGTCTGAATGTATAGTCAGTGATTTAACACTGCTGGTTATATCTGTCTCTCCGTCCTTAAAAGAGAATTTCCAGATGCAGACACTTGGAGTCATTGTAACTCCTGTAGGAAGAGTTGCTTCTCCTCCTGTTACGGTCAGCGTACCTGTACCGCTGCTGGCTGCGTAGTTGTCCTTTATGTTATCAAGAGTTCCTATCTGGCCAGCTTTCAGGTCTTTATCGTCGTTCCAAAAGTTGTATGGGAAACCAAAAGTAATGGTGCTTGCATCCTTAGGATCAGTCATAGTAACGCTGATTGTTGCATTACCGCTGCCATCAACAGATGTAACAGTTGCCTTTGCCTCAACCTCAGCATTTGAAGTGTTGATGTATTTAACCCAAATAAAATCACCGGCTTCCCAAGTTGTTGAAATTGTTCCGTCACCGGTTTCATTCATTATAGTTTTTGTGCTGATTCCAGGTGTTGGCGCCAGAGTAGTAACAAGTGTAACCTCCTTATTCTCAGAAATTACAGAATTATCCTCTTTTGTGCATGCAGAAAACAAAGTAACCATCAGCACAAAAGTCACCAAAATATATTTTGTTGCTTTCATAAATTTCTCTGATTTTAAGTTAGTTAAAAGAAGAAAGGTGCTCCTCCAAAGTTAAATGGATCTCCACCGTTATCATATCCACCGGGATCTCCAACTTCGCCACCGCTGGTGGCTATGACTCCTTCGGTTACAACCTTGATGATATCGCACTCAGGCGATGTATAAAACAATTTCCTTTTCATAATGAGTAAAATTGTTTATTATGTTAATTCTCTGCCTATTGGAAATAAATATTTCAGCAAAAGTACGAAATATTTTTTTTCGTTGTCCTTTATTGGCCCATAGACGCAAGCAGACCAACATTTCTGCCGGTCTGCTGATTTGATTTGAAAAAGAAAGAGCCCGGTTATCATCCACCGAGCTCCCAAATCTAACGTCTAGTTTTTGGCCTTTTATTCAACATCGTGAACATATCGTACACGCATTCTAAATTGATTACCTGCCCAAGAGACAGCAGGAGTATTGGAAGTTCCCCAGCTAAAATAGGTTCGGTTTGTACCCATTTTATGCCATAAGGCCCAATACCAACCTTCTGTGTCTTTTTCCCATTTTCTTGTACTTGACGTATTGCCATAAGTCGCCCTACCTGTACTTATCAAGAGCACAAACCCTTTTCCAAAATATTTGGCGTAGTCAGTGACCGTTCCGGAAGTTAAATCCTCTTCGATATCAGAGGCTTGTGTCTCATCTGGAGGTAAAAGTAAACAATTCGCATGGCCAGAAACAGTAACCCGATAGTATGGATTAACACCACTTTTCATGTTTGTGCGGACGATAATATTATCCCATTCTTGCGGCAGAGGTGAATTACCGCCATTGGCTAAAGTATTGAGATTCCTCCAATCTATACCAAAAATATTAAGCCCACTAGAAATTTCACCGTAATTAAACCACACTCTCTTTGTCGCACTAAAATTTTTCCAGCCCCAAGTTTCAAAAGGTTCTGTAAATGAATATTCGCCACTGTCAACACCTAAGTCCCCAGGTGAGAAATATACCTGCTTGCTAGAACCTGTTGTAAATTTATAGTCTTTAACGGTTACTGTCAGATTATAGTTCTTACCCATAATAAAACCACCAGAAGGAGCATTATATAAACCGGAATAGACTTTTCCGTCTTCAGTCACTACCTGAAATGCAAGCTGGTCTTCATTATTGGAGTCAAATTTAAGCGTAGCTTCAACAGGATTGTCCATATTCGCATTATTGGATACGGTATAAGGACCATAAGTGGTTGAACCATTATACAACTTATTCTTGCAAGAGAATAGGCGTACGAATCTAAGGTTATTGCTTAAATCACTAGTACCATCGTTGAAGGTAAATGAGAAGATACTTTGAGGGTCGCTACTAAGAGATACTGTTCTTTTAACACCTTTTGTATTCGTCGCGGAATAGTTAAATAATACGTTGCCGCCTTTGAGAGGTTTTCCTCCACTTATAGCATCATACGCAACAACATATATGTTTGAATAATTACCGGTAGGAAGTGGAAGATTCAATATTTCAGAGGTGCCAAAGTTCTCTCCCCCATTAGTAATGGTTATCCAATCATGATCCGCATCTGCAGAGGTAGCAATTACGGAAGTTCCTGGGGTTACGGAAGAAGCAATTGAAAAATCTCCGCATACTTTCTTACCGTCAAAAATAATTACTAATCGTTTAGTGTTTGCAGGAATGCTATTTACGGTAAGACGCAATAGACCACAGAGCTGATAGAAATCCCAACGGGTTCCGGTGTTGGAGGCTATCATAGGACAAGGAGACTTTTCTCCGTTTGCATCCGTTACCTGACCAAGTGTATAACTAGCCGGAAGCGTTACATCAAGTGAAGAGCCACTCTGACCATAATTTGAAGCCGATTCGGCTACAATAGAAGCGGGATAAATAGCAAAAGCATCGCGAGTATATCCCTCTTCATAAGTTACTGTGAAAGAAGCAGAAGGTTCTGCAACGTCCGCTCCGGAAGAGGTAACATACTTATGGTCATCGCCATTTGAAACATGAACGGCAACAGCGTCACCTACACTCCACTTGAAAATTGAAGCATTATCGTTATCAATGGTTGCCTTAGAGGATACCTTACGGCCACCTGAGATCTTTTCTGTTATCATAACCACGTCAGTATCCGGCTCTTGTCCCTTCTGAATAGGTTCATTCTCTAATTTGCTGCAGGAAAGCGTAATAGCTGCAAGCAGGGATGTATAAATAACTATCTTTTTCATTTTGATTTCAAATTTATTATTCCCACTCGTCATAGCCATGGCCCTCGCCACTTTGGCATACGATACTTTCTGTAATTAACTTGAGAACTTCTGTCTCTGGAGAGATGTAAATCTCCTTTGGTTTCATTTTGATTTTCATCTTATGTATACCTCTTTAAATCTTATTCTAAGTCTATATCTGATTCTTTCTGCCGATTTTTATAATGGCAGTTAACACCAAAAACCGTGCAAAAATATCCAAGATCTTCAAATTTGTCAATCCCAAATTTTACAAAACATCAATGGGGGGGGTAAATAAAATTCTGTAAATCAAGAAAGTAGAGCCCGTGTAAAAATCTTTAGCAAATAGTCTTTTGTTACAAAATCTTTTCAATGGAATACCACCGTACTATGCTTTATATGAAGCATCCCGGAAATAACAAGAACCCCAAAAGTTTCTTAATTGCTTTTGGGGTTCTGTATGAAACACTATTCCTTCCGAATTATGGAGTAACAGGGGAAACAGTGTAAACCCAAGTGTATGTGCCATCGAGATTGTCAATCGTGGCAGAACATTCAACAGTGAATCCATCAGCGGCTAGGGCACTGACATTACCAGAAATACCTTCATCGTAATTGTTCCACCCATAAATTCCGGAATAATCTTCAGAATTGGTGGTAACGGTGAGAGTATGAACACTTCCAGTAGTTTTAAGCTTCAATGTTTCATATGTATATAATGCTGTTTCGTAATCAGGACACACGATTGTGTAATCGCTGTCTAGAACGATTGTAAGATCAGTATACGCAAAAATAAAATCATTATTATCAGCCGTGGATGTTGCTAACCCGTTCCCCGTTAAAGTTACAACTGCAGACTCATCAAAACTGAAGATATAACCCAAACTATTGCCACTGATGGTGACCTCTGCAGGATCTCCTGAAATATCGTATAGACCATCGTATGGGATAAGCTCATCAGGATCACCTCCATCAGTTCTGGTTACCGTTGGCATTATCAGTTGTTTCTGCCATACCATTTCGCAGTTTCCGTGATAATATTTACTTTTCTGAAATCCGCCAGTCGGTACATCTTTGGAGCATTGATAGATATTGCCCTCGCTGTCTGTTGCAGTCAAAATGAGTTGGTCACCTGCGGCAGGAGTTGATGGGGTATAATAAAATGCAAGGGAAAGATAAATATCTCCGTCTCCTGTAATGACAGGATTTTCTATATCAAAAGAATCAAAGCTCCAGTATTTTCCATTATCCCCAATCAGATCAGGACGGTCCGGGCGATAATATTCTAAATAGGTTTTATTCTTTGTTCCTACAGTCAATTTTGTAATAGTTGTTGGGGTTACAGGACTACCTCCTTTAGTAAAACTGAGCCGTTGACGAAACATCGACTGAAGATTTTCAAAACGGACATTAGTTGGAACGGTAAGCGTAGTACCGGACAATGTTAGCATTATACCTTTAGCCTCAGCGAAATCACAGTTGGACGCTGCTGTAGCACTTCCATCCTGTTCGCTCCAATCAAATCTAGGAATAGGAACACTTGGGGAATACTTATAATCAGGATCATTCATTTTGTAGAACAAACTATAACTATCCCCGGCTTCTACTTCAACGCTTTCCCATTCATCAGAACCATTTAACTTCCAAAAAGTCATATCTCCCTCCAAGGTACAGGAAGTCCCGGAAATTGAAGTGGGTTGCAAATAAGACAAAAGGTGATCACCGGCATCAAATCTTGCAAATGCACCTTTTGTTTCATTAAAAACATATATCTTATCTGTTGACTCAAATTGGGTTGTAATGTGTACTCCATCCCCATCGAATGTTACTCCTTTCGTATTAGGGTTTGTAGTTGCCTTTATACTAAAATGATATACCGTAGGGTTATTCTCTTCTATCTTAATGCTCTCTTCCTTGCTGCAAGAACAGAGAAATAAAGCAATTATTGATATTATCGTAAATATTCTTTTCATAACAGGTTGCATTTAAATGGTTTAAAACTCTTCTTCGTCATATCCATCCTTGCTGGCACAGATGATTCCCTCTGTGCGGACCTCAATAATCTCAGAAAGAGGCTCTTGATATACATTTTTCATAAGCGGGACTATTTTATGTTTCATATTTCTCTTACCAAAGTGGAAAAATTAACCTTCGTTAAAAGTTCGTTAAATATTTACCTCATTTATTGTCATTTGAGTAAAATTTACTACAATTGCAGTCCCGTTGGGGAATGAATTTTTAACGAACAATATCCTTCCTAAACAAAAGGACGAAAAAGAATTAACTAAATACTAAAATAAAAGCATTTAAAGAGACTTACATAATTATATGGAAACAAAACGAACCAAGCTCAAAGAAACTTACTTATCTCCCAAGGTTGACATCCTTGAGTTAAAAAGTGAAGGCACAGTGTGTGTTACCAGTGACCAAAGTGGTACCGGTGAAGATTATGAATGGGATTCTTAAAACGGGACTATCATGAAAAAAATATTCATTTATACCGCAATACTTGCAACAATTGCAACAGCTTGCAGCAAAATAGAGAATGAAACTATCCAGAAGGGTGAAAACCCAGATTCTGATGTAGTAATGATTACAGAGAAAGTATCAGCTAACGTGAATCCTTCCTCAAAGGCAGATATTGATGCAGATGCCAAGTTCACATGGAGTACCGGTGATCAACTTGCCGTTCACGTAAGTGATGGAAAATATTATACAACCACCGCTCTTGTTTCCGGCGGAAGCAATACTGCCGAATTCTCTGTCACTTATCCCGATGGTAAGTCTCGTGATGCTTTTGCGATCTATCCAGCCTCAATCGTGGCAGAGTCGGCAGCAAACTACGGACAGAGCGGCACTTCATTGGATGTGACTCTACCTTCTAGCTACACTCTTGCTCAAGTATCAGGAACCACTACCCCTTGTCCAATGATTGCAACCAATACTCCGGGCTCCGGTTGGACATTTAAACAACTTTGTGGTTTGCTTCGTTTAACCATAAACGGCATCCCTGCTGATGCAACCGGTATGGTCATTCAGTTTCCTGGTAAGAAAGTAAATGGAGCCTTTTCCATCTCAGCTCCGGTTACAACGGGCACTTCTACCATCGCGACAGCTGCTCCTGCCGATGGAGAAGACAAAATAACTGTATCATTCGATGCGGGCTTAACATCTGCGACCGTAAATCTACCGCTTCCGACAGGAGACTATGAAGACGTATTCATCACTCCCGTGGGAAGCGCAACAAAAGTAGCAGCTGTCCGCCATATAAAAGCGGGCGGTTACACCGCAGTAAAGGCTCATGCTAAAAAACTTACAACAACTATGGTATCCTTCTCTGTAAGTGCTAGTAAGAAGGTGGTCTTTGCTCCTGGTAATCTCTGGGCTATATATAAAAAGTCTAGTAATTCGTGGACGTGGAGTTTTGCTCCCCGCCAGTCTGACATTATTGGGTATGGACCTGGTAATACCCTAGTCAATGGGGATTTTAAACTATCTGGAGATGGAACTGTTGATCTTTTCAGTTTTAGCACATCTACTTCTTATTGGGGTATTAGAAATACGGGTTCCGATGGGGATTATTCTGGTAATGTCCTTCGAGACTGGGGCAGCAATGTTATTAGTGGATATAGTGCGAATACTTGGTTTACCCTTTCTAAAGATGAATGGAAATTCGTAACAGGGCGGGATACTTATCGAAACACGGGTGGAACCGTCGCAGGCGTAAATAATGCCCTTTGTACCAGAGCTGTTGTAAACGGTGTAAAAGGGTTTATTATTTTCCCGGATCATTACTCTGGCCTCACTCCTTCTGGAGTTAATTGGGTTCTTATCCAAGATGGTCATTATTCTAATCCTGATGCAAATGAAGGTTGGACGTCCGATAAAGTGTCCACGGTTACAACGCTAGAGGCTTGGGAGGCTCTTGAGAATGAAGGCTGTGTATTCCTTCCGGTAGCGGGTATGCGGTTACAATATGTTCTCTTATATATTGAAGGAGGTTATGGAGGGTATACTGAACCCCATGGCATGTATGCGTCTAGTACATATAAGAATGATGCGACAACTTATTGTATGCGTTTTAATTATGATGGTTATGATCCAGAGAATTATGCTAATAGGAGGTATGGACTTTCTGTCCGTCTTGTACATGAGCTATAATTCATTACACGTACATCATAAACTTAGCTTAAGTCGGGAGGATTTAGAATAATCTTCCCGATTTCTTTTATGTTAAGAGAGGGGTGAAATTTGGATGTGGGTTTTCTTTTTCAAAGACATTGAATACGGAAACTATCGCGGAGGAAAAATGACTTGAGAAGGGATTTATTCGTTCAGAAAAGTGCGCTGAAATTCAAATATTCGTTCAAAAAAGTGCGCTGAATTTTGTTAATTTCTTGGATATACGTATATTTGAGGGTGTTTTTAATATTCGTTATGATTTTACGTAGAAAAATAGAGAATTATTTACAAGATTGGAAAGAGAACCCAAACCGTTTACCTCTTGTTATAATGGGGCTCAGGCAGTGTGGTAAAACCTTTATTGTGCGGAAATTTGCTGAAGAGAACTACAAATATGTGTACTACATCAACTTCATCAAACAACCAAAACGTATAGCCGCATTTTTAGGATCAAAAGAAGTGGATGCTATTCTTATGGAGTTATCTGCACAAATATCGGAGGCCAATTTTGTTCCAGGGCAAACTTGCTTCATCTTTGATGAAATTCAGGATTGTCCGGATGCAAGAACTTCTTTGAAGTTTTTCAAGGAAGATGGGAGGTTTGATGTGATTTCTACAGGCTCCCTTCTGGGGGTTCTTGGTTATGGGGAGAAGGAGAAAAAGCAGAAACATCAAAAGGAAGATGATATTCAATTGGGAAAGAATTCTATTCCGGTTGGTTATGAGGATATAGTTACAATGTATCCTCTTGATTTTGAAGAATTTTTGTGGGCAAATGATATTTCAGAAGAAGTGATTCATTATTTAAAGGAATGTCTATTAAATGAAACACCGGTTCCACTTGGAATACATGTTGCCCTAAAAGATCTGCTTAATAGATATGTGGCAGTTGGCGGTCTTCCGGCAGCCGTTAACAAACTCTTAGAGTCAAACAACATGAGCAAGGTAGATGCTGTTCTTAAAAGAATTTTGACGGAGTATAAGGATGATATGGTAAAATACGCTAAAGATGAGGATAAACCATATATCCGAGGTTGTTTTGATTCTATTACTAAACAACTTGCCAAGGATTACAAGAAGTTCCAATATAACCTTATTAAGAAGAATGGGAGGGCTGAGGATTATGTAGGATCCCTTCAATGGCTGGAAGATGCTGGGATGATCCACAGATGCTATAATACGGAAGCCACGGGGTTGCCTATGGAGGGGAACGCTATTGAATCTGTTTTTAAAGTTTACGTTACAGACATAGGGTTGCTTGTAACCATGCTTGGAGGATCTACAAGAAGTGATATTTTACAAGGCAATTTGGGTGGGTTTAAAGGAGCTCTGTATGAAAACTTGATGGCTGATACTTTACACAAGAAACAACAAAAATTATACTACTACCGCAAAGATTCCGGAATGGAATTAGATTTCTTGATAAACTATAAGGGGGAATGTGTTCCTGTTGAAGTCAAAGCTAAAACATCTAAGGCAAAAAGCCTTTCAACTGCTTTAAAACATCCGGATAAGTATAGGGTTTACCATGCCATCAAATTCGGTGACTACAACGTGGGGCGTGAGGGTCAAACACTTACGCTACCTTCATACATGGAGTTTCTTTTGGATCTTGAACCGGAAGATATTGTTCTGGAACCGGTAAACACAGATGCTATAAATGCTCAAGTTGCCGAAATTAGGCGTAATTGTTTTGTGGAGCGGGGGTGGGGGAAACTATCGCGGAGGAAAGAGGTTGAAGGTGATTACATAGCGGGGGTAAGGCAGGTGATTCCAAGGGCGGTTTCTATCCGTGCAATGGTTTTGATGGAGAAATTCTCTGTACCGGAGAGGATTTTACTCAGGTATTGTTGGGAGACATCGAGTTGAGAGGCTAACTCTGCCCGGGTGAGGTTGTTGTCTTGCATGTAATCTATGATTGAGAGGGAGACGCTTCTGGAGAGTTTCATCCAGATTTCATTCTCCTGACGCCATCTTGCTTCTTCTTCAAACTTTGATGTGGTGGAGCTTTGGTGTTGCTCTAAAAACTTGATTGCTTTGCTTTTTGCCATATCCTTC
>JAFYYN010000002.1 GCA_017557525.1 Lachnospiraceae bacterium
CCCGGTGTGTTGGTGCTGGTATCATCTTTCTTATCGCATGCTGCGAGACATCCGACAACAAGCACCAGTGAAAGTAATAAAGCAATTACTTTTTTCATATAAACCTCCTATAAAATGTGTGTAGCTTACGCTACGGTTTTTATGGTAATGATCGTCAGCCTTTTACTGCACCGATCATAATACCCTTTGTAAAGTACCTCTGGAAGAACGGATATACCAGAATAATAGGTGTTACTACTATGATGGTAACCGTCATACGTACCGAGGTGGTGGTTGCGGCATGGGCAAGTGTTGCTGCTGCGGATGCCGAACTGCCCGTACTGCTTATAACCGACTTTAATGAACTTGCAGAATTGATATAGTTCCAAAGCGTAAACTGCAATGTATACAGCTTATCATCGGTAACAAGGAGCAGTGTATCACGGAATGCATTCCACTGCTCTACCGCAGCGAAAATGGCAATTGTTGCAAGTATCGGCTTTATAACCGGACGGATGATACTCCAGAAAATCCTTAAAACTCCGGCTCCGTCAATCTCAGCAGCCTCCTGAAGTTCCTTCGGTACACTCTCTACGAAGGTCTTACATAAGACTATGTAGAAAGGACTCACAACCATCGGGAATATATATGCCCAGAAGTTGTTTCTCAGACCCAGGTTCGACATTGTAAGGAACCACGGTATGATACCGGCATTAAAGTACATGGTTGCTACTACAAAGCGGTACCAGAACTTCCTTTTCCACAGTGACTCTCTCGTGAACATATATCCGAGGAAAGCCGCAACAATAACTGTCAATGCTGTACCGACAACAGTTCTTAATACCGAAATTTCAAATGAATGGAACAGATTGGGAAGATCAACAACCGATTTGTAGTTTTCAAAATGTATCCCTTCCGGATACATGATGATCTTTCCACGCTTACTTAAATCATTATTACTAATGGTGTTGATAAAAATATAGTAAAACGGATATACACAGACGAAAGCAAAAAGTGAATATACTATATAGGTAATAACACTGATCGTCTTATCGCCGATGCTTGTCTTATATTTTGGTCCTTTCCGCTTGGCAGCAAGCTTTTCAAGCTGTCTCTCGGAAAGCTCTTTCTTTTTTACAGTTTCTTCAGCCATCTCGCACCTCCTTAAATGAAACCTTCGCCCCTGATGAGCTTGGAAACCTTATTGGCTACGCTCAGCAGTGTAACGCTTATTATTGATTTCAGGATACTGATAGCCGTTGAAAGCGAATATCCTCCGCCGCCAAAAGCAAGGTTGTATACATACAGATCCAGAACCTGTATCTTATCCTTATTGAATGCGTTCTGGAATACGTAGTACTGCTCCATTCCGTTTGACAGGAAGTTAGCGATGTTCAGCATGAGGAGTACAAAATATGTAGGCAGGATACTGGGCAATGTGATATGCCTTATGATCTGCATACGAGAGGCTCCGTCTATACGCGCTGCCTCATTTAATTCCTCATCTATACCTGTTATGGCCGCTATGTACATGATAGCTGCCCATCCGGCCTCTTTCCATGTAAGCCACAGCCACTGGGTAAAATATACATTATCCGCAGACTGAAGGAACATGATAGGCTTGCCGGGCTCGGTAATGCCAAGGCTTTCTAAAAGCTGATTTACGGCGCCGGTACTTGAAAATACTGAGAATACTATTGAATAAACAAGTATCCAGCTGATGAACTTAGGCAGTGTGGTAACTGTCTGTACGAACTTTTTGAAAGGAACGCACTTGATCTCATTAAGAAATACCGCAAAGATCATGGGGAACCATGAGAACAGTAAGCTGATACCGCTCATCGCAAATGTATTTCTTATAACTCCGAGCAGCTGCTTGATCTTTACTTCGTTCTCAAACATGGACTTAAACCATTTGAGACCCACAAAGTTTTTCCACTCAAGCGGGAACGGCGGCTTGTAATCAAAGAAAGCGTATACCCATCCCCATAACGGATAGTATGAAAATACCGCCACCAGCAATACAAAAGGTAATATGTAAAGGAACTCTATCTTTCCTTTTCTCTTCTTTCTGAGCGCTGATGCCGTTAAAAGGTCCACTTCTTTCTTTGCTTTTCCCATGATAAACACAACCTTTCCGGACAACTTAGACTAAAACGATTTATAACTTTTAGTTGCATTTTAAGACTTTTTTTATAATTTGTCAATAAAAATTTTCAAAATACACCAAAAACCCCATGCCGATTTTATCCCTGTTTGTGTAATTTTTCCAAAAGTATAAATAATATATTGGATTAACAATCAATTTAATACATCATTAAATACATCCATTTACTTGTTGAAATAACTACCTTTATTAGAATTATGGCAGATGTATTTGATGTATTATTTTGTACTATAGCCTGTTTATATGTGTTTTACTTACCTGCTTAAACCCGGTTTTACATATTAAACGATTTATAATATAGGTACTCTCTTAACTTTTTTCCAACCTCACCTTAAGTAAAATAAATTTAACTCGTTCTTGAAAAAAATTAACAGATATGTTATGATAATATCGATTATTTTTGTGTGCTTTTTTGTCTTTATAAACATAAAATTATGAAAGATATGAAAAACTTTTCCTATATATTAAAGAACATCTCCATGCTCGGTCAGCTGGGACTCAATATCATCATGCCGATAATTATCTGCGTCCTTATTTGCTGGCTTCTGACAGATAAAGCCGGTCTTGGAGAATGGGTTTTCATTCCGGGTATAATATTCGGGATCGGCGGAGCCTTTATGTCAGGCTATAAGTTTTATATCTCCGAGACAAAAAAGGCTGAAAAAGACAAGGACAAGAATCCCGTATCCTTCAATAAACATCAATAAAGTTTTACCAGGAGTTTTATGAGTGATATAAATCCCGGTGCCGGTACCGGATCCAACGAAAGTACAAACGGAAAGCTTTCTCCGGCTCTAAAGAAGGAGCTTAAGAATATTTTCCTATATATAATAATAGGTTTATGCATCATGTTTGCGATCTTCTTTGCAGTCATGTGCATATTCCCCGAAATTAAAGAAAATACCGAATTTGAATACTGGAAAATTGCTCTCGGGGGCATCTGTGGAGGCGGTGTTGCATTCCTAAACTTCCTGCTCATGGGCCTTACGGTCCAGAAGGTTGCCGCAGACGACAATAAAGAGCGTGCAAGAAGCAGGATGAAGATGAGCTACACCTACAGGTATCTCATGCAGATAGCATGGATAGTCATCGCGATACTTGTTCCGTGCTTTAACTACATCGCAGCCATAATCCCGCTGCTTTTCCCGTCTTTCGGTATCAAGATTGCATCAATAATCTTCAAAAAAAATTAGAGAAGGAGGTGTAACAGATAAAAAATGGACTTTAATGATATGGTAAGTAAAGGTATTGTTGGCCCCAAAGTCTACTGGACCATCGACCTTCCCTTTGAAGTGCCATTGCTGGGCAGCAAAATAGAAATAAATGAGACCATGGTAATCAGTTGGGTCGTAATGCTGCTAATCACCGGACTTTGTATCTTTCTGACCAGAAACTTAAAGGTCGAAAAAATCAGCAAGCGTCAGGCTGTTGCCGAATGGCTTGTTGAGCTGGCGGATAATTTTGTTACCGGAAACATGGGCGAGAAATTTAAGAAATACATTCCTTTTATCGCAGCCCTGTTTGCAACAAGCATAATATCCAATCTTATAAGTCTTTTAGGTGTAAGGAGCCCCACCACGGACCTTAATACCGAAGCAGCCTGGGCAATCGTGGTATTTATCATGATAACGGCCACAAAGATCAAGACCAACGGTGTCGGAGGTTACCTTAAAGGTTATACCGAGCCCATAGCGGTAATGACTCCGTTTAATATCCTTTCCGAGCTGGCTACCCCCATCGGTATGGCATGCCGTCATTTCGGAAATATCCTGTCAGGCTTGGTTATCAATACCCTGATCTATTCCGCTCTGATTGCTGCAAGTGCTGCGGTTTTCAGCTTTTTACCCGGTATACTCGCTGAGATCCCGTTCTTCAGCATCGGTGTCCCGGCAGTCCTGTCAGTCTACTTTGACTGGTTCTCAGGCGTTATGCAGGCATTCATTTTCTGTATGCTGACGGCAAAATATATCTCGTCGGCCGCAGAATGATAAATAAAGAAACAAAAAACATAATATATTTAGGAGGATTCTTTTATGGATTTCAATGCATTTCAGGTTCTTGCAAAAGGTATCGCGCTTGCCGGCTGTGCTATAGGCGCAGGACTTGCACTTATCGCAGGTATCGGCCCTGGTATCGGTGAAGGTAATGCCGTATCAAAAGCTCTTGAAGCTATCGGACGTCAGCCCGAATGCAAGAGTGATGTAACCTCTACCATGATCCTTGGTTGTGCTATCGCAGAAACGACAGGTATTTACGGTTTCGTTACCGGTATCCTGCTTATATTCGTAGCACCCGGAATCTTTATGGGAAAACTTTAATCCATCATGATTTTGAAACACCCATAAGGAGGTTATAGGCTATGTTACAGCAAATGTTCTTAACAGAGACCACGCAGGATCTGGTATCAATAAATTGGACATTTATAGCTCAGATTTGTAACCTTTTCATTCAGCTGTTTCTAATAAAGAAGTTTCTCTTTAAGCCCGTCAGGGAAATACTGGCTAAACGCCAGGCCAAAGCCGACGCCGATATAAGAGAGGCTAAAGAAGCTAAAGACGAAGCTGCAGCCATCAAAGCCGAGTATGAGCAGAACATGCTAGAGGCAAAGGAGAAGGCTAACGAGCTTCTTGCTACCGCTCAGAAAAATGCTACCGCAAAGAGTGACGAGCTTCTCCGTGAAGCTAATTCCCAGGCTGCTGCCATCAAACAGAAGGCTGAGGCAGATATCGCTCAGGAAAGACGAAAGGCAGTTAACGAGCTTAAGGATGAGATTGGAAGCATGGCTATGGAAATAGCCGGAAAGGTAATCGAGCGTGAGATCAGCGAAAAGGATCATGCAAAGCTGATCGATGATTTTATAAATAACGTAGGAAACGCTTAAATTACACAGACAGGAGCTTATTACTACAGTGCTCCTACGGAGATAAACGGCATGACAGAACGTTCACGAGTATACGGCAGCAGTCTCTATGACTTAGCCGCCGAGGAGAAACTCACAGAGCCGATCCGTGAACAGATGCTCGCCATCAAGCAGATACTTAGGGAAAATCCCGATTATATCCGTCTGCTTGCAGAGCCTTCCATAAAAAAGGCAGAGCGTCTGGGCCTGATAGACAAGGCATTCGGCGGTTCCTGTGAAAAGTATCTGGTTTCTTTTATAAAGCTTCTTTGTGAGCGGGAGCTCTTGGGAGAATATGAGGGCTGCTGTGAGATATTTTCAAAGCGCTTTAATGAGGACCACAATATTTCAGAGGCTGTAGTTACCAGTGCAGTTGCACTAAGCGACAGCCAGATAAAAGCCCTTGCAAGTAAACTCGAGGCTATGAGCGGTAAAAAGATCATGATCACCGCAAAAGTAGACCCCAAGGTGCTTGCAGGCATAAAGGTCGAGCTCGACGGAAAGCAGCTCGACGGAACCGTTTCAGGACGGCTCCAGGGCATCCAGAGAAAATTGGATGAAGTAATGCTCTAAAAAATTTATAAGGATGGAATGGAACTATGCAATTAAAACCCGAAGAAATATCCCAGGTCATCCGCAGTCAGATAAAATACTACGAAAACACCATTCGCCAGAATGAAACCGGTACCGTACTTAATGTCGGTGACGGTATAGCACGTGCCAGCGGTCTTATAAACTGTATGGCAGGCGAGCTTCTTGAATTCGAGGACGGCAGCTTTGGTATGGCTCAGAACCTCGAGGAAAACAGTGTTTCAATCGTATTATTCGGCTCGGGAGACAATATCGGTGAAGGACAGACTGTAAAGCGTACGGGTAAGGTCGTATCTGTTCCTGTCGGAGAAGCTATGATAGGCCGTGTTGTAAACGCCTTAGGACAGCCCATAGACGGTGCAGGTCCCATAGCTACCACAGAGTTCAGAGCCATCGAGTCCCCTGCTCCCGGTATCTGTGAGCGTCAGTCAGTATTTGAGCCTCTTCAGACCGGTATCAAGGCTATCGACTCCATGATTCCCATCGGACGTGGCCAGCGTGAGCTCATCATCGGTGACCGTCAGACAGGTAAAACCACTATTGCCACCGATACTATCATAAATCAGAAAGGCAAGGATGTTATCTGTATCTATGTTGCCATAGGACAGAAGCGTTCCACCGTTGCCAACCTTGTAGAAAACCTTCAGAAAAACGGTGCTATGGATTACACGATCATCGTAGCAGCTACTGCTTCTGAGGCAAGCCCCCTGCAGTTTATTGCACCTTATTCGGGCTGCGCTATGGGTGAGTATTTTATGTACAAGGGAAAGCACGTCCTCTGTATCTATGATGACCTAAGTAAGCATGCGGTAGCTTACAGAGCACTCTCATTGCTTATCCGTCGTCCACCCGGACGTGAGGCTTATCCCGGAGACGTATTCTACCTGCATTCAAGACTCTTAGAGCGTGCCGCAAAGCTTGACAAGGAGCATGGCGGCGGATCGCTTACGGCTCTTCCCGTTATCGAGACACAGGCCGGCGATGTTTCCGCATACATTCCTACAAACGTTATCTCAATTACCGACGGACAGATATTCCTCGAGACCGAGCTTTTCCACTCAGGCGTCATGCCTGCGGTTAACCCCGGTATCTCTGTATCCCGTGTAGGTGGTAATGCTCAGATAAAGGCCATGAAAAAGGTTGCCGGTACACTGAAGCTCGTTTACTCCCAGTACAGAGAGTTACAGGGCTTCGCACAGTTCGGATCGGACCTTGATGCAGATACAAAAGCACGTCTTGACCAGGGTGCCCGTATCGTTGAGGTGCTTAAGCAGTCACAGAACTCTCCCGTTCCTGTTGAAAAACAGATTGCGATCATCTACGCCGTTATCAAGAATATGCTGACAGAGGTAGATGTTGAGGACATCAAAGAATACGAAGCAGGTCTTTACGCATTCTTAGAGACAAATGCCGACGGCAATTCCGCTATGCAGGCAATCAGAGAATCAGGAAAGCTCGAGGAAGAGACCGAAAACAACCTTAAGTCCGCTCTTGAGGCCTATACAAAACAGTTCTTAAGCTTAAAAGGAAATAAATAAACTTATAAGGAGGAAGCAACATGGCCGGTAGTATGAAGGCAGTTAAGCTGCGCATCAAAAGTGTGCAGAGTACCATGCAGATCACCAAAGCAATGGAATTGGTCGCATCCTCCAAGCTGCGCAGGGCAAAGGAACGTTCGGAGAAATGCCGTCCGTATTTCGATGAACTGTACAGCACCCTGGTA
>JAFYYN010000192.1 GCA_017557525.1 Lachnospiraceae bacterium
ATATGCACCTATATACGGCGGATCTTCCGGATGAATACGGTAATGCGGGGGATGAAAAGTCCGTTTTACAGTTCAACTGTGATGAGGGGGAGCTGGTGTGGATTGATAAGAAGGATGTGTATGGTCTTCCTATATGGGAAGGTGATAAGATATTCTTCAGATTACTGGAAGAAAGAGATGACTACTTCTCTTTAAAACTGGTATATGATTCTTCAGGACAACTAATAGAAGTAAAGATGGATGGCATGGATTTATAATCCATGCCTCAGACTGTAGACAAAGCCGGTTGCGAAACGTAGTTTTCGCAACCGATTTTTCTTTTTAGGCTTATGCTAAAGCAAAACCGAATGAAAAAGGATTAATTGGTCCTCCTATTATCCCCTTTCTTTGTAACATTTTTGCAAGTTTCTTTAAATTTAAACACGCGTAAGTAAGCCCGACCTTCATTTCCATTCGAGCCTTACCATACATTTGGGTATATCTGAAACCATGGTGTTCTTTAGCTGTTCCGAAAAGCCTTTCTATTGTTTCTTTTCGTTGTTTATATAATTCTTTCATTCCAAGGGTGTGTCGTATATCTTCACATTCTTCCATGTATTCTTCCCAAATATGTCTTGTCACCACCTTGATATGTTCTTTACTTTCGGTACATTGATTAAGATAAGGGCATCCTTCACAGATATGCTTGCAGCTTTTGTATTCTTTGTAACCATCTCTATTTGTTGTGCTATATCTTAGAATCTGATTATTGGGACATATATAACAGTCAAAATATTCATCATATACATACTCGTATTTTTTAAAGAAACCCTCTTTGGTCATAGGCCTTTTATAAGGAAACAGTGGTTTTATTCCTTTATCTATTAGAAGTTTTGCTATAGCAGGTGTTTTATATCCGGCATCTGCTATTATTGTCTCCGTTCCTATATCTTCAATCTTATCAAATAACCCTTTGAATGTTCTGCTGTCATGCTCATTTCCCGGACTAACTGTGTAAGCTACAACCCACCCATTTTTATCACACGCAGTTTCGATAGAATAAGCAAACACCTGTTTGTGTTCACCTTTATGAAACCATCCACTATCCGGATCCGTTGTACTTGTTTTTATTTCTTTAGTTCCTGATCCTCCGCCGAGATTAGAATCGTCATCATCTGAATCTTTCTCTTTCAAATCTTTCTTTCCATGTGCATTTCGGTCTTCATTTATTTCCTTCTTCAGTAATTCCTCATAGAAAAGAGCCTCTTCTTGGGCTATGCGCTTTCTCATCTTTTTGTTGTTTGCTCTTGCCTTGACATGAGTAGCATCAACAAATATCTCAGTAGGGTCTACGAATTTCCATTTATAACAATCTTCAAGTATCTTTGAAAATATTTGCTCAAATAAATCAGTATCTTTGAATCGTCTAGTATAGTTCTTTCCAAATGTAGAAAAATGTGGAACAGGATCATTCATTTCTAAGCCGAGAAACCATCTATACGCTACATTTACCTCTATATCTTTGATTGTTTGCCTCATACTTTTGATACCATACAGATACTGAATAAAAGGAATCTTTATAAGAACTACCGGATCTATACTGGGACGACCATTATCTGCACAATACTTTTCTTCAACCAGGTCATAAATAAAAGACCAGTCTATAGCCTTATCAATAAGGCGTAAGAGATGGTCTTGAGGCACTAAGTCATCCATACAAAACATTTGAATCTGTGTTCTGTTTTTATCAGTATTTTGTGTCATCATAGGCGGCAAACCTCCTTGAAATGATACTATAATTATATCATAAAAAGGGCTGTAAAACCAGTAAATATAAGGGTTTTCAGCCTTTTGACAAAGAAAAATCAGGGGCGATGCCCCTGACTTTGTCTACAGTCTGAAAGGGCGGTTTTAACCGCCCTTTTTGCTATAGGCAAAAATGATAACAGAGTATAAAAAATAGGGATATTAAAACCTATTGACCTAGTAGGTAATTGCGGGTATTATAGACGAATCGATGCAGAAGAATGAGGATGCATTATATAAATCAAAATGAAGTAAAGAGGAAAAGGAGAAAAATTATGAGGAAAACATCGGCATTTTTATTAATAGCAACACTTGGACTAGGAGCTTTGGCAGGATGCGGAAAAGCAGATAGCGCTTCGGCTTCGGGAAGTGGAACTACAGCTACTTCAGAGACAAGCGAAAGCGCAAAGAGCACATATGAGCAGATAAAAGAGAATGGCTATATTACATTTGCTACAGAGGGAACATATTCACCATATTCCTATCATGACGACAAGAATGAGCTGGTTGGGTTTGATGTTGAAGTAGCAAAAGCTGTTGCCGAGAAGCTCGGCGTAGAAGCGAAGTTCACTGAGACACAGTGGGATGGAATAATAGCAGGTCTTGATGCTAACAAATACGATGCTATAGCTAATCAGGTAAGCATTACAGAAGAGAGACAGGAGAAATATCTCTTCTCAGATCCATATACCTACGCTTATGGTGCAGTAGTTGTAAATGGAGATAACAATGATATCAATAGTTTTGAAGATCTGAAGGGCAAGAATGTTGCTCTTACAG
>JAFYYN010000193.1 GCA_017557525.1 Lachnospiraceae bacterium
TCCTGTCTTTGACAGTTTAAAAGCAAGTAATAGCGTCCAAAGCCTTGATACGTGCGGCTTTGGACGCTATCTTAATATTGCGTGAAATATAGTAATATTTACCTTTGTTTGCTCTGTTTGGTTATAGTTCGCATATCTGCTTTGGTGATGAATTCATAATCAGTTCTAAAACCGCATGTTTTATGAAGATCATCAGTAAGTTTGTCGCGGATGTATGTAGGCATATACCCCTGGCCCTTGATGTCTGCAAATTTTATGGATTTCAGTTTTTCCAGGATTTCTTCACAAGTGTATTTGTTTTCGAGTTGCTTTTCTAATAGGCGATAAATTAGCAAGCTGAGAAAACATATGAGGAAATGAGCACTGATTCTGTCATCTCTTCTGATATAAACTGGCCTTGCTGAAAAATCTGTTTTCATAATCCGAAAGCATTCTTCAATCTGCCATCTACCTTCGCTTATTTTTAAAATCTCTTCAACATCGTCATCTATCAGGTCTGTACATACAGCGTAAAGGCCGTCATATCTGGCTTCATCAACCACTTTTTTCTCATCAAGAAAGTAATGGATATCTGCTACTTCGCCGTCTTTTGTGCAAGCATCCTTTCCTATGAAACGTGCCGGATCATTCGGATTTTTACGATTCTTTTTGAGTTTCCCTTTTTTTATCATCATTTCAGCACGTTGAACCTGTGCTTCCCTTATCGCTTTTTGATAAGCTGCATACTTGGGAGAATAGGTGATTATCAAAAGTTGGTCGATATTTCCGCTGATATAAGGGATTTCCTTATAGTATAGGTCATCAGAGTCAGCTTTTTCGATTTCTGCAGCAGAGACCTTTTTATTATCAGAAAGTCTTTTGAATCCATCCCTGTTTAATGCGAGTTCTTTATTTTCGGCATCAAGCTTTTTTATTGATTGAGTAACAATGAAAGCTCTCTCCCCGAGATGATTGAACTTGCGGTTATCTGTTGATCCCAGACCGGCGTCGCTGCAATATATAAATTTTTCGTGTCCGAACTGTTGAAGGATCTTTGTTTCTAACGGCTTCAAGGATTTTTGCTCGTTCTGATTTCCTTCAAAGATTGAAAAAGCTAGAGGGATGCCGTCTCCATCAATGAATAGTCCCATCTGAACTATTGGATTAGGGCGATGTTCCTTGCTTTTTCCATATTTTTTATTTCCATCTTCCTGCTCAATCTCAAAATAGAAGTTAGAACAGTCGTAGTAAAGGATTTTGTCGTTGCGTTTGCCAAAAAAGTTGCTATTCTTAAAAACTTCAGACTGGATAAAATCAGACTCTTCGGCAAGTACTGACAGTGCTCTATATACATCATGAATCTCATATGAAGGAGCTTCCAGATATGATTGAGCGGCTTTATATGCGGATAGTTTACTTCGTGGATCAAGAATGCGATTGTAAATCAGGTCGGATAAAATGGCATTCAAATCGTATTCATACTGATGACGTTGCTTGATGTTTCTGCAAATCTTATCCAACTGAAGTTTGTAATAAACGGCCTGTGGAAATAAATATCCTCCCTCAAAAAGTTTACGCTGATCATAGTCTAATTCTTTATCTGCATGGAAAATCACCTGAACAGATTTAGCTTTGCGAGCTTGTTTATACTTCTTGGTCTCGGCGGCAACTTCGCTGCGACACCAGGCAATAACATCATCACGAGTAGGGCCATGATCTTTTAACAGTTCAGATAATGTACCAAGCTTTCGAACAGTGGCGGTAGTACTTTTGCCTGAATTATCGATATAAGACTTTGAAATATAAAATGATTCTGAGTTTTTGGACTTTGAGATTGTAAGCTTCATAATAATTACCCCCAGTCCTTATTATAACATATATCACTATATATCACTATATAATAAAATGTAAAATTTGACAAAAAAAATACAGGTCTGGTGCGACCTGCAATTACTTTTAATGCGATTTAACTGTCAAACTCCCGAGTCATTTCTTCCTCCTATCTGCACACAATACGCTCTGATAAATATACAGATTTTCAATACCTATATAATATCATATTTCGATAATTTGTTATCTAATCACCTTGTACAGTGCACTTTCGTCTTAGTAAAAAATGTATGTAATCA
>JAFYYN010000194.1 GCA_017557525.1 Lachnospiraceae bacterium
GTGATTGACAAGGATAGAAAAATAACGAGGGAAAAAATGGTAGCACTTGACCAGGTAAAATATGAATTAAATCAATATGCAGCCCCTTTAAAGGAGGTTGGTGAATCCTTAGACCTTGAAAAGAAGTCATTCAGGGTTGAGGAAATCGAAGGCATCATGGAAGAAGAAGGTTTCTGGAATGATGCCGAAAAGGCTCAGAATTACATGAAGGAGCTAAAGAACCTTAAGGATACCATACAGGAATACAGAGACTTAGAGACAGAGTTTAAGGATCTTTATGACCTGATCGAAATGGTCAATGAAGAAAACGATGAGTCAATGGTTTCCGAAGTGCAGGCAGAGTTTGAGAAGTTTACAAACAACTTTGAAGAGGTAAGGCTTGCAACACTCCTTGACGGTGAGTTTGATAAGAATAATGCTATAGTTACATTACATGCAGGAGCCGGCGGAACAGAGGCCTGTGACTGGTGCAGTATGCTTTACAGGATGTATTCTATGTGGGCTCAGGCAAAGGGTTTTTCACTGGAACTCCTTGATTTCCTTGAGGGCGATGAAGCGGGCTACAAGTCAGTAACACTTCAGATCAACGGCATCAATGCATACGGACATTTAAAGTCCGAGCACGGTGTACACAGACTTGTACGTATATCTCCCTTTAATGCTCAGGCTAAAAGGCAGACATCGTTCGTTTCATGTGACGTAATGCCTGACATAGAGGAGGATCTTGATATTGATATACCCGATGACGATATCCGTATCGATATATTCCGTTCATCGGGAGCCGGCGGACAGAAGGTAAATAAAACCTCATCCGCTATCCGTATCACTCACTTCCCTACAGGTATAGTTGTTTCCTGTCAGAATGAGCGTTCACAGTACCAGAACAAGGATAAGGCTATGCAGATCTTAAAGTCCAAGCTCCTTATATTAAAGCAGCAGGAGAATCTGGACAAGACAGCCGATATCCGTGGCGAGGTAAAGGATAATAATTTCGGAAGTCAGATAAGGTCATATTTCTTACAGCCATATAAGATGATAAAGGATCTCCGTACCGGTGTAAGCACTGCAAATGCAGATGCGGTATTAAACGGCGGGATAGACTTATTTATCAATGGATATTTAAAGTGGCTCAAGCAGGGCTGCCCTCCCTACAAGGGTGGAGATCTGACGGAATAATGGGGTACAAAGTTTGAAAGTGTACTTTCAAACTTTCATCGATGACGAGGCAGGCACGTCACCGATGTGTAACCTTGCCTGCGGCAAGGTACGTGGTATGAATAAACAAGTCATCTGTGATATAGACGGACAGTTTTTCGGACTTGACAGCATGTGTGTCCGCAGTATTGAAAACGGAACAGCGGAGATGAGTCTGGGAAATGCTCCCGGTTTTGTTGAAGGCATTATAAAATTCAGAGGTGAGTGGGTTCCGATTATCAGACTCCGTACCTTATTCGGAATAGATAAAAGCGAGGAACCCAAATTAAGCCAGCTCATATATCTGCGTACCGAAAATGGTACCATGGCGTTCAGAGTGGACAAGGTGGTTGAGATAGACCAGCTTGAAGAAGGCGAATTCCAGACAATACCGATCATAGTTAATTCAGGGAAGTCGGCTTATGTCTCAGGTGCGTGCAGTCATCATGGAAGGATAATCGTGATAGTTGATCATAACAGGCTCCTTTCACGGGATGAGATGCAGCAGGTTAAAGACGGTCTGAAGGCGGTTTACGAGGCAGAAGAAGCTGAGAAACGCCGTAAAGAAGAGGAAGAGACTAAACGCAGAGCTGAGGAAGAAGAAAAGCGTAAGGCAGAAGAAGAGGCTGAGCATAGCAAACAAGCCGGTAGTGAGTCAAATACCACAGAAAAAACTAATAAAACTGATAAAGAAGATACATCAGTAAAAACAGAAGATAAAGAAACAGGTACAGAAAAAAGTTCGGGGCAAAAGGATAATAAAAAGCCAAATAAAAAGAAAAATGGCCCCGCACAAACGAAATAAATAACTAAAAAAAGCGGGGAAGCAATTCTGTCTCCGCTTTATTTTCTAAAAGCAAGCCGGATGTTTGTGAAGCAGGCACGCAGGCATTTCGATATACAAGCCCTGCAACATGGTAAAAGAAATGGATCATTTTGTATTACACAGCGATTTTAAACCTACAGGTGACCAGCCGGAAGCAATAAAGGATCTGGTTGAGGGGTTTAAAAAAGGCAACCAGTTTGAAACCCTGCTCGGTGTTACGGGCTCGGGCAAAACCTTTACAATGGCTAACGTAATAGCGGCTCTTAATAAGCCCACGATAGTTATTGCACATAACAAAACACTTGCCGCACAGCTTTACGGAGAATTCAAGGAGTTTTTCCCGGAGAATGCGGTTGAATACTTTGTTTCCTACTACGATTATTATCAGCCGGAGGCATATGTGCCATCCACCGATACATATATAGAAAAGGATTCAGCGATAAATGACGAGATAGACAGATTACGTCACTCGGCTACCGCCGCTCTTGCAGAAAGAAGAGATGTTATAATAGTAGCCAGTGTATCCTGTATTTACGGCATAGCAGCCCAGGAGGACTATACCGAGATGACACTGTCCCTGCGTCCGGGCATGACTGTTGACAGGGACCAGATGATAAGACGTCTTGTGGAAATGCAGTATATCAGGGATGAGATAGATTTCCACCGCGGTACCTTCAGGGTCCATGGCGATGTTGTAGAGATTTATCCCATAGCATCCGATGAGTATGCATACCGTATAGAGTTTTTCGGTGATGAGGTTGACAGGATAAGTCAGACAGAGGCTCTCACAGGCAAGGTAAAGGCCATCATGGAGCATGTGATGCTTTTCCCGGCTTCACACTATGTAGTACCCGAGGACAGGATGAAAAGGGCTCTCACCAATATAGAAGAAGAGCTGGTGGAGAGAGTCAAGTTTTTTAAAGACAGGGAAAAACTTATAGAAGCCCAGAGAATAAGCGAGAGGACTAACTTTGACATAGAAATGCTGCGTGAAACCGGCATCTGCTCTGGCATTGAGAATTATTCAAGGCACTTGGCCGGGCTTCCTGCAGGTGCTACTCCGCATACCCTGATAGAGCATTTCGGGGATGACTATCTGATGATAGTCGATGAGTCCCACATGACCATGCCGCAGTTCAGAGGTATGTTTAATGGGGACAGAGCCAGAAAACAGGTACTTGTGGACTATGGCTTCAGGCTCCCTTCGGCGCTTGATAACAGACCGTTAAAGTTTGATGAATTTGAAAACAGGCTTGACCAGGTAATGTTTGTTTCCGCAACACCCGGCCCATACGAGGCAGAGCATGAGCTGCTCCGCACCGAGCAGGTGATAAGGCCTACCGGACTCCTTGACCCTGAGGTTGATGTGCGCTCGGCAGAGGGACAGATAGACGACCTGATCTCTGAGATAAAGAGCGAGATTAAGAAAGCACAGACACCCGATGAAACCGGGGAAAAGCCCATTGCAGGGAAAGTACTTGTAACCACACTTACCAAGCGCATGGCAGAAGAGCTTACGGAATATCTGCGCGGAGCAGGTATAAGGGTTAAGTATCTTCATTCGGATGTGGACACCTTAGAGCGTTCAAAGATCATACGTGATATGAGAATGGATGTCTTTGACGTGCTTGTGGGCATTAATCTTTTGCGAGAAGGTCTCGATATCCCTGAGGTAAGCCTTGTGGCTATACTTGATGCCGACAAGGAGGGCTTTTTACGTTCAGAGGTTTCTCTTATCCAGACCATAGGCCGTGCCGCACGTAACGAGCATGGGCATGTTGTCATGTATGCGGATACGATGACCGATTCGATGAAAAACGCGATCAGCGAGACAAACCGCAGAAGAAAGATCCAGGCGGAATACAATGAGAAAAACGGTATAACTCCCAAGACCATAGTTAAGAAGGTAAGGGAGCTTATCAGTATTTCTAAGAAGGTGGACAAGGATTACTATGGTATCAAGAAGGATCCTGAGTCCATG
Source organism: Lachnospiraceae bacterium (assembly GCA_017557525.1). Lineage (GTDB taxonomy): Bacteria > Bacillota > Clostridia > Lachnospirales > Lachnospiraceae > RUG11977. Next base: position 4,002 of record JAFYYN010000194.1, read on the forward strand.
AGCATACAGGAGCTTGAGGCTGCAGCCGACAAGCTTATGAAGGAGATGCAGAGGGCAGCGGCAGAGCTTGAATTTGAGAAAGCAGCAGAGCTCAGAGACAAGATGATGGAGATCCGCCGAAAACTTGCCGAGAAATGAAATATCAATCACCGGGACGGTTCTCTGATTGAAAAGCCTTCACATCAAAGGGGAAGATACCTTGTGACATAAAGCGGATGAGGTGTAATTATAGAAAACGCAGGAACAGAGAAATGAAAAAAGATATGGTAAAAAATTATATAAAAATACGCGGGGCGAAGGAAAACAACCTTAAAAACCTGAGCGTTGACATCCCGAGAGACAGCTTTGTAGTCCTTACCGGACTTTCGGGATCAGGGAAATCCTCACTCGCATTTGACACAATATATGCTGAGGGACAGAGAAGATATATGGAGTCTCTCTCTTCTTATGCCCGCCAGTTCTTAGGCATGATGGAAAAGCCTGATGTAGAGTCGATAGAGGGACTTCCTCCTGCAATATCGATAGATCAGAAATCAACAAACCATAACCCCCGTTCAACAGTGGGAACAGTTACCGAAATATACGATTATTTCCGTCTGCTCTATGCAAGGATAGGAATACCTCACTGCCCGAACTGCGGTAAGGAAATAAAGAGACAGACAGTAGACCAGATGGTTGACGAGATAATGTCCCTGCCCGAAGGTACCAGGATACAGCTGCTTTCACCGGTAGTACGAGGCAGAAAGGGTGAACATACCAAGGTTTTTGAGCAGGCAAGGCGCAGCGGGTATGTACGTGTGTCCGTTGACGGTCACATCTATGATCTTAGTGAAGAGATTAAGCTCGAGAAAAACAATAAGCATAACATCTCTGTAATTGTAGACAGACTTGTGGTTAAGGAAGGTATAGAAAAGAGACTTTCCGATTCCTTAGAGAGCAGCTTAAAGCTTGGCGGGGGACTTACCGTATGTGAAATATCGGGTTCGAGCCGGAGTAACCGTGATTCATCCGCCTCGGCTGACAATGAAACAGAAACAGCGGATTTACCTGCAGAGATCACATTAAGTCAAAATTTCTCGTGCCCTGACTGTGGTATCAGTGTCGAGGAATTTGAGCCAAGAACGTTCTCTTTTAACAATCCGTTTGGTGCATGTCCTGAGTGTGCCGGCCTTGGTTCCAGACAGGAATTCAGCGTTGACCTTATCATACCAAACCAGAACATGAGCATCATCGATAAGGACGCAATTTCCATGCCCGGCTGGAAATCCCTGCCGGATAAAAGCTCTTATGGACGTGTTATACTTGACGCTTTGGCTAAGGAGTATAAGATAGACCTTAAAAAGCCGTTTAAGGACTTAAGTGAGCGCGACAGAAATCTTATCCTTTATGGAACAAACGGTGTGAGACTAAATGTTTACTATAAGGGTACTCACAGCGAGGGAACCTTTGATACTGCATTTGAAGGCATCATGGGCAATATCAGGCGCAGGTACAGGGAAGCATCCGAGTCAGCCAGACAGGAATACGAGCAGTATATGCAGATAATCCCTTGTGCTGCATGCGGCGGTAAAAGGCTGAAAAAAGAGGCGTTAGCCGTAACGGTAGGAGATAAGAATATCTCAGAGGTGACCAATCTTTCAATAGTCGAATTATCTAAATTTATGAAGGGTCTGGCTCTCACTGAAATGCAGAAAAAGATCGGTGGTCTGATCTTAAAAGAGATAAACGCACGTATAGGTTTCCTGATAGAAGTAGGACTTGACTATCTTACATTATCAAGAGCTACGGCATCTCTTTCGGGCGGCGAGGCACAGCGTATAAGACTTGCAACACAGATAGGCTCGGGACTTGTAGGAGTTGCATATATCCTTGATGAGCCAAGTATCGGTCTTCATCAGAGAGATAACGGCAAGCTGATAAAGGCTCTAAAGGATCTGAAGGACCTAGGCAATTCCCTGATAGTGGTAGAGCATGACGAAGATACCATGAGGGCAGCGGACTGCATTATAGATATCGGTCCGGGTGCGGGCAGCAACGGCGGCGAGGTAGTGGCTATAGGTACTGCCGATGAGATCTCAAAAAACAAGCAGTCGATCACCGGTGCATACTTAAGCGGAAAACTTAAGATCCCTGTACCTGAAAAGAGGAGAAAGCCTAACGAATATCTCACAATAAAGGGTGCCCGTGAAAACAATCTTAAAAACATAGATGTAAAGATACCTCTCGGAGTATTTACCTGTATTACGGGAGTTTCAGGCTCGGGAAAAAGCTCCTTAATAACAGAGATATTATATAAGAGACTGGCAAAGGACCTTAACCGTGCAAGGACAATTATCCCCGGTGCACATGATGATATCCTGGGCATTGAGAAACTGGATAAGGTAATAGATATCGACCAGTCACCTATAGGAAAAACACCGAGATCAAACCCTGCCACATATACCGGAGCATTTGATCTTATCAGAGACCTTTTTGCTTCAACAGTGGATGCAAAGACAAAGGGCTACACTAAAGGACGTTTCAGCTTTAATGTAAAGGGCGGTAGATGTGAGGCCTGCTCGGGTGACGGTATCATAAAGATTGAGATGAATTTCCTGCCCGATATATATGTTCCGTGTGAAGTATGTCAGGGCAAGCGTTATAACAGGGATACCCTGGATGTTCACTACCGTGGAAAGAATATTTATGAAGTGCTCGATATGCCTATAGAGGAGGCAGTAAAGTTCTTTGAAAATGTGCCTTCCATCAAGCGAAAGATAGAAACACTGAATGAAGTAGGTCTTGGATACCTTAAGCTCGGTCATCCTTCCACCTCGCTTTCAGGCGGTGAGGCACAGCGTGTAAAGCTTGCTACCGAGCTCAGTAAGAGGAGCACCGGCAAGACTATATACATACTCGATGAGCCTACAACAGGGCTTCATTTCGATGATGTAAAAAAGCTTATAGAAATCCTTCAGAGACTGACTGACGGCGGAAATACCGTTGTAGTAATCGAGCATAATCTGGATGTGATAAAAAGCGCGGATCATATAATCGATATCGGTCCCGAAGGCGGTGCACGAGGAGGCACAATTGTAGCCGAAGGTACACCAGAGGCTATAGCAGAGAATGATAAATCCTATACCGGCGAGTACTTAAAGCCCATGTTATAAAAAAGTCCTTGACAGGATTTGAGGATAGTGATAAAATCAGACTTCCTACACTACAAGAAGGTATGGGGGTGGTAGATTTGAGCTATATTGAGGTGGAAAATCTAAGGAAAACATTTACGGTAAGAAAAAAACGGGAAAAAGGCAAATTGTTGAGAGAAAAGGAGATCGTCGAAGCATTGAAGGGGATCTCCTTTACTGTTGAAAAGGGTGAGCTTGTGGGTTATATCGGACCAAACGGCGCCGGGAAATCCACTACCGTAAAAATCCTTTCAGGCATCCTTAATCCCGAAAGCGGCAGGGCAGAAGTAGGTGGCAGGGTTCCCTGGAAAGACCGTAAGGAGTACGTTAAACACATCGGTGTAGTATTCGGACAGCGCAGCCAGCTATGGTGGGATGTCCCCATCGTTGATAGCTTTTCACTGCTAAAGGACATCTATAAGATTCCGGAAAACGACTACGAAAACAGGCTCAAAGAGCTTACAGAGGCACTCCAGCTTGAAAAGCTGATGAGAACACCCTTGAGACTGCTGAGTCTGGGTCAGAAAATGCGGGCAGAGCTTTGCGGTTCACTCCTTCACAGACCTGAGCTGCTGTTCCTTGATGAGCCTACGATAGGGCTGGATGCGGTAAGCAAATTAGCACTGAGGGATTTCCTTAAATGGGAAAACAAAGAGCATGGCACCACGATAATGCTTACGACGCATGACATGGAAGATATCGCTGCACTCTGCTCAAGAGTAATGGTACTGGGGCATGGTCAGAAGCTGTTTGACGGAAAGCTGCCGGAGCTGCTTGAAAGATTTGATACAGTACGTACAGTAGCGGTAAAATATGATACAGACGATCCGAAACTGGAATTGCCTGAGGGAGTGGAAATAAACAAGCAGGATGGGGAGATAAGGATAACATACTCGCCTGCCGAGATCCCTACAGCAAATATGCTGGCGCTTCTACAGAATGCAGGCAGTATCCGGGAGATGACTCTGCAGTCGGAAAATATCGATTACCTGATAGCGGCTATGTATAAGGAGATGGACCTATGAGAGCATACCTTTCCGTGTTTCGAATGCGGCTAAAGATGGAGCTGCAGTATAGGGGGGCAATGATCGGCGGGATCGTCTGTCAGATGTTTTTCGGCATTGTCCTTGTTGCACTTTACCATGCACTGTATGCAAGTAAAGCCCAGGCAATGCCTATAGAAAGCGTTGCAACATATGTGTGGCTCCAGCAGGCATTTTTCCGTATGATGGTTGCAACCGATCAGGACCTTTACGATAAGATTAAGACCGGAAATATCTCCTATGACCTTTGCCGGCCTGTTGACATGTACTGGTTTTATTATACAAGGATAGCGGCGCAAAAGCTTATGGGGAGCCTGATGCGCGGTATACCTATGATGCTGGTGGCATTTCTCCTTCCCAAGGGCTGGGGGATGACACTTCCTTATTCAATCTCCGGACTGTTTTCCGGACTTCTTGCGCTTTTCTTTGGGCTGCTTTGTATGTGTGCCCTGGAAAACATCACTATGGCGATTTCCATGCGGACACTTGATCCGAAAGGAATAGCTGGAATGCTCGGACTTCTTATGGTTACATTTTCAGGTAACCTGCTTCCTTTAACATTATTTCCCGACAGCTGGCAGAAGATTATAACTATGCTGCCATACGCCCAGCTTCTGGACGCTCCGATCAGACTTTATTCCGGAGAATACCCAGTAAGTGACCTGCCACTGATCATAATAAGACAGGCGGGATGGGCAGCAGTACTGATATTGCTTGGAATTTGGTTATGGGAAAGAAACAGGAGAAAGATGATAATACAAGGCGGGTGAGAGGTATAGGATGAATACACTACATTTATATATCAGATCCATGGGGATGCTGCTAAGAAGCCAGCTGCAGTACACATCATCGTTCATCATGCAGACACTTGCACAGCTGGTAATGGAAGGCGGCGAAATGCTGGCTGTCATCTTGGTCATTGACAGGTTTGAGAGCCTTAAGCACTGGACGGGAGGCAATCTGTTTTTCTTCTTTGGACTTATGTCAGTATCCTTTTATATAACAGAATTTTTCGGCAGGGGAGTAACAGGTAATTTTCCTTCGATGGTAAGATCGGGGCAGCTGGACACACTGCTGCTCAGACCTCGCGGGATACTGACTCAGGTCCTGTGCAGCGGCGTTGACCCCAGACGTATCACATGCATTGCGGTAGGTGTTACAGCACTTGTAATGGGCAGCAACATGTCCCGGGTATCCTGGAACATATTAAAGGTTTTGGCACTAGCAGAGTCCATAGTAATGAGTTGCATGCTGATTTTGGGGCTGTTTCTCATTGAGGGAATATTCTGTATACACAGCGTAAAATCGGTTGAGCTCGTAAATGCTCTGACATATGGCGGACGCAGTGCCTGTCAGTATCCGATAGACATATATCCGAGACCGCTTAAGATACTGTTTACGGTCTTAGCACCATTTGCCCTTACAATGCACGTGCCTGCGGCGTATATAATGGATAAACCGTTGTATGGCTGGCCAACCTGGACGGTATTTGTAACACCGCTTTCCGGAGCATTGGTATTTGCCATACTTGTTATGCTATTTAACCGTGGAGTGAAATTTTATAGGTCTACGGGCAGCTGATAAATAAAAATCCCCTGTGATACCTGTCATATATACCTGCGAAAGTGGTTCGCCGGACATATCTGATCGTGTGTCACAGGGGATATTAGTTTGCATATTACTTAAGTTTCTGCTTCATAACTTCAATAGCTTTTTTCAGCTGTACATCGTTCTTGGTATCAGCAAAGTCATACATACCGTTGTCTCCTTCGGGAAGCTCTACGATATAGTCAGGAGTTATACCTATTTTGTGAACTTCATAGCCACTAGGTGTGAAATACTCAGCAACAGTAATCTGGCATCCAGCACCATTATAACCGATGCCCATAACGTTTTGAATAATTCCTTTTCCAAAGCTCTTAACACCGACTATCGTGGCATCTGCGCGGTCACGTAATGCACCGGTCAGGATTTCGGAAGAGCTAGCAGTGTTTTCATTGACCAGAATTACCAGTTTTGTATCGATCTTACCATCAGCAGTAAGGTATTCTCCATGACTTTCTTCACCATTTTTGTATACCAGATAGCATAACTCGCCTTCATCTAAGAATAGGTCTCCTATATATCGAGCCTGTTCAACCCATCCTCCGCCATTATCACGAAGATCGATTATTATACCTTTAGCGCCCTGTGAAATGAGGTTGTTAAGTGCTGATTCAAATTCAAGCTCACATTGTCCTGCAAACTGATACATAGCAATATAACCAATGTCATTACCAAGCAGAGTACTTTCTACTTGATTTACAGTAATGTCTTCACGGGAAATAGTATAAGAAATTTCTTCTCCGTTGCGGAGAAAAGTAATATCTACAGTCGTTCCGGGAATGCCTCTTATGTTATTTTTGACTACTTCATCAAGATTATCAGCGGTAACAAAAATATCTTTGCCGACTTTGTACAGAATATCGTTACGCTGTACGCCGGCTTTCTCTGCAGGGCTGCCTTTGAAAACTCGGGAGACTGTGCAGAGCTTAGTCTCGTAATCGGAAGAAATCTGTATGCCTATACCGGCATAGTTTCCTTCATCATCAGTCCACATATCTGCCCATTCCTGAGGATTATAATAGAATGTATACGGATCACCTAGTGCATCAAGTACGCCGTAAGCAGCCCCTTCTGCTATTTTTACAGGGTCTGTGTCTTTATAGTAGTATTCGTTTGCTAGGTCATATACGTCAAATGCATCACGAAACTGCTGATATTTATCAAATTCTTCCCTGCTGATAGTAACAGTATAATTACTTTCGTCTATCAATAAAATGCCATAAGCCTGGGATGTATCCAAGTTTTTGATAGAGGCCTTTTCTTTAAGAACTATCAGATCATTATTTGCGTTAACTGTAAGCTTTGAAACCTTCTTTTTGTTGAAAACATTGATCGTGGATCCATCAGATAATACAGTTATATTATTTCCTGATACTTTCTCGGTGTAGTTGTATACTGCCTCAATAGTTACGGAGGCAAATTTAGCCTTGTTTGTGATCGTAGCATAAGGTGCACTTATCACCAGATTCTTTTTCTTGCTGTATTTACCGGAGGATATGGTGATAGCAGCATCAGTATCGGTAGAAAATATAATAGTTGCTTCCCCGGCTGTCTTCAGCTCTTTTGCAAGCTGTGCTTTAGAAGAAACCTCAACATAAGGGATCTCCTTAGTTGTCGTTTTTGCGCTTACCGGAACCAGGCCGATACTCATCACCAAAACAAGTGTAACGGCGATCAGGCGCATAAAGACAAACTGTCTTTTAGGGTTGATCATCTTTTCCATATGTAACTCACTCCTGTTTGAAATTATTTGGGCAGTTCTGTTCTTTTATACGAATCTGAGAACTACCTATGTAGGTATTATAGACGGAATAAATGAAGCTTAATTTGCAATTATTGTCCTAAAGTATACAAAAATTGCTAAAGTGGTATCGGCTGATAGATTCCACTTTTTTGCTTGTTAATTTAGTTTCTGCTTCATGACTTCAACAGCTTTTTTAAGCTGTACATCGTTCTTGGTATCAGCAAAATCGTACATCCCGTTGTCTCCTTTAGGAAGCTTAACGATATAATCGGGAGTGATACCCTGACCATGAACTGCGTACCCATTAGGTGTGAAATACTGAGCAACGGTAATCTGGCAGCCGGCACCTCGGTTACCGACAGGCAAGACAATCTGTACAATTCCTTTACCAAAACTCGTTGTTCCTACCAATGATGCATTAGCGCAGTCACGCAGAGCACCTGAAAGGATCTCGGAAGAGCTTGCACTGTTTTCATTGATAAGGATCACAAGCTTAACATCGGTCTTTCCGTCTTTTGTCACAAAAGATTCGTGATCCTCCTGACCATTACGATAAGTAAGATAGCACAGCTCTCCTTCATCCATGAAAAGATCAGCGATATACTGTGCCTGATCAACCCAGCCGCCGGTGTTATCACGCAGATCTATTATGATTCCTTTTGCACCTTGGGAAACGAGCTTGTTTAAGGCAAAAGCAAATTCTCCATCGCAGTTTCCGGAAAACTGATACAGCGCAATATAGCCTATATCGCCGTCAAGCATTGTACTTGATACTTCATTAACGTTGATATCCCTACGGGTAATTGTGTAAGAGATTTCCTTGCCATTACGGAGAAAAGTAATATTTACATCTGTACCCGGAATCCCCCTCATGATCTTGACAGCTTCCGTGATATTATCGGATGTGACATAGAAATCTTCACCGATCTTGTAGATAATATCGCCACGTTGTATACCGACCTCTTGGGCGGGTGTGTTTTCAAATACACGGCATACGGAACAGGTTTTTGTTTCAAGATTGGTGTTGATCAGCACACCAATCCCGACGTATTTACCTTCGTCCTCCAAAAACATATTTGCCCATTCCTGAGGATTGTAATAGTAGGAATATGGATCATTCAATTCAGCCAGTACGCCTCGTGCCGCACCTTCAGCAAGCGTTACCGGATCAACGTCCTTGTAATAATAGGCTTTGGCCATATCATATAATGTCAATGCTTCAGAAAACTGCTGGTATTTTTCATACTCTGCCTTGCTGATTGAAATAGCATCATTAGTTTCATCGTCAAATCTGATTTTTAACCCTTCACTGTTTTTTATGGCTATATTTTTAATAGTAGCCTTCTTTTTAACAGATATATCGACATTTGACGCATTGATTGTTAAATTTGCTACTTTCTTCTTGTTATAAATATTTATCTGAGCCCCATCAGAAGATACTGTTATGTCGTTCCCTGAAACCATCTCTGTATACTTCCTGATAGCTTCAATAGTTACAGAAGCGAACTTAGTCTTGTTGGTTACAGTTGTATTTGCAGCTCTGATCACCAGATGTTTTTTGCTGCTGTATGTGGCTTTAGGTATAGTGACAGAAGCAGTCTCATCAGTTGTAAATATAATTGTTTCCTCACCATCAGTTTTCAATTGTTTTACAAGCTCATCCTTGGAGGAAACCTCAACAGAAGGTATTTCCCGGGTATTCTTTGATTTTGCATTTACAGGGACCATACCTATGGCCAGTACCATAACAAGCATAATGGGGATTATGCGAAGAAAAGCAATATGTCTTTGTTTTTTACTTGTGGTTTCCATTTCTATTTTAGTTCTCCTTGTGCTTTTTCTAATAATTCCAACGACACTATTATAGACATAATTTGGGCATAGGTCAAACGAAAATCAAAATTAAAACGAGGTTAAGTTATGTTTAAAGCATGTTTAAAGGGGTATCCGGAGCTTGAGTGAAAAGGGAATTCTATCATATGGTTTAGAAAAACGCGAATAGTGCCGATATACTATATGGATTGTAATGCAAATATAATTTTATATCAGGGAATAGTATATTTAATCATAGATTTAGCGACAAGGAGAGCCTATGATAACAGGGACGTTATATGAAGCCGGGAAAATGATGACCATGCAGAATAAATGGGAGCAGAAGAAATCTACCGGTAATGTATTAAAAAAGGAAAAGAAGGAACTTACTCCTGAAGAAAGACAGCTGCAGGATTATAGGGAACAGCTTGAAGAAACCAAGAAGGGTAATGAATACAGTGCTCTCTACAGTAAGATCCAAAGCGGGCAGAAACTGAGTCCTGCTGAAGAAGATAAGCTGAAAGAAAAAGATATGAAATCATATCTCGAATATAAAGCCAATCAGGCTGAACAGGAGGCATATGAGGAACGCCTAAAGAGATGCAGGACTAAGGATGAGGCGCAGCGCCTTCAGACAGCTAAGATGCAGGGCAACTTAAGTAAGATGAAAAATATCGAGAATGATCCTTATATTTCTGACGCAGAAAAACTAAAGATGGCACGTGTTATACAAGGCGATACCACAGCTACTGCTAAGATTTATCAGGAATTTACCCAGTCTGAGGAATATGAAATGATGCCGACAGAAGGTGAACTCCAGCAGCTCCGGAAAATGGAAAGAGATGCTGAGGATGCAGAACTGCAGGAGACAAAGGATACTCTTACTGAAAGCAAGGAGCAGGAACCAGAGGTTACGGATGAACCGATTGAAGATTATTCAGGTCCGGAACAAAAGGCTCTTGATACAGATAATATGAAAACAGATGCAAAGGAAACCGTGTCTCTTATAAAAGAGAAAGAAAAATCGTATTCCGGAAACGATACCGAAGTCCTTATGGAGATGCAGAGTATTATAGGGAAACTGAAATCAGAAACCAAAGGGAACAATGTGGATATATTAGCATAGTTGTATCTTGCTTAATTACAGTGATTTGAAAATTTTTAAATTTGCGTAAAAAAGTGTTGACAAAGATAAAAAAGTGTGTTATTATACGCAACAGTGAAGGGAGTGCCTGCCCTACACATGGAGCAAAATTATCATCTTAAAGGAAAACTGGTTGACACCTAAAAGGACAGCAAAGCCTTTGAGATTATTTTATCCAAGTGTAGTGTTGGCACTCTTTTCATTTGTTAATTGGGTTTTCGAAAAAGATTTTCAGGAAGCAGATGGGACATATTATAAACGTAACATAGAAGGAAAGGCGAGGGTAAAGCCTCGCATACAACAGATTAAGGAGAGCACAGCTAAGGAGATCAATTATGAGAACTATGGGTACAACAACATCATGGAATACCTACAAGCCTTATGCATATTCATGCAATATGCTCGGTTTTGTGCGCCCTGAAATTAGTCTGCATTTTGCGCTCATAGCTGATTTACAGCCGGCAGGAGAAGGAAAAGAGAATATGGCCAGGCGGAAGCTGGGAGGGGTAGGATGAGAGATACCCTGAGTCCTCGTAAGCACCAGACAGGTGCAGGAATAGGATAACAGTAGCCGCCGAGCTTAAAAACTCAGGCGGCTTTTCTTATATCAGAAATTATTATTGGTTTGTAGCTCAACGGTAGAGCAGCCGGCTGTTAACCGGAAGGTTGCAGGTTCGAGTCCTGTCATTCCAGCTCGGCGTACGGAACAGGCACCCATACGCTGAAAAGATAAAGTCCTTAAAAACTTAATAGCGATTATCGGTCTGTGGGGTTGCTGGGAGTGGCCGCCTGCCTGTCACGCAGGAAATCAGACGGGTTCGAATCCCGTACAGATCGTTTAAAGGCGTGGATTTCAGTCCGTATTCACAGGACGACATTTCACTCATGATGGATCATATCAATTCTTATGGCAGAAAAAGTCTCGGTGACAAATGCCCTTATGAAATGTTCTCTTTCCTCTATGGTGAAAAAGTTCTTAA
>JAFYYN010000195.1 GCA_017557525.1 Lachnospiraceae bacterium
TTTACCACTGGCCTGGAGAAAAAACAACACAGGTCTTTTTGTCTTGTGTTTTTCTAGAAAAATTGATATAATCAAATCGAAAATATATAAGCTTTTATTTCTTTATCGTCTTAATTTGACGTTATTTATACCACATTGGGGCCTGATCCCCGAAGAAAAAGGAACACAACCATGGACATACATTTAGGTGACAAACTGAAAATGAAGAAACCCCACCCATGCGGATCGTATGAGTGGGAAGTACTTCGTGTAGGCATAGACTTCCGCCTAAAGTGCTGCGGCTGCGGGCATATGATCATGATCCCCAGGAAACAAGCGGAGAAGAATGTCAAAGCGGTAATACAGGCGACACAGACAGAAACAATTGATCAGAACTAATTAAGTTGAAACAAAAACAAAATATTTCAAAAAAGAACTTGACAAGGCTTGCAAATCGTGATAGATTATAAAGGCTGGCGGCACAGTTCTTTTTTTGTTGCAATCTAAACGCCGGCGCAGCCACTGGCAAAATACCACATTGTCAGTGAGATTAAAATATGGAGGTGGAAGTTGTGCGAGTAAAAATTACATTGGCATGTACAGAATGCAAGCAGCGTAATTACAACATGACGAAAGAAAAGAAGAATCATCCTGACAGGATGGAGACAAAGAAGTATTGCAGATTCTGTAAGAAGCATACGATGCACAAGGAAACCAAATAACAGAAAGGAAGGTACACTATGAGCGATGCAGCAGAAACTTCCAAGAAGAAAGGTTCATTCTTTAAGGGAGTAAAGGCAGAATTCAAAAAGATAGCTTGGCCGGATAAGACCACGCTGGCAAAGGAATCGGCTGCCGTAGTAGTAATTTCTGTCATTTTGGGAGCTATTATCGCATTGGTAGATGCGGCAATCAAGTTTGGTCTTGGAGAGCTATTAGGCAGGACGCTATAGTTTAAATTTTTAAACAGAATGGAGTTTAATTATGGCAGAAGCTAACTGGTACGTGGTTCATACTTATTCAGGGTATGAAAACAAGGTAAAAGCCAATATCGAAAAAACAATCGAAAACAGAGGGCTTCAGGATCAGATACTTGAGGTTTCGGTACCGCTTCAGAATGTAACCGAAATTAAGAACGGTGTAAGAAAGCAGGTACAGAAAAAGCTGTTCCCCGGATATGTGCTTTTAAACATGGTAATGAATGACGACACCTGGTATGTTGTTAGAAATACCAGAGGCGTTACGGGCTTTGTTGGTCCCGGATCTAAGCCGGTGCCTTTAACAGAAGCAGAAATGAAGGCCATGGGAGTTGCAAACGAAGAAATCGAGCTTGATTTTGAGGTTGGCGACACAGTGACAGTTATGTCAGGCGCATGGGAGAATTATCAGGGAATCGTAAAGTCGATCAACGAAAGCAAGCAGACTGTTACGATCAGTATTGATGTATTTGGCAGAGAGACACCCGTTGAGATCGGATATACGGATGTCAGATCGGAAATGTAAAAAGATAATTTATTGGCGTATGTTACGCAGAATCGAGGATTAAAATGGCAAAGAAAGTTACAGGTTATATCAAATTACAGATTCCTGCTGGAAAGGCAACCCCGGCACCTCCCGTAGGTCCCGCACTTGGCCAGCATGGTGTTAACATTGTTCAGTTTACTAAGGAGTTTAATGCAAGGACAGCAGATCAGGGCGATCTTATCATTCCTGTTGTCATCACTGTATATGCAGACAGAAGCTTTAGCTTCATTACAAAGACTCCTCCCGCAGCAGTGCTTTTAAAGAAGGCATGCAACTTAAAGACAGCTTCAGGTCAGCCTAACAAGAATAAGGTTGCTACCATCAAGCGTTCAGAGGTTCAGAAGATCGCTGAGAGAAAGATGCCCGACCTTAATGCAGCAAGCATTGAAGCAGCTACCAGCATGATCGCAGGAACTGCAAGAAGCATGGGAATCGTAGTTGAGGATTAATAAAAGAAAAAACACTACTAATAGTGGAAGGACGGATGTCCGATATTACCACATGGAGGATAATAATGAAAAGAGGAAAGAAATATAACGAAGCTATTAAGCTTATAGATAAGACAGCACAGTACGAGGTTGCTGATGCTTGTGCACTTGTAAAGAAAACAGCAGTAGCAAAATTTGACGAGACAATTGAAGCTCATTTTCGTATGGGTCTTGACGGACGTCATGCAGATCAGCAGATCCGTGGCGCAGTTGTACTTCCTCACGGAACAGGCAAGAAGGTTAGAGTTCTTGTATTTGCTAAGGGTCCCAAGGTTCAGGAGGCTGAGGCAGCAGGAGCTGATTACGTAGGCGGAGACGAGCTTATTCCCAAGATTCAGAATGACGGCTGGTTTGAGTTTGACGTAGTAGTTGCTACACCTGACATGATGGGTGTTGTAGGTCGTTTAGGACGTGTACTCGGACCTAAGGGCTTAATGCCTAACCCTAAGGCAGGAACAGTTACTATGGATGTTGCTAACGCAGTTAAGGATATTAAAGCCGGTAAGATCGAGTATCGTCTTGACAAGACCAACATTATCCACTGCCCTATCGGAAAGAAGAGCTTCTCAGAGGATCAGCTTTCAGAGAATCTTAATACACTTATCGGAGCTTTGATTAAGGCAAAACCCGCAGCTGCAAAGGGACAGTACATTAAGAGTGCTACCATTGCTTCATCGATGGGCCCCGGAATCAAGCTTAACGCTGCAAAACTGAATGCGATGTAAAACTATAGAAAACCTGCCATATGGCAGGTTTTTTGTCGGTATGATTTATCATACCGACAGAGTTACTGCGAAGCAGTAACATAGTTTTATCGAAGGAAAATGCGGAGCATTTTTCGAGATACCCCCCCAGTTATGCGAAGCATCATACGACTTAAAGCACAGCCTCGGCTGTGCTTTTTTATTCTAAAGCCAAACTCGCGAATTGCTTCGCAATTTGCTCGTTATAAGATGGCTGCTCCGCAGCTCCGCGGTACGGGGTATGTACCCCGTACCGTGCAAGAAAGTCCACCAACGTAAGTTGGCGGGCTTTTTTGACATCTTATATATACAAAAAGAGTAAAAAATGGTAGCTGATTTTAACTATAAATATAAAAAATCAAGAAAAATATCTTAACATATAGAAAAAGTATTGCATTTAAAATATATTGTTGGTATACTGTAATTTAGTAAGAATTTTAATCATTATATTTATAGCCTGCCGAAATGGTTTTGAGAATACTGCAATGCTGAGAGAAAAACATTCACAGGCAAAATACTTAAGATAGTACAATGATACGAGAGGGCAATACATATTATACGAGGAGGGAAAAACAATGACAGATGAAAATTACGGACAGCAGATTAAGAAACTGAGGATCGATCTTGGGATGACACAGAACGAAGTTGCTGAGGCGCTAAATGTAACACCCGGATACATTTGCAATGTTGAAAATGGCAGGACAGCTATGTCACTGAGGATCCTTATTTATTTTGCAAAGCTTACCGGAGTTACCCTTGATTCTTTAGTAGGCCGTATAGACAGTGATTATCAGAATACCGCACTTGATAACGAAATTTATGAGAGGATCCAGCATCTTGACGAAAACACCAAGATGAAGATTTTAAAGACCTTAAAGCTTTGGGAAAAACCGCTTATGAATCCCAGGGACTGACACTTAACAGTTGGATCATTAAAGCATCCGTAAACCGGGTGCTTTTTTATTTGTATCGTAGGTACAAATAAACCACCTGCTATGCAGGTGTGTTCCGAGATAGCTTTAGCTTCAAGAATAAAACCTCCTGAGGTATAATAGTGTTGGTTCGCCAACCGCACAATATCAACCGAAGGAGGTTTATCCGAAA
>JAFYYN010000196.1 GCA_017557525.1 Lachnospiraceae bacterium
TCAGGAAAAGTGACAGTGAAAATAAAAAAGGAATGACATATGAAGAAGCAGATGATTTTGTACGTGAACACGAAGCAGAGTATAGGTCATATAAACATGTAAAAACGAAATATCTGTTTGTCAGATGCAGGATCACTTATACCGGAAATGGTCGAAATGAGGAGTGGCTTTCAAATTTCAATGTATTTGCCATGCGTGGAAATAAAGTGGTTGGAATGAGTTCTCCAAATTGTTACTTTGACCATTCACAGCATACAACCGGAGAAGAGAGGGAGAATGAATTTTTTATTTACAAATTTGATAATGTCGGCGACAGCATAGAATGTGTTTTGGGATG
Organism: Lachnospiraceae bacterium; assembly: GCA_017557525.1. GTDB lineage: Bacteria > Bacillota > Clostridia > Lachnospirales > Lachnospiraceae > RUG11977. The sequence goes on from JAFYYN010000196.1 coordinate 338, forward strand.
TAGGCTACGGGAGGATCGTATCAAACTGTCAGAAGGAACCGTATATTATATCGGTTTCCAACCGAGCGTGTCGTACTCAGATGAAGATCAGTTCAACCCTGCAGTTGACAGAAAATGTGTAGCATTAGCTGATATACCCAAGGAATCATAATTATGAAAAAGGTAATTGCATCAATTACAGTATGCCTGTTTGTTTTCTGGACAGCAAGAATAGTTAGCCTTAACCGAAACCCGCCCATAACAATTTACTATAACATCGGAGATACATTGGATTGTGGAGATTTGGAAGTGTACTTTGTAGAATCTCACTTGGATGATCCGGATAAGTTCAAAAATAGGTTCGGCGTAGATTCGGATAATTCATGTGGTGAACATAAGGTGTTATCGATATGTATTGCTGTCACCAACAGATCTACTGAAGATGCTGATATGTCTGATATCAGGGACTTTCTTGATTGTGGTTTTGAAAGCTCGTCATGGTCGAGTGCGATAAATCCGGAGGTTACAAAACAGATAAATGAAGCTAACGGGGAAAGTATTGCTCCGGGAAGTACGCAAAAGATATGGTTTGTAACTGAGGTAAACAAAATGTGCTTTAAGGATTCGACCTGGAAAATAATAGAGGAATCACCATTTACATATGTTCTTACCCTTTCACCTCAGAAGATCGCAGTGAGGCTGGATGTATGAGCGCTGTCAGATTTGAATTATACCGAGCTTTTCACAGTCGGACGTTTAATATCAGTCTTGCTATTGGAACTGTAATCTGTATTTTGGATCTTATCACATTCTGTACACGATTGGGTATTAAAGGCAAATATCTGATCCAAGCCTGGATTGGTGCAGATTATCAATTTGCATATAACCAGATGTTCTACATTTTACTTCCGGTTCTCGCATGTCTGCCGTATGCAGGTTCGCTTTATACAGATATAAAGACAGGTTACGACAAAAATATATGCGTAAAAACATCTAGAATTAACTATGTTGCAGCTAAATGCATTTCTGTGTTTTTGTCGGGATCTGCAGGTGTGGCAATACCGCTATTTCTGAACTTTTTTGTTGCCGCAGGGATTTTTTCTGACTATCACACGGAGAGGCTGAAAGCTGAAAGTATAGGTCTGATTGACAGATGTATGTTTGTGTCGGTCTATAATCTTGATCCGGCCTTATACTGTCTGCTCTACATATTGATTGACAGTCTGTTTGCAGGAGTGATTGCACTTACTTCGCTAAGCATAGCAAGGATTGTTAAGAGTCATTTCACAGCGGTCGTAACGCCTATGATCATTGTCATTATATTCAGTACAATGTCTGGAGTTAAAGACTTCGGCAACTGGTCAGTTCTTGATATGTTGAATCCGAGACAGTATATGCATTTTTATTGGTATCAAATGCTGATAGTCTATCTGGTCATATTGATCGTTAACGTGGCAGTGATAACAATAACATCAAAAAAGAGGGATATTCTATGAGTGAGATCAAGATCGAAGATCTGAGTAAAAGCATAAAGGGCGCATTGATACTGGATAAGGTATCCATAACGCTGACATCAGGAAAGATATATGGTTTAAGAGGAAAGAACGGTTCGGGAAAGACAATGCTGATGCGTGCGATGGCAGGACTCCTTATTCCGGATTCAGGGTCTGTGATCATCAACGGTAAAACACTTCACAAAGATATCTCGTTCCCGGAAAGCATTGGAATACTTATCGAAAACCCGTCTTTTCTCCCGCAATATACCGGCTTTAAGAACCTGAAGCTTCTTGCGGGCTTAACGGGAAACATTTCAGATGATGAGATCAGAACTGCATTAGACCGTGTAGGACTTGATCCTGAGGATAAGAGAACTTATAGGAAGTATTCTCTCGGTATGAAGCAAAAGCTCGGCATTGCAAACGCGATTATGGGAGAGCCGGATATCATCATCCTTGATGAGCCGATCAATGCCCTCGATGAGGAAAGCGTAAAGAAGATAAAGAAAGTCCTCCTTGAGATTAGAGATAAGGACAAACTGATAATCATCGCCTGCCATGACAGAGAAGAACTCGAATACTTGAGCGACATTATCTATGAGATCAAGGACGGGTCGATCGTTGACAGAAAGGAAATAACCAATGACAACGCTTAAGCTCTTAAAGCGTGATATCCGTTTGGGTATCTTAAACCGACTGTATCTTTATATAATTCCGGTAATATTCTCATTTATGATGGTAAGTGATTGCGCGAAGGCGGTCTTATCCATACAGGAACGTTTTAATATGCAATCTCCGGGAACCATAATGGATTATTATATATATTCAACTGCGGGTATGGCATTTTACCAGTTCGATCCCCAAGAAGGCTTCATGATACCGCTTCTGTGGTTCATCCTGCAATTGGGGATAACCTATTTTACGGCTTACTATGCGGAAAAGGACTACTCGGAGAACGGAGTCAACGTAATGGTGGCAGGAAGGAATCGCACTTCGTGGTGGCTTTCCAAGATAATATGGTGTGTCCTGTCCGTTTTGCTTTATTATTTTTTCACCTTTGTTTCGTGCTCGGCATTTGCAATGTTTCGGGGTGCAAAGCTGTCTTTGGGAGTTACCGATGAATTCATGAAAGGCGTGTTCGGTTATAACATGACATATCTTCCTTATGATGACTTTATGTTAATTGTCTTTGTCGTACCAATCGCCGTGACTGTCGGAATATGTCTTGTTCAGATGCTGATGAGCTTTATCATAACGCCCGTTACAAGCTTTGCAATAACCTGTGCTGTTTACGTGCTTTCTGCTTATTACACTATCTGGTTCCTTCCCGGAAGCTTTACCATGTGGGTCAGAAGTTCGTATTTTGATGTTCGCGGAATTAATCCTTTGAGCGGGATATTAATAGCTGCATTTTGCGTGATCTCTGTCTTTTTGGTTGGTAATGGTTATTTTGAGAAAAAGGACATTATTTGAGGATGAATGGAGTATAATCGTAGTTAAATATTTGGAATGAGGAAAGACATTATGAGACCCCCAAAAACTATAAATTCTCTTATGGCTTATATGCGTAATCAAAAGGGAATTAAGATTGATGGCAGCACGCAGAAACGTAAACTGCGTTATATGGGATATTTCCATGGCTATAAGGGTTATCGCTTTTATGGGAAACCATCAAATTTGTTTAATTATACATCCTTTAATGAACTTCAGGCTGTATATAGTTTTGATATGAATTTAAAGACAATGATGTATCCGAAGATCATGTTTTTGGAAACAACTACTAAGAATTATGCATTAGAGGTTATTCTTAAGGAGGCTAAAAGCCGTAGATTTGCGGATATATATTCAAAACTTCTTACAAATTACAAAGCTTTTCCGATTGGAAACAGTGACTACAAAAAAGCCATTAATAAGCGCCTCGCGCTTCGAAATAAAGTGTATAGCGCTATTTCAAGAGATTATGGAAGTCGTTTTGTTGTCAGTCATTACTACGACAAAGATCAGCCGCTTCCGATCTGGGCTATTTTTGAGATCATCAGTCTTGGAGAATTTGCTGCATTTATAGATTGTTTAAACCAAGCGACGAGAAAAGAAATATCCAAACAGATTGGAATAAAGACATCTGTTGATAGCGACGGCAAGATGTTGCCAAATATGATTTACACGTTAAAGGATCTGAGAAACGCGGTTGCACATAACAATACAATATTTGACACGAGATTTAATACAAGCGGAATTAATAGTAGAATCGGAAAATATATAGAATCAGAAACCGGCATTAAACAGATCACATTTGATACCATAGTCGATTATGTGATTCTTATCAGCTTTTTGCTGAAGCTTTTAGAGTGCCCTAAGAGTGAAATAGTATCTTATGTAAAGGAATTTGAGAGTATCATTGAAACATTCAGAAAATCCGTGTCTATTTCGATATATTCTTCGATTGTATATACTGATACAAGGAATAAGTTGAAGTTATTAAAAAAGTGGCTCTGATAGAAGTTGCATTAATTAGTACATTGTGTGATAATAATCATAGAATTGCGGCGGACGTCTGCGGACTAAGCCTAAGGGGGTCGGATGCGTCCGGCCTCTCTTTATTTTCTATATTGTTGCCATTCACCTTCCATTTTTATTGAAGTGGTATATTAAACGGACTATTCACGAATCTCACCCGGTTATACTATTGACAGACAGATTATCCCCTTCTACAATAAGAACATATGTTTGATTTGTAGAAGGGTTTTGTTATGAATGAAGATAGTGAAGCAAGGAAGAGATTAATATATCCGGATCTTTTCGAGCCTATCGAGAAGTATGGTGAGCAGTACTTTGAGGTTAAGATCGGTAATACTGTATTTCAGGTAGAAACTCACTACGATCCTAAAGGTCGCTTATCTGTAATGAAGCAGTTTCAGGACTATCTTCTGAAAAATGTGGACGCTTCCTCTGTGAGGGAGTATTCTGATGATACTGATGCTATGCCCGGTTGTCAGGAAGGAGCAAAGTAATATGACAACATCAGATAATAAGGGCAATAACAATAAAATAACAGCGCTTTACTGCAGGTTATCAGTCGATGATACAAACAAGCAGGCAGACGAGGAATCCAATTCCATCAAGAACCAGAAGCAGATACTTCAGGATTATTGTAAGAAGCACGGATACCATAACACGAGGTTCTTTGTGGATGACGGTATATCCGGTACTACTTTCGACCGTCCCGGATTCAAGGAGATGGAAGTTCTTGCTGAAGAAGGAAAGATCGGAACGATAATCGTTAAGGATCTGTCAAGATTTGGGCGTGAACAGACCGAAGTGGGTCGTCTTACACAGATCGTTTATCCTTCTCTGGGTATAACGTTCATAGCGATCCAGGAGCATGTAAATACCGCCACCGGTGAAGGTGTTGAGATAATGCCATTCCATGCGATATTCAATGAATGGTATGCAGCGCAGACTTCTAAAAAGATCCGCCAGGTATGGAAGACGAAGTCGGAACATAATTTGCGTGTATCGAATCACATTCCATTTGGTTATGTCCGAGATAAGGACGACAAAGATAAATGGCTCATAGATGAAGATGCTGCAAAGGTTGTACGACATATCTATGATTTGTTTCTTGCTGGTTTAGGAACAGCGCAGATAGCCAGGCGGCTCGCGGAAGAGAAAGTACTCACACCGAACTCTTACTATGCATCGATTGGTCGGTGCTATTCAGTCAGGCTTCCTGATAATCCTTTTTTATGGAAGGATACGACGGTAGCGAATATTCTCGATAACAGGAAGTATACCGGTTGTATGGTGAATAATTTGTACTCAACTGTGAGTTATAAGGTTCACAAGACACTCCGTATCCCTGAGGATAAGCAGCAGATAATACCGAATTATCATGAGGCGATCATATCCGAAGAGGAATGGCTGAGAGTTCATGAGCTTCGACAAAATCGGAGAAGACCTTTAAGGGTTGGTAAGACAGGCCTGTTCTCCGGACTTATCTTCTGCTATGACTGCGGTTCAAAACTACATTTGTGCACTTGTAAGTCCTTTGGTCCTGAACAGGTATTTTACAGATGTGCCAAGGCAAAGAACAATAATAGAACATGTTCTGCACACTACATCAGAAATGTTGTTCTTGAGCGAATAGTGCTTACTGCTATTAGCGATCTTGCAGATTTTGTACGCTGTTATGAGAGTGTGTTCATGTATATGGTTAACGAGCGGAATCAAAGTCTAAAGGCTGAAGCTCTTAAGGCTGAGAAGAGGAAACTGGCTCAGGCAGAAAAGAGACAAAGCGAATTGGATTTTCTTTCAAAACGTGTATATGAAGACAATGCTTTTGGCAAGCTTTCAGATGACAGATACGAAAAGTTGATCCAGTCATATGAAGCTGAACAGAAAGAAATTGATAAAACCATCGCGGATTTACAGTTAAGATTGGCTAAAGCTGATAAAGAAAGCGGAGAGTTAAGTTATCTTTTCAGCAAGCTTCGAGAACTGTCACAGGTTACGAAACTTGATCCGACATTAGTAAACACTCTGATAAAAAGGATTGAGATTCACAAAAGAGAAAGAAGCGACGGAAAGAACTTCGTCAAAGTGGATATCTACTTTACAGCAATCGGTATGTTTGATATACCATCAGAAAAAGAGATAAATGAAGTCATGAGGCGCATGAGCAGCGCGAAAAAGACTGCATAAATCTTAGGTTTTCAATACTGCCTTACGCATATAAACCAAGGGGTTTCGGGGTTTCCCGGAACCCCTGATTTTTGCCGAAAAGTGGTGGATGGTGGTGGATGCCCTAATTTATTGCGTTTCAAGCCTTTTTAGCTTCTCCATGACATCGTCCGCTTTTCGCCTGTCACTGAACGAATAATGCCTCTCGTTAGTCTGCATAGAATGCCCGAGTACAAAGCATCTCTCGTTTCCATCTACACCTGCCTCGATCAATCTTGCGTTAAATGCAACTCTAAAAGCGTGGTTATTAGAAATCTCGATTCCAAGCGTTTTACACCTCCGTCTCAAGTAATACATATACGATTGCTTTAAGACCGGGTTTCCGTTCGGATGATGGAAGACATAATCCGAGTTCCCTGGAAGACTGAAGGCAACGTCCAGTGCCATCTGGCATTTTTCGGTGATAGGGATCATCCTTCCGCCTTTTGGATGTTCCCTTTCGTTTTTCGTATAATTTACATATTTGTAGTATGAGTCTTCGTTTGAATCTGTCTTTGGAACGAAAACCTGCTGCCGGTGAACATAGATATAACCATCACGAATATCTTCTTTCTTTAAAGCTGTCAGTTCTCCTGCACGCATCCCGGTTTCCATTGCTACCAACATTACCGAAGCATGCGGGTTTTTCTTATCAGCCAAGCAATAATCCCTGAGTTTCTCTATGTCCGCTTCAGAAAACGACCGTTCCTCATTGGTTTTGGCTGAAAGCTTGCAAAGCTTTGCATATTCTTCAACCAAGATATATTTGGCAGGATTCTGAGAATAATGTCAGGTTTCTGATCGGCTGCATCTTATTCACCCCTCAGGAACTCTTTGAGCACATCCATGTCGATAAGAAGGCAATGCCGGGATGGCGAGTACTTTTCGATCTGTCCTGATGTTTGTCACTCCATAGAACCAGTAACTGAGACATATTCACTGATCTCGACATGTATTCCCGGAAACAATAACATATTTGGCGAACTTGACATTATTAAGAAAGAGATAATCGGCAATCCGCAGCTGGAGATCAGTGTTGCCGAAATGTCGCAGAAAGTAAACATCAGCTCATATCATCTGATAAGGAAGTTCTCAAATGAGAACGGTCTCACGCCCCATAAATTTCAGATGCAATGCCGTATAAGAAGATCGCAGGAGCTACTAAGAGAAGGTTATAAAGTGACAGATGTGGCCCAGATGGTAGGATTTTGTGATCAGAGCCATCTGGACCGCGTTTTCCGCAAACAGGTGGGAATTACTCCTGAGGAGTATGTGAAGTCCGCAATTTTATACAATGCTGAATAAGCCCTGATTGATAAGCTCTTTTCATAAACCGCTGTATGCAGCGCAAATGAAAGGAGCATACTATGAAAAGCGAAGTATTTGAAGCATTTAACGAAGGAAAACTTGAAGTTCCGGGTAAGATAGTTGATTTCGAAGAAATCCCATGGTCAGCGCATCCGGTTTTTGCAGGAGTGGAATTAAAACACATTGTCAGAGCAGTAGAGACAGATGGCGCCTACAGTTTCCATCTTGTTCGTATTGCTCCTGGTTGTTGCATTAAGGATCATATCCACGATCCGCAACTTGAAACGCATGAAGTTATTGCGGGATATGGGAAATGCATAAACGGTGGAACAGAGATAATTTATGAACCCGGAGTTATATCGATAATGCCGGCAAAAGTTCACCATGAAGTCCTTGCAGGAGAAAACGGACTATATCTGTTTGCCAAGTTTATGCCTGCATTATGCTAAACCTCATCTGATATAATATAAAAACTTTGTTGATAATTTTTGTATTGCTATAAGGGAGGATAAAATGAAAATAAACCGCTTATTGGCATTTGCAGTCGGTGCTGCTATGATCATCGGCATGACGCCGGCAGTTGTTTTCGCTGATGAGGCTGAAAGCAGCGAGCCTGCTGAAACAACGGTCGTTGAAAGCTCTGAACCGTCTGAAAAGGAAACACCCAAGGTTTCTGAGACGGAGTCTGCGGAGACCAAAGAGACAGTTCCGGAGGAATCTTCTCCGGAGGAATCAAAAGGTGAGGAGTCCACTGAGGATTCTGCCGGTAAAGAACCTTCCGTTTCAGAAGATAAGAGCGCACTTCCGGTTAAGACGGCAAAAAAGGCTAAGAATGCATCCGTTGTTGATTCCGGAACGTGTGGAAAGAAACTGAAATGGACATTGGATGAGGAGGGTACACTTACTGTTTCCGGTACAGGAGACATGTACAGTTATAATAATTGGGATTATCGTGCACCCTGGAAGGATTATGAAAATGACGTTAAAAAAGTAGTCATTAAATCGGGCGTAACTTCGATAGCTGATTATGCTTTTTGGGGATATGAAGGAATTCAATCCCTGGAGATCGCTGATGGAGTTAAGACAATCGGCATGTGTTCCTTTACAAGTTGCTTAGGTCTTAAGAGCGTAACGATCCCCGGAAGCGTTGAAAAGATTGGCGGTGCTGCTTTCAACGGATGCAAGAATATTACGAACATAAAGATAGGTTACGGTGTAAAGATAATTAGTGATAGTGTGTTTGCCTACACTGCAATCGATAGTGTGTCAATTCCCGCTTCTGTTAAAGAATTAGGCATGTTCGTGTTTGGTGATTGCGAAAAACTTAAAGATATTTCGCTCGAATATGGAATTGAAAAAATTGGCCATTCAGCTTTTCAAGGTACAGATATTGAAAGACTGACTATCCCAAGCAGCGTCACTTCTATGGGTTCCGGTATCATTGCCGGATGCAGTAAGCTGAAAGATATCAAAATTACTAAGGAACTATATGACAAGTATTATAACTCAATGGGAAAGAATCCCAATGATTTTACGCCTGACTTTTATATAGCTAACCCCATGACCGTAAAGGGCAAGACTGCCAAGGTCAAATATAAAAAGCTGCGTAAAAAGGCGAAGACGCTTTCTGCCTCCAAGGTCATTAAGATCACTAAGAGAGGTCAGGGTTCTTTGCTGTATGCCAAGGTTAAAGGCAATAAGAAGATCACGATCAACAGAACGACCGGAAAGGTTACCGTAAAAAAGAAAATCAAACGGGGAACATACAAAGTCAAGGTTAAGGTAATTGCAACCGGTAATGATACTTACAGGGATTCCGGTTGGAAAACAGTAACTGTCAAGATCAAAGTTAAGTAACTCGCAATCTTGTTATAATGTAGTCGTTAGAACACAAAATTTTAATTTTGGTTCGATCCAAGTTGGTATAATCGCGGGAAATATGGATATTGAAAGAATAAACAGATGGAATAGATTTATTGAGGAAACATGCTTCAAAGACATGTCCGCCCTTAATAAGATCCAACGAATTGCGGTTCTTTGCTTTTGGTATGATGCAGAGATGGGAAGCGGCGGATTTAGCGGATATAAGGATTGTTATCCTGACACTGATCCTGAGGAGCTTCGAGATGCATTAGCTGTAGTTGGTACGCAAGATATAGTGGATAACTACTGGGAGGCATTTACTTTAGGTGAATATGATGGTTGGGTTAAGACGGACGATGAATATTATGATCTGATGCCTTCGCTGGCTGATTGTTTGCAAGAGTTTGTTGAAAAGAACAAGAACGATATATTTTAATTTTCACTTGTCAAAATGACATAAATAGCAAAAACGGAAATTCTTTTGAGAGGCCATTAGCTTAAGATCTGCGTGTAGCTACGAGAAAAGACACGAGGAGGAAACTGCACGTGATCAAAGAATCTGTCCAGA
>JAFYYN010000022.1 GCA_017557525.1 Lachnospiraceae bacterium
AATAATAAGCATGGTATGCTTGATGGTGGCTGTCAGTTCGTTGTAAAGACCTCTTTTTAGAACATTTTTAAATGTTTCACTGAAATACGTAATTACGAGTTCGTCAATTAAAAGGAAAAAAGCAACCGCAAGGTAGGTATCGCTGTGCCAGAACGCGATTTCCCTGTGGCGGATAAAATATGCAACAACATAGGAAATCTGGAGACATATTATCTCCAGCAATATAAAATCCCAATGCTTGAGCCATCCCTTTGGCTTCTTTCTGTACATATTCCACCTTCCCCTGAGCTGCTTTTAAAAAATCATTTATCTTAAGGTAAAACTTTATTCCTCTTCTTCGGAATTACCGTAATTACCATAATTTCCGTAGTAATTACCATAGTACTTACCGTAGTATCTGCCGTAATACTTGCCGTAGTATCTTCCATAATATCCCTTGTTGTTAAGAGCCACTTCGTTGAGCACGCATCCTAAAATCTTGCATCCCGCAACTTCAAGCTGCTCTAAACTCTTTCTGGCAAATCTGTAACTGATTGCTCCGGATTTAACAACAAGTATTCCGCCGTCACACTGCTTTGATACGATTGCCGCATCGATTACGGAACCAACGGGCGGTGTATCGACAATAATAACATCAAACAGTTCTTTTGCCTGATTCATAAACTGGATGAATCTGTCGCTTCCCAAAAGTTCACTGGGGTTGGGCGGTACGGGGCCTGCAAATACCAGATGGAAATTAGGCACATCCGTAGAGCATAAAACATCCTCAAACTGAACTCTGCCGATAAGGAAATGGGAAAGTCCATACTGAACACGGCCCTTTTTATAACGGCTCTTCATAATGGATTTACGAAGATCGGCATCGACAAGGAGCGTTTTCTTTCCTGCCTGAGCAAAGCTTAACGCAAGTTCAAAAGAAACCGTACTCTTTCCTTCGTCGGGTGTTGTACTCGTAAAAAATACGGTCTTAACATCCGAACCCGAAAACTCTATATTTGTACGAAGCGTTTTAAATGCTTCCTGTGTTCTGAAATCAAGTTTTTTCTGTTTAAGAGATAATTCCTGCATTTCTAGTTCCTCCTTGCTTTCTTTTTCTTTTTGGATGTATCTTCATCATCCTGCATAAGAGGAATCATAGCAAGTGTGGTCATGCCGAGATATTTCTCAACGTCTTCACTCGTTTTGATTGAATCGTCAAAGTAAAATCTTAAAGTAAGAATACCTGCCATAAATACAACACCGATTGCAAAACCTATAAGTGTGAATTTCTTCTTGGAAGGCTTTGAAGGCGAGGTCGGAAGATTTGCAACATCAACCACGTTTACGGCTTCAATATCCATTACCGACTGAATCTGAAGAGCAGCCACGTCACGAATGGCATCCGCAATAATACGCGCTCTCTCGGGATTGGCATCTTCCACGCTTATACTGATGATACGCGTCTCTTTGGTATTGCTGACCGATACTTTTCCGACAAGCGCATTGTAGCTTTCGGGAAGCTGAAGATCGTTAATAACCGTTTCAAGTACGTACCGGCTTGTGATAAGAGCTTCAAAGTCCTTTGTAAGCAGTGTTGAAAGCTGTGTATCGGAATAAGTTACGGTATCGTTTGAACTGTTCTTGCTTAAAATATAAATCTTGGTGGAAGATTTGTACTGAGGCGTGATGATAAATGCGCTTATCGAAAAACCGATAGCCGCCGTAATAATACCCGCTATTGCAATAAGCCAGAGCCAGTGCAGAAGATACATAAGTATTTCCGCTACGTCAATTTCCTGCTCGTCGTCTTTTTCATTCTGATAAATAATTTTATCCATTCTTTTTTCCCTGTTTCGTATTTCTTTAAGTTTGAAAATTAGTCAAGTTCGAATATTTCAATGGCGTTCTTAAAAAGAATCTCATCAACATATTCTTCTTCATATTTTGAGTAAAGATACTCAGCACACTTTTTCATACGGGGAGCCCTGTTTGAAGTATCGTGTGCATCGGTTCCTATCATATCTACAAGCTTTCTTCGAAGCAACCCTTTTACGAACTGTTTTGTAAGAAATCCTGCATCTCCGGTAATGCTTGATGCATTTACCGTTATCACGGCGCCGACTGCTTTTAAATGTTCAATCTTTGAAGTATCTTTTCTTAATTCAAGATATCTTTCAACATGCGCCAGTATCGGAGTAAATCCCATGCTCTGTACCGTTTCGATGCCTCTTTGGATTCTCGAATATTCATCGTCCGGGTAAAACTCTATCAGCAGATTATCCGTTCCGTTAATGCGGTTTATCTTTCCCTCGTCAAATGCCTCTTCCACGTCGCTAAAATACATTACTTCGTTTCCGAGATAAAATTTAAGGGCGATACCTTCATTATCGGCTTTTGTTCTTATTTCATCCAAAAGTTTTTCTGCGGCTTCAGGCGAAACATTGTGATGCCCCTTTTTAAAATGCGGGGTTGCAATCATCCTTGTGATGCCTTCATCCTTGGCGGTTTTAAGCATTTTTATCGTGCTGTCAAATCCGTCGGAACCGTCATCAACATTTGGAAGAATATGACAGTGGATATCCACCATTTCTTTGGCGGGATAATAATCCGTCATTAATTCATTTCCTCATTTTCCTTGTTCAAATCCACCATTTCAATATCTTCATCGGAATATGCAAACTTTTCTCTGTAATTCATATGAAGATCAATGTCCGATTTGGTATGACTGATACTTTCGACAGGTTCATCGCTTACAGCTTCGGTGTTGTTTTCGGATGTATCGAGAGTTATCTCTTCGTCCGAAACTTCTGTTTCCTCAAGCTGGCTTAAATTAAATCCGTCGTCTGCGGTCTGCACCGGCTGGTAAGTATTTTTAGTTACCTTCTTCTGAATGATTCTGAAGCCTCTCTGAATGCCTCTGCCGGCAATTCCCAGTCTGTCCCAGGTTAACTTCAAAAGAAGTATTACCAGTATCGCTACGGCAAATAAACCGAGAATGATAAATGATTTTGTATTCTCATTCTGCCAGGGTTTTTTTGCTACCGCATTTACATTTTCTGTATTTACATTACCGGGTACAGTTTCCGCATTGTTTTCGGTCAGAACATTTTCTTCTGTTTCCTGAGGTTCTGCGGGTTCGGGATTCGTTTCTTCAGTAACTTCTTCCGTGGCAACTGTTTCTACGGTAGTGTCTTCCGGTTCTTCGGGCTCCTCAACTTCGGGAGCTTCCATGTTTACGGTGATTTTATATTCAAGAGGTGTTCTGTTATCCTGTGTAACAAGAAGGGTAATTTCGTTTACGCCTGCTTCAAGACCTTCCGTATCGGAAACAATCTTAAAACCTTCGGGAACACTGAATTCAAAATTTTCCGTATATGCTAAATCTAATGAGTATTCTTTTACGTCTGCAGAATAATCGGGAAGCATTTCCCCATTAAACATAATGAATTCGGGAGCATCGGCTGCGGGTGCCGCGATATGAACCGGTACTTCGGGGAATTCCTCAATGGCAAGTGCTGCGCCGTTGTTGTCGGTCAAGGTGGCGTTTTCAACTTTTACGGATGTTTCTCCACCGATTACGGCATGGAAAGTAATCATGACTTTCACTCTTCCGCCGTCGGCTGAAGTACCGCTTACGGTTACTTTGCCGTTTCCGCCTTCATTGGCTCCTCCGACATATGTCAGATAATTTTCATCATAGGAAATTACCGCTTCGTAATCACCTGTTTTTTCACCGTTGTCTCCGCCTAAATAAACACCGACATTAAAATCCTGTCCGGATGTGGCATTGTACTCTGTGGAGCCGGTATAGACAATTCCTTTTGCGTCTGCAGAAATGTCATAAGCAAAAAAAACAGCAATCGCAGTTATTAACCCCGCTACGATTGTAGTCATTTTTGCCCATGAAATCCGGCCTGCGTTATTCTTTTTTCCCCTATTTACATCAAACGAAAGAGTGTTCAAACCTTCGTCCTCTTTTTTCTTAATTATGTCTGAATCTTTTAGTATTTCTTTTTAATAATATGAAAAACATCCATACATTAAAAAACATTATGCGAATATGAAGTCTTATGTGAATATCTTTCGAAAAATAGGGCCTGCCCCGCCGAAACGAGGCAGGCCGCCACACTTTAAAACATCATGCATAATGATTTAAGGCAAAGAAATTATTCTATGCCAAAAGGTTTAGGCTTTGAACTTCTTAAAGCAAATTGCAGCACCGAATAATGCTACAAGACTAAGAAGACCTGTCACTGCTACAGTTACCCCTGTCTTAGGTGCAATTTTACCCTTAACAACGATAGCTACGGGTGATAATGATTTAAATGTACCGGTTGTCTTTCC
>JAFYYN010000003.1 GCA_017557525.1 Lachnospiraceae bacterium
AATCAAAACCACCAGCTAAGCTGGTGGTTTGCTCTGCGGCTATAAGCCGCTGTTACCAGCTTGCCTCTAAAGAGGCTCTGAATAGTCCGCCTTCCGCACTGCGGTCACAGGCTGGCTCTAAAGAGCCTTTTTTTATTTGCCACTTTTTACCGGCTCACCCGTGAACGGGTCAATGTACTCTTTCAATGTCATCTGATCATACTCTTCATCATCTTTCAGTTGATTCCGTACATATTCTGCTATCTTTGCAGCATTTTTGCCTACTGTGTCTACAAAATATCCTCGACACCAAAAGTGTCTATTTCCATACTTATACTTTAGATTAGCATGTCTTTCAAATATCATCAGAGAACTCTTCCCTTTTAGATATCCCATCACTTCTGACACGCTGTACTTCGGTGGTATCCTTACAAACATGTGTATATGATCAGGACAAGCTTCTGCCTCTATTATCTCTACTCCTTTTCTTTTACACAGTTCACTCAGGATTCTACCTATATCTGCTCTTAATTGATTGTAGATAATTTTTCTACGAAATTTTGGTGCAAATACAATATGGTACTTACATTCCCACGTCGTATGTGCTAAACTATTATAGTCCATTTCGGATAAACCTCCTTCGGTTGATATTGTGCGGTTGGCGAACCAACACTATTATACCTCAGGAGGTTTTATTCTTGAAGCTAAAGCTATCTCGGAACACACCTGCATAGCAGGTGGTTTATTTGTACCTACGATACAATAAAAGCCTTGAAGCACAAGGCTTCAAGGCTAATCTGATGCAATTTGGAATTTTGAAACCCCAGTAATTTCAAGGGTTTGAAGGCTTAATTTGACCACATTGGGGTCAGACCCCTATACTCCAGCAGTTCCTTTAAAAGCATGACCTCCCCATACTTCAGCATCCCTTTGGACTGCTTTTCTTTCTGTCTCAAAAGCCATCGGTACATACTTTTCCACCCCAGGTCTGTTATTTCAGGCAGATAACTTTTATACTTCTGGTATTTTACAAAAAAGGCAAATGAAACATCATATCTGAATCCAAGGAGCTTCAGTTTTTCGACCTGCTCCGGTGTCAAATTTTCACTATAATCTTTAAATATTATATCCCCTATTGGGAACTCCCCATTCACTACCATACAAGTGTTGCCATCTATTTCTTTCTGAGCACGATTATTTATGCCCACAAAAGTGTTGCCATCTATTTCTTTCTGAGCACGATTATTTACGCCCACATAAGAGTTGTCATCTATTTCTTTCTGAGCACGATTTTTTATGCCCACATAAGTGTTGCCATATACTTCTTTCTGAGCACGATTTTTTACGCCCACATAAGTGTTGCCATCTATTTCTTTCTGAACACGATTTTTTACGCCCACATAAGAGCTGTCATTTACCGCCTCCTGCATGGTATCTATAGCAAAATACTCTGCGAAACGGTCCCACTGGTCTCTCAGCCATCTGTACAAATACTCCGTAGGACCGCTGGAAGGCACGCAGATATGATGATTATCCTCAAAAAAACGTAAAGCCTTAGAATAATTTCCAGCCCAGACACTGTCAATATCGCGTGAATTCCAAACCATACCTAGGGAATTAAGCTTATCATATTCTGAGCGTTTCATAGGTCTCCCCGTCTTTCCGGAAAGGCGCCTGCGCTGATAACTCAACCAATTAGGAATAGCAGAATTAACCGAACATTTCTTCTTGGTGATACACGCAGTATTGTATTTCTCAACAAGATTTCTATACTCAAAAAATCTTTCATCCCAGACCGGATCGCTTTCCCAATCAATACCTATTGACTCCAGCAGTCTTATTTGTTCATCCGTAATTCTGCCATTTTCGCGATGATGATAATTATATTTTTGTACCATATACCAGCCATAAAGATCAAAACCCTCCACAAGAGTACCTCTCGGAACATTAAAATGGTGATATTTCTCATAAAACAAACATGCCCTTGAAAAACTCTCATCCCATGAGATACGTCTTCTCATGATACTCCGCAATTCTTTTAAACATTCATAAACACGGTCGGATGAAAAATATGTCCTTACTACAAGAGAATTCAACTCGTCAGAAGACATCTCCGTATCCTTTTTCTTTTTTGTTTTGCCCTGAATTTTCTCTGTCACAACACTCGTTTTAACATAATCTTTTGTCTTATTTTCTCCCGGATATTTTTTGTCAGTATATTTATTTATTTCGTCATAATCATCAACATCTGAACATCCTTCTAAATCAACACCATAATTCGCATCCTTGTATCCATTCATGTCAACATTATCATTTTCATCATAGGTTTCGTCTATATCCGTCCCAGCACTATCCATCGCATTCCCGAGTTCGCCTATATTAACACCATTATCACCTACAACATTTCCATCTACATCAACATTATCGCTTTTTACACCTATTCCATCTATATCAACATTATCTTTTCCAACCTTGGTTTCACCTATATCAGCCATATCACCTATATCACCCATATCATCGATATCCTCCCCATCCCCCGGCAGTTTCTCCCGGGATTCCGGCATATCTGCCAAGGCCTGCAGTTCCGCTCCGGACCTTACAAAGCATATCTTCCTTGAACACCCATGGGCATTTCCAAAAGGTTTTCTGCGATAAAGAAGTTCAATGGTATCAACAATATCATAAATCTGCGGAGGCGGAAGTAACTCAGCATTTTCAGAAGCATGAAACGGCCTGCCGATAATCTGCTGATACAAATGCTCACTAAAAGCCGGTCTCAAATTAATGACACCGTTAAAATCGTTGGAGTGTAAACCATGTATACAACGATTGACCGAAAAGAGCAGCTTAAGCCCGGGCTCTGTACAACTGCGGAACTTATCGCAGCCCCCAAGACCCATATTCAATTCCTTATAGTACTCTGCAAAAATATGTACCGGAATGCCCTTATCCTGCAGCCATTTAAACCAGGTATTCTTTGCCTTTCCGATCATATTTTTCAAGTGAAGCCCATCCTTACAGAAAACAATATATTTACCATTAGGATATTTCAGTGTCTTTTCAAAAACAGCTTCAACACCCTGAGCACTAGCCATAGCAGCACAGGCACGTTTTATCGTCGCACTCAGCAAACTTCTGGGACCGTACATTTCCGCAAGTTCAACTTCCTCGCGAAGCATTCTTCTCTCATCATAAATACAAGTAACAAAATCCGGTTTTGGAAGAACACCCATATTCATAATAGCCTCATAAAGGTCAATATCCGAAGAAACCTGACCATCAAAAAGCTCCTCAGCCATGTCCTGACCATCATGCCGTCTGCTGGTCGCAGTAGTCCCTATAAGCAAAGCCTCAGGATTATTGGTCAATAAATCTCTCACAAATTCAGAGGTCATTTCCGCGCCACAGCAATGCATCTCATCAAGAATAATAACATCATAACCCATAAAGGCCTGTCTGTTTTCCAGACTGGGATAAATTGCCACCTTAACATTACGGTCAAGCTTGTCCGCAAGATCATACTTCCCTTCATTTTCAAGTAGTCTTTTTTCCGCACTAATCTTATCTTCAAACTGCTCTTTAAGAATATTCCCTTCCGTTACTATCAGGAAACGCTTATCGCTACATAGTTCATCCAAAATATACCGCAAGACAATAACGGTCTTGCCAAGCCCTGTACAATGTATGACACAGGCTCTTTTTCTTTCATCAAGATCCCGGCGCATCTTTTCATACGCCAATTTATTATATTCAAACATTTCTTTCATTTTATACTCCTACAGATCTTATAACACCTCATCAGTCAGCTACGAAGGTCACAAGGTTCCGTCACCTTCAGTGACACCTTATGACATATGACAGCTTCCCTTCGCCAGGGAGGGCATCGTCCGTCGAATGCTTTAGCGTTCGACTATAACACTTCGTATGTCGATATATCTCCTCAAGGGGAAGCCTTAGATGTTAATACGCAAATTATCCAAATACATTAGCTCCCTGTCATAATAAAAACCACATGCATCCTTCTTATATTTTGTCTGGTTATCCACATCCATCTTTTGGAAAATCTTCAAATCCTTCCGGAAGGATTTTTCTGCCTCATCTATGACAGAATTAATGAAAAGCTTTGAACAAAGTCTTTCAGCACGCTGATAATCTCTGCTCTTCTTCAACATATCCTTTATACGTTCCTGTTCCTTCGAAACCTCATCAAAAGCCATACCTTTATAACATTCCATAAAGTGATCGGTAAGTTCAAAAATAATCCGATCACCATTCTCGTCAAAATAAAAAACCTTGTCGACACACCCGGGATCGAACCTGATATTTACCTCAAAACCGTTATCCTGTTTCGGAAATATCTCATGCCTGTTACGAGCCTTAACAAACCAGGCATTTTTCAACCTGGCATAATCACATGAAAACTTAAGTTTCCTGAAGCTCAGCCCGTTTTTTTTTATTAAAGCAGACGCAGAAGGCAACAGCCACGACATAAGATCCTCACTGCCTGCTTCGCGGATAAAGCCGCACTGGTGTCGTATCCCCCAATTCCAAAGTCCTATAGGAGTCGGCTCATAATCCTGCCCCACCATCTCCGGAAGCTGCTCTTTTGCAATAACATTGGAACGATTAAACCGTATTATAAAATCAATAATAATCTTATGCAGTTCATCCAAAGTCAGCCGGGCAGATTTCTCATAATCAGAATCCTTCTTATCAACCATACCCGGCAATTTACCGAAATGACAGTCAAACTGATAAAACAGATTTTCAATTTCGGCCTTGTCATCCCCATGCCTTGGTCTGAGCGAATTTATGGAAATATGAAGCTCATTACAGATAGAATCCGCAAGCAAACTCTTATATGCGGACCCATTATCAGTAGTCAAAGTCGCAGGCATATGATGTACCGGCCACTCATCCTCGATAATGTCAAAACCAAAACGCTTACAATAAGCAACCTTATCTGAAAAAGAATTGATAAGCGTCATTAAAAGACTGATAGACGACTCCTGTTCCAGAGACAGATAATAACCGCATATCATTCTGGTACAGAGATCAACACAAAAAGTCAGATACGGACGTCCAAGATACCTGGTCCTGTTATTCCTGTCCACGATACCGTAATCAATCTGAGTACTATCAATAAAAAACCGGCTTCCGGGCCCTATAGGCGCATAATCATTCCGGAACATAACATCCCGGAAACATAAGCTGTATTCAATATCTCCCTCGGTAATCCGCATAATCTTATCAAAATTACTGTCAAGCCACGAACTAAAAACATACCTGAACTGGCTCTCCGAAGGATAATCCTCCTTAAGCACATCGCTGATCCCGGATTTTTTAAAATCCTTTACTTCCGTAATCCTGCCATAAAATGTAAGACAATATTGATCATACACGTCCCTTATGGCAGGCGGATTATAAACAGCATAATGTTCCCATAAAAACTTTTCAATACGCAGGTTTTCCTCAGTACTTAAGGCATTAACCGCTGAAGATCCCTTCTTTCTGCCCTTTTTCTTATAATCCGGATAAAGAGCGGCATCATTGAAACCGCTCTGCCAGAGCCTCACAATAATAGCTCTGACCGCATTCAAACCGATGCCAAGCAGGGATGCTATATCACGCTCGATTTTTCTTCTGTATGCACTGTCATATATTGCTCTGGTACTTATGCAACTGTTCTTTAAAACCCTGCTTCTCTCAGCCTTTTCCCTGATCATACTCTCCGTTGGTTCCGACATGGCGAAAGAAATCTTATCATCGACTTGACAGATTTCATTATCATCAATTTTTTTCAAAAAAACTTCCATAGGCATTTCTTCCGGAGAAACAACCTTTTTATTCATATCGATCAAAAAAACAGAGTCCCGGTCCATATATATGATCCTGCGTTGACGCCCTTTATAAGCTGAATTTTCACAGTCCTCCCATATTTGATTTACAACCGGGAATGTGAACTTTTCATCATTTTTGTGCTGTGATGATTTTTCAGTTTTAGCATGCATTTTTTCAACCGGGCGTGCCTTATTCGGCCTTATCGGCGAAGAATCAATATCCAAAACTACCTGTTTTGTTTTTAACAAATGCATGAAAACAGTTGCCCCGCTCCCGGGTAAAAGACCAAATTCAGATTCCGTTTTATCAGCAATAACATCTAAAGTATCTGACGAATTTTTATATAAATCCAACGCGAAACTAACAGCCTTATCCGGAATTTTACTAATATCACCGGTGTTTCCCTGCATAATAAAAGCAATATTTGCAACACGTTTGTCATTTATATCCTCTTTGAAAAGAGTAATAAATTTTACCTTCTTTTCTGTCCAATATTTTCTCTGCATTTTTATAATATGGGCCAGCGACGACGAGTTATCGGTCTTTTTTGAAACTATGGAAATAGCTTCTTCTTTCCCATTTTTTCTTTTTATCAGAAAATCTTGCAATATAACTTTTTCGTCATTTGAAGCAGAATATCTTGGGTGCTCAAAACCAAGCTCACCAGCTATTCTCCTGGTATCCGCCAGGTAATCATCCCCGGCAGAAAGCAGAGGATAGTTTTCCCTGATATCTAAAACACTGTCATCAAATAGCAATTCCCAATATATGCCAATTTGTGCTTTCCCAAACAGTTGATGCATTCTGTTAGTTTTATTGCCCCATATTCTTAGAGAAGTCCCATTATAGTTTTCCTCATGACACTGTCTCCAGCATATATAATCGCTCCCTTCTCCCCGGCCTCTTTTCTCAGTAATACATTTTTTATCATGTTCCTGAGACGGCGTATACTTAAATCTGCTACCCATAAACATCAAATCCCTTTCATTGTTTTTGATAGCCTCAATCCGGATTTCAGCGCGACGATTTCGGATATTATCACAGAATTATTTTCTTGTCAATAGCAAATTTTCAATTTTCTGCTTGACAAAAGGCAAATTTAGGATATAATAAATCGTAGATTTATTAATTGCGAAAAAATAAATTTAAAAAATTTTTTGAGACACGCAACTACTATCCCTTTTAAACCATTTTTTCAACAAAAAATCCGAAAATGGTAAAAAACAGAATTTTACCATTTTCGGATTTTTGGAAATTTTTCTGTTGAGTGTTTATAAAAATAAAAAATATGTGTTTTCAAGAATAAAAAAAGTCTTTGAAAATTAAAACATTTGAAATGTCTTGATTTTCAAAGACTTTTATGGTTTTTATTTTATGTTTATTTTTTCAAAAAATGTATTTTTATTTTTGGGAACGCTCAGCTGTTTCTGTCATACGCAAAGCTACAAATTCCATCATAGAATGGCCGCTTCAAATCGTAAATGTTAAAAGACATATTTCATCCTCCTCCGCTTTTTCATTTCTCTGGTTTCTTAAGTTTACGCTCTCATCGCTGTCAGCGTCATCTCAGGAACCGGGATTGTACTGTCAACATTACCACAAGTTTAAGCATTTGTAAATACCCATTTGTAATTAACCATTTTCTAATACCCACACGCGACAGCCAAAAGAATCTCAGCCATCGCGATGTTTTGAAATCTTTCTTATACTCATTCTTATGTCCCAAAACCCAAGCAAATCGTGCACACATTACAACTTATTTTGACAAAAATGCTTATTTTTCAAGCTTTTAGAGCTTCACGGAAGAAACGTTAAAACTCCTGGTCTATGAGTGAGTAAGGGTGTAGGTGGGTTTGGAGGGAGGTGTTAAGATAACAACTTCTTTACTGCTGAGAGTAAGTCCTCTGCGTACTCAACTCTCTCAT
>JAFYYN010000023.1 GCA_017557525.1 Lachnospiraceae bacterium
CGTTGATATGGTATCTGACAAGGTAGAATGGACATCCAGCGGTTTCTGCGGTAAGAAGCAGCCCATGGCTGTATCAATGGGTGGCCCTCACATGCGCTGCCAGATTATGATAGGTGGCCGTTGATGACAGGGGGACGGTTCTTCTGTCACAAAATGAGGTGTTATTCTCAAAAGTACGAGATTATGAAGATAGGAGTTTACATATGTCAAATATAAGAGAAATCGCCGACTCCTTTGATAAGATAATCAAAGATAAAGGCATAGAAAAATATAAATATACATTAACTGAGTCCGAAAAAAGAGAACTGAATGTTGAAAATGGAGAGTTCAAGCTTTTTCGTACGGTATTCTCAAATTCCGGATCGATAAAGGTATTTAAGGATAATAAGATTGGTTCCGCAAGCGGAAATGACCTTTCGGAAGAGGCACTCGAAGGCTTTGCAAGTGATGCTTTGGAGGCAGCAATCAACTCACCTGAGGATCCTGCACATGACATTGGACCCAAGGTAGAGCCCCATGTATTTAAGCAGGGCGTATTGGAGCCTGATATTGATAAGTTCCTTGATAGATTAAAGGAGTTTTTAGCAACTGTTGAGAAGGAATATCCTCTTGTAAAGATCATCCAGTCCACAGGATCATATGACAGATGGAACTGGTTCTCAAGGAACTCAAACGGTACAGAGTTTGAAGGCTTTGGCGGACAGTACGGATTTTCAATCGAAATATGCGCAAGCGACGGGACAAATACAACCGGCTTTGATTATACAGGCATAGGGACAAATGATCTTGACAAGCCTTTTATAGAGCTTGGAACAATACGCAGGCACATCGTTGATATCCAGAACAGCCTGCAGCCTCAGAATATTGAAGGCAAGTTTGAAGGTACTGTAATATTTACACCTGAAATTGCAGCTGAGTTTATCGGCGGCGTGCTGGGTAATTACTGCGGTGAGGGCGTGATCATCGATGGTACTAGCCAGTGGCTCGACAAGGTAGGAGAAAAGGTTGCCGATGAAAAGCTTACAGTAAGGTTTGACCCCTATGATGAGAGAATCAACATGGGTGAGCGCGCAACCTCAAACGGTTTCCTTTCAGAAGCATATACCGTAATTGATAAGGGCGTACTTAAGTGCCATCAGTTGAGCCTTTACGGTGCAAATAAGACTGGACGTCCGCTTGTAAAGAATACCGGCTGGGATCTGATAATTGAGCCCGGTGACACCAGCTATGACGACATGCTTGCATCTGTGAAGAAGGGAATCATCCTTGGCAGGTTCTCAGGCGGATCACCCGGAGCAAACGGTGAATTTTCAGGAGTTGCCAAGAACAGCTTCTTAGTAGAAGACGGCAAAGTAAAATGCGCTATATCAGAGTGTATGATCAGCGGTAACTTAGGTGAAGTAGTAAAGAATATTCGCTCCATTTCTAAGGAACTCATATGTGACGGTGGAAGCGTAGTTCCGTACATTGCAGTTGACGGAATAGTAATTTCCGGCAAGTAATACCTTAAATAACAAATAAAAATTATCTTGAAAAAATAATGAGAATGTGCTATAAATAAAGGTAATTTTTAAAGGAGGTACCTAGAAATGGCAAAGAAAGATATTGACTGGGGCAGTCTGGGATTCGGATATATCAAGACCGATTACAGATATGTTTCAAATTACAAAGACGGTGCATGGGATAATGGCGGACTTACAGAAGACGGAAACGTTGTACTTAGCGAGTGTGCAGGTGTTATCCAGTACGCACAGACAGTATTTGAGGGCTTAAAGGCTTATGAGACAGAGGATGGCAGGATCGTTACTTTCCGTCCTGACTTAAACGCAGAGAGAATAGAGCAGTCAGCAAAAAGACTTGAAATCCCTGTATTCCCTAAGGAAAGATTTATTGATGCTGTAAAGCAGGTTGTAAAGGCAAATGCAGATTATGTTCCCCCTTACGGTTCAGGTGCTACATTCTACCTTCGTCCCGTACTTTTCGGAACAAACCCCGTTATCGGTGTTAAGCCCGCTAACGAGTATCAGTTCAGAATTTTCGGTACACCCGTTGGTCCTTACTTTAAGGGTGGCGTAAAGCCTCTTACAATTAAGGTAAGTGATTTTGACCGTGCAGCACCCAATGGTACAGGTAACATCAAGGCTGGTCTTAACTACGCTATGTCATTACATGCAATTGTTACCGCTCATGCTGAGGGTTACGATGAGAATATGTATCTTGATCCTAAGACCAGGACAAACGTTGAAGAGACCGGTGGAGCTAACTTCCTGTTCGTAACAAAGGACGGCACAGTTGTTACTCCTAAGTCAGACAGCATCCTTCCTTCAATCACCAGACGTTCACTTGTATATGTTGCTCAGCATTACTTAGGACTTAAGGCAGAAGAAAGAGTAATACCTTTCGAGGAAGTTAAGGATATGGCAGAGTGTGGTCTTTGCGGTACCGCAGCAGTTATCTCACCCGTTGGAAAGATCGTTGATCATGGTAAGGAAATTGCACTTCCCAGCGGCATGACAGAAATGGGACCTATCACCAAGAAGCTGTATGATACCTTAACAGGTATCCAGATGGGTAGAATTGAAGCTCCCGAAGGCTGGATCTACGAAATCAAATAATTATATGTGTAAGAACTGTGGCAGGAGATTGATTCTCCTGTCATTTTTTTGTGTCAAGAGAACCGTCCCCCTGTCACATTCATTATTTTATGACAGAAGAATCATCCCTCTGTCACTTTTTTGTTGTAAAGGTTAATAGAATATGGTATAATAACAATATATGTGTTTTTTGAATGCGATTTAAATAGAATGCTTACATTCTATTTAAAATATTTGATAAATAACGAAGGACGAGGTACGAAATATGGAGCATACAAATGAAATAACAAAACATATTGCCGAAGCACTTGCCGGTCGTTATGAAGTTATATATTATGTAGATATAGTAACAAATGAGTATTGGGAGTTTGTTTCAACCGAAAAGTATGCCAGACTGAATGTTGGTGAAACAGGCTCTGATTTCTTTGGTGAGACCCAAAGAAACATGAAAAGGGACATTTTTCCTGACGATCTGCCTATGATGGCAAAGAGCATGGATAAAGATACTCTTTTAACCAATCTGAAAGAAAAAAAGAAAATTTATATAGATTACCGACTAATGCTTGAAGGGCGTCCACAGTATATGACACTTATAGCAGTCTCTATTCCGGATGATGACAAGCATATAGTTGTTGCGGTTGATAATGTCGATGCTCAAAAGCAGAAAGAGCTTGCTTTCGAACGTGTCATCGGTTCAACCATGGACATGGCAAACAAGGATTCCCTCACAGGAGTTAAAAATAAGCATTCCTATGTACAATTAGAGATGCAGATGGATGATCAGATTGCAGGTGACTTTTCACCTGAATTTGCTGTAGTTGTCTGTGACATAAACGGCTTAAAGCAGGTAAACGATGAACAGGGGCATAATGCCGGAGATGCGTATATCAAAAGTGCCAGTGCGATCATATGTAAAACATTTGCTCACAGCCCGGTATACCGTATCGGAGGAGACGAGTTTGTTGCCGTGCTTAAGGGTAGTGACTATGAGGAGCGCCATAAGCTGATAGCAAACCTCGGAAAAATTGTTTTGGAAAACAAGGAAAAAGGGCTTGTTACTATTGCCTATGGTATGGCTGATTACAGACCTAAGAAAGATAACCGTTTTCAGGATATTTTTGAGCGTGCGGATACTTTAATGTATGAAAATAAAAGAGTTTTCAAGCACGGTAAGGAAATAGTTAAAAGAGAAGATGATTCTGAAGCTGCTCTGAAATTCTACATATTATATCAGAAGCTGGTTTCTGCAATGACAGAAATAAATCAGGTTGATATAAAGCTGATTGAGAATACACTGATTGACATAGCTGCTATGTTCAGGCTTAGCAAAGGTGTTACAAGAGTCTATAAAAACAGACAGGAAGAGATGAGCGGCGGTGGAGAGACTCTCTGCTGCTTTGATACCGGTGAAGAGGGTGTAGAGATCAGCTCAATGAGAGTTGTCACAAGTGTAATGACAATTACCACGATGACAGTTTACATGTCTCCCGATGTAGAGCCTCTTACGGAGGAAGAAAAGTGGAGGGTTGAGCTGGTAATGCGCACAACTATAAGCTTTATAAGCAAGAACCGTATGAAGGACATGGTTGAAGAGCTTGCATTTTATGATGAGTCCGGATATCCCAACCTTCGTAACCTTACCCAGTATATAATGAAGAATGCAGCAATGCACAAGATTCAGGGATGTGTCTCATTCCGTTATAATCTTCGTCATTTCTCCATTATAAATCAGGAGTTTGGTCGTGAATACGGTGATAAAGTCTTAAGAAAGCACTATGATGACCTTAAAAAGATCATGGGAGAGGACTCTATAATTGCTAGACTCGGCGGAGATAATTTTGTGGGTATCTGTTCCGGTGAAAGGCTGGATGCGGTAAAAACATTCCTTACTGAAGCGGAGATTAGGCCCGATGATGGTGATCCCGTCGTTGTACAGACTACAGCGGGTATATTCTGTGTACCACAGGATTATGAGGTACAGACGCTGGGGGATATTTTAGCAAAGATAATCAATGCTTATACAGGGGCAAGGCATTTTAATAAAGGTTCAATAGTTTTCTATGATGAGGAATTATTAAAGAAAAGGCAGCAAATCCTAAAAGTACAGCAGTTGCTCCCCGAGGCATTGAAAAATAAAGAGTTTAAGACATATTATCAGCCTAAAGTAAATATCGTTACAGGCAAGCTTAATGGAGCGGAAGCGTTGTGCAGATGGTTCCATGAGGGGAGTATGGTTATGCCGAACGACTTTATTCCCATGCTTGAGGACTCGAGTGATATCTGTAAGCTTGATTTTTATATGCTGGAAAGAGTTTGTGAAGATATACGCAGATGGCTTGATGAAGGAAAGAATGTAGTCCGTATTTCAGTAAATTTTTCAAGAAAGCATATAATGAACATCGGACTTCCCGAAGCTATTGAGGAAATAGTTGACAGGCATAATATACCACATAAATATATTGAGATTGAGCTTACCGAGACAACTGCCGATGTAGCTTTTGGGGATCTTAAGCGTATAGCTACCAAACTGCATGATATGGGATTTTACACAGCTGTGGATGATTTTGGTGTTGGATATTCGTCACTTAATCTCATCTGTGAAATCCCGTGGAATGTGCTGAAGATCGATCGTAGCTTTATCCCTGTAAAAGAGGATTCCGAAGACAGCTACAGGATGATCCTGTTTAAACATGTAGTATCCATCACCAGACAGATGGGACTTGAATGTATAGCTGAAGGTGTTGAAACTGTCGATCAGATAAAGATCATAAAAGATAATAACTGTGAACTGGTACAAGGTTATTATTTTGACAGACCGCTTCCTGTAGAAGACTTTGAGAAGAGACTGATAGAAAGTGATTACAAAGTTTCTTGCTTTTTTTAAGTGTAAAAAGGCTTTCCACGAAGGAAAGCCTTTTTAAATATTATGGATTTGTAAGGATTAAGTATCATTCAGCAGGCTTAACATACCCTTTGTAGGTTATAGGTTCATCTTCAGGAATATCATAAACCTTCTCAAAGGTATTGCGTTCTCTAAGTTCTCTGTATTCGGAAGGAGTACAGTTCTTTAATTTCTTAAATAATCTGTTAAAGGTCGAGATGCTCGGGAAACCGCTTCTTATTGCAACGTCGGTTATGCTTAAGGAACGGTTGATAAGGAGCTCCTCGGCCACTTTTATTCTTTTGTAGCAAAGATAATCATAGAAGGTTGTGTTTGAAAACTGTTTAAAAAGCCTTGTAAAATGGAACTTTGAATATCCTGTATAGTCAGCGGCAAATTCCAGGGTGAGATCCTCGGAATAGTGTAAATCTATATAGGAAAAAAGTGAGTTGAACTTTTCGATATATTCCTTCTGCCTGTTCCCAATCTTAGGAGGTTTGGTTATCATGTTTTCTATACGGTCCTGACCGATAATTGCAAAAAAGTTCAATATCTCAGCATACATCCTGAGTTCCCACATTGGTTCTTCTGTAAAATATATTTCTGCAAGATTATCAATGATCTGTAAACACTTGTCTACTATGCTCGGAGCAGTAGTCCGGTTTATAATGATCGCTGAAGTGAAAAAAGGAAGGATAGAAGAAAAGCTCTTTATCCTGGAGATGCAGTCCAGATCAAAGAGGCATATATATCTTTCACCGCTTTCAGGAGCACTTACTTCATGTAATTCACCTGCAGGGATAACTATTATTTCGCCCGGATTGATAATATATTTTTTGTCATGAATGTTTACAGTATATATATTAGTAATAGGAGATATGATCTCAACGGCAGAATGCCAGTGAGTCTCATAAGTACGTGTAAGATCATTTTTCCATAATCTTACATTAGAACCGCGGACGAAATCCACTCTTTCATAATCGCCTTCAACTACTCTATGAAATGTTCTGTTAAATGAATCTACTATCATGAATCCTCCCTAATACGCTTATCAAATATTGCTATTTATTATATCATATGTTTGCATTTTTGTAAATCCTTTTATTTTGCGTAATATTTTTGTAAAAAATAGCAATACGCAAGAAGTCAATTCGCAATAAATAGATAGCGGATTAATGATTTTTTAATATAATCATTATAAAGGTTTAATTATCTACAAGACCTTTAAATACTATATATAAATCGATTCAGAAACATTAGTTTTTATAAAATAAGGGGTTAAAAATGGCAAAATCTAAGGAGTCGCCTGCTTCAGATTCAGAAGTAAAAATCAAGGTAAAAACCAGAATAAGCTGGAAATCCAGCTTTAAAAAATACTGGCAATTATATCTGCTTCTTTTGGTGCCGATAGTGTACTTCATTATATTTAAATACGGTCCGATGGAGTATATCATTACCGCATTTAAAAAATATAAAATGAATACGTCTCTCTGGGACATGGACTGGGCAATGGATAAAAAGAAGAATACCGATATTTTCTTCTATTTTAAGCAGGCATTCCAGGATAACCAGTTTTTAAGGGCTTTAAAGAACACGGTAGTACTTAATCTACTCGATCTGATCGTAGGTTTCCCGGCACCTATTATTTTTGCTCTGATACTTAACGAGCTGGTATTTACCAAGTTTAAAAAAGTGGTTCAGACTATTGCTTATATGCCCCATTTCCTTTCATGGGTCATTATTTACAGTTTAGCACTGAGGATCTTTGCTACGGATGACGGTCTTTTAAACCTACTTATTAATAAATTTGGCGGCACATCGATACCATTCCTTGGTGAAGATAAATGGTGGGTAGCTACTTACGTATTTTTGGGAGTTTGGCAGAATTTCGGCTGGGGCTCCATAGTTTATCTGGCGGCAATAGCCGGTATCAACACAGAACTGTATGAAGCAGCTTCCGTTGATGGTGCAGGCAGATTCTCAAAGATGTGGCATATCACGCTGCCGGGTATCAAGCCTACAATTGTAGTATTGCTTATTATGAACCTTGGAAATATCCTTGGCGGCGGCTTTGACAGACCTTTCGCTATGCAGAATTCGCTGGTTCTCGATTCGGCAGAAGTTATTTCGACCTATGTTTACAAAAAGGGTGTGCTTGCAGCACAGTACTCACTGACAACAGCTGTAGGTCTGTTCCAGTCTCTGGTAGGAGTTTTCTTCCTCCTTATGGCAAACTTTATTTCAAGAAAGCTTGGAGAAAGGGGGATTTGGTAAACTATGATTAAATCCAAGAAAACCCAGAGAGGCGATTGGATATTTGTTATAATCTGCATCTTTGTTGCGATAATATGCCTCGTACCTATGTTAAACCTTGCGGCCCGTTCGCTTTCGAGCTCGGACTATATAATAAAGGGCGAAGTTACTGTTTATCCTAAGGGACTCAACTTTAAAGCATACCAGTATGTATTTGATAATGCAAAATATGTAAGATCGTTCTTCTGGACAGTATTTCTTACCTTTATATGTACCTTTGTATCGCTGCTTATGACTGCGATATGTGCATATCCCCTTATTTTCCATAAATTAAGAGGACGCGGTTTAATAAATATAATCATTACAATTACGATGTTCTTTAATGCAGGTACAATACCTAACTACCTGCTTATGAAGTCCTTAGGATTTCTTAATAATCCTCTGGTGCTTATCATACCTAGCTGTCTTTCGGTATATAACATGATCATCATGAGAAGCTTTTTCTACGGTATACCGGAATCGCTCCGTGAGTCGGCAGAGATAGACGGTGCAAATTATCTGACCATACTGTGGAAGATTTATATACCGCTTTCAAAGCCTGTGTTTGCTACACTTGCTTTGTTTTATGCTGTTGGTCGTTGGAACGGCTACTCGGATGCTCTTATGTATATTAATAACAAGCGTGAAGATCTGTACCCGTTACAGTATTATCTTTACAATATCTTAAAGAGCCAGTCGGATCTTTCTGCCCAGGAAGGTTTCTCGACTCCGGGTCTTAGTGACACAATTAAATCGGCAATAGTTATGTTTTCTACCGTACCCATTCTTATAGTTTACCCGTTTCTGCAGAAGTACTTTATACACGGCGTAACTTTAGGAGCAGTTAAAGAGTAAATAATAATCCGGAATAAACGGATATAGGGGTGTATCCGTTGATTCATACATCACGCAGAGCTTGTAAAACAGATCTGCACAGTTTATCACAATTTTATATGGAGGAAAAAAAGTGAAAAAAGTATTAGCATTATTACTTGTTTTGTGTATGGTACTTTCACTTGCTGCCTGCTCAAAGACAGAAGAGAATGACAACAAGACAACCGATGCACCCAAAACAACAGATGCGCCTGCTACAACAGATGCACCTAAAACAGATGACAGTAACACAACAACAAAGACTCCCGATCCTACACCTACAGATGTTCCTGTAGAAGTAATCGAGGACAAGGATGAGATCAGCGAACTTACAGGCGGACAGCTTGTTGACGGTAAGTTCCCTGAGACAAAGCACATCACCGTTGAAGTATATGACCGTGATGCTGATAACCCCGCAAACGACAATATGTACACAGACTTCATCAAGAAGGGCATGCTTGAAAAGTACAATGTTGAGGTTGAATTCGTAGCAGTTCCCCGTTGGACTGAGACAGAGCAGATCAACAACCTTCTTGCTGCTAATGACGCTCCTGACGTATGCTATTCATACAGCTACCCCACAATTCAGGCATACGCTGATATGGGCGGTATCCTTGATATGTCAGAATACCTTACCGATGAGTTCAAAGGCCTTTTCCCCAACCTTTGGAACTGGATTGGTTCACAGGGCGTAAACTATCATAAGAACCCTGAAGACGGTTCAATCATCGCTATCGAAGGTAGAAGAAGTGAAACCGAACGTATCGTTACTTTCGTACGTAAGGACTGGCTTGACAAGTTAGGTTTAGCTGCTCCTACTACAACACAGGAATTTGAAGATATGCTCGTAGCATTCAAGAACAATGCTGAGACACTTCTTGGTTCAGATGCAAACAAGCTTATCTGCTACGCTGTAACAGAGGACGTTGGCTGGACAGCAGCAGGTCTTATCGAGTCTATGCTTGATCCTAACCTTTCTGATAAGGATCAGTATGTTTACGGATTTGATGACAGAAAGTTCACCATGCCCGGCACCAAAGAGGCAGTTAAGGTTCTTAACAAGTGGTACAACATGGGTCTTCTCTGGAATGATTTCGCTCTTTATACAAGCGGCGATGACACACTTGACAACTACTTAAAGGCTGGTTATATCGGAGCATACACTCAGAACTATGACCTTGTATTCAGAGATGGTGAGAATGGTATTAACTACACACTTTCACAGATTGTAAGTCCTGATGCTAAGTTTATCGCTATTGATCCTTTCAATGATTCAAACGGCGGACATACAAAGTATCTCTACAGTGCAGTTGGTTCTGACAGAAAGATATTCTTCCCTGCAACAAATAATGAGCCTTTAGCAAGTCTCCTTTATCTTGATTTCATCTCAAGTTCAGACGTTGTAGAATATCTTCAGATCGGTGAGGAAGGCATCACTCATACAAAGGGTGACGGTGTTATCTTTATCCAGGCTGCTGATGATGCTCATGTTCAGTACAGACCTACATCTTCAAAGAACATCGACCTTACTATGACTACAAACGGAACACGTCTTGCAACTCCTGAGCTTACTGTTAAGTCAAGAGCTTATACATACTCAAATGTTGATCCTGCAGACGTTGTAAATGCAATCAATGTAGCACAGAATGATGCTAAGTATCCTACATCTATCGATTTAGGTACTATCGATGCTGAAACAACTATCGGTGATGTTCTTACATCATATCAGAGATCAACCTTTGATAAGGCTGTAGCAGCTTCTGAGGCTGATTTCGATGCAGTTTGGGATAGCGGTATGGCTGATTACCTTGCAGCTGGCGGACAGGACATCATTGATGAGCGTCTTGAGAAGTGGACTGCAGCATACGGAAACGCAACAATGCTTCCCCAATAATCATTAAAAGCAAATCTCTTTTTTCATAATTTTATAAGATGCGGTTCTCAGTCTTCCGGGCTCAGAGCCGCATCTTTGTATCATAGCAATAATTGAGTATTAAATAAATATTAAAGAGTTGATAAATCTTCATAACAGTTGTAAAATATCCCTATGATTAACAAAAAATGACATATTTCAGGAGGATAAACCCATGGCAGGTCCTGTGGCACCCAAAGATCCGGTAAAAAAGAGACCGGCGATATATTTGATGTACGATAAGCAGATTTTTTCTAATCCTTTTCATGATGGTACCGGAGTCTGCTTTCTTTTTATGGATGGAGGCAGGATGCCCGCACTTGCCCAGATGGTAGGCGGTGTAGAAGATGAGAATATCCTTAAGATGCTTGAGCCTACATCAGAGTTTAGAAAGCTCGTATATGGTATCGGCGTTTCAATGATCAACGAAAAACAGATAAACGGTAAGTTTGTCCTTCAGATGTATGGTAAAAAGGATATTTATAACAGCGGTACTGTTATTTCAACTGATCTTACGGCTGACGGTACTGAGTATCTTATACCTTTAAGTGATGTTAACTGGAGCGATGATGACGACCGGGTAGGACAGATCCGTTTCCATTTCGACAAGCCCGAATTTCCGGCTACCGTTATGTTAAAGCTGTATCTCAATGACGGCTATACAGCACCTGAATTTGTTCCCGCAGATCCGGTTGACATTAATTCTGACAGATATAAACAGTTGATCGCTCAGTCACTGGTATCAATAGGCAACTATGAAAGACTTAAAAAGGCTATTGCTAAGGCACGCTCGGGCGAGTCTGTAAAGATGGCATTTATCGGAGGCTCCATTACTCAGGGTGCCGGCGCCACACCTATCAATTCGGAATGTTATGCATTTAAGACCTACAAGGCATTTGACGATATGTTTTCAAGTACTCATAATACAGAATATGTCAAGGCCGGTGTTGGCGGTACTCCTTCAGAGTTTGGTATAGTAAGATTTGACAGGGATATACTTCGCGGCGGATATTTCGTAAAGGAAGGCGCCGGAGAAGGCATATCACCTGAAAGAGAGCCTGATATCGCAGTAGTAGAGTTCGCAGTAAACGATGAGGGCGATGAGACAAAAGGAAAGTGCTTTGAGGGACTTGTAAGACGTTTTCTCATGATGAAAAATATGCCTGCAGTCATCATTATATTCAGCGTATTTATCGACGACTATAACCTGCAGGAAAGACTGAGCCCTATAGGATATCACTACAATATCCCTATGGTTAGCGCAAAGAATGCCGTTACCGAACAGTTTTACATGTCAAAGGAACAGGGCAGGATTATTACCAAAGATCAGTACTTCTATGACAGGTATCATCCTACAAATTTAGGACATACAATAATGTCGGATGCCATCATAAATCTGTTTAAGAAAGTGGATGAGGCAGATGACTGTGGGTCTTTCAAGATGCCTGAGAAAGCATTAATGACTGATGCATTTGAATACATAAGCCTTGTAACAATAGGCGAGAAGTCCGGCGAGATACCCGGAGGTATCAGCATAAAGACCGAAGCAAACGGTTCAGATGGTTTTGGTAATACCTGGAGCATTACGGACTTTAATTTAGGTGATTTCACAGATACCGATCCTGCCTCCCAGTATGCAGAGCGTGACTTTGATCTGCAGGGCACAATGCAGTTTTCAGATAATAGAAGACATCTGACAGGTACTAACCCCCTGACATTTACAGCAGACTGTAGGGTACTTATGGTAGTTACTAAGGATACCGCAGCAAATGATGAGGGTGATGTGGATATCTTTGTTGATGATGAGTTGGTACGCACAGTTAATCCCAGAGAAATCGGCTGGACTCATTGTAATGCGTTGATCATTTTCAATAACGAGACAAAAGGAAGCCATAAGGTTAAATTTGCAATGCATCCCGGAGATGAAGACAAGAAATTTACAATTCTATCGTTCGGAATACGTTGATTCAAAGATCAATCAGAGGGACGGTTCTGTGATTGACAGGCTAAATTAGCCTTCCCCTCGGAGGCAGATCACAATGCGAAGCGTTGTGATGCCTATCTGGCGAAGACAAGGTGCCCGAAGGGCGGATGAGGTGTAAAGAGAAATAATGATAATACTTATAGGTGGCAGCTCACATGTCGGAAAGACTTTCCTTGCACAGAAGCTATTGGAAAAACTTCACTACCCATACCTTTCACTAGACCATCTGAAAATGATGTTCATCAGGGGTAGGTTGACTGATCTGACTGTGGAAGATGACTATGAAATGCGGTATTTTCTATGGCCATATGCTGCCGAACTGATAAAGACGGCTATAGAGAATGAACAAAATATGATAGTAGAAGGCTGTTATATCCCTTCTGAATGGCGTGAACAGTTTACAGAAGAATATCTTAAAGATATAAAGTGTTTCTTTATCACAATGTCAGAGGATTATTTAAGGAATAACTTTGATTCTGTAAAATCTAACGGTAGCGTAATAGAAAATCGTATGGAAGAAGAAGTTGACCTCGAGCGTCTTATTAACTGCAGCAAAGAGTTTAAGAAAGAAGCTGAGGAAAACAATATTCCGGTTATTGATATAACAGACCACTACGATATAAACGAAATTATTGAGAAAGCACTTGAAATTATTGATATAGGAGAAGGACATGAATAAAACAAGAGAGGCAGAATGCCGTGTAAAAGCAAAAAAACTTGTATCAAAGATGACGCTGACCGAAAAGGTGTATCAGCTTCGTCACACTGCACCTGCAATCCCGAGACTGGGACTTGGTGCTTACAATTACTGGAATGAAGCTCTGCATGGAGTAGCACGTGCCGGTGAGGCTACCGTATTTCCGCAGGCTATAGGTATGGCAGCTGCATTTGATGAGGAGCTTTTAGGACTTGTAGCAGACGTTATCTCAACAGAGGGGCGCGCAAAGTTCAATGTACAGAATAAATACGGTGACAACGGTATCTATAAGGGACTTACCTTCTGGGCACCTAATATCAATATTTTCCGTGACCCCCGTTGGGGCAGAGGTCATGAGACATACGGAGAGGATCCTTATCTTACATCACGTCTTGGCGTAAGCTTTGTAAAAGGAATCCAGGGAGATAACGAAAATTACATGAAGGCAGCCGCATGCGCAAAGCATTTTGCAGTGCATTCCGGCCCTGAGAGTATCCGTCACAGCTTTAATGCAGAGTGTTCAAAACAGGATCTTCGTGAGACATACCTTCCCGCATTCAAGGCTCTTGTTACAGAAGCTAAGGTAGAAGCAGTTATGGGTGCATATAACAGGACAAACGGTGAGGCATGCTGTGCATCAAAGACACTGCTTAAAGATATCTTAAGAGATGAGTGGGGCTTTGAAGGCCATGTAACATCTGACTGCTGGGCAATCAGAGACATCAACGAAGGTCATGGTATCACATCATCGCCGGCAGAGTCAGTAGGTCTTGCTATGACAAACGGATGTGACATCAATTGTGGTAACCTCTATGAGTATCTGCTACAGGCAGTTGGTATGGGGTACACGACTGAGGAGAGGATTGATGAGGCGCTTACAAACGTCCTTACTACCCGCTTTAAACTCGGTATCCTTGATACAGATGCTGAGGGAAATATCATTGCTGACAGCGCAGAGAGTAATGAAAATCCTTACTCATCAATTGATTATACTCATGTTGATGCTTTTACATCAAAAGAGATTAACTTGAAAATCGCAGAGGAGAGTATTGTACTTCTTAAGAATGACGACAAGCTGCTTCCCTTAGATAAGAATGCAATAACAAAGATAGGTATTATCGGACCTAATGCTGACAGCCGTAAGGCACTTGTAGGAAACTACGAGGGTACATCTTCAGAATATATTACAGTGCTTGAGGGTATACGCCACGAAGTAGAAAACAGCGGTACCAGAGTATTTGCTTCAGTAGGCTGTGATCTATACAGGGACAAGGTAGAGAACCTTGCCGAAAGATCCGACAGGATTTCTGAGGTTAAGGCAATCTGTGATGTAGCTGACGTTATCGTCGCAGTTATGGGTCTTGATGCGTCACTTGAGGGTGAAGAAGGTGACGCAGGTAATGCATATGCCAGCGGAGATAAGATTAACCTGCTGCTTCCCGGGCTTCAGCAGGAAGTACTTGACACAATTGCTGCATCCGGAAAGCCTGCAGTACTTGTAGTACTTTCAGGTTCGGCACTTGCACTTGACAAGGTTTCTAAAGAATTTAAGGCAATTATCCAGGGCTGGTATCCGGGTGCACAGGGCGGGAAAGCTATTGCAAACGTACTTTTTGGAAAGAAGAATCCGGAAGGACATCTGCCTGTAACCTTCTACAGTGAGAGCAATACACTTCCTGAGTTTACAGACTATAACATGAAGGGCAGAACCTACAGATATATGACAGAGGAGCCTCTGTATCCTTTCGGATATGGTCTGAGCTACTCTGACTTTGACGAGACGATCACTAAGATCGTGGCAGGTCCCGGTGCATATAAGACTGTTAATGGTGAGCTTGATAACAAAAACATATATTTCAAAGCCGGAAATGAGCCAATAGACATAACCGTTAAGGTTTCAAATAATGGCACAATGGCCGGAGCTGCTACTGTACAGGCTTATGTTGATTATACATCTCTTGGTTTAAACGGAGCACCTGTAAGACAGTTAAAGGCATTAAAAAAGGTGCATCTTGACGCAGGAGAAGAAAAGGAAGTAGTTATAAGCCTTGATGAAAAAGCCTTTGGTCTTTACGATGAGAACGGCGAGTGGAAGCTTAATGCCGGATCATACAAGGTTTACATTGGAAACTCACAGCCTGATAAACGTAGTGAAGAGCTTACCGGAAAGAAATGTGATGCTATTTCGGTAATAATTGAATAATCTATAGATACTTAAGCTACCATCAAGTAGGCTAATGAAAACGCTCTACTTGGTGGTTTTTTTATCCAAAAGACGGTGGGTATAGGGGGAACCTTTCGTTGCCTCTACATATTTATTAAGATTATAGATGAAAAAATTTGAGTTTTATGGTATACTATCTTTGATGTCTTATGCAGTATCACTTTCATGTACCGGTATAAAATATGATACATGGCTGTTGTATACTGGGAACTTGACAAAAACAATCGAAAAGGAGATTTAAAAATGAAGAAAATTTTAAAAACACTTGTATTTACACTTCTTATTGTACTTACCTGCGGCAGTATGTCAGTACTTGCAGCAGAAGACAAGAGCAGCTACGAGACCCCTATTAAGCAGATGATCGAAGATATCGGCGGCTATGAATGGGAAGCACTTGCCAGAATGAATATGAGATATAACGATATGGACGAAGTTTATTTCGCATCTTCAGGTGAGTGGAAGGCTGAGGTGGCATCAATTGCTATTCAGTTTATAGAGGGCGAGTTAATCCGTACGGATGATTATGGGTACGGCTGGACAGATTATTATTCAATCACTGAAAAGAAGTATAAGAAAACCTGTAAAAATATTTTTGGTAAGGTTATATCTTTAAATAACTTAAGATTTGGTGAACTCGGAACTATGACTGAGGCTTATATAACAAATGATGACGGTGCTATAGTTAAATTTGAGAACTATGAAACCGAAACAGGTATATATGAACGCGATCTTTCAATAAAGAAAAAGGGTAAGACCTATACAGTAACAAAGAAGGTATTCTTCGGATACTGGGGCGAGGGCGAAATGGGTGCTGAAGCTAACTTCCAGATAACCTATACCTTCAAGAAGTCAACTAAATCAGACTACGGCTTTATACTTACAGGCATGAGGATTAAACGTATCTGAAATTAATATAATATGAAAAAGGTTCTGCTAATGGTGATAGAAGAATTATAGTAGAAAAGTGAGATGAAAAAATGAAAAGATTAAATAAAAGCATATTAAGGACCTTCGCCTGCCTGGCACTTGCCCTTGCTCTTGTGGTATCACTCATAAACATCACACCCATGAAGGCAAATGCAGCAGATAAAACAGTCAAAGTTGCATATACAGTTAAGCAGCTTAAATCTGCTATGAAAGCAAAAGCTGCCGCTACTATAGTATTTAGGACCGAATCAGTTGATCCTGTGACCATTCCTTCTGTTAAAAAGTCAAAAAACAAGGAACTGGTTATAAATGCTCCGAAAGCGGACATTATCAACAAATCTAAATTTAAGTCAATTACCGTTAAGTCAGTATCAACCTACACTGAGGCTGCAAATGGTAATACCATCATATTCAGTGATGTAGATAAAGAGGGACTTGTTATCGCTAAGGGAAAGACGGTAAATAAGGTAACCTTTACAAACTGGCTTGGATATGATCCTTCCTATATCGTAAGAAAAGGCGCCAAGATTAAGAGTGTTGCATTTGAGAGCTTAGATAAGAATGTAAGCAAATCAAATACTGAAAAGCGTACTGTAACTATTGAAGGTCAGGCTTCCGAATATGAATTAAGCGATTATTATAAAGCGACATTTAAGCTTGATAAGAGCGGAAGAATTTCAAAGAGCAATACTGATTCAGCATATAAAGGTAATATAGTCATAACATATAAGTATGACAAGAACGGTAATCCTGTTACTACCACAACAACAGAACCCGGAGACATTGTAAAAACGACTACACGTGAATATAATTCGGATAACTTACTTGTAAAAATTTCATCAGCTGGGAATTCCGGTGAAGACAGTTATGTAACCTATGAATATAACTCCGATGGAAAATTGTCCGAATATGCCGTTAAATATGCGGATGGCAATGATATGTATGTTTACACCTGCACATATGATAAAAACGACAGACTGGCAGAAACATACTTAAATCCCTATGATATTACAGAAAAACTTACATATGATACAGCAGGCCGTTGTATAGAAGAAGTACATGACCAGCGTGGGGAAGTGACAACAATCGGATATGAATACGATAAAAACGGTCTTGTACTTAAGAGAACTGAAGAACATACCGCAGGATACACATTTGTACAGGAATATACGTATGATTTCTTAGGGAATAATATTTATACAGTATACAAAACAGTTGATGTGCACGGATATTCTGATAATGAGACAAGATACGGATATATTGTAGGTGAATATTCCGGTGACTCACCAAGATACGAAGATGGTTTCGTTTCTACTGTAAAAGACGAATTTGACAAGGCTGCATTAGAAAAAGCCGGATATACAGTAGTAGAGGAAACAAAGGAGCT
Organism: Lachnospiraceae bacterium; assembly: GCA_017557525.1. GTDB lineage: Bacteria > Bacillota > Clostridia > Lachnospirales > Lachnospiraceae > RUG11977. The sequence goes on from JAFYYN010000023.1 coordinate 17,772, forward strand.
TATAGATGCAATTGCTCCTAATGCAAAGATAATCGTTGCTCCCGGTTCATACAATATGAGCCATTATATTGAAATGGTTGACCGTGAGGCATTTAACAGGGGTCATAAATATGTTCAGCTAAATAAGGGCTGGGATGGATATGAGTTAGTTATTAAAGATGTTGACGGCCTTATGATAAGTGGGGGTACTGCTGTAGCTGCTGAGACAGAGCTTGTTATAGAACCTAGATATTCTGCAGTATTCAGATTTGAAAACTGTGATGATCTGGTACTTAATTCATTTACCTGCGGACATACAGAAAAGGGTGATTGCGAAGGTAATGTAATAGACCTTTATAACTGTAAGAATGTAGGCTTCTACGGCATGGATATGTTCGGATGCGGTGTGTTCGGCATCGGTGGATTTGAAGGAAGCGGAAACATCAGGGTATATAACAGTGCAATCCACGATTGTGAATACGGTATTGCCTGGTTTGAGGACCTTACTGATACAGTGACATTTACAAACTGCCTGTTCTATGGTTCAGGCGGTGGAGTGATCGATCATCCATTTGAAAATGATTCGCTGATCACGTTTAAGAGATGCTCATTTGACGAGTGGGAGACCAATAATCTCACATTTGACGGTTACAATTACGAGGACTGTCTGTGGAGTGAGGTAACCTCTTACCCGGATTATAGTTACTAATAAAATATGGTCAGCCCACATAGGACTGACCATATTTTTTATATTGATTATAGTAATCATGATCACGGACTATAGATTTCCTTGATCTCACCAACAACATTGGTAAATTCTTTAGCTTTCTTATCGTATTTAACGAATATCTTAACTTCTACGTCGTTAATTAAAGTAACACCTTCAATTGTCTTGTTACCTCTCAACATTTCGCAATAATCGGTTCCTGAGATTTCGGTAGGAGCATTTTCAACTTCCCAGCTTACATAAGCGAGCTTAACGTTGGTATTCTTAGTTACGATAAAATCCATAGTACCTAATGATTTATACATGGGTACGTAGTAATCACCGTCATCCCACCATTCAAAATCATTCCAGGCATTTAAGGTTTCCTCATAATCGGAATCATTAATGAAACCAAAATCATAGTAAGCAGGGTTTTCTTTAAGATCTACATAAATATCATCGGAGGTGTCATAGAAATCACTGGGATTCAGAGGGCGTACAACAACGCAACCAACTTCATCATCATAGCTGTTCTGAGTTGTATGTGAATACTCGCCTTCAACCAATTTCCTGAATTCGATAATCTTTAACTGCTTGCCACTTTCAAGTGTAACAGTATCACCGACTCTTGTGCCCCTGAAAACGCTGTAAGGAGCGGTAAGCTGTATCTGAGCTTCGGCAGTTATTGTATAATTACCTTTTTTACTCGGCTTAGAAACCTTTTTGATATTGAAAACACATGAAGATGTTTCTGTTAAGGGGCAAAGATTCTTGATCTTAATGCTCTTAACATATTTCTTACCTGATTTTGTGGTAACTCTTACAGTATAGGTACCGTTGTTGTAAACGAAGAATGATTCTGAGGTAATACCGGTTTCTTCATTGGTATAGAAGTATTTTAACTCCTCTGAGTCTTTCCAGTACTTGTCAGCAGTCTTTTTGACCTTGCCTTCTTGGTACTCCATCTTTACAACATTTTTTAACGAAGTCTCTACATCTACTACAAGATACTCATAAGCATCCTTTTTTGTAGAGGGTGTTAAAGTGATTTTCTTTGAAGCGGCCTTAGCTGAAACAGTACCTAATGCCAGCACAGCCACAACAGCCAGGAAAAACCCGGCGAGTAATTTGTTAAATTTCATATGTAGCCCCTTTCTAAATGTTTTGTATCCGTTAAAACAAGGAATATTTTAAAATTGTCTCACCGGATACGATTTAGTCATGTCAAATACAGAAAGTCATTATAACATGCCGTAAGTATTATATCATAAAATCTGTCATAAAGTAATAATAAATTTAATAAACTTTCTGGGGTTTTCATATAAAATTAGTAAAGTTAATATTTACATAGATGATGGAAAATGTTAGTATAAACTATGTAGGGGGTTGTATCCTTGATTTTTAAGGAAACGGGAAAAAGGAAAGGAGTAACTGTAAATGATTAAAAGAGGCAGAATGGGTAAGATTTTAGCTTTTCTATTGGCTTTTGTTTTAGTTGCTTCGCTTGTGGATCTTGTACAGGTGAGTGCTGCTGATACTACATTTAAGGCTGTTTATACAGTTAAGCAGTTGAAAAAGGCCATGAAGGCTAAAGCTTCAACAACGATAGTGTTCAGAACAGAAACATACAATGATATTACTATTCCTTCGGTTAAGGCTGCTAAAAACAAAAATATTTATATAGTTGCACCACATTCTAACGTGACTAATAAGGCAAAATTTAAAACAATTAATGTTAAAGCAGTAAGTTCTTATACTGAAGCAGTATCAGGCAATACAATCACCTGGGATAATTCCTACGATGATGACCTGATAATAGAAAAAGGTAAATCTGTTAAAAAAATTACTATAAAAAAATGGTATGGACAAGATCCTAATTATATCATTAGAGAGGGTGCCAAGATAAAAAGTCTGTCCATAGTAGCCTATAATGGGGTTAAAAGTGAAATAGATAAAAAGACAAAGACTTTATCTATAGCATATTATGGTGAATACGATGATGAAGGCTATTTTGACGCTGAGTATAAACTTGATGGGAATGGCAGGATTGTCAATAAAAAGATTACCACAATGGTAAATGATACCGGTGAAACATCAGTATATTTATATAAGTATGATAAAAACGGTAATCGTACAGAGGTTACCTGTACAGAACCGGAGTATTCCTATAGATCGGATGTTTATGAGTATGATTCGGATAATAATCTTTTAAAATGGGAGATTCATGACAAAAGCGAATCAGTATATTCAGTGAACTATGAAAATGATGCTAATGGTAATATAACCAGGATTAAATGTGAAACCTCCAATGGTGAGGGTTACGTAACTGAATATAAATATGATAAGAAGGGCAGATGTATTAAAGAAGAACAGGACAATAAATACTTAGATGTCAAATATGCATATACTTATAAATACGATTCTGCCGGAAGACTGATAAAAGAAGCTTTTGAAATGACGGGCTCAAGTTTTTACTATGAATATAAGTATGATAAAAATGGACTGCTTATAGAAAAAACTGAAATGCCGAATTCTTATACAACTAACTATTCTCGCGATTATCTAGGTAATTGTATATTTACAACAACAAATCATGTTACAAGTGACGGCTGGATGTACGACAACGGTAATGTGGAATTAGTAAATGAACACCTTGGGGATGTTATCAGATACGAAGATGGTTTCGTCTCACCCATCCGTGATGGTGCGTTTGATAAAGCAGAATATGAAAAGGAAGGTTATACAGTAGTTGAAACTACCGAAGAGCTCATACAGGCTATCGAGCCCGGTGCAAGGATCATTGTCGCCCCGGGATACTATAATATGAGTGAATATATTGAAAGTCACGATGGTTATGTTTCGGATTATGTTCTTATTGACGATAACTGGGCAGATGGTCACGAGCTTATCATATGCTACTGTGATGACCTTGTGATAAGTGGTGCCTATAATGTAAGTTATGCGACAGAGCTTGTTATCGATCCGACACATTCAGCAGTTATCAAGTTTGAACATTGTAATAATATTAAACTTAATTCATTAACTCTGGGACATACGAGCCAAGGCTCTTGTTATGGAAATGTTGTTCAGTTATATCAATGCGGGAATGTAGGTTTATACAACATGGATCTTTATGGATGCGGGGTCTATGGTATTGGAGCGAGTACCGGCAGTACTGGTATTAATGTATATAATAGCGTTATACGAGACTGTAGCGGTGGTATGTTTGAATTTGAATCTGTTAATGGTCCTGTAACTTTTACGAATTGTTTGTTCTTTGGATCGGCAGGTGGAGGATATTATTCAAGTGGACAGAGTGATCCGCTTAGTATTACTTTTAAGAAGTGTTATTTCGGAGAAAATGAAACCAATTTCTTATACTTCAGGGATGACTTACATTTTGAGGACTGTCTGTGGAGTGAGGTAACACAGTATCCGGATTATTCCGACGATTAAACTTGTAGTTTTGCTTGTTCGCAAAAAATAATTTCTGATTAACAATGAGATTTGGAGGATAAAGATGAGAAGAGGTTTTAAAAAACTAGTTGCATTTATGCTTTTTCTTGCTATGAGCATTCAGTTAATGACTGTGCCGGCGACTGTAGATGTTTATGCGTCGGAAATCCGTGATTTTTCAAATGACATGTATGAAATTACGGGTTATAAGGGAACGGATAAGGATGTTGTAGTTCCTGATGATACAGGGTATACCGCTATAAGCATATCATATAATGCTGAAATTGAAAGTTTAACAATACCGGAAGGTTTTGAAGATATCTATATTTTCAGCTGTGATAATCTTAAAAAGGTAAATATTCCTTCGACTGCAAACTATCTTAATATTTCATTTTGTGATAGTATTGAATCTCTTGATTTATCTAATTTAGATACCGAGTCTTCCTTTATGTGTATTTCTAATAACAAGAGCCTTAAGACAATAACAGGCCCCAAGAGCATAACCCGTGCTTATATTGACAGTAATTATGCTTTGAAAACCATGGACTTTTCAGAATCTGTTATTGATGAGCTTGAAATCGTATATTGTACTAAACTCGAAAATGTTTCTTTAAATGAGGTAAACAGCATTAAACTTAAGGACCTTAATGGACTTAAAAAGCTGAACGTTCCCAGGGTGACACGTTATATAGAGTTATCAGGAGTTCCGTTTGAAGCTATCGAGATCAAGGACAATTATCATGGCTTCTGGATAAAGGATGGTGGTCTGTATCAGGATAAATATAATTATTATAAAGAAGAGGAATTCACTGCTCTTGTAGCTATTGATTCCAATCTGGAAACAATCAATGTTGCGGAAGGGACACTGGTTATTCAGGATCTAAACCTTTCGGGCAGTTATTACAGGGTTAAAGAGATTAATTTCCCTGACAGCGTTGAAAAGCTTGATTATAAGGCCCTTTACGGTGGAAATAGTATCAAGAAGATTTCACTTCCTAAAAACCTGATATCCCTTATGGCATATTCATTATCTGATATCAATGTTGATGAAATTGTCATTCCTGCATCTGTAAAACATATAGATGAATGTGTATTCTATGATTATAATGGTAAAGTTAAGTTAGAGAAAAATACTGAGTATTTTTCTGAATATGAAGGCGGTATATACCATCATTATTTAGATGCAGATGGTAACCGTGAATACTCGAAGCTTGTATATTTCCCTAAAGATAAAACATCTGTTAAGTTTATAGATGATGTTAGATATATTGGAAGCGACGTATTCCGTAATTCCAAGATCAAGAAATTAAGCATTCCCAATACTGTAAGCTATATTAACCTTGAACTACAGGGGACCAAGGATCTTACTTCAATTTATATACCTGAGTCGGTGTATTATATTAGTCTGCCGATGCTTACCTTTGCTCCCGGGATAAAGACAGTTACTATAAATCCTGACAATAAGTATTATACATCATATAAAAATTGTATTTATAATAAAGATATGACCTGGCTCATGGATGTGCCCATGAATCTGGATGTAATAGATATTCCTCAGGGAGTCATATCTTTAGGATATTACGACTATGAGATAATTGATGATGTATATGAATATGATGTTGCTCAGGATGATTATGTTGTAGTACACAGTCCTATAGTTTATTTCCCGGAAACACTAACTGAGTATAGTTATTTTAGATGTAAAAAAGCATATGTATATGCTGACAGTCCTATAGCTAATTACATTGAGCTTGTAAACCGGAATCGTAAAGAGGATGCTGAGATTTTTGGTTATGAGCCCGATTTGATCGATTATGAGCTAAGGGATTCGAACAAAGATCTCCTGAGCATGATATATGTGGTAGACGAGGTTAGCTTAAAGAAAGGGAAGAGTACTAAGGTTACTCCGGAGCTGCCTATTGGTTTAGAGGCTGTTACAAAGCTTACGTTAGGTAATAATACTGAATGTAAGATCAGCTATTCGATAGCAAAGAGCGGATCTAAAGTCGCTAAGGTTAATTCCAAGACAGGAAAGATAACCGGCAAAAAGAAGGGTACCTGTACTTTAAATGTTACCTGTACAATAAATAACGGTAAAAAGACAACTAAAAAGACCTTCAAGGTAAAGGTTAAAGTAAAGTAATATAGGAGATGCAGATTCAGAGGATTTTGATACATGCTGATATATGAATATGCATATGATCGTGCCAAGTGGGAGCAATACTTTGCAGACTACTCCGCAAACGATCATGCCACAAACACGGATGTAAAGCATCTAAGGAATTACATAGATTCAGAGAAATACAAAGAAGTATTGCAAAACTACGAGAGCTCGGGTAACTTTCCCGAGCCTCGTTTGCTTGTATTAAACAAGAAAGGTACTGAGAAAAAGCGTGTAGTTTTTTCGTTTGATGAAGACGAAGCTTGGTTACTAAAATTCTTTGGATTTTGGCTGCATACCTATGACGATATATTTTCTGACAATCTGTATTCTTTTAGAAAGCAGCGAAGTGTAAAAACAGCGGTGGCAAGGATATTAAAACAAAAGAAATTGTCCGAGATGTACGGGGTAAAGCTCGATATACATGATTATTTTAATTCGGCTGATACAGACCTTATATTGAAAAAGCTGCAAGAAATACTAATTCTGCCGGGTACAAATTATAACTGTAATTCTCAAAGCCTTACCCTTGAAAAGAGTAGTGATAAGCAAATTAAACTGTATAAATTATTTGAAAACATCCTTAGAAATCCGTATGTGCATAATGAGATTAAGCAAGGAAAAAAATCAGAATTGATATTAAATTATGAAAGGATCATCTCTCCGGTTCATAAAGGTATGATGGCGGGGAGCCCCTTGTCACCGTTTTTAGCAAATCTGTATCTAAATGATTTGGACAGGCACTTTGATTCGCTTGATGGGTTTTATGCCAGATATTCTGATGACATAATAATTTTTACAGAAAGTGAAGAAAAGCTTAAGGAAGAACTCAATTTCTTCATGAATAGCATAAAAGAGAATGGTCTAACCTTAAATCCTGATAAGCTAAGCTACATCAATCCCGGTCAAAGCTTTGAATTCCTTGGTTTTTCATTTGAAAACGGTTCGGTGGATGTTTCAAAATCCTCATTTGAGAAAATTAAAAAGAAGCTGAGACGTAAGGCCAGAGCTATCCTTCGCTGGCGTGTAAAGAAGGATATAGAAGCTGAAAAGGCAGCACGTGTATACATCCGGTATTTTAACAGGAAGTTTTTTGAAAACCCTGTAAAGTCAGAGCTTACATGGTGCAGATGGTATTTCCCGATAATAACAACCGATGTGACCTTGAAAGAGATCGATCATTACATGCAGGAATGCATACGGTATATATTTACCGGTAAACATACCAAACGAAATTATAATATTCGTTATGAGACTTTAAAGGGACTCGGATACAGGTCTTTAGTCAATGAATTTCATAAAAATCCTTGACGAAAAGTCATGATTGAAATATAATTGATATATGTTTTGGGCGAACAATTTGGTAATCAGATTATATATCTGATACATACATAACAGGAGGTAGAAGATGGGGTTCTTAGATTCAATACTTAAGTCGGTAAAGCGTGAAGTAGAGCGTGATGTAACAAGAAACGCAGTAGATGCTGCAGCATCCACTATTTCAAATGCGATCAATAAGCAGGTTAATAACACAATAGCAAACTCTAATACAACAGTAAGCAATAATGGAGCACCCTCAAATGAGAGGTATCAGGGCTATGTGGTGCCCAATAATACACAGAATGGCGGCTATAAGCCTTCAGAGCCTGTATACGAAGAGGACGGCCCGATCATCATTGATGGCATTGATTATGCAAGGATATATAAATGTGACAGAAATCACTTCAGGACTATCCTTAAGGAAAGCTTCCCTGAAATGACCTTAACAGAGGATGTTGCAGTAAAGGATATCATCCCCGGACTTAACGGAGCATATCAGTCAGTTGAGTTCCTTCTTTCAGATGGCGGCACACCTAAGGTAGCGATACAGTTAAGGAGTCCCAGCCAGGCTACAAAGGTTGGCACGCAGCGTCAGTTCCAGCAGCATGGCATCGGTTACATCAGCCTCTGGACAGATTATAAAAACCAGAAGGAATATATTGAGAAGCGTGTAAAGGACGCTCTTTGGAATTAGTTTAAAAAAGAAGAACGCGTATAACGCACCTGCAGAGGGCGCAGCAGATTCCAATAAATCAGAGTTCCTCTGATTTATTGGCTCCACAGCTTTGCAGTGGAGCCAGATCATAAGGAATCCGTCAGCTTACAGCTGACACCTTATGATAATGGTCTTGCAGGTAACCGGAGTCTGTATCACCCAGTAATCAGAGCATTTGCTCTGATTTTAAGTATTTCTTCTTTTTGATGCGGGCTTCATTTTTATAATGAAGCCTGTTTTTTAGCCTTCTCCTCGAGGGAAGGTGGCCACAAAGTGGCCGGATGAGGTGGAAAACATGGGTTTGGAAAAAGAGAAAACCTTAGCTGAGAATCTATCAGAAGAGTTAAAATCAAAAGAAAATAACATCTCAGGTGCAGCTTCTGAGTTTGGAGAGAGAGCACTTGATGTTTTTATAAGCTATTCTTCGTTAAACAAAAATGTAGCTGATGCAGTAGTCTCAAACTTTGAGCAACACGGCATACGCTGCTGGTATGCTCCGAGAGACATTATGCCAGGTCAGGAATGGGTTACGGCTATACACGAGGCGATTAATGCCTGCAAACTCTTTGTACTGATATATACTGACAGTTCAAATGAGTCAAAGCAGGTTGCAAATGAAGTCGCTTTAGCTTTTAACTCAGGAAAGACACTTATCCCTTTCAGACTTTCGGATGCTGAGATGAGCACAGAGCTTGAGTACTACCTGACTCGAGTTCACTGGCTTGATGCTGTAAAGCCTCCGCTTATGCAGAGTATAGAAAGCCTGAGGATTTACTCCGAAAAAATACTTAAGGGTGAAGAACTAAAAGAAGCAAAGATCAAAAATGCAACAAATTCCGGTAAGAAAGCCATGCAGATGCCTGTATGGGTTATCGCAATGGTTATAGTTTTGGCTTTGGGTTTACTTACAGTTGCCATCATACTTCTTGTGAAGGAGGTAAACTCCGGTAAAACGCCAGATAATCATAGTATTGTAACTGATACCGGTGATCCTGGCAATGGAAATAACCCTGCAAATTCATCAACCGATTCCAATGATAATAATCACACATCCGTTGATGATAATGATCAGCAAGGCGGTAAAACAGAAGAAGAGCACACTGCTGAATACTTCTTCAAAAAGGCTTATGATATCCAGATGAACGA
>JAFYYN010000004.1 GCA_017557525.1 Lachnospiraceae bacterium
ACAAGAGTTAAAGTAGTTAAAAATAAGATCGCTCCTCCTTTCAAAGAGTCAGAGTTTGATATTATCTACGGAAAGGGTATTTCAAAGCTCGGGGATATCATTGATATCGCAACCAATGATAATATCATTGTTAAGTCAGGTTCATGGTTCTCATATAACGGCGACAAGATCGGTCAGGGCAGGGACAATACAAAGCAGTATCTTTCCGAGCATCCCGATATCGCTAACGAGATCGAGCAGAAGGTAAGGGACAAATACGTTATAAAGCCTGATGATAACTTCGTAGAAGAGGATGAAGGCGAGTTTGACGAAAACGCTGAAGACTAAATACTGATGATTAAAAATATATATTAGCAGAAAGCATAAATACTGTTAAAAGTGGGTGGGTGCGTGGATACGCACCCATTTTTGTCGGAGGAAATATGATTATAAAATTAGGTGAAGGGCAGGGGAAAAAGATCCCGTTCTGTGTAAACGGCGAACTGATTGGACCGCTGTACCCGGGGGAAGTCAACAATTATTCACTTGAGGATGAGGGTGAGATATCTGAGTCTGTTTATGAGAGGATACTGAATGAGACGATTATTCCCAGGGCAAAGCGGTACACAATGAACCTGCTCATAAAATCTGATAAGACAGAAACTGAGCTAAAGCGTAAGTTAAAGCAGGCAGGATACGGAAATGAGGTCTCAAATGCAGCAATAGAGTATGTAAGAAGCTACCATTATATAGATGAGCTGCGCACTGCCGAGAGCTATATACGAAGTAAGATGGACTATAGCAGCGAGAAAGAGATCAGATTCAAGCTTTCAGAAAAAGGGGTAAGCGATGATACCATAGATTTGGCATACGATCAGATCATCGAAGAACTGAATGCACTTGAGAACGCTGATGAAAGCACAGGCGATGACAATGACGGATTGAGAGCATATAGCGAAAATACCGAACTTAAGGCAGCGGTTAATTTTGTAAGGAAGAAGCTTGGATCTAAGTTTGATACTTCTGAAAACGCGGAGCCTTCATATGAGGAAAAACAAAAGCTTATGGCAGCAGCTTTCCGTAAGGGCTTTCGTCAGGATAGTATACGCAGAGCTTTTGCCATACTTAATGTCGATTCATAAAAACGGCATATAACCTTTCAGATTTATTAAAAATGTTGTTTACTTTTAAGAAGTGATTGTGGTATTATCTATTCTTGTGATACGAAATATGAAATTCAAGGAGACAGCGACATGAAAAAAGCAAGGTTACTATTTGTAATGTGCCTTTTGGTATTTACTTTTGTGCTTGCAGCATGTAACAAAAACGGTGAGTTAGACTTAAAGAGTATCATTGATACTGGTACTCCCACACCTGAGGCTACAGCAACTCCTGAGCCGACTGCGACTGCCGAACCCACAAAAGAGGTAACTCCTACCGCAGAACCTACGGCAGAGCCTACAGAGGAACCCACAGCAGAACCTACTGCAGAGCCTACCGAGGAGCCCACACCTACTGAGCCGGAGGTAACTGAGGAGCCTACTCCTTCTGTTATAGAGGACATGTTCTCAAATGAGGACACGGTGTATGATATCCCTGAGCTCCTTACTTTAGGAACTTATGCCGATGGAGATTCCGAGTGGGGTGACGGTAACAAGCTCTATGAAGTATCTTTGGACATGCTTGTATTAAGTGATGAAGATAAGGAAAAATATCCCAATCTGGCACTTCAGTTTGATCTTATGAATATGGAATATCGCGATGTTGCTAAATTCTGGACAGAAAAATTCAAGGATCTGTGTGATGGAGGGTATGCTCTGGAAGGTGATCAGTATTATTTCGTGAGGGATAATTATAACATCTTAAGAGCGGATTCATATGTGGTAAGCCTTGCGGACACAGGGGCTACCTACGAAGGCGGAGTTCATCCTGATTATGGTACGATCGGAGTTTCCATAGATACAGAGACAGGAGAGCAGCTTACAGTTAAGGATATCTGTAATGACTGGGAGTCTCTTGGTACCATGATAGCCTATAAGCTAAACGAGAAATATGGCTTATGGGAGGATGACAGCAAGATAGATGAACTGATATCTTATATAGATGAGAAGATCGATGAAGGCAGCCAGTCATTTACCATCGGCTATGAGGGTGTTACTTTCTATTTTACACCTTATGAGATAGCAACATACGCTGACGGTGAACTTACGGTAACATTTTCACTGGACGAGACTTTTGTTGCCCAGAAGGAAGATGGTCCCGAAATGATGGGGCTTTTTAAGAGAAAATACCGCAGGGTGCCCGAGAGGTATATGCTGCAGATAACTCCGGGAACAGGAGTAGAATTACTGGATCTTGTTGAGGAAAACGACAATTTTGATGAGCTTACTATTTGTGAGATACCTAATGAAAAGTATCATGGTACATCAAACGGACATTATATTCTTTTAAACGGAAACGAGATATTCCGAAAGGACGAAATATACTCTGATAGTAATGATAATGCCTACTTTTATATAAAGGTTGGTGACAGAAAGTATATCATAGTAAAGACTGTTCAAGGCAGTGACGATACCTATACATATGTTTACAATCTTCTTGATAATGGAAATATCTATGACTGGACAGAGGATGGCAATGAGTTTGGTTTCGAGTTTGCCGGCCTTAGGGACTACTACGGGGATGGATTATGGGATTACCATTTGACATCCCAGACCATTTATGATCCTGAAAATACGGTTATAGAATCAAGATTTGATGTTATCGGAACAAATTTTGTTACCAAAAAGATAAAGTTTAATTATTCCGGTGATGAGGTTTATGATTACGCAAGTCCCTATTATGACTTCACCGGCAGATGGGAGCTTACACTTAAAAAAGACTTTAAGGCAGGCATGATCGATCCCGAGCTTATGTTCAACGGAGATGAGAATGTAACCGGCGAGATGGATATGGAAGTGGAGCTCCAGGCAGGAGATGTGATCTATCTCGAGAAGTGTACTGCTGACAAGCAGGTATTCTTCAGTACCGATAACGGTGAGTGGGGTACCTTCATAATGGATAAGCCCGCTGACTATGATGGGGAATACTTCTATTCTCGTACGATTGGCGGTGAAGATATAGATGACCTGTTTGAAGGAATATCTTATGCCGACTGAGATAGTGAAATAATATATACAAATGTCCGCGTAATGCGGACATTTTTTTTGTTTTGAAAAAAAGTAGTTGCATTTCGCATTTTTATCTGTATAATGATATGTGGTGAAAATTGGAATAAAATTATTCATGGAGGTAAACGATGAGTAACTCAACAAAATTGTCTGCACGTGACAGAATTGCAACGCTGCTGGACGACAATAGTTTTGTAGAAATCGGCGCATTGGTTACAAAGAGAAATACCGATTTTAATCTACAGACAAAAGCTGCGCCTTCAGACGGTGTCATCACCGGATATGGCGTAATCAACGGAGCTCCTGTATATGTATATAGCCAGGATGCTTCAGTTCTTGCCGGTACTATCGGTGAGATGCATGCAAAGAAGATTGCAAATGTATATGACCTCGCTATGAAGTGCGGAACTCCCGTTATCGGTCTTATTGACTGTGCAGGACTTCGTCTTGAAGAGGCTACAGATGCGCTTGAAGGACTTGGCGAGATCATGTCAAGACAGGCTCTTGCATCAGGACTTATCCCTCAGATCGCTGTTGTATTCGGAAGATGCGGCGGCGGACTTGGTATTTCTGCAAGTATGAACGATTTCGTATTTGCTACAGAGGATGCAAAGCTTTTTGTCAATGCTCCCAATACCATCAAGGGTAACAACGAAGGCAAGTGTGATTCTGCTTCAGCAGCTTTCAAGGCAGAGTGTGGCGAGATCGATTATGTAGGAAAGGACGACGTTGATGTCATAAATGCAGTAAGAGAGTTAGTATCTCTTATTCCTTCCTGCAATGAGGATGAGGCTGTTGCAGCTGAGTCTACAGATGATCTTAACCGTGAGACTCCCGAGCTTTCATCAGTACTTGCTGACGGTGCTAAGGCAGCAGCAAGCATAGGCGATGACAATGATTTCTTCGAGTTAGGAAAAGAGTTCGGAAAGTCAATGGTTACAGGCTTTATTAAGCTTGATGGCGCTACAGTCGGTGTAGTTGCAAACAGAACAGCTATCCTCGGTGACGATGGAAAGGCTGCTGAAAAGTTTGATCCTGTCCTTACCGTAAACGGTATGAGAAAGGCATTTACATTCGTTAACTTCTGTGATTCGTTTAATATACCTGTACTTACTCTTACAAATGCTGAGGGCTTCTGCGGATGCTGTCTCGACGGCGAGAAGAGAATGGCTACAGCCGCTGCTAAGCTTACAGCCGCTTTTGCAAATGCTACAGTTCCGAAGGTTAACCTTATCTTAGATAAGGCCATCGGTTCAGCATATACAGTTATGAATTCAAAGGCACTCGGTGCAGATATGGTATTTGCATTAGAGGGTGCTCAAGTCGGACCTATGAAGGCTGATCTGGCTAGCCAGATAGTAGCAGCTGACGGTGACAAGAAGGCTAAGGCAGATGCCGAAGAGATCATCAAGGCTCAGATTTCTGCTGAGGCTGCTGCATCACGTGGTTATGTAGATTCTATCATTTCTGCTGATTCTGCAAGAAAGAACCTCGTTTATGCTTTTGAAATGCTTTACTTAAAAGCAGAAGGCCGTCCCGATAAAAAGCACGGAACTATTTAAGTGAGGTAGCATATGATACTTAGTACATTAATGAATTTTGTTGTCCTTGCAAGCAATGCAGGTGATGATATCACTTATGGTGAAGCAGGTCTTAATACTGCCATGGGTCTTGGAATAGTATTCTGTGCTCTTGCTTTCATATCACTTGTTATTTCGCTTGAAGGAAAGATTTTCGGTGCCGTTGGCAAAAAGAAGGCAGCACCCAAGACTCCTGAGGTTCCCACTGCTCCTGCTCCCGCAGTTGTAGAGGAAGTTCAGGACGAAAGTGATGATACTGAGCTCGTAGCTGTCATCACAGCTGCAATTTACGCATATGAGGCTGAAAACGGCGGAGAAGTTCCGGCTGATGGTCTTGTTGTTAGAAGCATAAGACGTTTAGGTTATGCTAGGTAATTTTATTTGATTATATTAGGAGGTTATATCCCATGAAAAATTATACCATTACTGTAAATGGCAATGTTTATGAAGTTTCAGTAGAAGAAGGCGGAGCAGGAGCAGCTCCTGTAGCAGCAGCTCCCAAGGCCGCAGCACCTAAGGCAGCTCCCAAGGCAGCACCTAAGGCAACAGGCGCAGCAGGCAGCATCAAGATTGAAGCTCCCATGCCCGGCAAGATCCTTGGTATCAAGGCTAATGTTGGTGACGCAGTAAAGAAGGGCCAGGTTATCATGGTTCTTGAAGCTATGAAGATGGAGAACGAGATCGTTGCTTCACAGGACGGAACAGTTGCAAGTATCAATGTAGCAGTTAATGCAGCAGTTGAAGCAGGCGATGTTCTTGCTACACTTAACTAATTACAAGTAGCGCACCTGTATGTCATCCCTAAAATGATGGCAGAAAAGTACAAATCATTTAAGAAACGGAGAGTTTTATGGATTACGTATTAGATACATTGAGCAACCTTGCCGAGCAGACAGGCTTTGCCAAGCTCGGATGGGGAAATGTCCTCATGATCCTGGTTGCATTCATATTCTTGTATCTGGCCATAGGAAAAGGCTTTGAGCCGCTCCTTCTCGTTCCGATTTCATTTGGTATGCTTCTTGTAAATATGTATCCTGAAATCATGTACGAAAAAGGACAGATCTTGGCCGATGGTACTGTAGTTGAGAGTACCGGATTGCTCAGATACTTCTTTACACTCGACGAGTGGGGCATAATGCCTTCACTGATATTCATGGGTGTAGGTGCAGGTACGGACTTCGGTCCCCTGATCGCTAACCCTATCAGCTTCCTTCTTGGAGCTGCTGCACAGCTTGGTATTTTCGTTGCTTACTTACTTGCAATCGTTTTCGGTTTCAACGGAAAAGCAGCTGCAGCTATCTCTATCATCGGTGGTGCTGATGGCCCTACATCTATTTTCCTTGCAGGAAAGCTCGGACAGACAAATCTTATGGGACCTATTGCGGTTGCAGCATATTCATATATGTCACTGGTTCCTATTATCCAGCCCCCTATCATGAAACTGTTTACTACCGACAGAGAGAGAAAGATAAAGATGACTCAGCTTCGTCCCGTTACGAAATTAGAGAAGATTCTTTTCCCTGTTATCATTACAGTTGTTGTAGTACTTATCCTTCCAAGCACCGCTCCTCTTATCGGTATGCTGATGCTCGGAAACTTATTCAGAGAATGTGGTGTTGTTAAGCAGCTTACTGAGACAGCTTCTAACGCACTTATGTACATTGTAGTTATCCTTCTTGGTACATCAGTTGGTGCTTCTACAAGTGCTGAGGCATTCCTTAAGGCAGATACCTTAAAGATCGTTGCTTTAGGTCTCCTTGCATTTGGTTTCGGTACCATGGGCGGTGTGCTTTTAGGAAAGCTTATGTGTGCTCTTACACATGGAAAGATCAATCCTTTGATCGGTTCTGCAGGTGTTTCCGCTGTTCCTATGGCAGCACGTGTATCTCAGAAGGTTGGTGCTGAATACGATCCCACAAACTTCCTGCTCATGCATGCTATGGGACCTAACGTAGCCGGTGTTATCGGTACTGCCGTTGCAGCCGGTGTATTCATGGCTATTTATGGGGTGAAATAATTTCATTTATATATAATTAGAAAGGAATAAAACAATGGCTGAAAAAAGACCGGTAAAAATTACTGAGACCATCCTTCGTGATGCTCATCAGTCTCTTATAGCTACCAGAATGCCTACCGAGCTTATGCTTCCCATCGCACCTAAGATGGATGAGGTAGGATATCATTCAGTAGAGTGCTGGGGCGGTGCTACATTTGATGCATGCCTCAGATTCTTAAAGGAAGATCCTTGGGAGAGATTAAGAAAGCTTAAGGCTTGTTTCAAGAAGACAAAGCTTCAGATGCTTTTCCGTGGACAGAATATCTTAGGTTACAATCATTATGCAGATGACGTAGTTGAGTATTTCGCTCAGAAGTCAGTTGCAAACGGTATCGATATCGTAAGAATTTTCGACTGCTTGAATGACCTTCGTAACCTCGAGACAGCAGTTAAGGCTACAAAGAAGGAAGGCGGACATGCACAGATCGCTCTTTCTTATACATTAGGTGATGCTTATACACTTGAGTACTGGGAGAAGACTGCTAAGCAGATCGAGGAACTCGGTGCAGATTCAATCTGTATCAAGGATATGGCTGGTCTGTTAGTTCCTTATGAGGCTACCCGCCTTGTTACGGCTCTTAAGAAGGGCTCAAAGCTTCCTATCCAGTTACATACACACTATACTTCAGGTGTAGCTTCCATGACATACATGAAGGCTGTTGAGGCAGGCTGTGATATCATCGATACCGCTATGTCACCTCTTTCAATGGGTACTTCACAGCCCGCTACCGAAGTTATGGTAGAAACCTTCAAGGGCACCGAGTATGATTCAGGCCTTGACCAGAACTTACTTGCTGAGATCGCTGCTTACTTTGCTCCTTACCGTGAGGAGTGCTTAAAGAACGGCCTTCTTAATCCTAAGGTTATGGGCGTTAATATCAAGACTCTCCAGTATCAGGTTCCCGGCGGTATGCTTTCGAACCTCGTTTCCCAGCTTAAGGAAGCTCATGCTGAGGATAAGTTTGAGGCAGTGCTCGAGGAAGTTCCCCGCGTTCGTAAAGACTTCGGTGAGCCCCCGCTTGTTACACCTTCAAGCCAGATCGTTGGTACTCAGGCAGTTCTTAACGTACTTCAGGGTGAGAGATATAAGATGGTTACAAAAGAGTCTAAGAAGATCCTTTCAGGTGAGTTCGGACAGACCATCAAGCCTTTCAACAAGGAAGTTCAGAAGAAGTGCATCGGCGATGTAGAGCCTATCACCTGTCGTCCCGCAGATCTTATCAAACCTCAGCTTGAAAAGTATCGTGAGGAGTGCAAGGAGTGGATCCAGCAGGATGAGGACGTTCTTTCATATGCTCTGTTCCCTCAGGTTGCTACTGACTTCTTTAAGTATCGTCAGGCACAGCAGAAGGGCGTTGATGTAGCTGCAGCTGATACAGCTAACAAGGCATATCCTGTGTGATCAAACTAAATATGTAAGATAAAAAGTATAGACCTCTAGGACTAAATCCCGGAGGTCTATTTTTTTAATACCATATGCAAGAATAAAAACTGGAGTGGATAGAGTGGGTGACAAATGTGTCACTTACCCTACCTGGGTACGATACATCTCGGCATACTTGCCGTTAAGTTCTATCAGTTCTGCATGCGAGCCCTTTTCGGCTATCCTGCCGTCTTCAATCAGGATTATGATATCTGAGTCGCGGATTGTTGAAAGTCTGTGGGCAATTATAAAGCTTGTCCTGTTTTCACAGATCTTAAGCATTGCTTTTCTGATCTTTTGCTCGGTTACCGTATCTACTGAGCTGGTTGCTTCATCAAGTATCATGATTGGTGCATTTGAAAGTACGGCTCTTGCAATTGTGAGCAGCTGTCTTTCACCCTGGGACAGCTCCATTCCGCCTTGTTCAAGTACGGTGTCGTATCCGTTTGGAAGTCTTTCTATAAAAGCATCAGCACCGGCTGAAGCAGCTGCTTCCTTGATCTTTTCAAGAGAAGCACCTTCATTGCCGTAAGAAATATTTTCTCTTACAGATTCTGCAAAAAGGGCGGTGTCCTGTAAAACAACGCCGAACACTTTTCTGAGATCACCCATTCTGTAATCTCTTAAATCCTTGCCATCCAGATAAATGCTTCCGTTATTTACATCATAGAAACGTGTAAGCAGGTTGATGATAGTGGTCTTGCCTGAACCGGTTGGACCTACTATGGCGACCTTTTTACCAGCGGGGATCTTTAGAGAAATATCCTTTAGTATTGTCTTTCCCTCATCGTAACCAAAGCTTACATTCTTAAATTCAACCTCGCCCTTCGGGTTTTCAAGTTCTGCAGCATCTGCTCTGTCTTCGGGTTCGGGTTCCTCATCCATAATCTCAAATACACGCTCGGCACCTGCCACGGCAGTCTGTAGATTGTTATAGACATTTGCTATCTCTACGAAAGGCCTGGTAAACTGTCTCGAATAAAGCAGGAAAGTACTGATAAGACCTATATCACTGAGTTTTCCGTTGATATACAAAAGTCCGCTGGTTACTGCGATAGTCAGATAGCAGATATTATTGATAACATTCATCAAAGGCATTAGATAGCCGGACCAGATGAGTGCACGGATGGAGGTCTTGCAAAGGTTTTCATTCTTTTTATCGAAATCAGCCTCCATTTCCTTTTCCCTGCCAAAGGCTTTTACGACTGTAAGTCCGGAAATGCCTTCCTCTATCTGACCGTTAAGCACGCCTAAGTATTTCTGCTGCTCTTTAAAGAGCTTTCTGGTATGTCTTGTAACGACTTTTGTCAGTACAAATATCATACCTACACTGCAGAGTGTGATCATGGTAAGAACCGGACTTAATATTATCATCATTGTGAATATACCGATGATGGTAAAGGAATAAGTCATTAGCAGTGTGATCGAGCTTGATATTGTTGTACTGATATTGTCTACATCATTTGTCAGACGGCTCATCAGCTCACCATGCTGATGTTTGTCAAAAAATCTTAAGGGGAGCCCCTTTATTTTTCCGAAAAGTGCCTGACGGATATGATTTATGATCCGCTGACCTATGGCTGCCATAAGAAACTGCTGCATAAACTTGACAAACCAGTCACATATATACAGCCCTGCCAGTAAAATAAGTAATAAGGTTATCGTATCCCTGTTGCTGATGCGTGTGATAATGCTACCGGTAAGTCTCGGTGAAACTATGGCCGCCGCTGATGAAAATGCCGAAAGCAGCAGTACCCAGCCAAGTCCCTTGCGCTTGCCTGCCGTAAGATTCCATAATCTTAGTAGTGTACCTTTTAAGTTTTTAGGTTTAACCACCTGCATGCCCCTGCCGGGTCTTGATATACCCGAGAGATTCTGAGGGGGCGTTGCCGTTGTCCTGTTATCTGCCATATCTCGTATCATGCTGCAGGCATGCTTACACATCGGTGACGTGCCTGTTGCGGCACCGATGGAAGTTTGAAAATTTATTTTCAAACTTATTGCCTTGTTACAGGTTATAGCCTGTATCCTGTATTGTTGAACGTCTTTAGTATATAAAAATTTAAAGCTGGTAATCGCAAAATTTAAGCGGGTAACTGTCCAATCTGGGACTCATAAATCTCACGGTATGTTCCGCATTTCTCAAGCAGTTCCGTATGAGTACCAAAGCCCTGGATGGTTCCGTTACTTAAGCAAAGTATCTTGTCTGCCCGCATAACCGTTGAAATCCTCTGGCTTATTAAGAGCACGGTTGCTTTTGTATCCATTTCTGAAAGCCCCTTTAATACACTGCTTTCTGTATTGGCGTCAAGTGCGCTTGTACAGTCGTCAAGTATCAGGATATTTGGCTCCTTTATAAGTGCTCTGGCCAAAGAAAGCCTCTGTTTCTGACCACCCGAAAGATTAACTCCTCCCTGACCCAAAAGAGTATTGTAGCCATCCTTGGTTTTACCGATAAACTCATCGGCGCAGGCAATCTTTACAGCATTGTATATTCTGGCTTTTTCATCATCGCTGTATACGTTTGACTCTCCATCTTTAGCAGTGGTTTTATTCCTGTTTTCAAGTCCCCAGCTTAGGTTTTCCATGATGGAGCCGGTAAACAGGAGAGCTTTCTGTGCGACTAACGCAACCTTTGACCTTAAATATTCCTCATCTATTTCGTTAACATTAACTCCGTCAACTTTTATTTCACCCTCGGAAGTATCATAGAATCTGGGAATCAGGTTAACTAAAGAGGTCTTTCCTGAGCCGGTCGGACCGATGATACCGATCGTTTCGCCGGGCTCGGCACTGAAGGAAATGTGGCTAAGCGCATTCCTTGAAGAACCTGCGTATGCGAATGATACATCATTGAATGAAATCCTTCCTTTTATCTCAGGCCTTTGAGGATTCTCAGCCCTGTGCTGTACGGGCTTTTCATCAAGTACTTCCTTTATTCTGTCGGAAGAAGCAAGGGCTCTGACGGCACTGTTGATAACGTTTGAAATGAAAGCCAGGGCAAACATTACCTGCCCCATATAGTTGACAGAGGCCATAAGACGTCCGATGTCGGCAGCATCCTGATCCTGGGAGATAAAGAGGAGCAGCACTATACCGAAATTTACTGTTAAGTTTATCAGAGGAGCAAACATCGCCATGGCTCTCAAGGCTGATGTATTTGCTGCTGCCAGATCATCGGAAGCGTTCCTGAACTTTCCGGTTTCTTTATCCTCAGCCCTAAAAGCCTTTACAACGCGGACCGAAGAGAGAAATTCGCGGGATACGCCATTCAGTTTATCAAGCTTTTTCTGTACCTTTCCGAATCTCGGGTATCCTACTAGGATATTTAATATAATAAGAAGTGTTGCGACCAGTATGATAACAATCATAATCGGAGCCTGCTTAGGAGTCTGAATAATGATAAGCACGACTGCACCGATGCCCGTAATGGGAGCCTTTATCATGATACGCATGATACTGTTGATAAAGTCCTGTATCTGGGTTACGTCATTTGTTATCCTAGTGATGATCGAGGCAGGCTGCAACCTGTCAATGTTCTCGAGGGATAACTGCTGTACATTATGATATATATCATGTCTTATTTCTTTACCTATGGTCTGTGATGTGCGGCTTGCAAAATGATTTCTCATTATTGCACAGAACGCGCCGAACAGCGCAATCCCAAGCATTATCCCACCGTAGATAAGTATCTG
The DNA here is from genome assembly GCA_017557525.1 of Lachnospiraceae bacterium. GTDB lineage: Bacteria > Bacillota > Clostridia > Lachnospirales > Lachnospiraceae > RUG11977. Next base: position 11,904 of record JAFYYN010000004.1, read on the forward strand.
CTTAACATCCATATTTGCAACGCCGTCGTCCACAATGTAAGACATATATGTAGGCTGCAACAGATCTGCCACCGCTTCTAAGGTTAGAAAGGCGGTGGATATGCAGAATATGACTAAATGTCTTTTTAAATAGCTTAGTATCAGTTTCATTTATCTGTCACCTTTATATTAATAGCATATTATCTAATTTGAGAGTAAAAAACACAATTGTTATTTTACTAAACATGGAATAAAATTTCAAGGTTTTTATGGACTTTAGGCTCATTATTATCTTGACTTTTTACTTAAAAGGTTATATGCTGATACTACATATTCCCAATATTATAGGCATTGTGGAATAATAAAAAATTTATAGAAAGGAAATACATATATGAAAAAGATGATGAAACGCTTTTTAGTACTGCTAACCGTTATGGCGTTGGCATTTACCGGCATCGTTGTATCGAGCCCCGATCAGGTTTCGGCAGCTACAAAGGCAGGCAAGAAGATTGTTGTATCCATTGGCGATTCCTATGCATCAGGCGAGGGTATCGAGCCCTTCTTTGGACAGGATAAGGCCAGTGCAGAAAAGGTAGAGGACGAGGACTGGCTGGCTCACAGGTCTGAAAAGGCATGGTCCGGCATGTTAAAGGTTGACGGACAGAAAATGGTACATAATGATAACTGGTTCTTTGTAGCAGCTTCGGGAGCAGAAACAGTTGACCTTTACGGTAACCAGAAAAAAGAGTACAACTATGGCGGACTTAAGGGTGAAAAGGGATTAACTCCCCAGCTTGAGATCTTTGATGAGGTAGAAAAGAAGTATGGAACAGGCGCAGTAGATTATGTTACCGTTACCATCGGTGGAAACGATATAGGATTTACAGACATACTTACCACAGTTGTTACCTCAACAGATGCTCTGGATGGCAAGCTTGCCGAGATATGGAAGAGCTTTGAGAGCAGCAAGTCGGGAAATTCTACCAGAGATAAGATAAAGAAGGCATATTTTGATATCGCTGAAAAAGCCGGAAAGCAGGCTAAGATAATAGTAGTTGGATATCCCAGACTTTTCAATGAAGAAGGTTTCTCCGCAAGTTTAGGCTTCTTAAAGGTTGATATATCCGGCGAGATCACAACAAAGGTTGACGCAGCGTGTGATATGCTCGACCAGCAGTATGCTGCTCTTGTTGAAGAGTGCCGTGCAGAGGGTCTTGATATCTATTATGTTTCAGTAATAGATGCTTTTAAGGGCCATGAAGCATATACTGCAGATCCTTATATCAACTCGATTATTGCTAAGGCTTCAGCACAGGATCTTTCATCCTCATCAATGGTAAGCGCTTATTCAATGCATCCCAATGAATCAGGTGCAAAGGTTTATGCAAAGGCTGTTCAGAAAGCAATTGACGGCATCGAAAACGGTAGCGGAACAGTTAAGACATCAGACAAGCCCGTAGTTACGCTTACAGCCAAGAAGGGCAAGATCACAGTAAAGTGGACCAAGGTTGAAGGCGCAACAAAGTACAGGGTTGTTGAGTATGTTAACGGAAAAGCAAAGACAATAAAGAAGTCCACAACAAAGACTTCATATACCGTAAAGAACAGGGTAAAGGGTACTGAATATACATTTGCAGTTAAGGCTTATGTAAACGGCAAGTGGACAACGATCAAGGCAGCTGACAAGGCTACCATTACAGCTAAATAATTTTCAAGATAAAAGAGTTTAAAAGAAAAAACCTCCGGGAGCGAAATCTCGGAGGTTTTTTAGTGACTTTTAATCAGGTTTCAACCTGAAACAGCATATTCATCATCGGCATCAGAGGTATAGTTAGCTGCCTTTGATCATTGATCTTAAACTCTCTGCCGAACCTTAATTCCTTTACTTTTTTTACGTTTTCGGCGAACTCTAAGGTTACGCTTTCAGTGTATTCAAGGTCGGAGCGAAGGATGAAAGTATTGTTATCATAAGCAAAGAACTGTATCTGGGACTCTGCTAAGAGCTTAACGGGAAGCTCTTTGGTAAACAGCCCTCTTATTACATTTAAAACAGCTGCGGGAAGATTTAACAGATCCCCATAATTGTCAGGGATGGTTATGATGCAGATATGTCCCTTGCCATATACGGAGCGCAGGACTATCGGGAAATTGTTGAAGGATGCATACCCTCCTGCGAGCTCCCAGATGTCGTTTGTACAGTAGTCGATCTGGGGTATCATTACGGGCTCCTTCCCGGGAACTGAACCGAATATATTTATGCCATTGTCCCTTGTGCCTGCATATTCCTTAACAATTGCCTTTCTGTCGGTAACCTTGATATTTGCAAACTGGCCGAATGCATCTCCGAGCTTCTTTACAAAGCCGCTCGTAACTATACAGTCACCGCCGTTAAGCATTGTCCGGTTCATCTTAGAAACTATATCCTTGTCAGCAGCAGCGCCTTCGCTTAAGAAGACAGTTTTTGCATCAGCAGGATACTCAAAGCAGGGCTCGAAAGGTATGCCGCACATACCAAGATAGGAGTGCAGATCATTTTCACCGCGGGCACGGGCAGGCCTGTAAGCAGCAGCACCTATCGGGTTGCCAAGCTTGTCAAGGTACTCATCGCATTCCTTAAACATTTCCCCTATTGCGGGAGCCATAAGCCTCCAGGGGCCCTGCTTCCTTAGTGCGCCAAGGCAGAACAGTGTAACTTCCTTAGCCTTGCCGAAAAGAGTAAGATAACCCTGCTCCAGATAGGAAGAAAGGTTGTAATTGCAGTCAAACGGGTCAAACCAGCCGCCTAAGTTCCTGCCGGGAGCGGCATTCTCAAGGTATCTCATTACAAAATATCCGAGATATTTGGGAAGATGCTGCTGTGAGTATTTAGGATTCCTGGTTTCGGTCCCGGTATAGATTGAATCAAAGACCTTTGCCTCATTTACCGGGTCATAGCCTGTTTCATTGTAGTATTCAAACCACTGAGGATATTTAATGATAACGTTCATGTTAGGGTTAATATCCTTGGCAGTCTTCATTATTATATTCTTTGAAGCGTCAAGCTTCTGGGAGAGCCTAAACTCAGACCAGGTTTTATCACCTTTTGCTTTTATGCAGGCTTCGCATCTGCAGTTTGTAAAATAGAAATCATCAAGTATCAGCTCGTCAAAGGTCTCGGCACAGAGCTGAACAGCCTTCCTTAGCTTTTCTCTGTCCTCGTCCTTAGAATAGCAGAAGGAAGCAAAGCCTTCCCCTCCGCTGCCGCACGTTGTGATGCCGCCCGAGGTTTTGATCCCCTTCTTATTAAAGAAATCCTTTACCTCAAGCATATGCTCCTTTGTACACCACTGGTCGCTCCTGTAATACTCAAGATATACCTTGTCGATGTGTGCGTGGTCCTCAATGTGAGCAAAATCCTTCTCAAATTCCCCAAGATCTTTGATGTTATTAACATCCCCAACGGTACAGTAAACCGCTGTCGTAAAATTCTTATAGCTCATTTCACCCCTCCGTTTATATTTATATTTGCCTTAAGAATTAATTTTATTGTATCACTATTATCTTGCATTTCAATGAAGTTTCTTGGTTGAAAATCCCCTATACATTAGCCGGTCTATGCGTGTATATCTTAAAAATAAATTAATTCCGACAAAAACACATTGACAAATTTTTATTTTTGGAGTTTAATAGTTTCTGCTTTACTTTTTGTATTATTGCTATTTATTTAATATACTTATATGCGAATTTTTTGTAAATAATTATTCTTCAGATATAATAAGGAGTTTGTCATGCTTGAGTTAAAAAACATCACAAAAGTCTACCCTGCAGGCGGTGAGAATGTAAACGCTCTAAAGGGTGTGAGCCTTCAGTTCCGTGAGAGTGAGTTTGTATCAATACTCGGACCCTCCGGCTGTGGAAAGACCACCATGCTTAACATCATCGGCGGCCTTGACAAGTATACGGACGGTGACCTTGTGATCAACGGAAAAAGTACAAAGGAGTATAAGGCACGTGACTGGGATGCATACAGAAACCATTCCATCGGTTTCGTGTTCCAGAGCTACAACCTGATACCTCATCAGACAGTACTTAACAATGTTGAGCTTGCTCTTACACTTTCAGGTGTTTCAAAAGCAGAACGACGCAAGCGTGCTAAAGAGGCGCTGGAAAAGGTAGGACTTAAGGACCAGATGAAAAAGAAACCTACCGAGATGTCCGGCGGACAGATGCAGCGTGTTGCTATTGCCCGTGCAATCGTTAACAATCCTGATATCATCCTTGCGGATGAGCCTACCGGAGCGCTTGATACCGAGACCAGCGTACAGGTAATGGATATCTTAAAGGAGATAGCAAAGGACCGTCTGGTTATCATGGTTACACATAACCCGGACCTGGCAAATAAGTATTCTACAAGAATAGTAAAAATGCTTGACGGAGTTATCACAGATGATTCCGCACCGTTAGAGGAAAGCGAGTACAAAAAAGAGCTTGAAGCTGCTAAAAAGAAGGAGGTTGAGTCACATAAGGTTAAAAAGCCTTCGATGTCCCTCTTTACAGCATTCGGACTTTCGCTTAAAAACCTCTTTACAAAGAAGGGACGTACAATACTTACGAGCTTTGCAGGGTCTATCGGTATCATTGGTATAGCTCTTATTTACGCAGTTTCAAATGGTATGACGGAGTTTATCGATGATGTGCAGGAGCAGACGCTTTCGTCCTATCCGATAACCATACAGGCCACGACTGTTGATATGAGCAGTCTGCTTACCACTTTTATGGGAAAGGCACAGTCAACACTTCAGCATGATAATGACGCTGTTTACCAGAAGAATATGATCTACGAGTTGGTTAATTCCTTAAATACACTTGAAAGCAGGGAAAATGACCTTGTTTCCTTTAAGAAGTATATTGAGGATGAGAGGGCAAAGCCTGATTCGGAGTTTAAAAATGCTCTTTCGGGTATCCAGTATACATATAATACCAACTTAAAGATATATACCAAAAACCTCGAGGGTGACATCATTCTTTCAGATGCATCCCAGCTTATGACAGACATGATAAGGGACTTCATGGGTATTGATATGTCCCTGATGCTCTCATTTAATCAGGGTTCAGCATTAGGGGCTCAATCCAATACATTTATGCAGAACAGCTCGGCACTTTGGAAGGAAATGTTATCCGGCAACGACGGTACAGTGATAAATCCGGTACTTAAGGAGCAGTACGAGCTGCTGTACGGTAACTGGCCCGGGGACTACAATGAGGTTATACTTTTTGTAGATGAACATAACGAACTTAATGATCTGACTCTCTACGCTTTAGGTTTAAAGAGCAAGGAAGAGATGGATAAGAACATGGAGGCAGTGGTAAAACACGAGGAGCTGGAAGTCAAGGAGCAGAAATGGAGCTATGAAGAAATCTGCAATCTTGAATTCAGGACAGTGCTTCCGTGCGACAGCTACAATTATGATGAGAAAACAGGAACCTATGTGGACTTAAGAGAGACTCCTACAGGACTTAAGTATCTTTACGATAACGGTCTGGTACTCAAGGTTTCAGGTATTGCCAAGGTTTCTCAGAATGCCATCGGTGTACAGGAAAACGGCCATATCGGATACACCACATTACTTACAGATTATATAATTGACCGTGCAAATAATTCAGAGGTTGTAAAGGCTCAGATCGCTTCAAAGGATACTGATGTGCTTACCGGACTTCCTTTTAAGAATACCGATGGGATGACTACCGAAGAAAAGGTACAGAAATTCCATGAGTATGTTGACGGTCTTGACGAGGAAGGAAGAGCAGAGCTCTATACCAAGATTGCAAGTACCCCTTCTGAGGAGCTTATAGACCAGACTATTGATCAGACACTTGCTTCACTTGATAAGGATACAATGCTTGCCCAGATGATACAGGGTGCTATTGCCCAGACAGGTATGAGCGAGGAGCAGATTTCATCCTACCTTTCAAAGATGGGTGAGGATGAGCTTACGGAAATGTTCAGAAGTTCAATGAAGGAGCAGTTCCTTAACCAGTATTCCGCACAGGCAAAAGAAAAGCTTGCATCTATGACTACCGCACAGCTTTCGGCTGCACTTGATATGATGCTTAAAACCTTTGGCGATGAGCAGTGCGCTATCCTGTTTGACGAGACCATGGAGTTCTCACCTTCAACATATGACGGAATACTTCAGGATTTAAGTCTTGTAGATAAGGACAGCCCTTCAACAATCAACCTGTTTGCTACTTCATTTGCTAACAAGGATGTGATTTCGGAAAGCATAGAGGAATACAACAAGACAGTTGATGAGTTAAAGGAAATCCACTATACCGATATCGTAGGAATACTTATGTCATCGGTTACTACGATTATCAATGCGATTACCTATGTACTTATTGCATTCGTAGCAGTTTCGCTTATCGTTTCTTCTATAATGATCGGCGTTATTACCCTGATATCCGTTCAGGAAAGAACAAAGGAAATCGGTATCCTGCGTGCCATCGGTGCATCAAAGAGAAACGTTTCGAGCATGTTCAATGCGGAAACGGTTATCATCGGCTTTACTTCGGGTATGCTGGGAGTTATAGTAACATATCTGCTGTGCATCCCGATAAACATCATACTGCATAGGCTGACCGATCTCGAAAATTTAAGCGCACGACTTCCGATACATGTTGCAGCATTACTGGTGCTCATCAGTATGTTCCTGACACTTATCGCAGGCGTAATCCCTTCAAGGAGCGCAGCTAAGAAGGATCCTGTAGTAGCCCTGAGAACTGAGTAAAATTGTAATATAGCTGGTTTTCTCAGTGCATATAAAAACTGATACAGATTACATATTGAAAGAGGAAATCCCGGACATTGGGACTTCCTCTTTTTTTGAAGACAGACTAAAACCAGTTCAAAAATTTATGAAAAAATACTTGCAATTTCAGCACAGTTGTGATATCTTACATTCTTGTTGGGAAAATACAAAGCTTAAAGCTATCCCAACAAATCTTCAGGATCGGGTGTGATTCCCTACTGGCGGTATAGTCCGCGCGCCAAAAAGGCTGATTCGGTGAAACTCCGAAACCAACGGTACAGTCCGGATGAAAGGAGAAAAAATGAATACTTTGTTCCTGGCGGAAACCGCCGCACAAGAAGCTGCCAAAAAGGCAGATCCCACACTGTGGGAAACAGTTGTCGAGAATGCATTGTATGTACTCTCATTCTTCGGTATCATCGTAGCAATGTTCCTTATCTCATTTGCGTTAGAAAAAGTGAACGCAAAAAAGCAAGGGCTGGATAAGAAACAGAAATTCTTTACTACCAGAAAGATAGCTGTCATTGGTATTTTATCTGCTATGTCAGCAGTATTGATGATACTTGATTTCCCCGTTCCCCTCGTTCCCGGTGATGTCTACAAATTTGACTTCAGTGAACTTCCCATTATGATCGTATCCTTTGCATACGGACCTGCTACCGGCGTAGTTATGGAGTTTGTAAAGATACTCATAAAGCTTCTTATAAAAGGTACAAGCACTGCCTTTATCGGAGAACTTGCGAATTTCGTTGTGGGCTGCAGTTATGTAATACCTGCTGCTACAATCTACATGTTTAATAAGACAAAGAAGAGAGCAGTTACCGCATGCATTGTAGCTACTATCTCGATCACAGCTTTTTCAATTCTTTTCAACTGGCTGTATCTGATACCTGCGTTCGTAAGATTCTTCTCATCAAAGTTCCATATTACAGAAGAGGCAGCAGAGTCGAGCATTGTAGGAAAAGGTACCAAGGCAAATTCAGCCATTGTGGATTTAAAGACCTTCATACTTTTTGCTACCATACCGTTTAACTTCTTAAAGGGTGTTGCGATATCGATCATAACCATACTAGTTTACAAGCCTTTAAGCAGGATAATAAAGAGCGAAGGCAAGAATTAATCTTATATAAATGCATGGCACACTATAGCGGCCGTGCATTTTTTTGTTGCTTTTTGCAACTTATGTGGTACAATGGTATTTGGGAAAAATTTACTAGAAAGGACTATCTGAAATGGATTTGAAACTGAAAGAAAAAAATGATGATGAAGTAATGAAGAAAAAGACTGAACCGCCCAAAAGGTCTGGAAGGTCCATAGCTGAGCTTGCTTCACTTTCAACCCTTTCCAAAGAGGAGCTTGATGAAGCAAATGAGAATGCAGACGAGAATATCGAGTATGCTGAGGACGAGGCAGAAGGATATACTGACGACGAAAGAGACGACTCTGAATATGATAACGAGGAAGAAAATGCCGAAGAAGAGAGTGAGCCCCAGGAGGAAAACGAGCCTCCGATGGAGCATTACGGCAGGGTATTCACCTTTGAAGGCAAGCCCACAGAGCAGGACATTTTCAGATTCATGTTTTACCATACCTACTGCAGTGTGATAGGCGTTATTGCAGTACTTATAGTTATAGCTTCGGTTGTTATGGCGGTATGGAGCTTTATGGATGATAAGGTAGTGCAGGGCTGCATTTTTGCAGGCGTTTTCCTGTTCTTCATCATAAACAGCCCGCTTAGCTTAAAGAAAAGAGCAAAGAAGCAGTCAGAGAGCATGTCACATGGCGAAGGCATCATCACATATACATTTAGTGACGCCGGCTTTGATATGAAGAGAATGAATGAATATGCTCCTTACAAGTATGACAGGATCATGAAGGTTGTTTGCGGCAAAACCGCTTACTATGTATATCTTGGCAAGATGAGGGCATTCCTTGCACCTAAGGCAGACCTTGGGGCAAACGAGGAGACCTTCCTTCAGCTTATTCGTGAGAACGTGAAAAATTTTAAGGGTTGATTATAATGGTCATAGAAACAAATTCCGATAAAGATACATTTGAGTTTGGAAGAGAGTTAGGGGAAAAGGCTGAGCCCGGAGCAATATTCTGTCTTGACGGGGATTTAGGTACCGGAAAAACAGTTATCGCGAAAGGTATAGCAGCAGGGCTCGGAGTTACAGAGCCCGTGAGCTCACCTACATTTACGGTAATAAAGGAATACTATGAGGGTCGCCTGCCTTTTTATCATTTTGATGTTTACCGTATAGAGGATCCTCTGGAAATGGACGAGATCGGTTACGAGGACTATTTCTTTGGAAACGGAGTAACAGTAATTGAGTGGTCCGATCTCATAAGTGAGCTTATCCCGAAAAATGCAGTAAGGATAAGGCTTTCCAAGGACACAGAAAAAGGGTTTGATTATCGAAGAATTGACATTTCAAGCCAGAAATAGTTTATGAAAGGGTATGGAACATGAGTAACATACTTGCAATAGAGAGTTCAGGACTGACAGCATCTGTGGCTGTAATGAGTAACGGAAGACTGGCTGCCGAATATACAGTAAATAATAAAAAGACCCATTCCCAGACACTTCTTCCAATGATAAATGAGGTAATGAAGGCACTGGAATTAGAGCCGGGGGAGCTTAACTGCATAGCAATATCCTGCGGACCGGGCTCATTTACCGGACTTAGGATCGGTTCCGCCACAGCTAAAGGGCTGGGACTGGCTTTGGATAAGCCCATCGCCGAGGTGTCTACACTAAAAGGGCTGGCATACAACCTGTGTGGAAATGAGGGCTGTGTGATCTGTCCGATAATGGATGCAAGAAGGCAGGAGGTTTACACCGGAGCCTATGAGTTTGTAAGAACCGGGATTGGTGAGAACTATGAGATTCGTGAAAACAGTAAGAAGGATTCTGTCAGCGATTTTGAAATGAAAACCCTTATAACAGAGCGTGCAGTACCTCTTACCGAGATGCTTTCAGAGCTTGAGAAGTTAGGAAAAAAGGTAATCTTTAACGGCGATGCGGTACCTGTATATAAAGATATTATTGCAGAAAAGTTTAGTTTAGAGTATTCCTTTGCTCCGGAAACACTGTTACTCCAGAGAGCAGCTTCAATAGCAGCATTGGGTGAGAAGATTTTCCTTAACGGAGAAGCAAAGGATGCGGATGTCCATACACCTGTTTATTTAAGAAAATCCCAGGCAGAGAGGGAATTGGAGGAAGGCAGGACTTAAGGCCTGCTTAAAATTTGATGACTATTAGGCTTATGAAAACAGAAGATGTGCCAACAGTATATGAAATGGAAAAGACCTGCTTTGCAGACCCTTGGGGCTTGGATTCACTGGCAGATTTTTCATTGGGAAAAGGACACTCTGTTTTCGTAGCTGAGGATGAGCACATCATCATTGGATATGGCTGTACACAGCAGGTACTTGATGAGTGTGAGATCCTTCGAATAGCCGTAAATCCTGTCTTTAGGAAACGAGGAGTCGGATATTCGCTGCTGAGTGAAATGGTGAAAAATGCATATACGCTAGGATCGCGCATATTTTACCTAGAGGTCAGGGAAAACAACATACCTGCTATCGGGTTATACAAAAAGCTTATGTTTACAGAGAGCGGCCGGCGCAAGGACTATTACAGAAATCCAACCGAGGACGCTATCCTTATGAGCCGGGCTATCACCTGACACGTCGCAGGGAGGGACCCTTTGCGAAGCAATGGGAGGAACCCCTACGACACGGCTCCGTTCCGCAAAGCGGAATGGAGTATGAAGCATATAATTACGTTAGCGAATATATTTTGAGGAAAAAAGATGCTAGATATATGTTTATTAGGAACCGGAGGCATGATGCCGCTCCCATACAGGAGACTTACGTCACTCATGACAAGGTTCAACGGAAGCAGCCTGCTTATAGACTGTGGAGAGGGAACACAGGTTGCCATCCGCGAGAGAGGCTGGAGCTTCCATGATATAGATGTGGTGTGTATCACCCATTTTCATGGGGATCATATCAGTGGGCTTCCGGGGCTTCTACTTTCGATGGGAAACGCTGACCGAAGTGAGCCTGTGACCATCGTAGGACCAAAAGGCCTTGAGAAAACAGTCAATGCGTTAAGAATAATAGCACCGGAGCTCCCATTTGAGATAAATTTTATAGAGCTTACAGAGCCGGTGTCAGAGCTAAATCTCTGTGGATACAGGATAAAAGCATTTAAGGTAAACCACAGAGTAACCTGCTATGGCTACAGTATTATGATAGACCGTGCCGGGAAATTTGATCCGGAAAAAGCAGCTGCCAATAATGTGCCAATGAAAGCCTGGAGCAGACTGCAGAAAGGTCAGGAAGTTGAGATAGACGGAGTTGTCTATACTCAGGATATGATCTTGGGACCGGAGAGAAGAGGACTTAAGGTCACCTACTGCACAGATACAAGACCTGTAAAGATCATCTCAGAGATGGCAGCAGATGCGGATATCTTTATTTGTGAGGGAATGTACGGTGAGGATGACAAGGCGGACAATGCAGTTGATCATAAGCACATGACATTTACAGAGGCTGCAAATTTGGCAGCAGCGGCTGATCCTGCACCAAAGGAAATGTGGCTTACACATTACAGTCCTTCACTTGTTAATCCCGCGGAATATGTAGGAAGGATCCGCAAGATATTCCCCAATATCATAGCAACAAAGGATTTAAGGACAGTAACCCTGAAATTTGAAGATGAGGAATAACATGGCTACAAATAAGAAAAAAAGCCCATTGGGTACAATAGTCTTTATGGTTCTGTTTGCCGCAGTTGTCATTGGTATTTACTTTGCGATAACAAGAAATAAGGATAACAGTTCAACAAAGGAAATACCTGCCGAAACATCGGAAGCGGACACCCTGATAAAAAAGGATCTCGATTGGGAATACCCAGCAACGCCCCGTGAGGTATTAAAGCTTTATTGCAGGATCACTAAATGCCTGTATAATGATGACCTGACAGATGAACAGATAAAGAAACTGGTCAGCCAGGTAAGAAATCTTTATTCCTTTGAATTGTTAGAAAACAACGCGGAAGATGAGCAGATAGCCTTTATCAAGGGAGATCGGGCAGAGTATAAAAAGGATAAGAAAACAATTTTCAGTTTTGCTATAGACAGCGCGAGCAATATAGAATACATTGACACCAAGGCAGGAAAAACCGCAGTGATAAAAATGTATTTCACCTTGAAGGCCGGGGCACAGATGGACAGATCCTTTGAGGAGTTTAGCCTCATACAGCAGGATGATGGCAAGTGGAAAATAGCTGCCTGGAGACTATCAGAAAACGAAGTGGCAATCGATGAGACTGACTGATGTCAACCACAGGGACGGTTTTGCCGTTGACAAGAAAATTAGTCAAACACAGAACGTCAATATGATAGACAATGGTTATAAAATATATAGGAGTGTCAGAACTGACATTACCGGATTATTGAGAGAAGACACAGTATGGAAAAAGAAGTGCTGATATTGGCAATAGAATCATCATGCGACGAGACTGCAGCAGCAGTTGTAAAAAACGGCCGTGAAGTCCTGTCAAATACCATTTATTCGCAGATTGACCTGCATACCCTATACGGTGGAGTAGTACCTGAAATAGCTTCCAGAAAGCATATTGAAAAGATCAATCAGGTGATTAAAACTTCCTTAAAGGAAGCAGGAGTGACCTTAGATGATATTGACGCGATAGGAGTAACCTACGGTCCGGGACTTGTGGGAGCACTGCTCGTAGGAGTGGCAGAGGCAAAGGCTATAGCTTACGCTTCAGGCAAGCCGCTAGTAGGGGTACACCATATAGAGGGACACATAGCAGCAAACTATGTAGAGCACAAGGACTTAGAGCCGCCGTATCTGTGTTTGGTAGTTTCCGGCGGGCATACACATCTGGTAAAGGTAAACAGTTACGCCGAGTACGAGATAATAGGTAGGACTCACGATGATGCAGCGGGCGAAGCCTTTGATAAGGTAGCTCGTGCGATAGGTCTGGGGTATCCCGGCGGTCCTAAGGTGGACAAGGTTTCAAAGACCGGCAGGAAGGATATTTTAGCATTCCCCAGAGCAAACATCGAGGGATGTCCGTACGATTTCAGCTTTAGCGGTTTAAAATCTGCAGTACTTAATTATCTTAATTCCTGTAAGATGAAACAGACTGTAGGTAATAATTTAAATACAGACAACGAAAGACAAATCAAGCATAGCGTGTATGAAACTGTATTCTCCGGAGACGACTTAATAGACCCTGAGCAGGGAGTGACCGTTGCTGATGTAGCAGCTTCATTCCAGGCTGCAGTAGTAGACGCATTGGTTTCAAAAACCATGGCAGCAGCTAAAGACTTAGGTTATACCAAGATTGCCATGGCAGGTGGCGTAGCTTCGAATTCCGCACTTAGAGCAGGGATGAAGGAAGCATGTGAGAAAGCCGGGTATTCATTATATTATCCATCACCGATTCTCTGTACCGATAACGCTGCAATGATAGGCTGTGCCGCATATTATGAGTACATTGCCGGTACAAGACATGGATTTGACTTAAATGCAGTTCCTAATTTGAAATTGGGAGAAAGATAACTGCTTAAAAAACGGATGATTAATTTCATCATAAAAATTCATAGAAGGGAGGTGTGTCAGGTGATAAGATTCAATACCACAAACTATGGGAGCCTGTTTGGGTACAGTGGATCCAGTTCAAGTAATTATACAAATACTCTTTACAGCAATCTTTCCCAGTTATCAAGCGTGAAAAGCGGAGCTTATTCAAAAGCCTTAAAGGCTTTATACAGTAAGAACAGCGATACCAGCACTTCTTCAGTATTGAAGAACTCAAATATTAAGTATACTGTTGATTCTGAACTTTCAGGCGTGAAAAGGGAAAGCGGAGAGCTTGCTGAAGCTGCCAAGAAATTGAGCAGTACCGGCAAGAATGACCTGTTTGCAAATAAAGATAAGTATGATTCGGATGCTGCTTATAAGGCTGTAAGTGATCTGGTTTCAAATTACAATGAAACTGTTTCAGCGGCTGATAAAGCAGGCAATTCTGCCATTGATAATGCTGTTTCCAGTATGGCAAGGATGACCGGTATCATGGGCAAGAGCCTGTCGAAGGCCGGGATTACTGTTGGTGTTGACGGAAAGATGTCTGTGGACGAGGAAGCCTTTAAAAAGGCTGACATGAACACAGTCAAGGATCTTTTCGGAAACAATGGGTATTTTGGTAAGTCGATAGCTTCATCTGCCCAGAGAATTGAATCCATTGCCGGACAGCAGGAATTGAAAAATTCAGGCAACCAAAACTTCTACGGTAAGAATGGTTCGTACTATGGAATCTACGATACGGGATACCTGTTTGACGGGCTGTTCTGATGCCGATTGATCTTTGTGGTCAAATGCACAGGGGACAGTAAACGCAGTTTAGGGGGAAGACCTTAGATGTGACGTTGCTGTCCTTTGTGCTTTATTTTTTGACATAAAATTATGAAAGTAAAAGAGTAAATAAGGGCAAAATAATTAATTGAACAAAAAAGTATAGAATATGAAAATGATTTATGATAAAATAAGACTAATAAGTTTTATATAGGTGAAATTTAATTGAGGAGATATGTAACATGCAGGACAGGTTTTCGGCAATCATAGTTGCGGCCGGTACAGGCAGACGTATGAACAGTTCAGTGAAAAAACAGTATATGGAGATTGCAGGAGCCCCTGTGCTTTACCATACATTAACAGCCTTTGAAAAGAGTGATGTAGATGAGATAGTTATAGTTACGGGCGAAGATGAGATACCTTATGTCAGAGAGCAGATAGTTGAAAACTACTGTTTAAAAAAGGTTGTAGCCATCTGTGCAGGCGGTAAGGAACGCTGTGACTCGGTATATGAGGGAATTAAGCAGGTAATAAGGAGACAGGAGAATACCGGACAAAATGATTTAAATGATTATGTTTTGATCCATGACGGAGTACGCCCCCTGATAACTCCTGAATTGATTAACTCTTGTATCAATAAAGTAAAGGAGTTTGATGCGGTGGTTCCGGGGGTACCTGAAAAGGATACGGTGAAGGAAGTCGGCTCTGACATGGAAGTAACGGGTACACCTGACCGGAAAAAGCTTTATAGGGTGCAGACTCCGCAATGTTTTAAACTGGCACTAATAAATGAGGCTTTTGAAAAGTACAATTCCGAAAAAGACCATAACGTGTCAAGTGAGTCAGTGGCAATCACAGATGATGCCATGCTTGTTGAGAAATACACCGGACATAGGGTAAAGATAATAGAAGGGGATTACAGAAATATCAAGATAACAACACCTGAAGATATAGGAATGGCAGAGTACTTCTTAAAGAAGAGTGTAAGAGAGAATAGTAATTAACGCGTAAATGAAAAAAATTAACACCCTCAAATGGTGTAAGATATAGATTAATTTCTAAAATGGAGAAGAGAAGAAAATGGCAGACAAGGAAATTTATTCAAAATTTGAACTGGGCGATATGCTCGTAGTTTTTATAAAGGATAACAGAAGCGGTAGCGTGGGCTACACCCTCTTGCCTAAGGGCTTTGATGACAGAATAGAGCTTGACGGGTGGTGGAGTGTGGAACCGGCAGTTCAATGTAAGTTTGTGGGCGATAACTATCCGGATGGGTTTATACATGGTCACTCCATGAAGAACAGTCAGTCAACAAATGATATGAAGTTTGTCGGGCAGAGGTTTGAAAATGCCGGTAAGAAGGAAGAATTATTTAGGATAATCACAGAATATGAAAGAAACTCTGTGAATATTTCTTCGGTAATTGAATACAATCTTGGAAGCAAATACATAAAAACTTATAGTGTTTTTGAGAATGGTTCAAAGAAAAAGCAGATGCTGGAGATGGCTTCATCCTTCAATATATGTTCATTCCCCTGTGCTGGGAAAGGTCTAAGGCAGAAAGATCTTGTGCTCCATCGATTAAAGAGTAAGTGGAGCATGGAAGGCAAGCTTGAAAGCAGGGCATTCCTCGATATGGAGCTTGAACCTGCCTGGTTACGTATAGGTGCAAACAGCGAGAGATTCGGTGAGGTTGGCTCTATGCCTGTCAGGCGCTACTTTCCTTGGATGGTGGTGACTGACCTGGGAGAGATAAGTTTGGAAAGTGTAAAACAGAAGGACAAAAATGGTCAGACCGGGGCAACTAGAAAATTAAAAGGGTATTCTATAGGAGCTCAGCTCTATATAAATTCTTCCTGGCAAATGGAGGTTTATAACAGGGATGAGAAGAACTCCATTTCAGGCGGTATAGCAGACAGGGAGTTTGGACATTGGACCAAAGAGTTAAAATATAAGGAAAAGTTTATTACGCCTGAAGCAATTCTTACAGTATGCAGGAACAGTTCCGGAAGAACTTCCGATATGATGCAGAAAACCATAGATGAGGTCAGCTTCCGTATAACAAGTGCACAGCTTGTCAATCTCGAAAATGTTCCTGAGTCAGAAAAGGAACTTCCGATTATCTTTAATGAGTATTGTACCAGCTGGGGTAATCCTGATGAAAAGGAGATGGAATCCATAGCCGAGCGTCTTAGGGGACACGGTATAAAGTACTGTGTAATTGATGCGGGCTGGCATGTGAAGGATGGTAACGACTGGTCAGATATTGGAGACTGGATCACAAACAAAAAGAAATTTCCCGGCGGACTAAAGAAAACTGCCGACAAGATCCGGGAGTGCGGCATGATACCCGGGCTCTGGTATGAAATGGAGGTTGTAGGTAAGGATTCTGAAATGTTCAAGAAAGAGGATATGCTCTTAAAACGTGACGGCATCCCGATACAGACAATGTTTAGGCGTTTCCTGGATATGAGAAAGCCTGAGGTAATTGATTACCTTACCGAGCGTGTGATAAAGAACCTTAAAGACAATGGTTTCGATTACCTAAAGGTAGATTATAACGATAATTTAGGTATTGGCTGTGACGGTGCAGAGTCTCTTGGTGAAGGCATGAGACAGAGCCTTGTGGCTTCAAGAGATTTCTTTAAGAAGATAAGAAAAGATATACCTGATATAGTAATAGAAAACTGCTCATCAGGTGGACATAGGCTTGAGCCTTCCATGCAGGCGGTGACCTCTATGGCTTCGTTCTCGGATGCACATGAGTGGCAGGCAATACCGGTAGTGGCGGCTAATGTGACCCGTGCAATCCTTCCGGCTCAGAGCCAGATATGGGCGGTACTTCGTGCTAAGGATGACGAAAAGCGCCTATACTATTCTCTTTCGAATACTTTCCTTGGCAGGATGTGCCTGTCAGGAGATATGAGCACCATTTCAAAGAAGCAGTGGAAGATTGTGGATGAAGCCATTGCCTTCTATAAGAAATGTGCACCCGTGATAAAGAACGGCAGAAATTACCGTTTCGGACCTTACCAGAACAGCTACAATGACCTAAAGGGCTGGCAGGCGGTGGTAAGAGTTTCAGAAGATGGTAAAAGTCTTGTTGCAGTAGTTAATACCTTTGCCATGAATGGGGAGACAAGTGTAGAATTTAAGCTGCCAAGTATTGCTGGATTGAAGAAACAGGGCACAGCTCTCACAAAGAGCCTGGATAGTTTTAAACGTAACGGTATAAAAGTTGACATAACAAAGGGGAAAGTGGTCATAACCAATCTTTCGGATTATGATGGGCTGGTTTTGAAACTATAACGAAGTTATTTTAAGCCTATAGAAAACAAAGCATAATGATTAATAGGTGAATATTGTTAAAAAAGTACAAAAAAGCAGGCAAAAATTTCCATAAAATTGGGAAAAAGACGCTTGCTTTTTTTTATGGTCTGTGGTATAGTATCCACGTTGAACGGACAAATGTATTTACAACACACACAGATAAAACATTATGAATGAAAAAGATAAATATTTTTTAGTAAAAGAAAAGGCGGTACCTGAGGTACTTCTTAAGGTTATAGAGGCAAAGCGGCTGCTTGATTCGGGAAAGGCTATAACTGTTCAGGAGGCTACCGAACAGCTCGGGATCAGCAGGAGTTCATTTTATAAGTATAAGGATGACATATTCCCGTTCCATGAGAATAGCCGTGGAAAAACAATAAATATTATGCTTCTTTTGGATGACGAGCCCGGTCTGCTCTCAAATGTTTTAAATGAGATAGCAAAATGCAGGGCAAACATACTTACAATACACCAGACAATCCCAATCGGAGGTATTGCCTCAGTAACCGTAGGTATGGAGATCAGACCTGAAACAAAGGAAGTAAATGATATTATCACTGCTATTGAGGGTATCCGCGGGATTAATTCGCTGAAGATTTTAGGACGTGAGTGATAGCAGCTCATAGTTTAAGGATGCCAATAAACACCTCATCAGTCAGCCTTCGGCTGACAGCTTCGCCACGAGGGGAAGCCTTTAACATAAAAAAGGAGAAAGCCATGAAGATAGCGATATTTGGGTTCGGAACGGTAGGGTCCGGAGTATATGATGTTATAAAGATGAACAGCGATATCATCGCGAAGCGTGCAG
The DNA here is from genome assembly GCA_017557525.1 of Lachnospiraceae bacterium. GTDB lineage: Bacteria > Bacillota > Clostridia > Lachnospirales > Lachnospiraceae > RUG11977. The sequence goes on from JAFYYN010000004.1 coordinate 30,204, forward strand.
GAAAGCCTATTGAGATAAAGTATGTACTTGATCTGCGTGATTTCCCCGGCAACCCTGTACAGGAGGTTCTTGTACATGACGTAGACACAATCTTAAACGATCCTGAGGTTAAGATCATTGCCGAGGTTATGGGCGGTATTAATCCTGCATATGATTATACAAAGAGAGCGCTTTCACTTGGAAAGTCCGTATGTACCTCAAACAAAGAGCTGGTTGCTGCTCATGGTGCTGAACTTATTGAGCTTGCAAAACAGCATAATTGCGATTACTACTTTGAGGCAAGCGTTGGCGGTGGTATCCCAATTATCAGGTCTTTATGCGACTGCCTGGTAGGAGATGACATTTTAGAGATAAAGGGTATTGTTAACGGTACAACTAATTACATTCTTACCCGTATGGGAGAGGATGGGCTGGACTTCAATGTAGCACTTAAGGAGGCTCAGGATAATGGTTATGCTGAGAGAAATCCTGCAGCTGATATAGAGGGAACAGATGCACAGAGAAAGGCTGCAATCCTTGCGTCTTTAGCAGCAGGAGCCCAGGTTGATTGTGATGACATTCCTACGGAAGGAATAGTAAACATAACTGCAGAGGATATTGCCTGCGCAAAGAGCCTAGGCGCAAAGATAAAGCTTCTTGCAAGTATCCGCAGGGATGACGAGAAGGTATCTGCTATGGTAGCTCCTTTCCTCGTATTTGAGAACTGCCAGCTTTATCATGTAAATAATGTATTTAACGGTATTTTAGTCACAGGAAATGCTACGGGAGATGTTATGTTCTACGGCAAGGGAGCAGGAAAGCTTCCAACAGCCGGAGCGGTTGCAGGCGATATTATTGAGGCTGCAAAATATTATGGACTTCCCTCAGATATTATTTGGAGCAGGGAAAAGGCTCATATGTCTGAACAGGGAAGCGGTGTTCAGAGATTCTATGTTCGCGTAAGTGATAAAACAGCGATGGAGGCAAGAAAGGCTCTTGGAGTTACTGCTGAAAGCGCAAGCTCTAAGGCAGGCGAGGTTGCATTCCTTACCGAAGCTATGAGCGAGAATGATTTCCTGAGCAAGATAAAGAATCTTGAGGTTTTGAGCAAGATCCGTGTGTACGACTGAAAGTCAATCATGGGTTGATCGACAGGTGATCGGCCAGAAAATAGAGGAGTAAAGAAATGTTAGTAGTAAAAAAATTTGGCGGGTCATCCGTCGCAAACAAGGAAAGAATCTACAATGTAGCCAACCGCTGTATCGAAGATTACAAGGCAGGCAATGATGTTGTAGTAGTTCTTTCTGCAATGGGAAAGACAACAAATGAGCTTATTGCCAAGGCAAAGGATATCAATCCTAAGCCCCCCAAGCGTGAACTCGACATGCTTGTAAGCGTAGGAGAGCAGATTTCCGTATCTCTTATGTGTATGGCTATGGCAGAGCTCGGAGTTCCGGCAGTATCACTTAATGCATTTCAGGTAGTTATGCATACTACCAGTGATTACACAAATGCAAGACTGACTTCTATTGATTCCGAGAGGATCAGAGCAGAGCTTGAGCAGAGAAAAATCGTTGTGATCACAGGCTTCCAGGGACTTGATAAGTACAATAACGTAACAACCCTCGGACGTGGCGGTTCAGATACAACTGCAGTAGCTTTGGCAGCAGCTTTAAGAGCTGACAAATGCGAGATCTATACCGATGTTGACGGTGTATATACCGCAGATCCCCGTATCGTTCCCGATGCAAAAAAACTTGATGAAATAACCTATGATGAGATGTTAGAGCTTGCGACACTTGGTGCCGGAGTACTTCATAACAGATCAGTAGAACTTGGAAAAAAATACGGCGTACAGATAGTGGTACGTTCAAGCTTAAATACAAACGAAGGTACAGTAGTAAAGGAGAATGCTAAAATGGAAAAAATGCTCATCAGCGGCGTTGCATGCGACAAGAAACCGGCCAGAATAGCCGTTATAGGATTACAGGATCAGCCCGGTGTGGCTTTCAAACTTTTTAATCATCTTGCAAATCATGGTATCAATGTTGATATCATCCTTCAGTCAATCGGCAGGGATGGCACAAAGGATATCAGCTTTACAGTTGATGAGGACAAGGTTGATGATGCTATCGAGGTAATGGAGAATCATAGAAAGACCAGCCTTATCTGCGACAAGATCGATGTTGACAGGAATGTTGCAAAGGTCAGCGTAGTAGGCGCAGGTATGGTTACCAATGCCGGTGTTGCAGCTAAGATGTTCGAGGCTCTTTATGATGCAGGCATCAACATCAAGATGATCTCTACTTCCGAGATTAAGATCAGCGTTCTTATCGACCAGGAGTACGCAGATCAAGCTACAAAGGCTATACATGACAAGTTCATTAAGTCTAACTGATAGCAATTTTATATGAAATTTTTGGCAGGGTGCGGTAACCCTGCTTTTTTTGATTTAACACTTTAGTCAAGGAAATGCTGCCGATTTGACACAATGACACTTTCTTGGGTTATGTTATGGGATAAATGTTATTTTATAGGCACTGAACGCCATATTTGTGGTGAAAAAATAAGTTGTAAGAATCCGCTATATGTGGTATTATATATAGATAGGGTTAGAAAAAAGGGCGGTAAGAAGTAATATGGAATTTGGTCATAATGTTCAAACTGAAGAGGTATACGCACCGGTTGAAAATATGACGGGCCAGGGCACGGGATATATGATGAGGGAGTTCATCAGACGTGCTGTTTTTTCTGACGGCACAGGAGAATATAGGATTCCGCCGGAGCCGGACGCCGGAGAGACTGTCAGGATAAGGCTCAGGACTGCCAGAGGAAATGCCTTTGCGGCTGTCCTTGTTATCGGCACCCAGCGTATCCAGATGAGTGTTTCAACCTCGGATATACTGTTTGATTATTATGAGACTTCTTTTACTTTGGGCGAGGAAAATGTCGAGTACTATTTCCTTATCTGGAGCGGTGAGAAATACTATTATTACAACCAGATCGGCGTTACGGACGAGCTGGATGAAACCTATAATTTCAAGATCATGCCCGGTTTTAAGACTCCTGACTGGGCAAAGGGTGCGGTGATTTACCAGATTTTCGTTGACAGATTCAATAACGGTAACGGAAGAAATGAAGTGCTTGATCATGAGTATGCATACCTGGGCAAGCCTATAGAAAAGGTATACAACTGGTTCTCGAATCCCGAATGTGAGGATATCCGCAGGTTTTACGGCGGAGACCTTACAGGCGTGCTTAACAAGCTTGATTATCTGAAGGATCTGGGAGTTGAGGTCATATATTTTAACCCGCTGTTTGTTTCGCCTTCTAACCATAAGTATGATATACAGGATTATGATTATATAGATCCGCATTTTACGGTGATCCCTTTTGATGAGGGTGAGCTGCTTGCGGATGGTGATGTGGATAATACGCATGCCATAAGATACAGAAACCGCGTGACAGACAAGAGAAACCTTGAAGCCAGCAACAGCTTCTTTGCGACATTTGTTTCCGAAGTACACCGCAGGGGCATGAAGGTTATACTTGACGGAGTTTTCAATCATTGCGGATCATTCAATAAATGGATGGATAAGCAGAAGCTGTATCCTAAGGAAAGAGGCTACGAGCCGGGTGCGTATATAACGGCTGACAGCCCGTACAGGAATTTCTTTAAATTTTATTCGGAAAACTGGCCTGATAATGATGATTACGATGGCTGGTGGGGACATAAGACCTTACCCAAGCTGAATTACGAAGGCTCTAAGGAGCTTGAGGACTACATTATAGGCATTGGCAGGAAATGGGTTTCCGATCCTTATAATGTAGACGGCTGGAGACTTGATGTTGCTGCGGATCTCGGTTTTTCGGAAGAATATAATCACAAGTTTTGGAAGAGATTCAGGCGTGAGGTAAAAGAGGCCAATCCAGAGGCTATAATCCTGGCAGAAAATTATGATGCTTCATGGAAGTGGCTTCAGGGCGGCGAATGGGACACCATCATGAACTATGAGGCCTTTATGGAGCCTCTGACATGGTTCCTTACGGGACTTGAAAAGCATAGCGATCATTACCGCGAGGATCTGCTGAATAATCATGAGGCATTTTACGGGGCAATGATCTATCATATGTCCAGGATGAACTGTCAGTCCCTGCAGACAGCTATGAATGAGCTGTCAAACCACGATCATTCCCGTTTCATGACAAGGACAAACGGAAGATGCGGAAGACTTGCCACAGCAGGCAGTGAGGCAGCTTCGGAGGGTATCCGTCCTGCGATAATGCGTGAGGCTGTTATGATACAGATGACCTGGCCGGGTGCACCGACTGTATATTATGGCGATGAAGCCGGACTTTGCGGCTGGACCGACCCGGATGACAGGCGTACATACCCATGGGGTCGCGAGGACAAGGAGCTGATCCGTTTCCATAAGGAGATGATCGCTTTTCACAGTAATTATGATACCCTGAAAAAGGGATCATTGAAGTTCCTGGCAGGCAGGCATGGGGTTATTGGCTACGGACGTTTTGATAAGGAAAATCGTTTCGTGATTGCCATAAACAATAATGATACACACGAAACTGTACATATACCTGTCTGGGAGCTTGGTGCAATAGACAGTGATGCATTTGTAAGACTTATGGAGTCATCCGATGAAGGCTTTGATCTAAGTGCTACACTTTACAGACCAGAGCAGGGCGTTATCACCTTGAGGATGAAGCCACATTCCGGCATCCTGATGAAAAATTTGCCCAAATATCTAATATGATATAATAAGCGAGTGAAGAAACCGGGTTACCAAGCTTGCTTGAGTAAACCGGGTCTATGAACGAGCAAGCCACACCGAGAAAAAGCCCTTGCTAAGCAAGGTGCGGGATTCGAGGTGGGGCAAGGATTGCGAGAGCGTAGCGGAGCAATCCGTATTATAAAAAACGGAATTAATATATGACAAAAAAAGAGCGAATAAACAACATCCTTGCTACCTTAGATGAAATGTACCCTGACGAGGAATGCTCCCTGGATTACGGGTGTGACTGGCAGCTCCTCTTTGCCACTATACTTAGTGCGCAGTGCACGGATGCTAGGGTTAATATAATTACAAAGGACCTTTATAAGAAATATCCGGATCTTAATGCGTTTGCTTCGGCTGACATAGGGGAATTGGAGCAGGATGTGAAACCTGCAGGCTATTTCAGGTCAAAGGCAAAGCATATTAAGGAATGTGCAGGGGAGTTACTTACGAGGTTTGAAGGAAAAGTTCCGAGAACCATTGAAGAACTTACAAGTCTTCCGGGAGTAGGCAGGAAAACTGCAAATGTGATACGTACCCATATTTATCATGATGACAGTATCGTGGTGGATACGCATGTAAAAAGAATATCAAGACTTTTAGGGCTCACCGATACGGACGATGCCGTAAAGGCAGAATTCGAACTAATGAAAATGATCCCGAAGGATCACTGGTCAAAGATTAACCTTCAGATGATTAATCACGGAAGAAATATCTGTATTTCAGGAAGACCGAAATGTAGTGAATGCAGGCTGAGTGCTTATTGTAAGCATTTTTGCAATATGTCGAAGGACTGATGAGGGGAACTACTGTTAATATCTCATCTATAGTTCTTGTAACATCTTAAGCGTCCTTTCCTGACACTTACCTGATTCCTCGGCAGTTTTTATAAGTGCGATCAGCTTTTCATTGTCAGAAACGGTGCTGTAGATATTTCCGAGCGTATAGAGTACGGGATAGGTCATAATGCCGCACTTTACACAATATTCGGCAGCAGTTTCTGCTTCTGCAAGGCGGCCCTCGTCATAGAGAAGTTCGCATAGGCGTCCAAGGAGCGGCACAAGTGCGGTAAAGTTGTTATCTGCCTCTGAAAGCTCTGTAAAGTTGGCAGTACCATAGTTTTCCTTAAGCTCAGTATTGGTCATTGAGGAAAGATCGGCAATTTTCTTATCGCTGAAATTTAAGATACGATTACAGAGCGAGTAAAGCTCACTGTCAGTGTTGCCGCGGTCAGTCGGCAGAAAGCTTTCATCGACAGTGATATAGGTTATGTCAGCGGTGCTTTTGCGTCTCACGGAGTTGGCCTGACGTTCCCTTTCCCAGAAATCTTTTTCAGCCTGCTTGTCGGCTTTGGTATGTTTTTTTATTTCATAGCTCAGCCAGATCACGAATATCATGACCAGACCGAAAACGGGTATTTTCATATTAAGATCACAGTAACAGGCATGATATTCATCGGTCACGTGCCTGTAGCGATACCGATGCATGTATCACAAAAAGATACATGTGTTTATAAGCTAAATTTTGTACAATAAAATATTTTATATAGAATGGAGATTTTATCATGAACATTTACAGCAAAAAGACAAAGAAAATCTTTACAATCATCATAGTTGTTGCATTGGTAGCGGCACTCGTTATCCCGCTGGTTGCCTCTATAGTTTGATGGTAGAAACAGCCAAGTAAAGATTACTCTGTAATCTGCGTGTATAGTATATCATATTGTATATAAGAATTCAAACAGGTTATGTCGGATTATAAAAAATATTCTATCATCATGGTAGGAGGAGCGGCGTGTAAAAAGGCACTCTCTATATTGTATGAAAAAAGAGAAGAGTTGGCGTGCAGGTATTCCGGGCGTTATCTCGGGAATGCGGAAAAACGTTTAAAAAACAGAGTCTTTTTAGACTCAAATGAACTGATTGATGGTAATACCAAAGAGGATAAGACTGCGAAAAAATGTACCGGAGAAGCTGTGGTATGCCCTTGCGGCACTGCAGGTGTCTTTGGTGCCCTTTGGGATCTGGGAGAAATGCTAAAAATCGGTCTAAAGGTGAATCTTTACGATATCCCGATAGATCAGGCAGCAATTGAGCTTTGTGATCTTGCGGATATCAACCCTTATGAATCGGACAGTACCGGTGCATACCTGATTGCGGCTACATTTCCCGGAGAAATTATGGAATCGCTTAAGGAGAAAGGTGTCGCGTGCAAGGTAATAGGCTATACCACAAAGGAAAATGCAAGGATAATAACCGGACCGAGTGAGAGATATCTTACAAAACCCTGAATGACGGGGCATAATATATAAGATGGTTGCCAGACAATCATCTTAAAACGAGTAAATTACGAATAAATTTGCAAGTTAAAATATAAAAGGAGTGGCTAAAATGACTGAATTAAAAGAAAAAATATTACGAGCGATAGCGAAGGATGCTAAGATAGATGCGGAAGAGCTGGCGATAAGGCTTGGCTGCACAAAGGAAGAGCTTACCACGGCCATAGCGGAGATGGAAGCGGATAAGGTTATCTGCGGATATCCTACACTTATAGACTGGGACAAGGTTTCTGATGAAAAAGTAACCGCGCTTATAGAGCTCAAGGTTACTCCTCAGAGAGGACAGGGCTTTGATAAGATAGCAGAGAGAATATATAAGTTTGACGAAGTTGAGTCGGTATACCTCATGTCAGGCGGATTTGACCTTACAGTTATCATACGCGGTAAGAGCATGAAGGAAGTTTCGCGCTTCGTATTTGAAAAGCTTGCACCTATGGAGTCAATCCAGAGTACTGCAACCCACTTTGTATTAAAGAAATACAAGGATCAGGGACTTATCATGCAGTTTGAGAGTGATGACGAGAGAATCCAGATGAACTTTTAGTTCTTAAAAAGAACTATATTATTTTTTGGGAAAATAGAAGCCCCGGAGAAAAGGGGTTTTGATATAAGAGGACGAAAATGAGAAATCCGTTAAATAAAACAATTACCGAGATTAAACCCTCGGGTATAAGAAAGTTTTTTGATATAGTTTCCGAGATGAAGGACGCAATTTCTCTCGGTGTTGGAGAGCCTGACTTTGAGACTCCCTGGCATATTCGTGAAGAAGGTATATATTCCCTTGAAAAAGGAAAGACGCATTATACATCAAATGCCGGCCTTAAGGAGCTTAGACAGGAGATATCCAATTACCTTTCAAGGCGTTTCGGTCTAAAATACGATCCGATGAAACAGGTGCTCGTTACCATAGGCGGCAGCGAAGCTATAGATGTGGCACTCCGCGTTATGCTTGAACCCGGTGATGAGGTGCTTCTTCCTCAGCCGAGCTATGTTTCGTATGAGCCGTGTGTTATTATGGCGGGCGGAAAACCCGTGATTATCGAGCTTAAGGGAGAAGATGATTTTAAGATTACCGCACAGGAGATCATAGATGCCTGTACAGATAAGACCAAGGTACTCATCCTCCCTTTCCCGAACAACCCGACAGGCTCGGTTATGTCTAAGGAAGAGCTTGAGAAACTGGTAGATGTTATCATAGAAAAGGATCTGTTTGTTATTTCCGATGAGATATATGCAGAACTGACCTATGGGGAGAAGCATACAAGTATCGCATCATTTCCCGGAATGATCGAGAGAACAATAGTTATCAACGGTTTTTCTAAGGCTTATGCTATGACCGGATGGCGACTCGGATATGCAGCAGGTCCTGAAATAATCATTAAACAGATGACAAAGCTGCATCAGTTTTCAATCATGTGTGCTCCGAACACCAGTCAGTATGCTGCTATTGAAGCTCTTAAAAACGGTGATGCAGATGTGGAAATGATGACAGAGGCATATGACCAGAGAAGACGTTTCCTTATCCATGAGTTAAGGCGTATAGGGCTTCCGACCTTTGAGGCAAGAGGCGCATTCTATGTATTCCCATGTATAAAGGGGACAGGCATGACCTCAGAAGAATTTGCCACAAAGCTGTTACAGGAGGAAAAGGTAGCAGTGGTACCCGGTACGGCCTTCGGCGATAGTGGGGAGGGGTATTTGAGGATATCCTACGCATATTCTATTGAGAAAATTAAGGTGGCACTTGAGAGGATTGAAAGGTTTGTGAAGAAGTATACCAGGTAAGACGATTACAGTAATTTAAGGACACCGATACAAATAATAGAAGTCGAAAGCGAAAGTATAGCATAACGATGGATAGAACATTTTGGTGATATGTGTTGCTTTTGCCAACGTTTGAAAGAGAACAGGATGAACATAGTACTTCATGAACCGGAAATACCGGAGAATACAGGAAATATTGGAAGGACCTGCGTGGCTACGGGGTCGGTTTTGCATCTCATTAAGCCACTGGGTTTTGTAATAGACGATAAACATTTAAAGCGTGCCGGGCTCGATTACTGGCCTAAGCTCGAATACTATATGTATGAGAACTACGAGGACTTCTTAAGCAGGCACCCCGGCGCAAAGATTTACTACGCAACGACAAAGGCACATAAGACATATACGGATGTAAGCTTCGGACCGGATGATTTTATCATGTTTGGTAAGGAGACTGCGGGCATACCTGAAGAAATCCTTGTGGATAATGAGGAAAACTGCATAAGGATCCCAATGGTAGGGGATATCAGGTCTCTCAACCTCGGAAATTCAGTAGCTATAGTGTTATATGAGGCGCTTAGGCAGAATGGATTCTCGGAGTTGAATCCGGTGGGACAGCTGCATAGACTTTCTTGGAAGTGACTAGTCCCTATGATTGACTCTTGGAGAAGCCTTAATAACAAACGAGAAAAAGGAAATGAACGAAAAAGCACTAAGAACATTAGAATATACAAAAATAATAGAAAAGCTCACGAACTTTGCGGGTTCTGAGCTGGGAAAGGAGAAGTGCAGGGCACTGGTTCCGTCTGCTGATCTCGAAGAGATAAGAACAAGGCAGGCAGAAACAGAGGCGGCACTTAACAGAATATATAAAAAAGGCAGTCTGTCATTCTCGGGGATACATGATATCAGAGCCTCGATAAAGAGACTTGAGATAAGGTCCTGCCTAGGTATGGGTGAGCTTATGCACATAAGCTCAGTACTCACCGCAACAGAGCATATCAAAAATTACGGCAAGCAGGAGGAAGAAACTCCTGACGATGCATTGTCTGAAAGATTCAGGCTACTTGAGCCTTTAAAGACAATTAATCACGAAATACTCCGCTGCATTATCTCAGAGGACGAGATGGCGGATGATGCAAGCGCAGGACTTAGAAGCGTAAGGCGTCAGATAAAGACTACAAACGATAAGATCAGAGATCAGTTAAATTCCATCATAAATTCGCAGGATAACAAGCTTATCTTACAGGATAACCTTATCACGATGCGTGACGGAAGATTCTGTATCCCTGTAAAATCTGAGTATAAAAACAGTTTTGCAGGTATGATACATGACCAGTCATCAAGTGGCTCAACTGTATTTATCGAGCCGATGGCGGTAGTAAAGTTAAATAATGACTTAAGGGAGCTTGCAATAAAGGAAAAGGAAGAGATTGAAAAGGTTTTGGAAGCCCTTTCAGCCATGCTTTTTACAGAGACGGCAAACCTTAAGTACAATATTGATACAATAGCTGAATTTGACTTTATATTTGCCCGCGGACAGCTTGCAAAGAGCATGAAGGCAACCTGCCCTGAGTTTAATGACAAGGGCTATATAAATATCAAGAGAGGCAGGCATCCTTTAATAGATGACAAAAAGGTTGTACCGATCAATATCTATCTCGGAAAAGACTTTACAATGCTGATTATTACCGGTCCCAATACGGGCGGTAAGACAGTTTCTTTAAAAACGGTAGGTCTTTTCACACTGATGGGCCAGGCAGGTCTTCATATCCCAGCATTTGAGGGTTCGGAGCTTGCAGTATTTAACGAGGTATACGCGGATATCGGAGATGAGCAGAGCATAGAGCAGAGTCTGTCCACCTTTTCTTCACATATGAAGAATACTGTATCAATCTTGAAAGAAGCCGATGAGAAATCACTCGTACTTTTCGACGAGTTAGGAGCAGGTACAGATCCTACCGAGGGTGCGGCTTTAGCCATGAGTATACTTACATTCCTGCATAATAGGGATATCAGGGTTATGGCTACTACACATTATGCAGAGCTAAAGCTTTATGCATTGTCAACTCCCGGTGTTTCAAATGCATGCTGCGAATTTGATGTTGAGACGCTGAGTCCTACCTATAAGCTTTTGATCGGTATACCAGGAAAAAGTAATGCTTTTGCTATTTCTAAGAAGCTGGGTATCGGCGAAGAGATAATTGATATGGCTGAAAGCTTCATAGGTACGAGGGACAAGAGCTTTGAGGATATACTTGGTGGTCTTGAGAAAAACAGGATTGCTACGGAAACTGCTTTGGCAGATGCTGAAAGGATCAAGCAGGAGGCCTGGGATTTAAAGCAGAAGTGGGAAGAAAAGCAGAGAAAGCTTGACAATGCCCGTGACAGAGTAATGAACGAGGCCAACGAGAAAGCTGTTAAGATCCTTCAGGAAGCAAAGGACTATGCGGATGAGACCATCCGTAAGATGAACAAGCTTGCAACCTCGGGGCAGAATATGCGTGAGATGGAGCACGAAAGAGGCAATCTCCGCGATATTCTTTCGGAAAAGAGCAGCTCAATAAAAATGCAGGCTCCGGATAAGAAGAAAAATACGGTTAAGAATCCGGATGAACTTGATATCGGCGATGTGGTACATGTTATATCCTTTGATGTTAATGCCAAGGTTGCAGGGCTACCTAATCAAAAGGGAGAGCTTGCGGTACTCATAGGCGCTATGCGTACCACGGTTAATATAAAAGATATAGAGCTTGTTGAAAAGTGTCCTAAGGAAGAGGAAGCAAAGGTTAAAACCGGTGCTGGCGCAATTGCAAGGTCGAAACAGATGAGCATAAGCCCCGAGTGTAATATCATAGGGATGAGAGTGGATGAGGCTATGCCGATCGTAGATAAGTATCTCGATGACGCATATCTGGCTCATTTGCCGCAGTGTTCAATTATTCATGGAAGAGGAACCGGCGCATTAAAGGCTGCGGTTCATCAGCACTTAAAGAAATTAAAATATGTTAAGGAGTATCGCTTAGGAAGCTTCGGAGAGGGCGACCAGGGCGTGACCATCGTGGTATTCAAAGATAACTAAAAGCCTTCCCCTTGAGGTGAAGGTGTGGAAAAGGATGTAATCAAGGAGGTATGAGAAATGGCGTACAGGCAGAAAATACTTATAGTGGATGATGACGCTAATATAGCAGAACTGATCTCGCTGTATCTTACAAAGGAATGTTTTGATACAGAAATAGCCGAGGATGGTGAGGAGGCACTGGAAAAGTTTGATGTATTCCAGCCCGATCTTATCCTGCTTGACCTCATGCTTCCGGGTATTGACGGATATGAGGTCTGCAGGGAGATAAGAAAAACCTCGCGTGTTCCAGTTATAATGCTTTCTGCAAAAGGCGAAACCTTTGATAAGGTACTTGGGCTTGAGCTTGGTGCCGATGACTATATGGTTAAGCCGTTTGATTCCAAGGAGCTTGTAGCGCGTGTACGTGCGGTCCTGCGCCGCCAGGCAAATTCCGGGCTACCGGAGAAAATACCTCAGGCTGCTCCCGAAGAGACAGGCGACAGGGTAAGCTATCCGGAGATCACGGTCAATAAGGATAATTACACAGTAGTATACAAAGGTAAAAATATCGATATGCCGCCTAAGGAGCTTGAGCTTCTCTACTTCCTTATGACAAATCCCAACAAGGTATTTACGAGAGAGCAGCTGCTTGATCATATCTGGGGATACGATTACATCGGTGATACCAGAACGGTTGACGTACACGTAAAGAGACTCAGGGAAAAAATAAAGGATACCGAAAGCTGGAGTCTGGCTACGGTATGGGGAGTCGGTTATAAATTCGAGGTGCTGAAGAAGTAGGGCAGATGTCGGTTTTTGTAAACACCCCTATGGCATGATACCAAATATGAAAGAAAAACTGTAAATTATGAGAGTAACATATAAGTTAGGACTGAGCTATCTGCTCGCTATTGCCCTCCTGTTTGCTCTGGTGAATATCTGGGGACGGGATGTATGCAAGAATAAGGCACAGCAGAATGTGAAGACTCAATTGCAGTCCATGGTCTCAAAGCTGTCGGATACGACGGTTGCGAATTACTATGAAGACGCAGGGCTGATAGCCACATTCAGGAGTGAGCTTTCACATATGCAGGCCGTTATGGGCATACGTATCTGGATGGTAAACGCTGACTATTCGGTGATAGCAGATTCACAGATGGGACTGCTGGATCCGATCGTCACATCGAATGATTACGACCCAAGGATACTTGACCAGAATATCAGCGAGAATGTAATAATCAATAAGGTTTTTGACGAGCCTATGCTGGTAAGCTCTGAACCTTTTGTGTTTAATTACAGAGTTGCCGGATACATATGTGCATTCGTGCCGATGAGCAAAATGAATCAGGAAGCTTCCGGATATATTGAGATGCTGAATATCGGGATGCTGATCATATTCGCGGCGCTCCTTGTGATTTTTATAGGGATTTACTATTATACCGTAGTTCCTATCAAAACTATTAAAAATGCTGCATCCGAATATGCCAAGGGTAATTATGATTACGAGATGAAGATACGTTTTCATGATGAATACAGGGAGCTTTCGGATACAATCTCGTACATGGTTTCCGAACTGAAATCCAACGAGGAAAAACAGAGAAAGTTCATTGCGAATATTTCGCATGACTTCCGTTCACCTCTGACATCCATAAAGGGATATGCCGAGGCTCTGAAGGACGGTACGATCCCTTATGAAAACAAGGACAAATATCTTGATATCATACAGTTTGAAGCGGAAAGACTTCACAAGCTGACATCGAGCCTGCTGCAGCTTTCAAGCATCGACTCGGGCGGTCTGTCACTCGATATCAAGAGCTTTGATATTACTAAGGTTATAAGAACCATTGCAGATGCATTTGAGGGTACATGCAGAAACAAGAAGATCACATTAAAGCTTCAGTTTGACGAGCCCAAGATTTATGTAGATGCTGACCAGGCGAGGATTGAGCAGGTTATTTACAACCTCACCGATAATGCGATAAAATTTTCAAACAAGGATTCCGATATTATTCTCGGAGTACAGATAAAGGGAGTAAAGGCCGTTGTCCGTGTAAAGGATTTCGGTATAGGTATTCCTAAGGAAAGTATTAACAGAGTTTTCGAACGCTTTTACAAGAGCGATCCGTCACGTGGCAAGGATAAGAAAGGAACCGGTCTCGGTCTTTCCATTGCTAAGGAAATAATCACAGCTCATGAAGAGGAGATAAGGGTTATCAGTAACGAGGGGGCAGGTACGGAGTTTTCATTTACACTCCCGATTTCGTAAAAACACCTTAATTCCGTATAGAAAGGGCGCGTATTATGGATAAACTTAAGAAAAAAAAGAAAACAGGCGAAGCTGCCGGCAAGTTAAAGGATGAGGAGAATATCATAATCCAGGAAAAGGAAGAGGATGAAGAAACTTCCGTCATCCAGGAGCAGATAAAGCCCTGGCATAAGAGAAAGTTTAAAAAGGTACTGAGTGTTGTAGGATTTTCTCTGCTGGCAGGTATTATTTTCGGTATTGCCGCCAGATTTGTATTTAAGTATTCGGATGGCATAATAAGCAAGATATTCGGACTTAATCAGCCTTATGATACAACAACCTCGCAGCCTCCGGTGACAATTAATCCACAGCCGGAGCAGAACAAGGACCAGAACAGTACACAGGGCATTACTATAGGTAAGAGCGAAGATGAGATTGCCAAATCTAACGGTTCTGAGACTAAACCAAGTACTGTACCGATAGTGAGTGACGGGACTGCTCTTTCAGAGTACAGGCAGGCCATGGAGGAAATGCGGTCAAAGACCGAAAATATTCGCAAGGGCGTGGTCAATATCGAGGGAATAACCAGCATCATAAACTGGCTTGGTGAGACCATTGAACAGTCTGAAAAGACGCTGGGAATAGTGGTTGCGGAAAATACCAACAGCCTGTTTATCCTGACATATTATGATAAGATTAAGAATGCTGAAAGGATCGAGCTGTCCTTTAGGAGCAGGAATTCTTATACCGTTTCATTACTTAACTTTGATGAAAGCTACAATATTGCAGTTTTGACCTTACCTAAGCAGGCTTTAAGGCAGGAGGACTTAGGTACCATTGCTCTATTGGATATGGGCAATTCGGATGAGATACATGCCGGAATGCCGATTATCGCAGTTGGTTCGATGGACGGCGAAAATGAGATAGTTGAGTACGGTATTATTACAAGTGACAGCTCCGTAGAGTACATTACGGATGCTGCGATAGGGATATTTACAACAAATGTTGAGCATTCCGAAGACGGTGAAGGTATTGTTGCCGACCTTGACGGTAAGGTGATCGGTATCATTACCAGAAAGCTGGGCTCGGATATTATGCCGAATGTGAATAAGTGCATGCGTGTAAATGACCTGATAAAGGTTGCTGAAAAGCTTTGCAACGGCGAGAACAGGGTTTATTTTGGTATCAAAGCCGGGAACATACCGTTATGGGTACTTCGTGAAAACAATATTGAAAACGGTATCTGTGTAAATAATGTTGAGCCTTCTTCGCCGGCATCCGATGCAGGACTTAGAAAAGGTGATTTCATTATATCGGTTAACGGGACAATGATCAGTGAAGTTAAGGAGTTTTCAGACATCCTTATGGATTCGGATGAGAGCAGTTCTCTTATGATAGAGGTTTACAGGGTATCCAAGACGCAGGATCCGAAATTCACAGTGGTTGTGCATCCCGTAAAACGCAATAACTGATGTGTCATTAAGCAATTAAAGAGTTTACAAGGGGATGGTTTTAATAGTAAACTGTCTCCGATGTGAACCATGCGAATAAACTCTAGAAAGGTTCATATTATGAAGTATATTAATGAATTGCGTGAGGGAGATATTACACGCGACATATATCTTTGCAAGCAGGTTCAGAGTCTTGTTGCCAAGACCGGAAAGAATTATCTGTCCATTACCCTTCAGGATAAGACAGGTGTGCTCGATGCAAAAGTTTGGGATGTGACCAGCGGTGGTATAGAGGATTTCGAGGCACTTGATTATATCTATGTTGAGGGCGAGGTTACAGTTTTCCAGGGAACCTTACAGCTCAAGTGCCGCAGGATCAGGAAATGCAGGGAGGAAGAGGTTGATCAGTCAGATTACCTGCCTTTCTCGAGATTTGATATAGAGGCTATGTACAAGAAGCTTTTAGAGTACATATCTGAGGTTAAAGAGCCGCATTTAAAGAAACTGCTGGAAGGCTTTTTTGTTGAAGACGAGGAGTTTGTAAAGATATTTAAGAAGCATTCCGCTGCCAAATCAGTACATCACGGCTTTGTTGGCGGGTTACTCGAGCATACATTATCGGTTTGCAGTCTTTGCAAGAAGTTTAGCGAGCAGTATTCCTTGTTAAATAAAGATCTGCTGATCACTGCTGCACTCTGCCATGATATTGGAAAGACAAAGGAATTGTCCGACCTTCCGGCAAATGATTATACCGATGACGGAAATCTGCTGGGACATATCGTGATAGGATACGAGATGGTAGGCGAGAGGATTGCAAAAATCGAGGGTTTCCCCCATGCCTTAGGCTCAATGCTTAGACACTGTATACTTGCCCACCATGGCGAGTATGAGTTTGGCTCACCTAAAAAGCCTGCAATCGCAGAGGCGATAGCTCTTCATTTTGCAGATAATCTTGATGCAAAGATGGAGACCATGAGAGAACTTTTGGAGAGCGCTGATTACAACGCAGAGTGGCTCGGCTTCCAAAGGCTGTTTGAGAGCAATATGAGGAAGACGGTGTATAAAGAAGACTAAGTCAATCATAGGGACGGTTCTGTGGTTGACATTCAGGCTTCCCCCTTGAGGCGAAGCTGATTGATGAGGTGAAATCAGTATATTTACAGGATACAAAGTGAAATCAAAGGAGATTATGCATATGCAAATGACATTCAGATGGTATGGCGAAGGCAATGACAGCATCTCGCTCGACCAGATTAAGCAGATTCCCGGTGTTGAAGGAATTGTCTGGGCACTTCATGACAAACTTCCCGGAGAAGTTTGGGAGAAGGATGAGATTCAGAAGGTTGCCGATCAGCTCCATGCAAAGGGATTTAACATGGACGTTGTAGAGTCAGTAAATGTTCATGATGACATTAAGATAGGACTTCCTACAAGGGATAAATATATTGCAGCATATCAGCAGACTTTAAGGAATTTAAAGGAGTTTGGAGTAAGGGTAGTCTGCTACAATTTCATGCCTGTTTTTGACTGGACAAGGACTGACCTTTTCCATCCGCTTCCCGACGGATCTACAGCACTTTACTATGAGAAGGAAAAGATTATAGACGATCCTGTAAAGATGGCTGATTATATCCTTGAGAAATGCGAAGGCTATACAATGCCAGGCTGGGAGCCTGAGAGAATGGGTAAGCTCAAGGAGCTTTTTGAGGCATATAAGCCTGTTACCAAGGAGAAGCTTTGGGAGAATCTTAAGTATTTCTTAGAGCAGATGATGCCGGTCTGCAAGGAGACTGATATCAAGCTTGCAATCCATCAGGATGATCCGCCCTGGGATATTTTCGGACTTCCGAGGTTGCTGGTAGATGAGGCATCCATCGACAGATTCTTAAAGATGGTTGATGATCCTTATAACTGCTTGACACTCTGTTCAGGTTCAATGAGCTCAAATCCTAAGAATAATGTTGCAGCAATTGTCAGAAAGCACTGTGACAGGATTGCATTTGCTCATGTAAGAAACGTAAAGCATTACCCTAACGGAGACTTTAGCGAGACCTCACATCGTGATTGTGACGGAGATACAGGCGTACTTGAGATCATGAAGGCTTATCATGACTGCGGTTTTAAGGGCTACATCAGACCCGACCACGGACGTCACATCTGGGGCGAGAAGTGCAGACCGGGATATGGTTTATATGACAGGGCACTTGGTATTATGTATCTGCTGGGTATTTGGGATACACTGGAGAGGTACCATCTCCAGTGATTGATTCGTAAAAAGCAAGTAAAATCGATGTGTCAGAGAGAACCGTCCCCTTGACACATCTGTCAGAGAGAACGGTATCCATGATTGACACCTAAACACTACTATATAATACGAGGATAAAAATGAAACTTACATTAGAAGGGATTAAGAACAGAGACGATTGGAAGGGCTTCAAACTTCCTGAGTTTGATATCGCAAAGATGTGTGAGACAACAAAAGAGACTCCGGTATGGATCCATTTCGGTTCGGGAAATATCTTTAGAGCTTTCCTTTGCAGCGCGGCACAGGAGCTTCTTGATACAGGTGTCATGAAGTCCGGTATTACTGCGGCAGAAAGTCACGGGACAGAGATCATTACCGAGTGCTTTAAACCCCATGACAATCTCTGTGTAGCAGTTACCTTAAATGGTGACGGAAGCACAACCAAGGAAGTAGTTGGTTCTGTAGGTGAGGCTCTTACCACTGCATATGATTTTAAGCGCATCGAAGAGATTTTCTGTACCGATTCTCTGCAGATGGTATCATTTACCATTACCGAAAAGGGTTATGCTTTAAGGGATGCTTCAGGAAATATATTCCCTATGGTTGATGCAGATAAAAAGACAGATCCTAAGGTTATAATGAATGACATGGCTGCAGGTAAGCAGAACCATCATCTTATGTCCATGATCACTGCTCTTACACTTAAGAGAAAGAGCTCATGTGGTAAGCCTATTGCTCTTGTTTCAATGGATAACTGCTCGCATAACGGCGAGAAGATTGAGAATGCCGTAAAGGAGATAGCCGGTGCATGGGAGGCAGCAGGATTTATTTCGAAAGAAGATGTAGAATATCTTAATTCCAAGGTAAGTTACCCATGGAGTATGATTGATAAGATCACTCCCAGACCTGACAAGAAGGTTGAGGAGATGCTGATTGCAGACGGAATAGATGAAATCAAGCCTTTTGTAACACCTAACGGTACATATATCGCAGCATTTGTAAATGCCGAGAGACCTCAGTATCTGGTTGTTGAGGATGATTTCCCGAATGGAAGACCGGAGCTTAACAAGGCTAGGGGCATTATCTTTACAGACAGGGATACCGTTAACAAGGCTGAGAGAATGAAGGTTTGTACATGCCTTAATCCTCTGCATACAGCACTTGCGGTATATGGATGCCTGCTCGGATATACTTCCATATCGGCAGAGATGAAGGATAAGGAGTTAGTAAATCTAATCACTAAGATGAGCAGTACTGAGGGTATGCCGGTAGTTGTAAATCCCGGAATACTTGATCCTGAGAAATTCCTTGAGGAATGCCTTACCGAGCGTTTTCCTAATCCTTTCATGCCTGATACTCCTCAGCGTATTGCAACGGATACTTCACAGAAGCTTCCTATAAGATACGGCGAGAATTTCAAGGCTCATATTGAAAAGGGTGACGCGGATAAGCTTGTATATATGCCACTCGTTATCGCCGGCTGGCTGAGGTACCTGCTTGCTGTAGATGATAACGGAGAAGCCTTTGAGCCTTCTTCAGATCCTTTACTTTCCGATGCACAGGCTATGCTTGGTGCAATTAAGTTTGGTAAGACAGATGTTACAGAGAGCGACCTTTCCAAGATCCTTTCTAATGAAGTAATTTTTGGTACCAACCTTGTAAAGGCGGGATTAGCACCAATTATTACAAAGTATTTTAATGAGCTTAACGCAGGAAAGGGCGCTATCAGAGAGACATTGAAGAAGTACTGTGACTGATTGTAGAAGATATTGGTGTTATAAAATTTTAAATGGGATAAAGAAAACCGGCAGAAAGCTTCTGCCGGTTTTTTACAATCAAGGTCAATCATGGGGTACAACTCTGCGATTGATGGAAGTTAAAGTCAATCACAGAACGATCCATGTGATTGACAGGTGTGTAATAGTCCCAGTTGTTTGGGTTTATTCGGAAAGATAGATTCCATCTTCCGTGATGACTATCATCCCTTGTTTATACAGATGTCCGATAGCACGTTTGAACGCAATCTTGGACATATTGAATTTGTTCTTTATAATCAGGCTTTCTGTCTTGTCATGATAAGGCAGGAAGCCTTTTGTTGATGCCTTAAGTTCGTTGTAGATTTTGTCGCAGTCATCACTTAACTGGAGATGTGACTGTTCACGCATGGCAAGCTCAAGCTTACCGTCAGCAAGCACTTTGGAAACTCTAAGGTTAAGTGTTTCACCGATTTTAACTTTTTTAACCAGTTCACGCTTAGGAATAAGAGCTGAATAAATATTGTCGACAGCCACATATGCCCCGTGTTCTTCTGAAAGCTCATATACAAAGCCTTCTACATGTTCGTTAGCATTGTATGGAGAGTCTGTCTTTAAGAGTTTATATATTTTCATGGAAGCACAAAGGCGGCTGCTCTTATCAAGGTAGAGTGTTACAAGTACATTGTCGCCTTTTTTAACACGGTATGTCTGTTCCTTAAAAGGCAGGAAGAGCTCCTTTATAAGTCCCCAGTCAAGGAAAGCCCCCATTTGAGTGGTCTCACTGCATTTAAGCAGAGTCAGACCGCCTATAGACAGTACCGGTGCATTTAAAGTTGCGATGGGACGGTCTTCAGAGTCAAGGTAAAGATATGCCTCAATAATGCTGCCCCTGCGAAATTCATGACCGGTCATTTCATTTTTAGGAAGCAATATCTCAAAATTACCTGAAATCCTGCCGACTTTTGCTGTTTCGGTTGCTTCTGAAACTTCGGTAAATTCGGAGTCTTTGTTAGTTGCTTTATCAGTCTCTGGTGTATTAGAGATTGGTGAGAGATAGGCTCCTATGGGTGTAAGCTTAGAAATCCTAAAGGCTGAGACAATACCAAGAATATCCCTTATCTCTGCAGGGTCAGGTGGAAGCTGCTTTTCTTTTTCTATGCGCTTGTAACTATAAGATCCTGAACCGGATTTTACAGCCTTTCTTGATCTGCTGTTACCGGACTTATCAGAACCGGACTTATTATAACCGGACTTGCCGTAACGGGTTCCTCCGGGCTTGCCCGATTTCGGACAATCTGATGAACCGGGTTTCGAAGATGTAGTACGTTTGTTTGAATATGAATCTGATCTCATATGGAACTCCTTTATTAATCATTGGGCCAAGTCCACTCCACAGCTTTACGGCGGAGCCGTGTCACAAGGAATCCGTCTGCTTCGCGGACACCTTATGACGTAAATCACGGAACCGTCCCGGTGATTGACCAGCGCTTACCCACATTTGTGCAGGTTGCTATAGAGACAATATTAACACAATAAAAAATTTCCGTCAATTTTTTTGTTTTTTAGGGTTAAGTAATTAGAAATATCTGACGATAATATAAATAGAACGAAACAAAACATAAAAACTTGAAGATTCCATACTTTTTTCACCCTCCTATATAAATAGAGAATGGCATGGTCCGTAAGGGCTGTGCCTATTTTCTTTTGTTCACTAAATTTTCATTTGCAATATCATGATAATGTGCTATAATACGTCATAAGGTGTCGCTGAAAGCGACGAAACCTTGTGACAAGGCTCCGTCATGAAATGATGGAGTAAGAAACATACGTCATAAGGCACATAAATACATTTCAAAAGGAGAACCACAATGAATCTTTCACCCCTTCAGAAGGCGAGATACGAGTACACTCCCAAGCTTCCCGGAATGCTCAGAGGCGGTATCTCAGAAATAAGCGTTAAAGTAGGCGCAACTACACAGAGCGTAGCAGATCAGGACAAGATCAAGGCACTTTTCCCCAACACATACGGAAAAGAGGAAATCACATTTGTAAAGGGCGCTAATACCTCAGTAGCAAAGAAGCAGGTAGTAGGCGTTATTCTTTCCGGTGGACAGGCACCCGGAGGACACAACGTTATCTCAGGTCTTTATGACGCACTTAAGGCTACCAACAAGGATAATGTACTTTTAGGCTTCAAGGGTGGTCCCGACGGACTTCTTAAGAATGACTATGTAGAGTTCGATGACAAGTTCATTGATGCATATAGAAATACAGGCGGATTCGATATCATCGGATCAGGCCGTACAAAGCTCGAGACAGAAGAGCAATTCCAGACAGTTGCTAATTTCGCAAAAGAAAATGGTCTTACCGCTATCGTTATCATCGGTGGTGATGACTCTAACACAAACGCTGCAACACTTGCAGAGTACATGGCAGCAAACAATACAGGTATCCAGGTTATCGGATGCCCTAAGACCATCGACGGTGACTTAAAGAATGAGGATATCGAGGCTTCATTCGGTTTCGATACCGCTACAAAGACATATTCAGAGCTTATCGGAAATATCGAGAGAGATGCTAACTCAGCAAAGAAGTACTGGCATTTCATCAAGGTTATGGGCCGTTCAGCATCTCACGTAGCACTCGAGTGTGCACTTGAGACACAGCCCAACATCTGCCTTATCGGTGAGGAAGTTGCAGCTAAGAAGATGTCACTTGCTCAGATTACCAATTATATCGCAGACGCAGTTGAAGCCAGAGGAAACAACGGCGAGAACTTTGGTGTTGCTATCATCCCCGAGGGTATCGTAGAGTTCGTTCCTGAATTTTCAGCACTTATCGCAGAGATCAATGAGCTCCTTGCAGGCGAGCAGACAGAGAAGTTCAATGCACTTCCTGACTGGAACGCTAAGTATGAGTTCATCAAGGCCGGTCTTTCAGCTGATTCATTCAAGGTATTTGATATCCTTCCTCAGGGTATCCAGCAGCAGCTCTTCCTTGAGAGAGATCCTCACGGAAACGTACAGGTTTCACTCATCGAGTCAGAAAAGCTCTTCGCAGAGATGGTTGCTACAGAGCTTAAGAAGAGAAAGGCAGCAGGCACCTACAAGGGTAAGTTTGGAACACAGCATCACTTCTTCGGTTATGAAGGAAGATGCGCATTCCCTTCAAACTTCGATGCAGACTACTGCTACTCACTTGGTTACAATGCATTCATGCTTATCCAGTATGGTTACACAGGTTACCTTTCAAAGGTTTCTAACCTTGCTAAGCCCGCTGAGGAGTGGAATGCCGGCGGTATGCCCATCACCAAGATGATGAACATGGAGAGACGTAACGGCAAGGATAAGCCCGTTATCAGAAAGGCTCTTGTTGAGCTTGACGGTGCTCCTTTCAAGTACTTTGAGGCTAACCGTGAAGAGTGGGCTGTAAAGACCTGCTTCACATATCCCGGTGCTATCCAGTACTACGGACCTGCTTCAGTATGTGACCTTACCACAAGGACACTTGCTTTAGAGAAGGGCCAGAATATCTAAATACCAAAGCCTATTACGCATAAAAATTTAGCCACCTCTTTAACAGGGGTGGCTATAATTTTATTTGTTTGCTTCAGCAATTGCTTCTTTAGCGGTTTCTTTTGATGCCTCGATTATATCTTCAACGTTAGCGCCGGGCTCTATGTTCCATGTTATTGCAGGCCCAATCTCAAATCCCGGTATCATGCTGTGATATGTTACCGTACCTCGTTTAGATTCGGACATCATAGGTAATGTTTCATTTAGCGCACGCTGATCAAAATTACCTTTATAGGATCTTTCAATATACGGATTATAATCTTCAAAACCCTTTACCGGATCAGTATAAAGATTCCATGCAAAGGCTATCTTCCAGGCTTGTTCTGCATCATAGCATGAAGGAATGACATAGCAGTTATTAACAAACTCGGTTTTATAATCTTTGGCGTCAGGTCCTTTGGGGAACATAACAAATCCCATATCAAAATCAGTCATACTGAACATGTTTCCCGGTGTCGCCGCATAATACTGTTCAACCAGAAAAGCAGCTTTACCGGACATCCATTCGTCCTTATAATAATCCCAGCTTGCGTCATAAGGGTCATGATCATCGTACTTTGTATACATTTCAGTAACCCAGTTAAGAGCTGTTACGGTTTCCTTTGAATCAATTTCGTAAGTGTACTTGCCCTTTTTGTTTTTTCCGACATAAGCGCCGCCATTGGAAATTACTGCAGCGTCTGTCATAACAAGCTCATTACAGGTAAGTCCGTAGATATCATCCTTGCCGTCCCCGTCAATGTCTCTTTGACATTTTTTCAAAATATCTTCGAACATATCCCAGGTCCAGGTACCGTTCTTCTGGGCTTCGTAGATAGTATCGGGATCAATGCCGGCATTTCTTAGTACCTGCTTATTGAAATAAACTCCCGTGCAGGGCTCGGAGTATCCTGCATAGAAGCCGTAGATACTTGATCCTGAGCTCATTTTCTCATGCAGCTTGTTCCTTGCAAACTTATCAGCACTAAAATCCAGACAGTCAAGGGTTGCCAGGTCATACATCATACCGCTTTGAGCTGCTCTGGCAACAGTATCGTCAATATGGAGACAGAAGACATAATTGTTTTTGTCACCTCCGTTAGTTACGTAGTCGATAAAATCAGAATTAGCTGTACCCCAGTCGGATATGGATGCCTCTTTTATCGTGAAATTATATTTTTCCATCATTTCTTCACGATATTTCTGAAGCTGTATCTCATATTCGTTCTGTGGTATATCTTCGTAGTCTGAATCAAGTGAAGGATGCCACCAGTCGCGAATGATAATCTCCATGCCTTGAAGGTCGATATTGCTGTAATCATTCTCAGCAGTCTTGCTCTTTTTTGTAACGGTTACTTTACATTTATAAACCTTTCCGTTTTCATCATAAACGGAAATAGTGGCCGTACCGGCCTTCTTAGCCTTGATCTTGCCACTTTTACTGACTGTCGCTATCTTTTTGTCAGATGACTCAAATTTTACAGCCTTAGCTCCTTTTAGCTTAAGCTTTTTTGATTTGCCTACTTCAAGTGTACAGTTTTCAGTACTGAGCTTTACCTTTGTTGCAGCTTTTACCAGATTTTCTGCATAATAATCAGGAGCTACAACGGCTGATATAGTAAATACGGAAGCAGCCAAAGTGCCGCCAACCTGTTTAAATCCCATAACGATTCCCCTTTCGTATCATACGATATAACATTTTGTTTACTATCATTTAATAGAGATGTACATGGCAGGACGAACTCCAAGTCCTACATACCCATAGTATTCATATCCACCGAGGACATTTGCACCATAACTATATTCAAGTCCACCTTCAGAACCGACAAAAAGAACATTGCAGGTATCGAACCCGGGAGTTCTAAGCCACCATCTTCCGCCTGCATTGGGGTTCCAGGCGTATGCGCCGCGGCGTAATTCGTCATGCTTTAAGGCTTTTGTGGAAAATCCGTATTCTTTATTTAATACGTCCTGAATAGAAAGGATGAACAGTTTATCCTTGGTTTTATTTCCACTGGATACTTTTGTTTCCGGGTTTACACTTGATTTAACTGTAGTTGTTTTTATCAGTTTCTTTTCCTGCTTGTTAAAAGCAAAATCATAGAATGATTCATTGAGCCACTTGCGTAAAGTGCATTTTTCCCACGTAACTTCTCCCTCGGAATTATTGTAAGGAAGCTTATCAAGAGAATATTTGCTTATGACAAGCATCTGTTTATCAGTCTTTTCGAGAACAATCCACTCAATGGGCTCGCGGCCGTTCTCATAAACCATATCCTGCTCATAGGAACCAAATTTAATGGTATCACCCTTTTTTACTTTTGAGAAATCATACTTTGTTTTGTAGCCGGCTTTTATTTTAGTATCAGCGGCCTCTTTTATAGTCAAGGATTTAGTGCTTGTTTTGCTTGTATACCTGTTATAATAAACATCATAAACAGCAACCAGTTTTACGGTATAATCACCTGCCGGGATGGTGTCATAGATATATTCCCTATCTTCTGAACCATTCTCATAAGTCTCAAATGTAACATTTATAGGGAGTTCTTTACTGGTTTTCATGTAAGGACCGTATCCGGTATTGGGAAGAATATCATATAGGTCATATAGACCATCTGAGTATGATGTTACAGTTTTGCTAACCTTACCGTCCGGTACCACTGTGATCTCATATCCTGTGGGATAATATGCCTCATTATATTTTACGTTTTCATAGAAACACTGCCTGGGTATCGAAATCTTTACACCGGTACCGTTATTGATGGTTTCAAGCTCGAAAACAGGCTGATATACGCTGACATAATCGTTGATATCGAAGTAATCCGCCTTTGTACCTGTGACTCTCATAAAGGTTATACATAAAAGAGTCACCAGCAAAAGTGCTGTAGCTTTTTTTGTGAACTTCATAACGCAACCTCCATAATATGAATTTATGAATATTATACATTTTTCAACTGATGTTTTCAACAGAAATATAAAGTTTTGACGGAAGAAGAATTTATTCTAAGAAAGATAAAAAATCCGGTGTGGGAGAAAGAAAAAATTTCTGAAATGGATAGAAAATTGCGTATAAATATGCTAAAATATAAAGCAATAGTTGAGCTATAAATATAATCAAGGAGAGTAGCTAAATGTATTTAAAGAGGATGAGAAGAGTAATACCTGTATTTATGGCACTGATGATAATCACTGGTATGTTTGGTGCTATGTCATCGTTTAAACCGGTTTCTGCAGATGAAAATGAGGCAGTTTCTGCTGAAAGTACAACCGATGATGTTACAACCGAAGAAATAACTACTAATGAGGATCAAACCGTTGAAAATGTGTTTGAGGAGACAGTTGATACCTCACCGGTATTTGACCAGTCATCAGTAGATACGTCGATTCAAGAGGATTCAGAGGATAAGGAGTTTCGCGCAGTATGGATTGCATACTATGATTTTGCAGACTCTCAAGGGTGCAGCAAGTCTGAGTTCAGGGCTTATGTCGGAGAGATGTTTGATAATGCAAAGAATCTGGGGATGAACGCTGTTGTTGTACATGTGCGTCCATTCAGTGATGCGATGTATAAGTCAGAGTACTACCCCTGGTCTTCATATGCATCGGGGCAGCAGGGCGTTAACCCCGGATATGACCCATTAAGCATTATGGTTGAAGAGGCTCATGAGAGAGACCTCGAAATCCATGCATGGCTTAATCCGTACAGGGTTTCAACATCATGGAATTATGGTACGGATGTAAAGTCCTTGTCAAAGAAGAACCCTGCCAGGAAATGGCTGACCAATAAGAAGACCACTGATGACAGATATGTACTGGAGCATGACGGTGCCTTGTATTACAACCCTTCGGTACCTGCAGTCAGGAAACTCATAGTTAACGGTGTTAAGGAAATAGTTGAAAACTATGATGTGGACGGCATACATTTTGATGACTATTTTTATCCGGCTTTAGGCAGCAATTACGAGTCGATATTTGATGCGCCGGAGTACGAGGCTTATAAAAAGAAGAGGGCAGCAGCCGGTAAAAAGGCACTTTCTATAGACAAGTGGAGAATGTACAATGTAAATACCCTTGTGAAAGAGGTTTACAGTGCGGTTAAGGAAGTTCGCAGTACCTGTATTTTCGGTATCAGTCCAGGTGGATACATTGACTACTTTGATGATAAGGATCGCTGGTACGTAGACTACAGGACCTGGATGAAGGAAGATGGCTATATAGATTACATCTGTCCTCAGCTTTACTGGTCGTTTAATAACAGGAACATATTCCCCTTCTATGAAACACTTCTTGCATGGGCAGAGCATCTGGAGAATGAGAATGTTAAGCTCTATGTTGGACTCCCTGCTTATAAGATGAATTCTAAGAACGTGATAAGCTCTCAGGATTCTCTTGTAGATACGGAGTGGTATAACCAGTACCTGTTGGCAGATATGGTAAGGTTTTTAAGGCGGTCGGGTAAGGCGTCAGGTTTTATTGTTTTTGATTACTCGGATCTTGTGACTGAGAAGAACAAGAAAGCTGCTCAGTTTATGAAAGAAGAAATTGAGATAGAGTGACACCTCATCCGGTCGCTCCGCGACCACCTTCCCCTCGAGGGGGGAAGGCTTTGGGTGACAAGAGAACCGTCCCCCTGTCACCTCGACCATGTTATAAAAAGGATCAGCCATTCACGACTGATCCTTTTAATTTTCTGAAAGAAAAAAATTACTTTGAGATTGAAATTGTATAAAGATATCCGTAGAAACCTACACTTTCATATCCAATGCTGCCTCCGTAGTAATTCTTTTTACAGAAGTCGGCGAAGATACTCTGTAGTTCGGTGTATGTGGCCTTGTCCATTGATGATTCAAAGAATTGGATCTCAGCAGATGTTTTGTTTTCTGAACTACATTTCGCTAATTCTTTCTTAAGGTAATCTGCAGCCTCACTCTTACCGGTAACGGAAGTGACGTTAGCGTACTCGGAATATACGATGCCGAGGTCATTACTTGTTGCCTTAGGCAGACCGGTATCATCCCAGTCGTGGGTCTTTGAGGCATCAGCGTCGGTTACGAGGAAATAGTGATATTTAACTCTGCCCGGCTTATCTGGGATAGGATCGTCCCAAGTAACGTCCATGACATACCATTTGCCGTTAACCTTTACTTTGTTCCAGGCATGATCTTCGATATTACCTGACTGATTAATTGAGGTTCCCTTTATGATGATACATTCAATACCGTTAGCTCTGCATAAGAAGTAAAATGCCTTGGAGTAACCGTCACAGATGCATATGCCCTCGTTTAATGCATAGTTCAGTGTATGAACACCCTTACCGCTGTAAGATGTAGGGTATGCAATATTTAAAACCAGGTAGTCATGAATATTTTTGACAGTATCATATTCTGTTTTGCCCTTAAGTTCCTTGGCAAGAGATATAACCTGTTTGTATAACGCAAGCTCATCGCTGTTTAATAAGGAAGTATCGTTGGTTGCTATAGCGGCATCGATTGAATACTCGTCGTCATACATATCTCTGATTGTCGGCGTTGTTACCTTAACCATGATGACGTTTTTATATTGTACGACCTCATCAATGCTTAACTCTTTTAGAGCAGGAAACATTGTCAGGTATTCTTCTTCAGATCTTAACAGGTCCAGATCTTTTATGTCGCTAAAATACAGAGAAAATCTGGTATACTCCTTACAACCCTTTATGATGTTTGTTTTTATATCCTCTGCAGTCTTAGAAATTAAAGACTCATCATACTTTAGGATGGTATTGGTATCCTTTATTAATGAAGACTTGAGAGCTTCGACCTTTTGCTTAGCCAGCACATCGTAATCCGGCGTATCTGATACAGGTTCGGTAATTGTAAACTTTATTTTTACCTTGTAGGTTTTGCCGTTCTGCTTAACTTTGACTGTAATAGTTGCTTTACCGGCCTTTTTAGGAGTAACAACACCATTTTTTACTGTAGCCACCTTTTTGTTAGAGGATGAATACTTAAGCGTTGCGTTCTCGGATACATTCTTAAGCTCTATAGTGTACTTACCGGAATCAGTAGTTAGAGTGATATTGGATTCCTTAGCCTTTGGCTTGGCAGCAGCGCTTGCTCTTGCTCCAACAGGCAATAGTACAATCAGAAGGAGAAATATAAATGTTGTTAATGACAGTTTCCGAATATTCATGTGCACCTCCTAAGATTGTACTATCGTTAGGCGTTTGCGAAACGCCGAAAGCCGCATAAATACGGCGTTTTTTTACACAAAATAATAGATAACTCCTCACCAGATATGGTATAATGTAATTGTCAAGAAAACATCTACCCACCAAGAAAGGAGTTATCTGATATATA
>JAFYYN010000024.1 GCA_017557525.1 Lachnospiraceae bacterium
TAAAGATGCCAGGGATTACGAAGAGGATTCTTATCCTACTTACCTTTACGACAACAATTATTTAAATGACGTAAAATATATTTTCAGCAAAAACGCAATTATTGATTCAGGGCTTATCTTAATTCAGAGAGGTGCTGCTGCTACTCCTTCCTCCTTTGATACATATTCAAACTGGAGTAACGATTTTACGTACGGAAAAGAAGCGGTGCTTAATCATTACAACAGGGACGAAGTAGAGGTTGCAGAAGTTCAGAAAGATTTAACCGAGGCCGAAAAGAAAACCATTTATGAGAACATCACACAGAATGTAACATCAATTGCGGATGATTATCCTAATACAGAGTTTTATATTTACTACACGCCTTACAATATTTATTATCTCGATTATTTCAAACAAAGCGGCGAGTTAAGCAAACAGATTGAAGCTGAGAAATATATTACTTCACTCTTACTAGAGCATAAGAACATTCATGTATTCTCTTTCTATATGAAACATGAACTGATTGAAAATCCCGATTATTATAAAGATTTAGCCCACCACAGCCAGGATGCTTCGGATATGATTCTTAACTGGCTCTGTGAAGGCGAGGGTGAGCTTACAAAAGATAATTACGAAGAGTATTACGAAGATTTATCCGACTACTATTTCTCGTTTGATTTTGATTCCATATTTTAAAAATGCTCATAAAAGAACCGGTCTGAAATTCAGGCCGGTTTATTTTTATTCGGGTTTTTTGTTTCCTTTTATTTTCTTAAAATGTTCTTTTATCTTAGTTTCATATCCGAGATCGCCGGGCTTATAGAAACTTAAGTCCTTTAATTCGTACGGCAGATACTGTTCCTTTACAAAATGGTTTTCATACAGATGAGGATACTTATATTCAACACCATGTCCGAATTCTGTGGCACCGGGATAATGTGCATCCCTTAAATGAACGGGTATCGGCTGGTTGCCACCCTCTGAAACTGCCTTATGTGCTTCTTCCAGAGCCACCGTTACCGAATTGGATTTAGGTGCACACGCAAGGTAAATTGCAGCATGGGATAAGATAAGTTCTGCTTCGGGAAGTCCGACTCTTTCAACCGCAAGGGAAGCATTGGTTGCAACCACAAGTCCCATAGGGTCTGCGTTTCCGACATCCTCGGAAGCAAATATCATCATACGTCTTGCAATAAAGGTTACGCTCTCTCCCGCCTCAAGCATTCTTACCAGATAATACTCTGCTGCATCGGGATCTGAGCCTCGCATACTTTTAATAAATGCGGAAATCGTATCGTAATGATTGTCGCCGTCCTTATCGTATTTAAGAGTTCTTTTCTGAACACATTCGCCGGCAACTTCAAGCGTAATATGAATCTTTCCGTCCTCGCCTCTGGGTGTGGTCATAACGGCTAATTCAATACCGTTTAAAGCCACTCTCGCATCGCCGTCAGCTGTATCTGCGAGGAATTCGACAGCTTCATCATCTATACATGCATTCATTGCGCCAAGGCCTCTTTCGTCGTCCTTAACGGCTGTCTCTATTAACGACTTTACATTCTCTTTTGACAAAGGCGAAAGTCTGAAGATATTCGATCTTGAAACCAGAGCCTTGTTTACTTCAAAGAAAGGATTCTCGGTTGTCGCACCTATAAGTGTTATCGTACCGTCCTCAACATAGGGAAGAAGGAAATCCTGCTGTGCCTTGTTGAAACGGTGGATTTCGTCTATGAAGAGAATTGTTTTCTTTCCGGAGAAAGAGATTTCTTTCTTGGCTTCGTTAACCACCTCTTCCATATCTTTCTTGCCCGATATGGTAGCGTTTAGCTGCTTAAATTCAGCCTTTGTTGTGTTAGCGATAACTTTGGCGAGTGTGGTCTTTCCGCATCCCGGAGGGCCGTAAAAAATCAGCGAACCGATTCTATCCGCTTCTATCGCACGTCTTAACATCTTTCCTTCGCCGAGGATATCTTCCTGCCCTACAACTTCATCAAGAGTTCTGGGGCGCATTTTAACGGCTAAAGGTGCTTCTTTTTTCAGTTTCTGTTCTTTTGCAAATTCAAAAATATCCATTTTATTTAAACTGGTTCTGCGCAGAATCGTACTTAAATCCTGCTGCCTCAAGTTTCTTCTTTATCTCTTCTGCATCAACGTCAAGTCCGTCAGCCAACGCATCCAGACTTTCATACTGATCACGCAGTTTCATATTTATTACACTTAATAACATAATGGGATCTTCGGGTAACATTACTGTCTTCCTTCAAATATTTTCTTCTTAAAATATTCGCCTCTCTCTGCGAAATTCTTAAAATATCCGTAGCTTGCTGCTGCAGGTGAAAGAACTACAGCATCTCCGGCCTCTGCATATTTTAAAACCACTTCCAGAGCTTCGTCTATGTCTTTAACCTTTTTGCAGTTAAAAGGTCTTTCCGCTTCTTCGTAGATTCTCTCGCCGGTAGCATATGCGCAGAGGAAAATGATGTCTCTAGCTTCTTTTATGAACTTTATAAGTTCCTCGTAGCCAATACCTCTGTCCATTCCGCCGATAATTGCAATCTTAATGTTAGGAATGCTCTTACATGCATTAATTGTTGCGAGAGGAATTGTGGAAATTGAATCATCGTAATAATCGATGCCGTCCACATTTCCGATAAACTCAAGTCTGTGAGGAAGTCCTTCGAATTTTTCTATCTCTAAAATGGTATCGTCCTCGTTTAACTTAAGTCCGCTGACGCAGACCTTTTTAACAAACTCAGCATTCCACTGATTGTGCTGGCCGAGAATTTTCAAATCATATTTATGCTCTTCGAATTCGGGGATTCTGTATTCAAGACCACGCATGTTGAGTCTCGGTACGCTCTCACCCACGAATATCTTATCGCCGGGAATCTGGTACTTTCCGATATTCATTTTTGCGAGAGCATATTTTTCGAATGTTTTGTAATAATCGAGGTGCTCTTCGTAAAGATTTAAAAATACGGCAAAGTGAGGAGATACGCGTACATTGTTAAGCTGATGACAGCTCATCTCCATTACCGCGATTGCCTGTGAATCGGAAGCCATTTCCTCATAATAATCCAGGCAGGGAATGCCGATATTTCCTACCAGAATTACTCTGTTTGTGATTAAGTTCGAAAGAACATGATAAAGCATACTGGTAGTGGTGCTCTTGCCCTTTGTACCGGTAATGCCTATCGTACGGTCTCTGAATTCTTCCAAAAACAGTTCCGTCTGTGAAGTGTATTTTTCATCGGGATAGTCTCCGGGAATGCCGGGACTTTTTATGATAAAATCGTATCCTTCTTCGTTTAATTCTTCGGGTTTGCCTTCAAATATTTCTATCTTTGAAGGTTTGCAGTATTTCTTAAGAAAACCTTCTGTGGATTTGCCCTCTATACCGTAGCCCCAGATGAGTACGGATTTGTTATCAAATTTCTCGCTTATGCTCATTTCTTTTATCCGTCTTTATGAAAGTTTTTTGGGAACGCTTTCAATCGCGTATATAACATCATCAAGCGCTACCAGGTCGTCCAGAAGTTCAGATCCGACTTCGCCGTTGTTAATAGGGAAAATGGCTTCGATTCCGATATGATCCATTCTTCCGCTTCTTGATGAAACAACCATAAAATTCTTAGCCTTAAAATCTTTTTCAAGAATTTTAAGAAATGAATTAACTTTGTTTTCATCTCTTAATTCAATGTATATCTCGACATTTTTTCTGCGCTCTTTTTTGTCGTTTTCAAGCGTATATAAAACCGAAGTTGCTATAAGCACTATAACGGTACATGTGCAGGCACCTACGTAAAATCCGAAGCCTGCTGCGATGCCGATTGTACCTACCGCCCAGATACCTGCTGCAGTGGTAAGTCCTACGATATGATCTCTTCCTTTGGTAAGAATTGTTCCTACACCCAAGAAACCTAAGCCCGATATAACCTGCGCAGGAATTCTTGCAGCATCAGAACTTAATTCAAGGTTAATTACAATATACTGGGCTATCAGCGAAGTCATGCTGGCACCGAGGCATACCAGTATATGCGTTCTGAAGCCTGCAGGTCTTTTGTATTTTTCTCTTTCAAGACCTATACATCCTCCGAGGAAGCCCGCCAAAAGAAGTCTGATAATAACGGTTACTGAGTTAAAACTCTCAAGAAAATCGATTACCTGAGTCATATTCACCTCCGGGTTTATTTAACGCCCTACAAAAAATAATTATATCATAAAATGCGTCTTTCAAAAAGAAATACTCAAAAAACGACATGCA
>JAFYYN010000025.1 GCA_017557525.1 Lachnospiraceae bacterium
GGAGACAAAGATGGCGGATAAATTAAATATTTCTTCGATGTCAGGATCATCATTTATGCCGTATGCGGTGATCATCATCGGAGGAGCAGCATTTTTTGTAATTCTCTTACTCGTTAAAAAGAAAAAGAAGAAAAAGGATTCACTTGATTCGAATGAACTTTTCGAAGATGACGAAGATGAGAAGGAAGATAAAGAAGATGAGGAAAGGAGGTAATTAACATGGATAAGAACATAACACCCGAGACAGATAAGGTAAGTAAAGATGCCCAGAAAGAAAGACTTGAAGCTTATGTAAAGAAGATGCAGGAAATTAAGGATAAGAAGGAGAAGAAATAATGGATTTTGAACAGTTTAAAGAGGAAGTCAAGGAGAATATAAAAGATTTTCTCCCCGAGAGATATGAGAATGCGAATGTCTCGATTAACGAAGTAATAAAGAATAATGATACGAAGCTTTACGGATTAACAATCAGAACCGAGGATCAGACAATAGCCCCGACTCTTTATCTGGAAGATTATTTTAAAGAATACGAGTCCGGTAAAAGCATGGATTTTGTTCTGGATCATATAGCAGGTATTTATGATGAAGCAAGCGTTAACGGTCTTGATATTGATACAAAAGAGATGGTCGATAAGATAACAAATTATGAAGAGACAAAGGGAAAGATCGTACCGAGAGTCGTAAACCGTGAATCCAATGAAGAAAGACTTAAAAACATGCCCCATACGGATATGGGAGACCTGGCTGTTACATACCATGTTGATCTTGGCAATTCGGAAGACGGCCAGATGAGTGTTGCCGTATCAAATGAGATGCTAAATAAATATGGCGTTTCAGTAGAAGAGATGCATGAGAAGGCATGTGAAAACATGAAGGAAATCTCGCCTGCAACATTTGAAACAATGGTAGAGACTCTTGCTAACCTCATGATCCCAGGATACGAAGAAATGGATCCGGAAGAAAAGAAAGAAGCGAGAGCACAGTTTGAAATGCCCGATCCCGGTATGTATGTTCTTTCGAATGGTTCAAAATCATTCGGAGCTGCAGCGCTTCTTGATACAGATACCATGGATAAGATCGAAGCCGAAGTCGGAGAGTTTTATATCTTACCCTCATCCGTTCATGAGACACTCATAGTTCCCATAAGAGAAGGCATGGAATTAAAGGACCTTGAAGCCATGGTTCAGGAAGTAAATGCCACACAGGTCGCTCCTAATGAAGTGCTTTCAGATCATGTTTATAAATATGATTCAAAGAATAAAGAAATCTATAGAGCCGATAAGGAAGCAGAGCATTTTAAGGAAAAGGAAGAAAAACGCCCTTCCCTTAAAGGCAGAATAGAAGAGAAAAAGAAAGAAGTAAAAGAAAAGGATTCAAAGACCGATAAGGTAAAGACTAAGACGGAAGTGAGGGAGTAATATGGCAGATACAATTACAGAAGCTCCCGAAAAGAGCATGAAAGAAAGAGTAAAGGAATTAACCGATAAACTCGAACAGGGCTTAAAAGAAGTATTTGAAAGCGATAATTATAAGAATTACTTAAATACCATGGCTAAATTCCATAATTATTCAATCAATAATACACTTCTTATCAATCAGCAAAAGCCTGATGCCACATTGGTAGCCGGGTATGATTCATGGGTAAGAAATTTTGACAGACACGTTAAGAAGGGTGAGAGGGGCATAAATATAATTGCCCCTGCGCCTTTTAAAACAGAAAGAGATGTACCGATAATTAATCCCGAGACCGGTCAGCCGATTCTTAAAAAGGACGGCACTCCTTATACGGAAAAGAAGGAAGTGACA
>JAFYYN010000005.1 GCA_017557525.1 Lachnospiraceae bacterium
T
The DNA here is from genome assembly GCA_017557525.1 of Lachnospiraceae bacterium. Lineage (GTDB taxonomy): Bacteria > Bacillota > Clostridia > Lachnospirales > Lachnospiraceae > RUG11977. Next base: position 2 of record JAFYYN010000005.1, read on the forward strand.
AGCCATGAAGTTACCTCCTGTCCCCGGGACACTACATGACTAATATTAACATACAATTGTTAATCATAGTAAATTCCAGAGAAAGTTTTTCTTAAACTAAATTCAAGTCCAACTGGAATTTAAAATGAAAATTAATTAATTTCCGAAAAAATAAAAAAATTTGGAACCGGACTTGATTTTATGTCGTCTAACCATTAAAGGGCGATTTCAACCGGAGGGACAAGCCCATTCCACCACTTCGTTACCGGTCTCATCTCTTTACGAGAGATGGACATATGGTGGAGCCGTGTCAAATGCTGAGTCAAACGCTGAGTCAAACGCTGAGTCAAACGCTCCTACGGAGCATTAGACGTACTGCGGAGCATTAGACGTACTGCGGAGCATTAGACGTACTTAGGAGCATTCGACGTAGGACGGTTATCCGGTTGACAGGTAAAATATTAGTTTATAATAAAATCAATCAGAGAACCGTCCCGCTGATTGGAAAAATTCAGGAGGTATGTATGAAGGCAAGATTTTTAGCAGCATTTATGGTAATCGTACTAGTATTTTCAACGTTTACAGGATTTGTTCCATTTGTTCCGGTAGAGGCTGAAAATGCACTTACAGAAGAGAAGATGAAGGAAGTCCTGATCGAAGTCAAAAGCAAGATTGATATCGGTGACGAATTTACAGAGTTTGACTACAGTTATAATGAGCGTTCAGGAAAAGGGCGTTTCTATTTCAACTGGAGTACTGAGGACAATATGGACGGCATTAGCATTACTGCTGATGATGACGGCCGTATATGGAGCTTTAGCAGGTATGCGAACAGTTCCTACAGCTCTAAGGATGGCGTTCTTCCCAACTATATCGGTGAGGAGCTTATCCCTATGGCAGAGGAATGGATCTGCCAGGCTGAACCTGATCTTAAGGGCAAGCTTGAAATTTCCGGCTGCAGCTACCAGACCTACAGAAAAACATACTATATTACATTTACACGTATAGAGAACGGTATCCTTCTTAATGACAATTCTGTTAGGATCACAATGGATGCAATGGATGCCAAGGTTCTTTCTTACAGCCTTAACTGGAATTTTGAGGTTTCGATTCCCAAGGTTGATAATCCTATTGGTGAAAAGAAGGCAGCAGCTAAGGTTGATGAAACTGTTAACATGAAGCTTGAATACAGGCTTGGTTACGATAATGACGGGAATCAGAAGGTTTTCTTGGCATACAACCCCGATACAACATATGTGGCTGTTGATGCAAAGAACGGCAAGGTTTATACCACCAGGACTTACTGGGGCAGCGGCTCGGATTTTGATTATGGCTTCAATGATGCTGCTGAAGCTGAATCAACTGCAGACGAAGCATATGTGGGAAGCAACGGAAAAGAAGTACGCTTAAGTGACAATGAGATAAAGAAGATCGATGAAGTAAAGGATATCCTCACAAGCGAGGAAGCAGTTAATCTTATAAAGAAGAATAAGAAGTTATATATCGATCAGAACCTCAACAGCGCAAGATGCAGACTTTACTGCAAGGATGGCGAATACTACTGGAGCATCAGTCTTTCAGATGACCGCCCTGTTGACTATGACAATTATAATTACTATAGCAGTGAATGGTACAGAGCAAGCGCTTCTGCATCAGTAAATGCCAAGACAGGAAAGATCATATCCTTCTATGCTAGTACCAGGGACTACTATTCATACGATGATGAGGGTAGTGATAAGTTTGTAGCAAATTATACCAAGAAGCAGTGTGAAAAGCTTTTCGAGGAGTTCGCAAAGGAGACAGATCCTGAGGAATTCAAGGCTGTTAAGCTTTCAGACACTTATGAGAATACGGTATATATTTATAAGCAGACCTACAACGGAAATTACGACAGAGAGGACACCGCAACCGGCGGATATACAGTACAGTATAAGAGATATTATAAGGATATTCCGTTTAGCGCAAACGGTATTTCCGGTGCGGTAGAAGCAGTTACAGGTAAGGTTACCAGATACAATCTGACATGGACTGACGCAGAGATCCCTGAGCCTGAAACGGCTATCAGCGAAAAAGAGGCATTTGACGCATATATCAACTATGACGGATTTGATCTTGTTTATGAGTTAGTTTCAAAGTATGAAGATTCAGGAAAGTACTACGGAGTAGATAAGGAAGTTAAGGCTCGTCTGGTTTACAGAACAGCTATCAGCCCTTACTATGTTGATGCATTTACCGGAAAGCAGCTTACCTGGAACGGTCAGGAATACAAGCCCGCAGGTGTTTCATATAAGTACACTGATATAAACGGAACTAAATATGAGCGTGCTATCAAGCTTCTTGCCGATATGGGTTACGGACTTGAGGGCGAAGAATTTAAGCCTGATCAGAAGATCACAAATGAAGAGTTTGAAAAGCTTCTTACTTCAAACAGATATTATTATGGATACAATTATTATGATGTAGCAGATGAGGATGATGAGGTTGATCCTGAGGATCTTGTAAAAGACGATGAGACACAGGTTACCCGCCAGGAGGCTTGCAAGCTTATCATTACTTCTATGGGCGGTTCTAAATTAGCAGAGATGGATATCTACAAGACAGGATATTCTGATGAGAAAAAGATCGCAAAGGAAAATATCGGTGCGGTAGCACTCTGTAAGGGTCTCGGTATTATGGGTGCCAAGTCCGGCAAGAAGTTTAAGCCTAACACTGCAATAACCAGAGGCGAGGCAGCAGAACTTATGATCCGTACACTGTCTACAGGTTTCTGATTTCAATCAGAAGAATGATTCTTCGATTGAAACAGAATTTAAATATAAAAATATAGGAAGGGTGGCTTTGATGAGTCACCCTTCCTTTTTGCTATTGAACATTTAAGTGTCTTTTACATGGTATCTGTTTAGAAAAACATAAAGGAGTTATTCACAGGATTTTGTAATAGAATTGGTTATCTCGGAAATGCTTAGATTATTGCTTTGTGATATTTTGATAAGATCATCATACTCATATTTTCTTCGTTCAACTCCGTACCCGGAAGAAACCTTGCATCTTACCGGGCCGTATTCGGTTTCGACAGTTTCGATTGCCCTGTCAAGGATATAACGGTTCATTGCAGTTTCCCTGATGCCGATGGTAGTTGAGTATTTGAAAATGGCTTTAACCAAAGCATCCCTGTCATGTTCAACGCAGATAACATTTATCACAGTTCCCGGACGGTTTTTCTTCATGTAAACAGATTCTGTATAAACATCTCTGGCACCTGCCTCAAAAAGCTTTTCCGTGCAGAAACCGATTTCCTCACCAGTCATATCGTCTACATTGCAGGAGAGATGAAGTATTTTATCGCTCTGCTGATTTGAGTTAGAATCAGTATTTTTAAATTCTTCGCCGATTAAAATCCTTACACAATTGGCAGCCTCAAAGTCCTTTTTCCCCATGCCGTAACCGATTTTTTGAGTTATCATCATCGGCTGTGAACCAAATTTGGTCGCAAAATGCTTAAGTAAAGCGGCACCGGTAGGAGTACAGAGCTCACCTTTGATGTTTCCGCCATAGGTAGGCACGTCTTTAAGTATATATGCAGTGGCCGGAGCCGGTACGGGCAGGACCCCATGGGCACATTTTACCTGACCGGAGCCAACATGGACAGGTGAAACAACTATGTTTAGAGGTGCAAGCTTTCTGATCAGATAACATACTGCTGAAATATCTGCTATGGCATCCATATTTCCAACTTCGTGAAAATGAATCTCTGTCACGGGACGACCATGAGCTACACTTTCTGCTTCGGCGATTAAATTGTAAACATTAATTATATCATGTTTTATCTCATCAGAAACATGCAGGTGATCATTTACAATATGTTCGATATCTGCCATTGATGTATGATGGTGATGATGGTGGTCATGTTCATGCTCGTGGTGGTGATCGTGATGATGGTGCTCAGGCTCATGTTCATGTTCAAGTTCGTGATCATGGTGGTGCTCATGCACATCCTCAGATTTTTCTTCTGCGCCATTAACAAGTACCTTCATATGCGTTCCAACTATACCGCATTTTACGGATTCTTCGGCTATAAAGGTGACGTTGGGGACACCGATAGCATTTAATTCTGTTACTATTTGGTTTTTATCAGGAAATAACTCTATTAAAGCCGCTGTAAGCATATCCCCTGCTGCTCCCATATTGCAGTCTATATATAAATTATTCATATTATCCGCTTGTGCCTCCTACTATTAAAAAATTAAGTTGTGTTTGTTTAAACATCTGTTTTCGGTGACATATGATTTATCATATGGGCCAGGTAACCTGCCCCAAAGCCGTTATCGATATTAACGACCGAAACTCCGCTTGCACAGGAGTTTAACATTGATAAAAGTGCGGAAAGCCCGTTAAATGAGGCACCGTATCCTACGCTGGTGGGTACTGCTATAACAGGACAGTCTGCAAGTCCTCCGATCACGCTTGCAAGTGCTCCTTCCATACCTGCTATAGCAATTATCACGCTGGCATTCATTACGACATCAAGCTTTGACAGCAGCCTGTGCAGCCCGGCAACCCCAACATCATAAAGCCTCACAACCTCGTTACCAAACATTTCTGCAGTTACGGCAGCTTCCTCCGCAACAGGAATATCACTTGTGCCGCCCGTGGCGACTACTACTATCCCTAATCCGTCTGCGTTGGCACGTTTACCGATAATACCAATCCTTGCCTGCTCGATATACTCCAGAGGTAATTCTGCTTTAATCTCATCAGCACTTTCTTTGGAAAGTCTTGTGATCAGGATATTAGGCTCACCATTTTCCAGCATGGTTTTACCTATCCCTATTATCTGTTTTGGCGTCTTACCAGCTCCGTATATTACTTCTGCCACGCCCTGCCTCAGGGCTCTGTGCGTATCTACCTGTGCATAACCGATATCCTCAAACGGCTTTAGCTTAAGTTTAAGCAGAACTTCATCTACTGAAATCTCTTTGTTTGAAAGCTTTTCAAGTAACTGTCTGGTTTCATTTTCCATTTGCTAATCTGTCCTTTGTATGTTGGGTTATGTTTGCAATATCTTGAAAAAACTTGTGTTTTTTTACTTCCTTAGTTTTATCTGGGTTTTAGATCCAGGGATATGGTCTTAAAATACGGCTGTAATCCATTATAAATAGCAGTTCTGTTTTCTGCAGCTTTCATCCACTGATCTTCCGGGATCTCAAGTCGTGCATGCCCGTCCAGAGTCCTAACTCTAAAATCGGTATATCCCATGGAAAACAGGTAGTCTTCAGCACTTTCTATGTTTTTGAGTTTTTCAGCAGTGATTATCTCGTTTACTGCTATCCTTGTGGCGAGGCATGCGTAAGCCGGTTTGTCCCATGTGAAAAGTCCGGCCTCCTTAGAAAGTCTTCTGATCTCGTTCTTGGTAAGACCGCATTCCCTGAGCGGAGATTTTACTTTAAGCTCGGTTAAAGCCTTCATGCCCGGCCGGTCATCTGCCCTGTCTGAAGCATTGGTCCCATCAAGCACAGTATTAAAACCATCAGCTAATGCATTTTTAAGGATCAACGAAAAGATCTGTCTTTTGCAGAAATAACAGCGGTTTTGAGGGTTTCCTGACACATTATCATCTTTAAGGACATGTGCTTCAAGTACCTTTAGATCAGCATTCAGTTCCTTAGCCAGTCTCATAGCATCCCTTAATTCAAATTCCGGCTGGAATTCGCTTTTTACATAGTAAGCCCTGCACCTTGACGCATATTTTAAAGATGCATACAAAAGATATGCCGAATCCACTCCTCCGGAAAATGCTATTGCGACTTCCGGATTTTCCTCAAAAAAAGTCTTTAAATCCATACTTTATCCTCGATATTTCCCGGCAACCTGGTACATCCTGTCGTCAGAGATTAAAGTAGTTACATCAAGGTATTTCTCAAAAATTAAAGCAAGCTCCTCCGCGCTCATTAGCCCGTTTGATACATGAGAAGCACTTCCTTTATGATGAGAATTTATCTTTTCCCTGCTCATACCGTGTGCAATTGTAAGTATCCCGTTAGGCTTTATTTTTTTAGAAAGAGTAGAAACCAGCCTGTCGGGATCGGGGAAATGAGGAAAGGCATTATAAACTACTATGCAGTCAAACTGTCTACCAAAATCATAAACTTCGACATCTCCGCAAATGATGGATATTGCAGGTTGTTTGTGGTCTGTGCAGTTATTATGTGAGGATATGTCGGCATTCTCCAATTTATTCCTGGCAATTTCTATCATCTTTGGAGAAATGTCTATTGCGGTTAGCGAAGCTACATCCCTTGAAAAGTAATCCGGAAAGAGGACTCCTGTTCCGCATGCCACATCTAAAATGTCTTTGCCCTGCTTTACACCTGCATTGTCAAGGATAAGACCGATCACATCATCGTATCTTATCATATCCGCATCCCAATTCGGTGCCAGACGGTCAAAAAATTCGATTACTTCGTTAGTGTTTATCATATGACGTTTAATTAAACCCTTATAAATATTTATTTTGTTCACTACTTAATATTCTTAAGGTAAATTATACTCGATTATATGTACTAAAACAATGGTTTTTTTTGCTTGATTTATTCTTGGTTTTGGTATAATATTTATTATATATGTTCATAAAACAAATGCGGAGGTATTATATGTATTGTGATGGGAAAATCTTGATAGGAAAATCAGGGGACGAAGATATTTATATATATCCTAAGATGGCTAACCGCCACGGACTTATAGCAGGAGCCACAGGTACAGGTAAGACCGTATCCTTAAAGGTTATGGCGGAATCGTTCAGTGACATAGGAGTGCCGGTATTCCTTGCTGATGTAAAGGGTGACCTTTCAGGTATGTGCCAGCCCGGCGTTGAGGGTGGCAGTGCCATGGAGCGTGTACAGAAGATGGGGCTGTTCGACCGTGGCTTTACATTTAAGAGTTTTCCTTCAAACTACTGGGATGTTTATGTGGAAAAGGGCATGCCTCTTCGTACCACCGTTTCGGAGATGGGTCCGTTGCTCCTTGCACGTATTTTAGAGCTTAATGAAACCCAGACAGATATACTTACCGTAATTTTCAAGATAGCAGATGATGAAGGTCTGCTTCTTATAGATACAAAGGACCTTCGTGCAATGCTCCAGTTTGTCAGCGAGCATTCAAAGGATTACAGCAGGCAGTATGGAAATATGTCAACTACCAGTATCGCATCCATCACAAGAGCTGTCATAGCTCTTGAGTCAGAGGGTGGCGAGGGCTTTATAGGTGAGCCTGCACTTAATATCCGTGACTGGCTGGCTACCGATTATAACGGCAAGGGCATGATACAGATCCTTGACTGTCAGAAGCTTATACTTCATCCTAAGATGTACTCAACATTCCTTCTCTGGCTTATGTCCGAGCTTTATGAAACATTGCCCGAGGTTGGTGATCTTGACAGACCTAAGATGGTATTTTTCTTTGATGAAGCCCATATGCTGTTTAATTCGGCGTCAAAGGCTCTCTTAGAAAAGATTGAGCAGGTAGTAAAACTTATCCGTTCAAAGGGCGTAGGCATTTATTTTATAACTCAGAATCCTAAGGATATCCCTGACGGAGTACTTGCCCAGCTCGGAAATAAGATACAGCATGCACTCCGTGCATACACTCCGGCAGATCAGAAGGGCTTAAAGGCAGCAGCTTCATCCTTCAGGGAAAATCCCGAGTTTAATACTTTGGAGACTCTCCAGGAGCTTGGAACAGGCGAGGCACTTGTTTCCGTTCTTGATGAAAAAGGTATTCCGACCATTGTAAAACGTGCGAAAATCCTTCCTCCCCAGAGTTATATGGGCATGATAGACGACGGAGAACGTCAGAGACAGATAAATTCCTGTATGCTGTTTACAAAGTATCAGGAGACATTCGACAGGGATTCTGCATTTGAATTCTTCCAGAGATTAAATATCGAACAGCAGGAAGCAAATGAGGCAGCTTTAGCAGAAATGCAGCGCGCAAAAGAAGAGGAGCTTGCAAGAAAGCAGGCCGAAAAGGAAGAACTCTTAAAGCAGAAGGAAGAAGAACGTGCCGCTAAGGAACAGGCAAAGGCTGACGAACGTGCTGCCCGTGAACAGCAGAGGGAAGAGGAACGTTTAGCCCGCGAGCAGGCAAAGGCGGAGGAAAGAGCATACAAAGAACAGCTTAAGGCTCAGGAAAAGCTCTTAAAGGAACAGCAGAAGGCACAGGAAAAGGCCTTAAAGGAAGCTCAGAAGGAAAAGGACAGACAGGACAGGGCAGTTCGTAATGCAATTAAGGGTACTGCATCAGCGGCCACAGGTACTATCGGACGTGAAGTTGGAAAGAGCTTAGGTTCTTCATTCGGTTCGTTCGGAAAGACTCTGGGAGGGAATGTCGGAGCATCACTCGGACGTGGTATCATAGGTACTTTGTTTGCTAAGAAATGATAATATATTTAGGAGGCAGAAATGAATAGAGTAGTTAAGAAGGGGTTGGCCCTTTTACTGGTAGTAGTTTTAGCTATGTCACTTTGTGCATGCAGCAAGGATCCTAACTGTGGAAAGTATGTATGCAAGTCCGCTAAAGTTGGCGATATTACTGTTGCAGCAAATGAAGTATATCCTAACGGTGCAAGTATCGACCTGCAGACTGCAGGTGCGTGCAAGGTTGTTCTTGACGGCGCAGAGTACAGCGGTTCATGGAAGAGTGAAAACAGTAATGTTACCATAACCCTTGAAGGCGAAGAATCAAAGGGTACCGTTTCAGGTAACACACTCACAATCGACATCTACGATGTCGGTATGACCATGGTATTTGAGAGATAAAACGCCAATGATGCGCAAGCATCATTATCCCATGCGTTTTATCGACCTGTCACGGGTGCCGAAGGCGCGCGTGACCATACCTTATTAATTTTTCGGAGGACTAAATAAAATGGACAGAGTAAGAAGCAGATATGCACCTTCTCCTACAGGAAAGATGCATGTCGGAAATCTTCGTACCGCTTTGTATGAGTTTCTGATCGCAAAGCATGCGGGAGGAGATTTCATTTTAAGAATAGAGGACACAGACCAGGGCAGACTGGTTGAGGGTTCGGTAGATATTATATATAAGACATTGGCAGAGGCCGGCATCATACATGATGAGGGTCCTGATAAGGATAAGGGCTACGGGCCTTATGTACAGAGCGAGAGAGTAAAATCAGGGCTCTATATGGAGTACGCAAAGAAGCTTGTAGAGCAGGGAGATGCTTACTACTGCTTCTGTACAAAAGAGAGGCTTGAGACTTTAAAGACCGAAGTTAACGGTGAGACAATTACCCATTATGACAAGCACTGCTTAAGCCTTTCAAAAGAAGAGGTTGAGGCAAAGCTTGCAACAGGTGAGCCCTTTGTTATCAGACAGAACATACCGAGAGAGGGGACTACCACCTTTACCGATGCAAACTACGGAGAGGTTACGATCAACAACTCCGAGATGGACGATCAGATACTTATCAAATCGGACGGTTTCCCTACATACAATTTCGCAAATGTAGTTGATGACCATTTGATGAAGATAAGCCATGTAGTAAGAGGTAATGAGTATATTACATCAACTCCCAAGTATACAAGGCTTTATAAGGCATTCGGATGGGAGGAGCCTACTTACGTACATCTTCCTCTTATAACAAACGAGGAGCATCAGAAGCTTTCTAAGCGTAGCGGACATTCTTCCTTTGAGGATCTGATAGAGCAGGGCTTTGTAGCTGAGGCAATAGTGAACTTTGTAGCGCTGCTTGGCTGGAGCGGCCCTGATAACAGGGAGATATTCTCGTTAGACGAGCTTATAGAACTCTTTGATTACACACATATCAACAAGGCACCTTCTGTATTTGATATGGTAAAGCTCCGCTGGATGAACGGCGAGTACTTAAAGGCTATGGATAATGATAAGTACTACGAACTGGCACTTCCCTATGTCGAGAAGGTTATCACAAAGCCTTATGACAAGAAAAAGATTGCTGATCTGGTTAAGACTCGTATTGAGACTTTATGTGACATAGCAGAGAAGATTGATTTCTTTGAGGAGCTTCCGGAGTACGACATCGAAATGTATACTCACAAGAAAATGAAGACGAACTCCGAGAACTCGTTAGAGTCATTAAGGGATCTTCTTCCCAGATTAGAGGCACTTGAGGATTTCTCTATAGACGGTATACAGGCACTGGTACAAAGTTACGTTGAGGAGAAAGAGATTAAAAACGGTATAGCTCTCTGGCCTCTCCGTACAGCAGTATCGGGCAAGCAGATGACACCCGGCGGAGCATATGAGATTATGGATATTCTGGGTAAGGAAGAGTCTCTTAAAAGGATCCGCAAAGGCATAAGCCTACTTGAAGCAGCAGTGTGAGGTTAACGGATGAAGTTTAATGACTCACAGTCAAGGGCTGTTTCACATTTTGAAGGTCCGTGCATGGTTCTGGCAGGACCGGGTTCGGGAAAAACAACAGTAATAGTCAACAGGATTAAGTATCTTACGGAGGAACGTGATGTTCCTCCGGAGAAGATACTGGTCATAACATTTACAAGGACCGCCGCAGAAGAAATGAGGGAACGCTTCAGGATTCTTGCGGGCGGCGAACAGGGAATAACGTTCGGTACATTTCATTCATTGTTCTTTAAGATTCTTAGATACGCATATCGCTATGATGCCTCCAATATTTTAACTGAAGAAGATAGATACAGGTTTTTGAAGGATGCCGCACGAAGCGCAGGTTTAAACGACGAACTTGATAATGAGTTTATTGCCGGTCTTTCAAATGAAATAAGCTGTGTCAAAAATTCCGGAGGAGAACTGAAAAAGTATAAACCCGGAGTAATTGAAAAAAATCTGTTCATCAGGATAATTTCTGAGTTTGAAAGGATCCTGCGTTCTGAGGAAAAGATTGATTTTGATGACATGCTGCTACTGACTCACAGGCTTTTTGAGACCAGACCTGAAATACTCGACTTTTGGCGTGATACCTATGAATATATACTGGTAGACGAATTTCAGGATATATGTCCTCTGCAGTATGATCTGATAACCCGGCTGGCTTCCCCTAAGAACAATATCTTTATAGTTGGGGACGATGATCAGAGCATCTATTCGTTCAGAGGCGCGATGCCGGATCTTATGGCAAGATTTGAAAAACAGTATAAGTCCGATAAAAGGTTTAATACGGTTACGCTGGGCATAAACTACCGCTGTAGTCATGAGATTGTGGAATGCAGTCTTAATCTTATCTCCAAAAACAAAAAGCGTTTTAAAAAGGAGCTTCGTTCTGATAAAAAGTCCTTTCTTCAGACTTCGACTGTCCGCTTCAGGACATTTCCCGAGCATAAAAAAGAAGTTACTTATGTAATAAATCTTATAGAGGATCTGAACGCTAAAGGTATCGATTATACGGAAATGGCCGTACTTTTCAGGACTAACGCTCAGCCCGGGTCGTTTGTCTCGCAGCTAAAGATCAGGAATATCCCCTTTGTGATAAGAGATAATATTCAAAACATATATGAGCACTGGATCGCCAAGAATATTTTTGCATATATGGAACTCGCAGGACTAGAGGCGGGGAAAGAGGCTGGCATATGTGACGAAAAAGATAACGGCACAAGGTGGCGGAACCTTTTCCTTTCCATAGCAAACAGACCTGTAAGGTATATCTCAAGGGAAACTATGCGAAAAGAGAAGCTGGATTTTTCGGTGCTGTTCCGTGAAAATATGGGAAAAGCATATGTTACCGAAAGACTTACCAAATTAAAATATGACCTTAACATGATATCCAGGCTCAATCCGAAAGCTGCGGTCAAATATATCCGAAAAGCGGTAGGGTATGACGATTTCCTAAAAAAATATGCCGCCGAAAGAAGCCTTGACATTGACGGGCTTATGGGTATACTTGAAGAAGTAGAGGCATCTTCTGCGGAATTTGATACGTATGAGGCGTGGCAGGAACATATCAGGGAATATTCAGAGGTGTTAAGGCAAAGGGCAAAGGACAAAACAAAGGAAAAGGAGTCCGGAGTAAGCCTGCTTACCTTTCATTCTGCCAAGGGCACTGAATATGATACGGTATTTATAGTTGATGCGTCAGAAAATTATACGCCCTATCGGCAGGCTGGGACTGCAGCAGAGATAGAGGAGGAGAGAAGAATGTTTTATGTTGCGTTAACAAGGGCAAAAAACAGGCTTTTTGTACTTCATGCAGATGAGAAATTCGGGAAAAAGTATGAAGTTTCAAGATTTGTCAAAGAAGCAGGACTGATCAGGTAACTGATGATGAGGTAGTTATGGAAAACAGACTTGATTTATGGCTGGTTGAGAATATGGGTATCAAGAGCCGGTCAAAGGCTCAGGAGCTTATACGCGGGGGTTATGTCCTGTGTAATGGGGCAGCGGTGACAAAGACCGGGTATAAGGTATCCGCTAAAGACGAGATAAAACTGCTTGAAAATGAGGTACTAAAATACGTTTCCCGAGGCGGATTAAAGCTGGAAAAGGCTATCAGGGAGTTTAACCTGGATTTTAAAGATAAAAAGGTGCTCGATATAGGTTCTTCAACAGGCGGGTTCACCGACTGTGCCTTAAAGGCAGGAGCAAAAAAGGTTATAGCTGTTGATGTCGGAAGTGATATAATGGATGGAACATTAAGAGCAGACAGCAGGATTGAACTGTATGAAAATACTGATATCCGTGAGTTCCCGTATGAGAAATACAGCGATATTGATTTTGCGGTATGTGATGCTTCCTTTATCTCATTGCCGACGGCTTTAAAAAACCTGGGAGCTCCGGGTCAGAGTTTTACTCTTATAGCACTTATTAAGCCTCAGTTTGAGTGCGGTATAAAAATGGCAAAAAAATATAAGGGTGTAGTTAACGATAAGGGATTACATAAAGAGATAATAGCCCGGGTGATCGAAGACATGGATTATTTAGGCTTCCATATGAAAAAGATCACCTGGTCCCCAATAAGCGGAGGGGATGGAAATATCGAGTATATTGCTGAGTTTTATAAGGGGAATTTAAATGATGACTGCACAGAAAAAGTGCACCTTGGCGAAAAAGAAATTATAGAATTAACTGATAATGCATTTGAGTATTTTAAAAAATAAAATTTTTATTAAAAATCCTTTTACTTTTTTTAGATAATATGCTAATATTATATGCAGTAGTTAAAAAACGGCTATACGTTTATTTAGAGGAGGTATGAAAAATGGCATTTTGTCCGTTATGCGGAAAGCAGCTTCCTGCAAATGGGATTTGTTCCTGTGGCAAGAAGCTTGATGAACAAGGTAATATCGTAGACGCAGTACAGCAGGCAGCAGCTCCCATGCAGCAGGCGGTTCAGCAGGCACCTCAGCAGGTTCAGGCACAGCCGGCTCCTCAGCCCCAGCCTCAGCAGGCACCCCAGCAGCAGGTTCCCCCTGCACCAAAGCCTCAGCCTCAGCCAAAGCCCCAGCCTGTATTTACCGCTCAGCAGTTAGCTGATATGAAGACCAGGCTTGGCATTTCAGCCGGAGCTATTGCAGCGGTTGCATTCCTTGTAGCTTATTTCAGCGGTTATTTTGCTCTTATAGCAATCGTTGGTGCGGTAGTTATTTTCGATAATAATGAGTGGCTTAAGAAAAACGTTGTAAAAGCACTTGTTCTTTTACTCTGCTTCTCGCTTATCAACGCAGTGCTTTACCTGATCCCCGATCTTCTCGGTATCATCTACGATGCAGCTTACATAGGTAATGTTGCATTAGGATTTGTATCTAAGACAAGACAGGTATTCAATGTACTTAATGATATCATCGTATTATGCAAGGAAGTGCTTTTCATACTTCTTGCTTTCTGTGCTCTTAAGATGAAGACCATAAGGATCGGTTTTATCGATAATCTCATTGACAAAGCATTTGCTCAGGGAAAGTAATTTTATAACATAAAAATAATTTTAAGACGGTTTTGTGTATTGATCATACATTAAACCGTCTTTTTATATTCAAGACCGTACCCGGCAGCGAAAATAATTCTTGCGTTTTATAAAAATCTATGCTATAATCATACAGATTGTGGACTAAAAAATGGAAGAATACCATGTCCATTTGAATATTTTTTTGGAGGAACTCGAAATGAACGTTAAGACAGAAGATTTAGGAAAAAACAGCTACAAGCTTACAGTTGAAGTTGATGCCGATGTATTTGCAAAGGCTTATCAGCAGTCATATCAGAAAAACAAGAACAGAATCCAGATCCAGGGCTTCAGAAAAGGAAAGGCTCCTTTAGCTCTTATCGAGAAGGTATATGGACCTGAGGTATTCTATGAGGATGCTGCTGACATCGTTATAAATGATACTTATGCTCAGGCTGCAGAAGAGAGTGGTCTTGATATCGTTTCGAGACCTGAGGTTGATTTCGACCAGATTGAAAAGGGTAAGAACTTCATATATACTGCAAAGGTAGCAGTTAAGCCCGAGGTTAAGCTTGGAAACTACAAGGGTATCGAGGTTGCAAAGCAGGTAGTTGAGGTTACCGATGCAGAGGTTGATGCAGAAATTGATAAGTTAAGAGATCAGAACGCAAGAAGCATCACTATCGAGGATCAGCCTGTACAGGACAAGGATATCATCAAGCTTGATTATGAGGGCAGTGTGGACGGAGTACCCTTCGAGGGCGGCAAGGCAGAGGATGCTGAGCTTGTTATCGGTTCACATACATTCATTGATAATTTCGAAGAGCAGCTTATCGGCATGAACATCGGCGATGAGAAGGAGATAAACGTTACCTTCCCTGAGGAGTATCATGCAGAGAATCTTAAGGGTAAGCCTGCAGTATTTAAGTGCAAGATTAACTCCATCACCCGTAAGGAGCTTCCTGAGGCTGATGATGAGTTTGCACAGGAGGTATCTGAGTTTGATACTCTTGCAGAGTTCAAAGAGGATATGAAAAAGAAGCTGTTAGAGGCTAAGCAGAAGGAAACAGACAGGATCATCGAAGATGAGGCTATTGAAAAGCTTATCGAGTCTTCAGAGATGGATGTTCCGGACGGCATGATCGACAATGAGGCACGTCACCTTGCAGAGGATTTTGCTCAGCGTATCCAGGGCCAGGGAATGCCTTTCGAGCAGTATCTTAAGTACACCGGTATGGACGGCAAGACATTTGTTAACCAGATGAAGCCCCAGGCATTAAAGAGGATACAGTCAAGACTTGTACTTGAAGCAGTTGTTAAGGCTGAAAACATCGAGATCACTCCTGAAGAAGTAGATATGGAATTCACAACTCTTTCAGAGCAGTACAAGATGGAGAAGGACAAGATCAAGGAAATGATCGTAGGCAAGGAGCTTGATAACTTCAAGATGGATATTGCCGTTGGAAAGGCTGCAACATTAGTAAGAGAAGCAGCTGTACAGGTTGAAAAGAAAGAAGAAACAAAGTAATTTTGTGCACGTGGAGGAGGTAAACAATGAGTTTAGTACCTTATGTTATAGAACAGACGAGCCGTGGGGAGCGTTCGTACGATATTTATTCCAGACTGCTCAAGGACAGGATCATCTTCCTTTCGGAAGAGGTTAATGATGTAACCGCTTCATTGGTAGTTGCTCAGATGCTGTTCTTAGAGTCAGAGGATCCTAATAAAGATATCAACTTTTATATCAACAGTCCCGGTGGTTCCGTTACAGCCGGATTTGCAATCTATGATACTATGCAGTATATCAAGTGTGATGTTTCAACTATCTGCGTTGGTCTTGCTGCAAGTATGGGCGCATTTTTGCTGGCAGGCGGTACAAAGGGCAAGCGAATGGCACTTCCCAATGCCGAGATCATGATACATCAGCCCTCAGGCGGAGCCAGAGGACAGGCTACCGAGATTCAGATCGTAGCTGAAAATATCTTAAAGACTAAGCGTAAGCTCAATGAAATGCTTGCTGCAAATACAGGAAAGCCCATCGAGATCATCGAAAAGGATACCGACAGGGATAACTACATGAGTGCAGAAGAAGCATTGGAGTACGGTCTTATAGATAAGGTTATCACCAAGAGATAAATTTAGTTTAGATTGGAGTCAGTAGTGGCAAGAACAGTTGATGATGGCAGAAGAGGCAAAGGGATTTACTGCTGTTTCTGCGGAAAAAGACAGGATCAGGTAAGGCGTCTTTTTTCAGGACTTGATGATACCTATATCTGTGATGAATGTGTAAATATCTGCTCAGACATATTGGACGAGGAGTTTTATGATGATGAGGAGCTTGACAGGCCTGCTGATACTAAAGGTCTTGACATTAATCTGTTAAAGCCCGCAGAAATAAAGCAGTTCCTTGATGAATATGTTATAGGCCAGGAGGATGCTAAAAAAATCCTTTCGGTTGCAGTATATAACCATTATAAGAGAGTTTTATCATTAAACGAGTCGGATGTTGAGTTGCAGAAGAGCAATATTCTTATGATGGGTTCGACAGGCTCGGGTAAGACTTACCTGGCACAGACCTTGGCGAAAATACTTAATGTTCCGTTTGCAATAGCAGATGCGACCACACTTACAGAGGCCGGCTATGTAGGCGAGGATGTTGAGAATATTTTGCTTAAGCTTATACAGGCGGCAGACTATGATGTGCCCCGTGCACAGTATGGCATAGTTTATATTGATGAGATAGACAAGATTACGAAAAAGAGCGAGAATGTTTCCATAACCAGAGATGTTTCCGGTGAAGGCGTACAGCAGGCTCTGCTAAAAATCCTTGAAGGCACTGAGGCATCCGTTCCTCCTCAGGGAGGCAGAAAGCATCCTCATCAGGAGCTCATCCGTATCGATACAACCAATATCCTGTTTATTTGCGGCGGAGCTTTTGACGGACTTGAAAAGATAGTAGAATCAAGGATCGGAAAGAAATCCTTAGGCTTTAATGCTGAAATACAGGATTCATTAAATCTTGATATAGGAAAGCTTTTCCGTCAGGTACTTCCTGAGGATCTGATCAAATTTGGACTGATACCGGAGTTTATCGGCCGTGTGCCTGTTATGGCAGCTCTTGATATGCTTGATGAAAAGGCTCTGGTGGATATACTTGTTAAGCCTAAGAATGCTCTTACCAAGCAGTACAAGAAGCTGTTTGAACTTGACGGTGTTGAGCTTGAATTTGAACCGGAGGCTTTGGAGCAGATAGCTAAGAAGTCATTTGAAAGAAAAACAGGAGCCAGAGGACTTAGGTCTATATGTGAGGATATCATGATGGATGCCATGTACGAGGCTCCCTCTGATATGTCAGTGGTAAAATGTGTGGTAACAAAAGAGTCGGCTTTAGGTAATGAAAAGCCCCAGCTTATTTATCTTCCGGACGGACAGAAGAGAAAGACCTTACATCGAGCCAGAAATACTAAAAAAATACAGGTTTCATGATAATAAGCCCATCCCGGAGGAACTCCTTTGAGATGGGCAATGTCATAATTTGCCATGCGAATTATGACAGTCGGTGAGATAATTATGATTATTAAGAATGCAGAACTGGAGACCGTGTGTGGTGTAACCAGTGTTCTCCCTAAAAACGAGCTTCCGGAGTTCGCTTTTTCCGGAAAGTCAAATGTAGGAAAATCGTCTTTGATAAATGCGCTTATGATTAGGAAAAATCTGGCCCGTACTTCGGGGCAGCCGGGTAAAACGCAGACTATCAATTATTATAAAGTAAATAACGCCTTTTATTTTGTGGATCTTCCGGGCTATGGATATGCCAAGGTATCAAAGGAAATTAAAGCCAAATGGGGAAAGATGATAGAAAAATATCTTAAGACCTCTGAGGTGTTAAAAAAAGTATTTCTTCTGGTGGATATCAGGCATGATCCGGGAGAAAATGACATTACGATGTTTGAGTGGGTAAAGGCTAACGGGTTTGAGCCGGTAGTCATAGCCACAAAAGCGGACAAGATTGGCAGAAATCAGATCCAGCGCCAGGTAGCTGCTATAAGAAAGGGATTAAAGGCTGAAGCAGAAATAAAAATCATCCCTTTTTCTGCTGAAACCAAGCAGGGCAGGGATGAAATCTGGGCTTTATTAGAGGAAAATCTTAGTTCATGAGCATTTTGACAAGCATCGGATAGATTTCCTCACTGTTTTTCTTCCAATTGGTACAGATTTTTTCGGCAGCATCCTCGGACGAGGTTGAAATATTTATTTCTAAAAGCCGTTTACCGTTTTCATCGATTGACAGGTTTGAGATAAACTGATCGATGTTATACTGATAGTATTTTGCCTGTACCGATAGATCCTCGTGTATCGAGTACTTGTTTTCCTTGATATAGGCTTCGATATCACGTTTCATATCTTCGGAGATCTCGTTTGAAAGGAGATTGATGGCATCTCTGCCTTCCGGAGTTATGCTGTAGAGAGTCTTGCCATGGACTATGGTTGTATCAAGCCATCTGTCATTGAGCAATTCCCCGACTCCCTGCTGAAAAGTGAAATAGTCGGTATAATTGTTTTTCAGCAGATAAAAGCTGAGTCTGTTTGTAGATATGGGTGTATCCAGTTTGGAAAGCATGTATAAGGTTGCCAGTTTATATATTCGTTCTGTTTCTTTCATGTTATGTATCATGCCACAGGCATGTGTATACATCGGTGACGTGCCTGTTGCGGCACCGATGAAAGTTTGATATATATTCAAACTTCGTAGCATCCTATATTATCAGTAATCGATTAATAATTATACTACGATTTTTATCATATTGCAATACACATCGGTCACGAAGTGGTTAAAACAACAGGTAAGTGGAAAGGAGGGTCCGGATGATCCATATAGATATTCCGCAGGATGTAGCTTTTATCCTGGAGAAACTGCGGACTGCAGGGTATGAAGCATATGCAGTTGGCGGATGTGTCAGGGACTCTCTTTTAGGAAAGATACCAAAGGACTGGGACATAACTACCTCTGCCTTACCCCAGGAAGTTAAAGAGATTTTTTCGAGAACCATAGATACCGGCATAAAACACGGTACGGTTACGGTTATGGTAAACAGCACGGGGTACGAGGTAACCACATACAGGGTTGACGGAGAGTACCTTGACGGAAGACACCCTGAGGAGGTTGAATTTACATCGAGACTTGATGAAGATCTTAAACGCAGGGATTTTACCATAAATGCTTTTGTATACAACGAGGCAGAGGGAGTAAAGGATTTATTTGAAGGCTTAAAGGACCTCGATAATGGCATAATCAGATGTGTCGGAGTAGCAGAAGAAAGATTTAATGAGGATGCTTTAAGGATCTTAAGGGCGGTCAGGTTTGCTGCAGTCCTAAAGTTTACGATAGAGCCTGAAACCTATGCAGCGGCTATGAAACTGGCCGGAAACTTAAGCAAGGTCAGTGCCGAAAGGATAAAGGCAGAATTGGAAAAGACCCTGATTTCCGATAATCCCGATTATATCTGTTTGCTTAAAAGCATGGGACTCTCCGGGGTAATCCTTAAAGAGCTTGACGATACAGATGATACGGAACCATTAAAGACCGCTCTAAAATCGGTAAAAAATGAACCGAGAGTACGCTGGGCTACATTGTGCTTTTATCTTGAAAAGCACGGAGAAAATGCCAATATTGGAGAAATCTCCGAAAAAATGATGCAGAGGCTAAAGTTTGACAACAGGACCATGGATATGGTATTAAAATTCCTGAGGGTTTCTGCAGAATATAAGAATGCTGCAATTTTAAACGAAAATGATTGCCGCATTTATTGCAGGAGACTCCTTAATGCCATTGGGGAAGAGGATATCTATTCCTATCTTGATTTTGTCAAAGCAACCCGGTGTCTGCCTGATATTAACAGGGAAAATGCATTTGGTGGATTGGTGGATACAGTTTCAGATATTTTAGAAAAAAATGAATGCTTTTCGTTAAAACACCTCGCAGTAAACGGCAGGGACATTATCGGTGAATGCGGGATAAACGGGAAACAGGTCGGAGAGATACTTGATCATTTATTGGAGACGGTTATAGTTTCACCTGAAAAGAACAGTAAAGCAGTTCTTATTGAGGAAGCAAAAGCCTATGG
The DNA here is from genome assembly GCA_017557525.1 of Lachnospiraceae bacterium. GTDB lineage: Bacteria > Bacillota > Clostridia > Lachnospirales > Lachnospiraceae > RUG11977. The sequence continues at coordinate 20,012 of JAFYYN010000005.1, forward strand.
GAAACAATTATAAAAAAACAATCATTTTGTTGTCCGTACTGGCTTTGGGGATTATCACGATCTCTGTTATCTTTGCATTAATGGGAGATGGGGATGATAAACCTAAAGGCGGAAAACAGAATCCAACTGCCTCTGTAACCCCTGAAGCAGAAAAGAGGGGGACATTGATGCTGATTACGGGCATAGATCTTGATTCTTCGTCGATCACGGCGGTAGAGCTTGAGTCCGGAGCTGAGCATTCATATGTTTTTACCGGAGGCTCTGATATAAGGACCAAAAGCAACAGGGTTATATCGGCTTCCCTGCTAAAAAAGGGTAATATTGCAGAAATTGAAGCTGATGAAGATGGGAAAATCCTGACTTTGGTAGGCTCGGATAAGGTCTGGACTTATAAGAACATAAGAAATATCAGGATAATACCGGAAACGGGCAGGATAGAAACGGGCAGTGATGCCTACAGATCCGGAAATGTCATGAAGGTTATAAATGACGGAGAATTTGTTTCTTCCGACACACTGCTTACCGATGGGACCGATATGGTTGATATTTACGGTATTGATAATGTTGTGTACCTTATAAAAGTCGTTTCAGGTCACGGATATTTAACACTGGTAAACAACGAGGAATTCCTCGGAGGTATGATCTATTACGGAGTCGGAAAAAGTGCTCCTGTAACAGAGGATCTAAGACTTCAGCTTTCCGAGGGGGAACATGAGATAACCATGGAGAATGCAGGATGCACAGCTACTGCAACCATAAAGATCTCCAATAACGAAGAGACGGCTTTTGATCTTGAAGGCTACGGACCTACCCCGGTGGAATACGGAGAGGTTACGTTCAAGATCACTCCCGAAGGTAGTCTGCTGTATATTGATGGCGTAAAGACTAAATACTTTGAGCCGGTGAGCTTGACATTAGGCTACCACGAGATCGAGGCGGAGCTTGGCGGATATACGGGCTACAAGGGGAGTATTTCTGTAGGGACAGAGGGCTTAACAAAAACGATAGCTCTTTCGCCCGCACCGGTTCAGGTTTCGGATGATATTCTTTATGATGATCCGGGAGACGAAGATATTTTTGAGCCGGAGGAAGATGATGATCCAAGCTCCGGCAGCGTGACAGATAACTGGGCATCAGGTAATGATTATTCTAACGTGGATATTCCCGATAATACCAGTAACAGCCCCGATGACAATGATATTGAGGTTGTAGACGGAGACAGACCATCGAATAATTCCTCTGGAAACAGCGGTAATACCGGCAGTATAGTTGTGACAGGAGACAGCGGAGATCCGGATGAATATGATCACGGGACCTATGGAGAGCTGACGATATATTGCTCGGAAAGTACAGAAATATACATAAATGACGCATATAAGGGCAGAATAACAAACGGCAGCCTGACCATAGCAAAGCCCATAGGTACCATAGAGTTAAAGCTTGTAAAAGAAGGTTATGTAACAAAGAAATATACGTTAACCATGGACACGGATGAGGAGAATTCCATATTCCGGTTCCCGGAGATGACTCCGGAAAACTAAAAGAAAGAGGTAGGACTTATGCAAAAGAGGTACAATGTGAATATTGAAGGTTCATTTGGCTATATCAAATGGATAGTGATCATTGGTGTCATAGCCCTGCTGGCATTCAACTCGTTTTTTACGATCAACGAGCAGGAAGCAGCAGTAGTAACAACCTTCGGAATAGCTTCACCTGTAACAGAATCGGGACTGCATTTTAAAATCCCGTTTGTTCAGCAGGTAACAAAGGTTGATACAACTATCAAAGGTTTTCCCATTGGTTATGATTCCCAGACTAATAATTCCATAGAGGATGAATCTCTGATGATCACCTCGGATTTCAATTTTGTAAATGTAGATTTCTATATAGAGTACAGGGTAACCGATCCTGTAAAGGCCCTCTATGCTTCACAGAATTATGAAGCAATCCTTAAGACAATTGCCCAGTCAAGCATCAGGGCTGAGATCGGTTCGTATCCGGTGGACAGCGTCATTACTACCGGAAAGGGCGAGATACAGGCTAATATCCGTGAAAAGATCAGCAAGCATCTCGAGAATCATGATATAGGTATTTCTCTTATCAATATAACCATACAGGACGCAGAGCCGCCCACAACAGAGGTTAAAGAAGCGTTCATGAATGTTGAATCTGCTAAGCAGGGTGCAGAGACCGCCATAAACAACGCAAATAAGTACCGTAATGAGCAGATCCCTGCTGCCGAGGCAGAGGTTGACCAGATATTAAAGGAAGCACAGTCAACCAAGGAAGCGCGTATAAATGAGGCTGAAGGACAGACCGCCCGCTTTAATGAGATCTTCAACGAATATAAGAAATATCCGCTTATCACAAAGCAGCGTATGTTCTATGAGGCTATGGAGGACATTCTCCCGGATCTTAAGGTAGTGATCGACGGTTCAGAGACAGGAAGTTTAGAGAAAATACTTCCCATCGAACCACTTATTGAGGGAAGCGGAACTGACTGATGAGGTGTCGCTACTAATGTAAATGATAGCCAATATAGTAATTGAGTATAAGTAGATGCAAATATATAGGAGAAAATCAGAAATGAATGATAATATAAATCATAATGCCGAAAATGCAAAAGATGACAATATAGAGCATATCCGCCAGCCCAAATCAAAAACTCCGCTTATTGCGGCAGTGATAATACTAGCCATAGCCATCATAATTCTCATGAATGCGATGGTCATCACAAAGGAAAATGAGTATACCCTGATCAAACAGTTCGGTAAGGTGGAAAGAATAGTAAAGAGTCCCGGACTTTCTTTCAGGATCCCATTTATACAGACAACCGATACACTGCCTAAGACCATGCTGCTTTACGATCTTACCGAGTCGGATGTAATCACTCAGGACAAAAAGACCATGGTAGTTGACAGCTATGTTCTCTGGAGAATAGACGACCCCTTAAAGTTCACCCAGACACTGACCAATATCACAAATGCCGAGGGACGTATTAATACTATAGTATATAACTCGATGAAAAATATCATAAGCTCGATGAGCCAGAGCGATGTCATCAGTTCACGTGACGGGGCACTTAGTCAGAGCATTATGGCAAATATCAAAGACAGTGTTGATGTTGACCAGTATGGTATCGCGTTTGTTACAATAGAGACCAAACATCTGGATCTTCCGAGCGACAATAAGGCAGCCGTATATGAGCGTATGATCTCTGAAAGAAATAATATTGCTGCTTCTTATACTGCAGACGGTGAATCCGAGGCCAAGAAAATCCGTACCAAGACAGATAACGAGATCGTGGTAAGCGTTTCCGAGGCTGAAGCTGAGGCGGAAAAGATCATTGCGGAAGGCGAAGCTGAATACATGAAGATACTTTCCGGTATATATAATACTTCGGAAAGAGCCGAATTATACACCTTCGTACGTGCCCTTGATGCTGCAAAGAAGTCAATGAAAGGCGAAAAGACCCTGATCTTAAGTTCCGACTCACCTCTTGCATCGATATTCAACAAGGTTGAATAATGTTCTCAGTTTTTTCACAAATCTGAGATATAATACCAAAAAAATAATGGAGTAAAGAGGAAATGAAAAAATTAGCAGTAATATTTTTGGCACTGGTATTATGCCTGTCATTTGCGGCATGCGATAAAGATGACAAGGCAGGAAATACCGGAGATGAAAACGGAAATAACAGTAACAACGCAGTAGAACGTACACAGGAATATCTCAATGAAGGAAAGAACATTATAACCGGATATAAGACCGGTGATGTTACATTAGGTCAGTACGTTGGACTTACATATAACCCGATGGATGTCAGTGTTTCCGATGAAGAGATAGAAGAGAATTTCGCAAATTATCTTAATTCTTACAAATCAAAGGTTGAACAGGATGAGGTCATGGACGGAGATTATGTTGACATTGATTTTGTAGGACTGAGAGACGGAGTTGCATTTGAAAACGGTTCGGGCAGCAAGTCGGATCTGCTGATTGGTTCCAATACATTTATTAATGACCTGGAGCAAGGAATAATCGGGCATAAGAAGGGTGAGGAGTTTGACGTACCCTGCACCTTCCCGGAAAATTATCATAATGCTGATCTTGCGGGTGTGGACGTAGTATTTCAGGTAAAGCTTAAAAATATTTATAGATATGTGATCCCTGAGGGAACCGATGAATTTGTTTCTGAAAAAACCTCAGGAAAATACCCTACTGTTGAGGCATACAAGGAGTATATAAGGTCTACCTTAAGAGCAGACAAAGAAGCGAACGCCGAATCAGAAAAGCTGTATGAAGTGGTACAGAAGCTTATCGCTAACACCACATACAATATTGATATGGAACCGGAGATCGAAAGAGGTGTTGCAAGCCTTAAGGCATATAATGATGCGGCACTGTCCATCTATGGCATGGATTCCGTAGGTTACTATCAGACATATCTCGGCATGACTGAAGAGCAGTATATGGAAATGCTCCGCGCACAGGCTGAGTTGAGCGTAAGATATGAATTTGCCCGCTCTGCAATTGCCGAAGCTGAGAGATTCCAGGTGACTGACGAAGAGATAGAAGAGCTTGCAACAGCTCAGATGAAACAGTACGCATACGCCTCAATTGATGATTTTTATGCTAAGTTAAAAGAACTCTACGGCGTAGAAGGCAAGGTTTACATGGAAGAACAGATAAAGCTTAATAAGGCTTCTGATCTTGTAATGGATAACGCAGTGCCCGAGAAGACGGAGTAAAAATTTTTATATTAAAAAGTGGTTGACAAATAAAAAAATATGTTGTAAGATTCGTTCATATATTTAAAATGCTTTGACGGAGAGGATTAGTTAAACGGAAGTGTCAGAGAGGACGGTCCAAGGCTGAAAGACCGTTTCATGAAAGTTTAATGAAGGTAGCTCCTGAGCAGTGTTTCTGAAAGATGGATAGAAACCCTTCGCTGTGCTACGGGTTTCTTCTGATCGGAATGCGCCATGCGTCGCGCAAACTGACTGACACAATTCTTCGAATTGTGTCATATAGTAGGAAACATCGGGAAGTCCCGTTACAGACGAGCAGCTTGTTAGAGCAGCGTAAATGAGACCGAAGTTATGACAAGAATACTTTGGTGAATTAAGGTGGTATCACGATAGCCCTCATCGTCCTTATACGGTGGGGGCTTATATTATTGTTAAGGGTTACTAATCTGTAATTAAGCCTTCCCCTCGAGGGGAAGCCTTGAGTATGAGAAAGGAAGGTAAGTATTATGGCAGAACAAAAAGAACTTATGGCTAAAACATACGACCCGAAAGCCATCGAAGACAGGCTCTACTCAAAGTGGGTAGAAAAAAGATACTTCCATGCAGAAGTAGATGAAACTAAGAAACCTTTCACCATCGTGATCCCGCCCCCCAATATCACAGGACAGCTTCACATGGGTCACGCACTTGATAACACCATGCAGGATATTCTTATCCGCTTTAAGAGGATGCAGGGCTTTAACGCTCTCTGGCAGCCCGGAACAGACCATGCTTCCATAGCTACAGAAGCAAAGATCGTTGAGACCTTAAAGAAGGAAGGTACCTCCAAGGAAGAGCTCGGACGTGAGAAATTCCTCGAGAGAGCCTGGGAGTGGAAAAAAGAATACGGCGGAAGGATCGTAAGCCAGTTAAAGAAGCTTGGTTCATCATGTGACTGGGAACGTGAGAGATTCACAATGGATGAGGGCTGCAACAAGGCTGTTACTGAGGTATTCACAAAGCTTTATGACAAGGGCTGGATCTACAAGGGTTCAAGGATAGTTAACTGGTGTCCTGTTTGTCAGACCTCTATCTCTGATGCAGAGGTTAACTATGAGGAGCAGCAGGGACATTTCTGGCATATCAAGTATCCTTTTATCGAGGCTGATGGCAGCATTTCCAAGACCAGATTCTTAGAGTTTGCAACCACACGTCCCGAGACCATGCTTGGTGATACCGGTATTGCAGTAAATCCTGAGGATGAGAGATATTCCGATATAGTAGGCGGCTATGTATGGCTTCCTTTCGTAGACAGGAAAATCCCGATCATTGCCGACAGTTATGTAGAAAAGGATTTTGGAACCGGTGTAGTTAAGATCACACCTGCACATGACCCTAACGACTTTGAGGTAGGAAAGCGTCATGGCCTCCCTGAGATCAATATATTAAATGATGATGCTACAATTAACGAAAACGGCGGAAAGTTTGCCGGCATGGATCGTTATGAGGCAAGAAAACAGATTGTAAAAGAACTCGATGAGATGGGACTCCTTGTACGCATTGAGGACTATTCACATAACGTAGGTACCTGCTACCGCTGTCATTCAACAGTTGAGCCCATGATCAAGAAGCAGTGGTTCGTTAAGATGGACGAGATGATCAAGCCCGCTGTAAATGCTGTAAAGACAGGTGACATCAAGCTTGTTCCTGAGAGAATGGACAAGACCTACTATAACTGGACCGATAACATCCGTGACTGGTGTATCTCGCGTCAGCTGTGGTGGGGTCACAGAATCCCTGCTTACTACTGTGATGACTGCGGTGAGATCATAGTATCAAAGGATGCACCTGCTAAGTGTCCTAAATGCGGAAGCACACACTTAACACAGGATCCTGATACTCTTGATACATGGTTCAGCTCAGCACTCTGGCCTTTCTCAACACTCGGATGGCCCGAGAAAACAAAGGATCTTGAATATTTCTATCCTACAGACGTACTTGTAACAGGCTATGATATCATCTTCTTCTGGGTAATCAGAATGATATTCTCGGGTTACGAGCAGATGGGCAAACGTCCTTTCCACACGGTACTTTTCCATGGACTTGTAAGAGATGACCAGGGAAGAAAGATGTCCAAGTCCTTAGGTAACGGCATCGATCCTCTTGAAGTAATTGATAAGTACGGTGCAGATGCACTTAGATTCACTCTTATTACAGGTAACGCACCCGGAAACGATATGCGTTTCTACTGGTCGAGAGTTGAGGCATCACGTAATTTCGCAAATAAGGTTTGGAATGCATCACGTTTCATCATGATGAACATCCAGCAGTTAAAGGATGCCGGCATCAGTGTTGATTTTGAAGCACCCATAGATGCTATCAGGGCTTCGTTAAAGGATGCTGATAAGTGGATCATTTCCAAGATGAATGATGTTACAAAGGAAGTAACCGATGCTTTAGAGAAATTCGAGCTTGGTATCGCTGCCCAGAAGGTATATGATTTTATCTGGGAAGAGCTTTGTGACTGGTATATTGAGATGATCAAGCCCAGGCTTTACGGCGATGATGCTGAGACAAAGAAGGCTGCTATCTGGACTCTTAACAGCGTACTTACAGATGCATTAAAGCTCCTTCATCCTTTTATGCCATTCATTACCGAAGAAATTTTCTGTAATCTTAAGGCAGAGCAGGGTCTTGATGAGAAATACGAGTCGATCATGATCTCTGAATGGCCTAAGTACAAGGATGAGTTTAGCTTTGCTGCCGAAGAAAAGGCAGTTGAGCTCATAAAGGAAGCTGTAAAGGGTATCAGAAATGTACGTACCGAGCTCGGCGTTGCTCCCTCACGTAAGGCTGCAGTATATGTAGTAACCGACTCCGAAGAAGTAAAGAACATCTTTACAAACAGCCGTGTATTCTTTGAGGCTTTAGGTGGTGCTTCATCCGTTACCATCCAGTCAGATAAGACCGGTATCGGTGATGATGCTGTATCTGCAGTTATACATGGTGCAGTTATCTACATTCCTTTTGCAGAGCTTGTTGATATCGCTAAGGAAATCGAGCGTTTGGAGAAAGAGAAGACAAGGCTTGAAGGCGAATTAAAGCGTGTAAACGGCATGCTTTCAAATCCTAACTTCGTAAACAAGGCTCCCGAGGCTAAGCTTAACGAGGAAAAAGAGAAGCTTGCAAAGTACACCAGCATGTATGAGCAGGTAAATGAGAGACTTAAAGCTCTCAAATAAGAATTGTGATTTTTTACTTTGAGTTTTATATTTTGTCAATTTTCTGACACAAAGTGGCTTAGTTTGTAAATCTTTTGCAAATTCAGCAAAAATCTATTGAATTTATCATGTGAATACACTATAATGTAGCATAGAGTCCGATGACCGCTAGAAGTTGTTATCGGCCAAAAGCTACATTATAGTGTTTTTTAATTCGGAGGCAGTAATTTTGCGTCGATTTATATATAGATTTATCTGTGGTCTTTTGATCATAGTTATGGGTGTATCATTGTGCCCTATTGTAAGTTCGTCCGCCAAGACAGCAAATCCACTCTCGTTAAAGAAAACTCAGAAGATACTGTACATAGGCGGCTGCAGAGGTGTTACAGTAAGCGGGAAAAAAGCGGGGTTTCTTGCACATACAAATGTCCGTAAGCTGATAAACGGGTTTGATGTCAAGAAATATGATATTACACTAAAGTCCGCAAATGTACTCGTAGCGTCAGCAGACAGTGTTAATGACTGTATATATGCCGAGGGTATAGGAGAAACAACTGTCAGTGTTACGGTTAAGGACAGGGAAACCGGGAAAAAGGTATTAAAATCCGGTATAAAGATTATTGTCAGGCAGAATGCAGATAAGCACAGCTTTATAGTTGAAGGAATTGACGTTCAGAAAAGCTTATATGACGGCGACTCGCTTATCATAAGCATGCCCGGTACATATACCGATAAAAGGGTAGTCATCTGTGAAGATGAAGGTGCCGAAATCACTCCTTTAGAAGATGGGAAAAGCTTTGAAATAACATTTTTTGATCCAGGAGATTATGCCATTTTAGCGGCTGCTTATCAGAGCGAAAAGTATAACGGCTATACTGCAGAAAAAGAATTTGACGTTGTCGTTAAGGAGCGTGAGGCCGAACTACATCAGACAAGTGCCGACAGTGTTAAACTTACAGGCGGTCCCGTGGATGGGGATATGGAGGCTTCAGAGATTTCTGTTTATGAGATAAATGATGGCATAAAAGTCTTTTATTCATACGCCTCTAAGTTATCCATGGATGCCCATGAAGCGGAGATTTGTTTTTTTAAGCCGTTTGCATCCGAAAAAGACTATGTACTTGAATATGACGGCTTGGAGTTTCCTTTTACTTCTGCACCCTGTACGGTAAATGACGTGGCATCAATTAAGATTTCAGAGGATGCTGTCCGTGCCGGAGAAGAAAATGAGTTAAGCTTTAGATTCTATAATAAGGCCGGTATAGACATTACATCCGCAGTGGATAAGGAACTGACACCTAATGTAAGGATGGAGTTTGCGGATAAAGAGTACTTTGACGGATATATTTCCGGCAGAAAGCTTTTCTTCACCAGGAGTGGTTTTGAGGTAAAGATAAGAGCTTCATTAGAGATACCGGATGAAAATGATGTTGATATCAGAAAATTATATACTGAAAAAACCATCAAAAGCTTGCCTGAAAAAGGTACTCAGTTTACGGGAAAGGTAATTTATTCAGTAAAAGCAGATACCGGAAAGTATCTATTACCCGGAGATGAGTGCTCCAATGAAATTCCTATCGGGGATAATGTGGTCCTTGAAGCGTTATTCGAGATGGATGATGGGAAATATAAGAATTTTAAGGAAGCGGGGATTACTGATATCATTGTCGGAGATAAAACTGTGGCAATGATCGGAAAAAAGACATCTACCGGAGGATATAAGCTGATACTTAACAATGTTGGCAGTACCGGGATAGTAGCATTTCGCGGGGAAGAGGCTGTTGGCAGCTTTAGTTTAGAGGTGCTTCCTGCAAGAAAGCCTGCTGAATTAAAGGTGGAGCTGAGCAAGGAATATCTAAATACCAATACTCTTGCTGAGGACTATGTAATGATAAAAGCGGACATGTATGATCAATATGGGGCGGCTATTAACACAAGCATGTTCAGTATTGATCAGACCGAGGCAAGTAAAAAAGATATAGGTAACGTTAAGTTTACCGAGATTTCAAAGGGAAGATTTGTGCTTAACGGATATGACTGTCCGGCGTTGTCCGAACAGAGAGCACTCACAGCGACAGTTAGATCTGAGGGCTTTGAAAGAAAAGTAAGCATCTGTATATGTGATATTTCATATGATCCGGTATCAGATGATTATGCATGTGCCTTGAAATTTGACGGCAGCCGTCTGATTGATACGGCACTCACGCTTAAAGCTGAAGCGCCTAAAAGTACCTTTGTTACAGTAGAGATATCTAAGGGAAATTACTTTGTAGGTGAAGGGATAGGGTATTTCTTTGACAGATTTCCTGATGTAAGGCATAATGCATCATATTACGAAGTTGATCCTAATACAAGCTTTTATGGGATGAGCATAGAGTATACAGATAAAGACGGAAAAAGCCGCTATATAGGTGAGGATGAAGAGTGTATCATTCAGTCATATTCCGAAATTGAGTTTGTACCCTACACATATCAGAATAAGCTTCCTTCCGGAACATATACCGTTTCTGTATATCATATAAAGGCAGGAAAGGAAATGTCCCATATAGATTTGTGTGATACGGAAACTGTTATAGTTCTGGATTCAGATCCGGAGATTGAGGTTGTACAGAAGCTTCAATCGTACGCTGTTCCGCCGGAAAACGGCTGGAAAGAAGTTATCCCGCAGTATTTTTCGTTTTATTATGACGAGGAAGATATTTCGGGATATATAACCAAGGTTGATTGTGTTGAGGGTTCGACCGGAACCGTTTTTGTAAGGAGTGTGGAGTTTTTAATGTCAGATCCATACTTTGGAGCTTTTACAAAAACAGCGAAGATAGAACGACTCATCACTAAACAATAAACAAAGAAAACGGAGGGATAAAATGAAAAGAGTAACCAAGCTTTTGGCAGCTTTACTGGTACTTGTACTTGTAATCGGCGCAATACCTGTTCAGGCTGCATCAACACCTTCTCTTAAAAAATCGTCAAAGATCCTGTATCTTGGCGGATGTAAGGGAACAAAGGCTAACGGCACAAAGGCTAATTTCTCTGAGAGCGTAAAAGCAAGCAAGCTCTTAAAGGGATTTAAGTCTTCTACTATGGACATTAAGCTTGAGTCCAGTAATGAAAAAGTAGCTAAGGTTAGTAACTCAAACGGCACTATTACAGCTGTCGGCAGAGGTACAGCCAAGGTTATGATCACTGTAAGAAACAAATCAACAGAAAAGACCATCTTTGCTAAGGAAGTAAAGATCACAGTAAAGAAAAATGCAGATGCAAATTTCTCAGTAACAGGTATCAAGGATGGTGCTGAGTACGAGGTTGGAAAGAGCCTTACAGTAGTTCTTACCAGAAAATCAGATGACGACTACAGAAAGCTTACAGTAGACAACAGCGGTGCAGCACTTACTAAGAAGAATTCCGCAGGTTCCAAGTACACTGTTAAGTTCAATGAGCCCGGTACTTATACCTTTACAGCTACTGCATACCAGAGCAGTACTTATGCAGGTGCTACAGCAAAGAAGACATTCACAGTTACAGTAAAGGGAGCAGCTCCTACCCCTACACCTACTGCAGCTCCTACGCCTACAACAACTCCTACACCTACTGCAGCTCCTTCATCTCTGAGCATAAAGCAGACAGCACTTGATACATTTGTTATCTCAGGGGTTAAAAACGCAGCTGATATCAAGGCTAAGGATATCAAGATATATACACTTCTTACAAATGACATTGAGTATAATAAGAGTGCATACATCAAGAGCGTAAGTGCAAGCACAAGCGGTACAGATTTAACTGTAGTTATGCTTTCTAACTTTGATTCGGATACTGTTCATTATGTAGAGTTACCCGGCATTACAACAAGTCCTTTAAGCTTTAAGGCTGTTGGCGGTACTGAGATGGATATTGCAAGGATCGAAGTAACAAATACAAAGGTTCTTTACAATACTATGGCTGATCTTGGCCTTAAGTATTACAATGCTGACGGCGTAGATATCACAAGCAATGTAAAGGACAAGGTACTGGTTGAGATCACTAACGCAGAGCAGAACGTATATGATGCATACGCAAGCGGAACACAGGTTTACTTCTCAACACCTAACAAGGTTCATTACTTCAATATCTCTGTTCTTAAGGGATACGTAAACGGAACAGCAGTATATGAGAAGAAGGAAAATGTAGCAATCATGTCATATGAGCCTCAGTTTGACAGGATCATCTATACCGTAACCACTGATGACGGTACATATCTGAAGGCTACAGATACACTTAACCACACATTTACAGTAGACGATACAAGTGCAATACTTGAAGTACTCTTTGTATACAAGGATGCTGTAACCGGTACAGAGACCTATAAGACAATGGCTGAAGAAGGCATTGAAAAGGTTGATACCAATAACGGAAAGATCATGTTCATCGGTGCTACAGCTTCTACAGGCGGATACAAGCTTATCCCCAACAACACAGGTGTTGTTACTGTAGTACTTTACAAGAATGGCCGTGATTATGCAGTTGCTGAGGTTGAGATCAAGGCGGCTAAGAAAGTTAGTACCGTTGTTGCTACAGTTAACAAGAACTTCTTAAATGTTAATCCTGCAGCTGATGACAGCATTGAGATCACAGCAGTAGTTAAGGATCAGTACGGTGATGAGATGAAGGATCAGCCTATCACCATCACACAGCTTGATACAACATATGCAACAGGTATCGTTTCATTCGGCGGATTTGTCGGTGGAAAACTTAAGGTACCCGGAGCTACAGTAGCTTTCTCTAAGGAAGGCGTTATCACTGCAAAGGTTACCTGTGGAACAGTATCTACCAATGTAATGTTCACAGTAGGTGACAAGTCAGAGGCTACAGCATGGAGACTTTCAAACCCTGAAGTAAGCGTATACGCTATGGATACAGCTATCAAGGAGGGTGATGTAAAGCCTCAGGTAACAGCTATCAGTGTACAGGGTGTTAACGGCAACTACACCGTTAAGAAGGAATTCCTTAAGTTCATGGGTAAGGCAGTAACAGCTCAGCTTAAGGCTTCTGATTTCGGTCTTGCTGAAGGCACAAAGATTTATGTCTACACCATCCAGAAGGATAGCCAATACTTATCAGCACTTCCGGATCTTGTTACAGATGACAGCATAGAGGTTAAGTTCCAGTCCTTCGATTATCAGAAGAAACTTGCAGCAGGTCAGTATACATTTACAGCATACAGCCTGGTACTTGGCGCAAGCAATTCTCAGATCGCTATAATCGGACAGAAGAACATCGTTGTTTCTAACAACCAGCCTACAGTTTCTTACAAGTTCGTAAAGGATAAGACTACTCAGACTGCACCTATCGCTATTGCTACCGATTGCTATGAATTCTACATTGATGGCAAGAAGCTTCCTACAACTGCTGTAGTTGATGCAGATGTAGCTGTAAACGGCGATGGTACAAGCAAACTTGTAAAGAGCGTAACCATTACTATCAACAATACAGTATATGGTGACTTCCAGCAGAAGGTGACTCTTGCAGGAGCAGATATCATCAAATAAGAAATAAAATCCAAATTAAAAAGTGTGATAGATTCGCCACTCCGAAAGGGGTGGCGAATTTGTTGCGCGCAATCCGCAGAAAAAATCCTTGCATTATTATTTAAATAATGTTAATGTGATATATTGGTATTGTGTAGCTATGCGGTGTACATGTAAAGGAGATCACCAATGATCAATTTCGACGACGTGACATTTGAATATATAAGACGTGACGAAGAAGGAAACGTTGAGAGCATCAATAAGGCTCTTGACGGGATCAGTCTTGACGTTAAAAAAGGTGATTTCATAGCCATACTTGGTGCTAACGGTTCAGGAAAATCCACTTTGGCAAGGCATATAAACGCATTGCTTACCCCGACAGAAGGAACCGTATTTATAGAAGAGATGAACACAAAGGAAGATAATAATCTCTTAAAGATCCGTCAGAAAACAGGTATGGTATTTCAGAATCCGGACAACCAGATAATCGCAGGTCTTGTAGAAGAGGATGTAGGATTTGGCCCTGAAAATATAGGGATCCCGACAAAAGAAATCTGGGAAAGAGTTGCATTTGCCCTTGAAAAGGTCGGTATGACAGCATACAGGGAAAAATCTCCGAATAATCTCTCAGGCGGACAGAAGCAACGAGTAGCCATAGCAGGTATACTTGCCATGAAACCTGAGTGCATAGTGCTCGATGAACCTACTGCGATGCTCGACCCTAAGGGCAGGCGTGAGGTTATAGAGACTATCACAGAGCTCAACAAAAAGGAAGGTATTACCATCATTCTTATCACGCATTACATGACAGAGGTAGTTGGTGCCGACAAGGTTTATGTAATGAGTGGCGGTAATGTTAAGCTTTCCGGTACGCCCCGTGAGATTTTTAAGGAGGTTGAGCTTTTAAAGGAATATAAGCTTGATGTCCCCCAGGTAACCGAGATTGCGTACCGTCTCCGTCAGAAAGGATTTCCTCTCTCGGAATGTATACTGACGATAGATGAATTTATAGATGCTGTAACCAACAGATGAGGCAAGGTATGAATTATGTCACTCATATTAGATAAAATAAATTATTACTACAGTAAGGGCACCGCATTTGAATCAAAGGCTCTGAAAAACATCTCCCTTACCATACCCGATGGCGAGTTCATAGGCCTAATCGGACATACAGGTTCCGGAAAGTCAACCCTTATCCAGCATATGAACGGGCTGATCAGGGCAGATTCCGGAAGCATATATTATAACGGGCAGGATATTTATGACAAAGACTTCAAAATGACGGAGCTCAGGCGAAAAGTTGGGCTGGTATTCCAGTATCCGGAGCATCAGCTTTTTGAGGCAACTGTTATTAAGGATGTCCTTTTCGGTCCTACAAATATGGGTATGGACAAGCTGAAAGCGGAGCTCGCGGCATATGGAGCTCTGAAGGCTGTCGGTATAGGAGAAGACCTGATAGATGCATCCCCGTTTGAGCTTTCAGGAGGACAGAAGAGGCGTGTCGCTATAGCGGGCGTGCTGGCGATGAGCCCTGAGATACTGATACTTGATGAGCCCACAGCAGGCCTTGACCCCGCAGGACGCACGGAAATCTTAAGGCTTCTAAAGAAAATCCATGAGGATAATGGGATTACGGTCATACTGGTTTCCCACAGCATGGAGGATGTGGCGGAATACGCGGAAAGACTTATAGTCATAGATGACGGTGAAATAAAATATGATGACGAACCCCGTAAAGTATTTACACATATAGATGAATTAAGGAAAACGGGACTTGAAATACCCGAGTGTACTGAACTAGTGGGCAGGCTGGCAGATCTTGGACTTAAGGTGGACAGAAGCTGCCTTACCGTTGATGAGGCAGTTGCATCCATACTTCAATCGACGGGTTATTGAAAATTACCACTTCTCCACGTTGTTACCGGCCTCTTCTCTCTTCGAGAGATGGAAGTATAGCAGAGTCACGACAAATGCCTAGTCAAAATTGAGTAAGGGTCCCGTTTGATCGTTTGACGCACTTCGGGGTATTCGGTGTAGGACAAGATAGAAACACATATATAGAAAATACAAGGAAAAAAGGAAAATGCTTAGAGATTTAACCATAGGACAATATTATCCGGTTGAGTCGCCCATACACAGGCTCGACCCCAGAACGAAATTCCTGGGTACTATAATATATGTAGTATCCTTATTTCTGTTCAAAAGCTTCTGGGGCTTTCTGCTTACGGGGGGCTTTCTTGTCATGGTTACAGTTCTGGCTCGTATCCCTCCGAAATATGTAATAAAGGGCATGCGGCCCATGCTTTTTCTGCTCCTTTTTATGATGATATTTAATCTTCTGCTTACTCCGGGTGAGGTTATAGGAGAATGGTGGATATTTTCTGTTACAAAAGAAGGTATTTATGCAGCTCTCTTTATGGGCCTCAGACTGGCGATGCTTGTACTGGGCTCCTCGCTTATGACATATACCACAACTCCCAATAAGCTTACGGCCGGTATGGAAAGCGTGTTTGGGTTTTTAAAGATATTTAAGGTTCCGGTGCATGAGCTGGCAATGATGATTTCGATAGCACTGAGGTTTATCCCGATTTTATTGGAAGAAACAAACAAGATCATGAAGGCTCAACAGGCAAGAGGAGCAGATTTTGAGACCGGAGGGCCGATAAAAAGAGCGAAAGCACTTATCCCAATTCTGATTCCGCTTTTTATTTCTTCCTTCAGACGTGCAGGGGAGCTGGCCGAAGCCATGGAGGCACGCTGCTACCATGGCGGTGAAGGCCGTACCAAGATGAAGCCGCTAAAATATCATATCGGAGACTTAGTGGCATATATAGTACTTGCCGGACTAGTTGCCGGATGTATATTTATTCCATGATGTGACAAGGGGATGGTTCTCTTGTCACATTTTTATTTTGAAAGGAACAGTAACCTCTAATGATATAATAGTTGAATTTTAGATGGATTGGGTGTATTATATCTATAGTTTGTAACACGGTTTTTGGTATATTCTGATAGGTATATGGGAGTGACGACATTGCGACGTATAATGATCACAATTGCATATGATGGGACCGAATACGTCGGATGGCAGATGCAGCCTAACGGGGTAGCGGTAGAGCAGGTGATAAACAAGGCGCTAAGCGAATTGCTAAAGGAAGACATTATCATCGCCGGAGCTTCACGAACGGACTCGGGTGTACATGCTGATGGAAATGTTGCAGTATTTGATACCGAAACACGTATCCCGGCAGATAAGATATGTTTTGCACTTAACCAGAGGTTACCCAAGGATATAGTATGTACTTCAAGCTGTGAGGTAAATCCCGATTTTCATCCCAGACACGCTGACTGCACAAAGACCTATGAATACCGTATATACAATGCAGTGCACCCCGATCCCTTAAAACGCAGATATTCGTATTTCGTATATGTACCATTGGATATAGAGGCTATGCGAAAAGCGGCTGAATATCTAAAAGGCGAGCATGATTTCGCAAGTTTTTGCTCCGCACATGCGCAGGTAAAGACTACGGTAAGGAACATATATTCACTTGACATAACCACAACAGACATTACTCCTGTTGAGACCGGAGGAGAAAATCAAAGGCTTCCCCTTGAGGGGAAGCTGACTGATGAGGTGTTACCTTCTAAGAAATACATGGCAAACGACATCATAATCCGTATCAGCGGAAACGGATTCCTTTACAATATGGTGCGTATCATAGTCGGTACGCTTGTTAAGGTCGGGTATCATTTTTATCCGCCTGAGTATGTGAAAACAATACTTGAGGCATGTGACAGGACAAAGGCCGGACCAAAGGCACCGGCAGAAGGCTTGAAACTGGTCGGGATAGAGTACAGAAAAGAAGACTATATCCCGATAACTATAAAAAAAGAGGAGGTTTCAAATGAAGATTAGTTTGAAGAAGGCATCCGTATTTAAAGTACTGGTTGCGGCAATAGCTATCCTGACAGTAATGCTTATTGCCCCGCAGGTTAAGACCAGGGCAGCAGAAGGAGAGTATCTGCAGGATGAAGCAAGATCCATGATCGATGAGATCAATGAATTCAGACACAGTTCGGAAGCATGGTATTGGAACGAGGATGATTCTGCAAAAGTAACCTGTAGCGGGCTTGGAGATCTGATATATGATGTGGAGCTGGAGAAGGTAGCAATGCTGCGCGCTAAAGAAATAGCTGAATCATTCAGCCATACCAGGCCCAATGGTGAAAGCTGCTTTACAGCATATGATGATTGTGGCTATAACTGGCAGATTACTGTAGGAGAAAATATAGCATACGGACAGCCAACTGCACATTCAGTTTACATGGCATGGCGTGAGGATGACTATAAATATGCCGGTCAGGGTCACAGGCGTAATATGCTTAACTCACAGTTTAAAGCAATAGGAATAGGCTGTTACAGTGTTAACGGCAGAAAATACTGGGTACAGGAGTTTGCGGGAAATACTCCTACAGTGACACTTACACCCAGTCCCGAGCCTACAGCAAATGTAACTGCAACACCTGATCCGACCAAGGAAGTTACCCCTGAACCTACAAAAGAAGTTACTCCTGAGCCGACTAAAGAACCTGCAAAGAAGAGTCTCGCTTCAGTAAGTTTTTCTTTTACTGATATAAGGACCGGTAAAACCGTAAACTTTAAGGGCAACGACGGAGTACCTAAAGTAATCGTATTAGGCGGACTCGGTAGCTGCTATAATACGATCAGTGCTATGAAGAGCTTTACATCACTGATGCCTAAGATAGATGGTGATTTCGAGTTATACGCACTTGATATTAAGGATAATTCAGAGGATTCAATCTTAAATTGGTTAGCTGATGACGGTATTATATCATCCGCTCATATAACATCCATAAACAATATTTCAGGTTCAAGCTATTGGGGTCTTTACCAGTACGGACAGGATGCTATTGAAGCCGCAGGTGACAACTGGCTCATGCCAATGGTATTATACATTGATGGGAATGGCAATCTGTCCTCTGCAACAGTAAATTTCCAGTCAAAGGATGTTATAGAGAGTGAACTGGGTAAGATTGTAAAATTTGGCAAAGCAGTTACACCTGAACCCACTAAGGAAATCACACCTGAGCCTACAAAAGTGGTAACACCCGAGCCTACAAAGGAAATTACACCTGAGCCTACAAAAGTGGTAACACCTGAGCCTACAAAGGAGATAACCCCCGAACCCACAAAAGAGATAACTCCGGCACCGACACAGGGTGCAAAGGCAAACGGTACATTCTCCGGGACCACATTTGAAATGACGGATGTCCTTACCGGATCCAAGGCTACGTTTGATGGTGGAGACGGAAAAGCAAAGATTATTCTTTTCGGTGACTTAAGCTCCTGCTGGAACACACTGGATATTGTGGATTCTTTTGGTTACGGGATGTCATACATAGATTATGATGTAAAAATATATCTTATCGACACAAAGAATTCCAAGGACAGTAATCTTAAAACATGGCTCAATTACGCAAATATCAACGATTCAATGTTTGCTTCGGCAGAAAAGAAAGTTAAAGCTACCGGAGATATGACCGTTGAAGAAATAAAGAAAACCATACTTTCAGCTGCAGGAGTTAAGGCAAAAGGAAAGAGATACAATTTTGTATCACCTGCCTTGGCATATATCGATGGAAACGGGGATATTGTTGCAGCTACCACAGGATATGTAGACTATGAGAATATAATCCCGTATATGGATTATCTGATGGACAAGAATGCTGATATCAGCGTAATCCATCGTTCCGGGAATACTGAGACAATCGTAGAGAATACTATAAAGAGTGATACATCTGTTGTACAGAAGGTATTAAGGACGGATGTAATGGGCGGCAAGAGCATAGATGTATTCAAGGTTAACAAGAAGGGAAAGAAAGAAAATACTTCTTATACTGTAACCGGGAAAAATACAGCGACTCTTATGTCCACCATTACGGATCTTACAAAGCTCACTATTCCTTCATATGTAAAGATAGGCGGAAAGAAGTACTATGTTACCGTTGTTGATCAGCCGGGTAACCCTCAGCTTTCCAAGGTAACACAGGTTACTATAGGCAGCAAGGTAAAGAAACTGACAGCGAATGCATTTAAGTCTGTAAATAAACTTTCTGTAGTAAACATAACTGCAGGCAAACTTAAGACTATAGAAAAAGGTGCATTTTCAATGACTGATGAAAACACGGTATTCAATATCAAGGGTACTAAGAACCAGTTTGAGAATGTTAAGAAGCTTCTTATTGCATCCGGAGTAAGTGAAAAAGCGACATTTATAAACAAATAAATGGCTTGTTTTTGCAGAGCAAATATCAATACCAAAATAAAAGGCATAAAAGTAACTTAAAAAATTACTTTTATGCCTTTGCATTATAATTTTTTATAAATTTTTTAAAAAATATTCAATTAAAGCATTGACAAAACAAAAAAATCATAATATACTCTACACTGTTGCGCGAGAAATCGCCACACAAAAAGATTTACATATTCCTGGTGTCTTTACACATGGGAGTGGTATAAAGGCAGATTTATCTGCCGATCAGTATTTTTACAGGAGGAACAGAAATGGATACAACAAAGAGCTACATGCCCAGTGGAAAGACCATTGAGAGAAAATGGTACGTTGTAGACGCAGAAGGCCAGACATTAGGTCGTCTCTGCTCAGAGATTGCAAATGTATTAAGAGGCAAGAATAAGCCTACTTTCACACCTTTCCTTGATATGGGTGACAATGTTATCGTTGTTAACGCAGCTAAGATCAAGGTTACAGGTAAGAAACTTGATCAGAAGATTTACTACAACCACTCAGATTATCCGGGTGGACTTCGTGAGACCACACTTCGTCAGATGCTTGCTAAGAAGCCTGAGGAGGTTATCCGTCTTGCAGTAAAGGGCATGCTTCCCAAGGCAGCTCTTGGACGCGAAATGATCAAGAAGCTTCATGTATATGCAGGTCCCGAGCATGAGCAGCAGGCTCAGAAGCCCGAAGTACTTGTTATCAACACAAAGCTTAACTAATCGGGTGAAAGGAGAAAATTAAAATGGCTAAAGATACATCCAGATTCTACGGAACAGGAAGAAGAAAAAGCAGTATTGCCAGAGTATATTTAATGCCCGGAACAGGCAAGATTACTGTTAATAAGAGAGATATTGATGCATATTTCGGTCTTGAGACCTTAAAGGTTGTTGTTCGTCAGCCCTTAGAGCTTACCAACACCCTTGATAAGTTTGATGTACTTGTTAACGTTCACGGCGGTGGATTTACCGGTCAGGCAGGCGCTATCAGACATGGTATTTCACGTGCACTTCTTCAGGCAGATTCAGAGGAGTACAGACCTTTACTTAAGAAGGCTGGTTTCTTAACTCGTGACCCTCGTATGAAGGAAAGAAAGAAGTACGGCTTAAAGGCAGCTCGTCGTGCACCTCAGTTCTCAAAGAGATAATATTTTACAAACCCTGGAATCGATTTCCGGGGTTTTTTGCTATAAAGGAAGGAGGCACCATGGAACAGTATAATGTAACGGGGATGAGCTGTGCTGCCTGCCAATCAAGAGTTGAGAAAGCTGTAAGTGCTGTAGATGGCGTTGAAAGCTGTGCGGTAAGCCTGCTTACAAACTCCATGGGTGTTGAAGGGACTGCTTCACCTGAAAAAATAATAGCAGCTGTTGAGGCAGCAGGATATGGGGCGAGTATAAAGGGTAAAAATGGTACCGGGAGCCGGGCAACCGGGATGGAAGATCCGTTAAAGGATACAGAGACGCCTAAAATGAAAAAAAGGCTTATAGCCTCGGTGATCCTTTTGATACCTCTTATGTATGTTTCTATGGGACACATGCTGCTTGATCTGCCGCTGCCAGGTTTTCTTGACGGAAATCATGTGGCAATGGGTTTGTATGAACTTTTGATATCCGGCATGATCATGGTGATCAATCAAAAGTTCTTTGTCAGCGGTTTTAAGGGGCTTATACACAGATCTCCCAATATGGACACCCTTGTAGCTTTAGGGGCAACCGCGTCATTTGCATACAGCGTTGTTGCTCTGTTTGCCATGACAGGTTCCGTCCTTGATAATGACACTGATCAGGTAATGTTTTATATGGATCAGTTTTATTTTGAGGCTGCTGCGATGATCCTGACGCTGATCACTGTCGGGAAAATGCTTGAAGCAAGGTCCAAAGGAAAAACAACAAATGCTCTTAAAGGGTTGATGAACCTTTCTCCGAAAACGGCAGTGATTATCCGTGACGGCGTTGAAACTACTGTGCCCATAGAGCAAGTAAAGGTTGGAGACAGATTTGCAGTAAGACCCGGAGAAAGCATACCGGTGGATGGTATAGTGTCAGAGGGAGAAAGTGCTGTAAATGAATCGGCCCTTACCGGAGAGAGCCTTCCCGTAGAAAAGAAAATAGGAGACACTGTATCTGCGGCTACAATAAATACATCAGGCTATATGGTCTGCGAAGCAACAAGAGTCGGTGAGGATACCACTCTTTCTGCGATCATAAAAATGGTTAGCGATGCAGCTGCAACGAAAGCGCCTATTGCAAAAATAGCCGACAGGGTATCGGGAGTTTTTGTCCCGGTGGTTATAGGGATAGCTTTTGTAACATTTATAGTATGGCTGATAACAGGACAGGGTGTGGGTTACGCCATAGCCAGGGCAGTATCGGTGCTTGTCATAAGCTGTCCGTGTGCACTTGGCCTTGCTACTCCTGTGGCGATAATGGTTGGAAACGGCGTAGCCGCAAAAACAGGTATTCTGTTTAAAACGGCAGCTTCCTTAGAACAGGCCGGAAAAACCAGGATAGTTGCACTTGATAAAACCGGTACTATCACAACAGGAGAGATGAAGGTTACCGATATTCATCCCCTTAACGGAGTAGCTGAAAATGAGCTGCTGTGTGTAGCATATGCCCTTGAGTCCAAAAGTGAGCATCCGATCTCAAAGGCGGTAACAGAGTATTCCAAAGCAAAAAATATAACACTAAAAGCTACTACAGATTTTGATGTGCTTTCCGGTAACGGCTTAAAAGCGAGACTTGACAGCGACGTTATATATGGGGGCAATTTAAAATATATAGGCAGTGTCGTAAGCAAGATTGGAAACGAAACAAAAGCAGTTACAGACAGATTGTCAAGGGAAGGAAAAACACCTATACTGTTTGCAAAGGGTGATGGACTCCTTGGAGTGATCGGAGTATCAGATGTTATAAATGAGGATTCTCCCGAAGCTATAGCAGAACTAAAAAATATGGGCATTCACGTAGTGATGCTTACCGGAGATAACGAGGTAACCGCAGAGGCTATAGCTCTACAGGCGGGTGTTGATGAGGTAGTTGCATCGGTAAAGCCTGATGGCAAGGAGGCGGTCGTAAGAAAACTTATGGAGCATGGGACAGTTACCATGGTTGGAGACGGGATAAATGATGCTCCCGCATTAACCTCTGCAGACCTTGGGATTGCGATAGGTGCCGGTACGGATATCGCCATAGATGCAGCGGATGTTGTCCTTATGAAAAACAGCATAAAGGATGTTGCTGCAGCAATAAGGATATCAAGAAGTACCATCAGGAATATCCATGAGAATCTGTTCTGGGCATTCTTTTACAACGCTTTGGGGATCCCGCTTGCCGCTGGCTGTTATATAGCAGCATTTGGATGGGAGCTTAATCCGATATTCGGGGCAGCGGCGATGGGACTGTCAAGCTTCTGTGTAGTAACCAATGCCCTGCGGCTTAACTGGATAAAGCCCTATGACAGTAAAAGAGATAAAAAAGTTAAAAACCCGGTAACAGGGACTATAATAGAACAAAACAAAAACACAAAGGAGAACGAAGAAATGAAGATCAAAGTAAACGGAATGATGTGCGCACATTGTGAGGCTCATGTAAAGAAGGCTTTAGAGGCAATTGACGGAATTGAAAGTGTAGTGGCATCACATGAAGAAAATCTTGTTACTATCACAAATTCAAAGGATATAGATGAGTCATTGATCAAGGCAGCAGTAGAAGAAGCAGGCTATGAATATGCGGGAATGCTTTAATAACGGTATACGACTTTTTAAAAAATAGTGGATAAAGAAAACGTTTTATGATATACTGAATCTGTTTATGGGACTCGGAAAATCAGAGTAACATTGGGAGAGAAGGTATGAGGCATATAAATAAAAAACGGAGCCGATTAGGGGAAAACTTGAGCAGGATAGTAGCGTATGTCCTGGTGACAGTGTTGGTTGCAGGGTGTTTTTTTTATAATCTGAATTTTTATTCTGTACCGGTACATGCTGCTACAAATGAGAAAGATACAGAGATTGGAAAACCCAGATATGTTCGGGATACAGACGGCATCTGGCGCAGAACCGATGAGGATCTTTCACAGCTTTTTACGAAAATATCCAGAAACATCAAATATTCCGCATATACTGTAAGCTATAATAACGCGAGTATCGAGTTTAACCGCATTGGACGGGATATGTTAAGGTTTGCCGGGAATGCCAGGGATACAATGGATCAGGAGTTAGGCTGCAGTGCGGTCTGTATGTTTGTCGGAGATATCATGTGTTTAAAAGGGCAGCAATACGCAGCAGAAGTAAAGGGCGGATACGATTTCTGGCCATCCTACTCCTACGTGGCTGAGCAGTTTAAGACAGCTGATCTTGTTTGCGGAAATCTTGAAACATTGCTTTCTGAGTCAAATCCGATCACCAAAAATCAGGTTAATGCCGCAAACGGACAGCCCCAGTGTAACGGACCGGTAGTGATACTTGATGCTCTGCGAAAGGCAGGTATCGACATGCTGGTAACTGCCAATAATCATACATGTGACTGGGGCGCGCAGGGTATAACAGAAACAAAGACCCATCTTGATGAATATGGCTTTGCCAATGTCGGTACTCATTATTACAAAAAGGACGAGAAAAAGCAGGGCGAAAGATTTTCCATATTTGATGTAAACGGTATAGATGTTGCGGTTCTTTCTTATACACACATCATCAATCAGCGGGGAAAGCTTAATTCTTCCGAGACAGCCATTATGTTTCATCAGTTTGACAGGGAAGTGGTACAAAAGGACATAAATGACGCAAAGGAAAAGGGTGCGGATTTTGTAGTTGTTTACTGTCACTGGGGCATAGAAAATACAGAAAGCTTAAACTCTGCGCAGACCGAGGACTCAAAATTCCTTGCTGAGGCAGGTGCGGATCTTATAATCGGGTCACATCCTCACTGTCTGCAGAGCTGTAAATATATAAAGACCGATAGCGGCAAGAAAGTCCTCTGCATGTTTTCAATGGGAAATTTCTGCTCAAGTATGGGCAGGGATATCAACAATGATACCATAATACTCAGGGTGGAGCTTAAAAAGACATTTATGAAAAATAAGCTGTCAGTTAAGATGTCGAATGCTTCTTATATTCCCTGCAGGGTATGTAAAATAGACGGTCACAGCAATGTAGTTGTACCAACAAACAAAAAGCTGAACGGTGGATATACATCGGATACATTAAGTGCAGCAGAGAAACGTATTTCCAAGATAATGAACGGTGTGATCCCGGAATATAAAGGGCAGTAAAAGTGCAATAAATGAACAGTATTAGGCTATATTGTAATTCTATTTTTGGTACGGATATGTTAAACTGACTAATGAGGTGTCTGTTATCTTGAAATAACATAGACAAGATAAACATAACAAAGGAGAAGGCATATGAAGATCAAAGCGGACAGCAAAAACAAGGTCACTTTCAACAACCAGGTTGACTACTGCATCGGTACAGGGCGTATGGGGTTAGCTCTGACAAAAGAGTATTATGAGGAGCTTAAACTTACACAGGAAGAAATAGGTTTCTCACATATCAGAGGTCACGGATTATTTACCGATGATATGGCAATTTATCATGATTTTACATTTAACGGCAAGAGAATATTAGAATACAATTATACATATCTGGACAGAGTCCTTGATATGTACCAGAGCTTGGGGCTTGCACCTTTCTTTGAGTTAGGTTTTATGCCCAAGCAGATGGCAAGCGGCGACAACTCAATTTTCTACTGGAAGGGAAATACCACGCCTCCAAAGGATTACAAGGACTGGGCAAATATGGTATCAGCCCTGCTTGAGCATTGTGTTGCAAGATATGGCGAGCAGGTTTATGATTGGCCTATCGAGGTATGGAACGAGCCCAACCTTCCCGGTTTCTGGAAAGACGCTAACATGGAAGAATACTTCAAGCTCTTTGAGGTTTCCTACAAGGCAGTCAAGAAGGTAAGCAAGCGTTTTAAGGTAGGCGGACCCGCAGTCTGCGGTATAAAGGATGAATTCTGGATCAGATCATTCCTTGATTTCTGTCGCAAAAAGAAGCTTAAGCCTGATTTTGTAACACGCCATCATTATACAACGGAAATGCCCGAAAGAGACGGACATTACGGATATCAGAGACTTTCCGATCCCGAGATGGGCTTTGCAAACCTTAAGACCAGCAGGGATGCCATTGATTCATATCCGGAGTTTAAGGGACTTCCTATACACATTACAGAGTTTAATACTTCATATATCCCTAATAATCCGATTCATGACACTAACATCAATGCGGCATATATGGCACAGCAGTTATCCCGCCTCGGCGATGTAAATGAGTCATATTCATACTGGACATTCGGTGATGTATTTGAGGAAATGGGAGTTCCCTTCTCACAGTTCCACGGCGGATTCGGACTCGTGGCACATCACTGTATACCAAAGCCCACATTCTGGACCTTTGCATTCTTTAAGAAATTAAAGAATTTTGGTTCAAAATGTATCCATAGGGATGACAGCAGCGTTATCGTTGCAGACGGCAAGGGCGGATATGCCGGAGTTATCTGGAATATGTCAAAGACCGCAGCTGACGCGGATATTACTATAGATTTAGGTGCAAAAGGAACTGCAAAAAAATCTGACAAGACAGTTGTTAACGATGATGCTACCGCTATAGTTAAGAGTATTGGAAATAAGGAGTGCTACTCCGTGCTCACCGATCTGGTAGACGAAGAAGTATGCAATCCGCTTAAAATCTGGCATGATCTTGGTGAGCCCAAGTATCCTTCAGATGCACAGATTGATATCATAAAGAAGGGTTCAAGACCTCTGGCGCAGAGCTCTATCATAGAAGCAAAAGCAGGCAAGCTCTCAGTAAGCTTTAAGCTTGGAGCATATGGTATCCGCTTCTTTACAATAAAGCCTATCGAGGTGGAAGGTGATGCCGGCTATGATTTCGAAAAAATTGAGAGAATATCCTGTGCAGATTTAAAGAAGTTTGGAGCAAAGAAGGCTGTAGCTAAGAAAACTACAACAAAAAAGACCACAGTTAAGAAGAGTACAACTCAAAAAAGTAAAATAGTTGGGTTGTAAAAGGAGGAAGAAATGGCAAGGAAAGAAACACATGCTACAGAGCAGAAGCCTGAGGAGGAGTTATCCTACGCAGAGCAGCTCCGTAGACGCGAGGACGAAGACAGGTACCTGGCGGAACAGCGAGCAAATGGAGAGGAAAAGACAGGATGTCTTGGCGTATCAGCTTCGTTCCTGGTAGGAACATTCTGTATCCTGTTCCTGATCACCGGCGTAGGCTTTTTCGGATACGGAATATACTGCTTTATCAACGGAGAGTATGATGTATCTAAGAGACTTATCATGGTAATAGTAGGAGCGCTTGTTACAGTAGCGTCAATACTCGTTTGGAGAATGTTCCATAGGAACTTACATAATGATGAATAACATCATAAGGAGGGGCCCGTCGCATAGCGATGGGAAGATGCCTTATGATCTCCCGGCTCCATCACAAAGTGATGGAGGGTTTCCCGCATTGAAAATGTGGGAAACGAGAGGGAAAATATAATAAGGAGGGACCTAAAAATGGAGACATACAAGAAAGAATTCATAGAATTTATGGTAGATTCCCAGGTTCTTAAATTTGGGGAATTCACGTTAAAGAGTGGCAGAAAATCTCCATTCTTTATGAATGCGGGAGCATATGTTACAGGTACTCAGCTTAAAAAGCTTGGTGAGTATTATGCAAAAGCGATCCATGATAATTTCGGAGATGATTTCGATGTCCTTTTCGGACCTGCATACAAGGGTATCCCGCTTAGTGTAGCAACTGTTATTGCATACAGTGAGCTTTACGGAAAAGAGATCAGATACTGCTCAAACCGTAAGGAAGTTAAGGACCACGGGGATGTAGGCATCCTGCTCGGCAGCAAGATTAAGGATGGAGACAGAGTAGTGATCATCGAGGATGTAACTACCTCCGGAAAATCAATTGAGGAGACATTCCCCATTATACAGGCTCAGGGAAACGTAACCATAAAAGGTCTTATGGTATCACTTAACCGTATGGAAAAAGGTCTTGGCGGAGAAAAGAGCGCACTTGACGAGATTAAAGAAAAATACGGTTTTGAAGCAAAGGCCATTGTTACGATGGCAGAAGTAACCGAGCATCTGTACAATAAGGAAGTACTCGGAAGGGTAGTGATAGATGACACCATCAAGGCTGCCTTGGACGACTATTATAAGATTTACGGATGTTAAGAAAATAAATATATTTTGCAGGAAGGAGACCGGGATATGACTAATGAAGAAAAATTTGAGCAGTTCTTAAAGATGGTAGAGGGCAGTAACAACATTGTTTTCTTTGGCGGAGCCGGAGTATCTACCGAAAGTGGTATCCCGGACTTCAGAAGCACCGACGGTCTGTACAATCAGCAATATGATTATCCGCCTGAGGAAATTATCAGTCATTCTTTCTTTATGAAAAATCCTGAGGAGTTTTACAGATTTTACAGGAAGAAAATCCTTCTCGACGGTATAGAGCCGAATATCACGCATATAAAGCTTGCGGAGCTTGAGAAAAAAGGAAAGCTTAAGGCTATTGTTACGCAGAACATCGACGGACTTCATCAGAAAGCAGGCAGTGAGACAGTATTTGAGGTACACGGTACCGTAGCCCGTAACTTCTGTATGAAATGCAGAAAGTTCTTTTCTGGTGATGACCTGATAAAGCTTATAGATGCTGATTGCGAAAAACGTCTTGCAGCGGGAGAAAATGTAGACGGAAAACTGAAAAGCGGAAAACGCCGTTTCGGACTTCCAATATGTCCTGACTGTGGCGGACTGATCAAACCCGATGTCGTATTATATGAAGAGGGTCTTGATGATACCACCTGGTCAAATGCCTGCTATTATATCAGCCAGGCAGATATGCTGATTGTGGGAGGAACCTCTCTGGTCGTATATCCGGCAGCAGGTCTCATCAATTACTACAAGGGCAAAAAGCTGGTACTTATCAACAAATCGTCAACGCCATACGATTCTTCGGCAAATCTCGTGCTCAATATGGGTCTTGGCGAAGTATTTTCAAAATTATAAAACATTATGACTACCTAAAAGGCTTTCATTGAGGGAAGCTGCCAGCATAAAAGGTGTAAACACGGAGGATGCCATGAAAGGACTATACAAGTATCTAAGAAATTACCGTATAGAGTGCTTTCTGGCTCCTTTTTTTAAACTTTTGGAGGCAGTATTTGAGCTGACGGTACCCTTGGTCATCGCTTCTCTTATAGATACGGGACTTGCTAATGAGGACGAGGGACATGTGGTAAAGATGGTCCTGATCCTTGTAGCTTTCGCATTTGTCGGATTTGGATTTGCTGCCACGGCACAGTTCTTTGCTGCAAAAGCGGCCGTCGGGTTTGCCACAGAGCTGCGTCATGCACTGTTTTCACACATTATGAGGCTGTCCTTTAAGGAGACAGACAGGCAAGGCAGTTCAACTCTTATAACCAGGATGACCAGCGATGTCAATCAGACACAGGCTGCAGTCAATCTGTTTCTAAGATTGTTTTTACGTTCTCCGATAATAGTGTTCGGGGCACTCATTATGGCATTTACGGTGGATGTAAAAGCAGCTATCATATTTGCTGTAGTTATCCCTCTCCTTTTTGTTATCGTATTTGCACTGCTCTTTATGACCATCCCAAGATTTAAGAAGGTGCAGAGTGCACTGGATAAGCTCCTTGGACTTACAAGAGAAAACCTTACCGGTGTGAGAGTTATCCGTGCATTTGGTCTTGAAGACAGAGAAATAGCAAATTTTGAGGAAGAGACAGGAAAACACAGACATCTGCAGGAAATAGCAGGAAAAGTATCGGCACTGATGAATCCTGCTACTTATATAGTAATAAATACAGCGCTTATTATCCTGCTTTATTTTGGAGCATTAAGAGTAGAATCAAATGAGCTTACCGCAGGAGAAGTAGTTGCCCTTGTAAATTATATGTCCCAGATACTTGTTGAACTTTTGAAGCTGGCCAATACCTTCATCAGCATAACTAAAGGGCTTGCATGTGCTAACCGTATTTCAGCAGTAATGGAAATCCCTGAGGGCATGGAGATACAGGTAGTAAGTGCAGAGGATAACACTTCCGCAAAACCCGATATTACTGAGAGTCCGGTATCTGAGACCAAGGGAAATGCGGAAAAGAGTAGGCCGGCAGTCAGATTCAGCCATGTATATATGAAATACAATGAGGGCGGTGAGGATGCCCTGGAGGACATCGATTTTGAGTCATCCTACGGTACCATTACAGGTATAATAGGCGGTACAGGCTCAGGTAAAACCTCGATAGTAAATCTTATCCCCCGTTTCTATGATGCTGAAAAAGGAACTGTTTATGTGGCAGGGCGCGATGTAAAGAAATACGATATTGCAGCTCTTAGGGATATGGTAGGTTCAGTAATGCAGAAAGCGGTCCTCTTTAAAGGTACGGTAAGAGATAATCTTAAATGGGGTAATGATGAGGCAACTGATGAGGAGTTAAGATCGGCTATGGATCTTGCTCAGATAACCGGTATAGAGCTTGACCGTGAAGTTGAGCAGGAGGGCAGAAACTTCTCGGGTGGACAGAAACAAAGACTTTCAATTGCGAGAACACTTGTCGGAAAGCCTCCTATCCTGATACTTGATGACAGCTCTTCCGCACTTGATTATGCGACAGATGCAGCACTTAGAAAAGCTCTCAGGACTCTTAGCTGGAAGCCTGCGATATTCATAGTATCCCAGCGTGCCTCTACAGTACAGCATGCAGATCAGATACTTGTACTTGATGACGGCAAGCTTGTAGGCAAGGGTACACATGAAGAGCTCATAAAAGCCTGTGATGTATACAAGGAAATATATGCTAGTACAGAGCAAGGTTGAAATAAAAACGGTGGTCGCGAAGCGACCGGATGAGGTGTGTGCACCTAAATTAAGGATATATTTGGATTAAGAGTCTGCTTTATAAGAGGTCTTGATATGGAAAATACCGGAAAATGCTACATAGTCGGAGCCGGTGAAAACTTCGGCTTAAACTTTAACCCAAAAGAAAATGACTATGTAATAGCTGCAGACGCAGGATACAGATACCTAGAGCAGGCCGGGATAACCCCTGATATGGTGGTTGGCGATTTTGATACATTAAAGTATGTACCCGATCATCCAAATATAGTACAGCTAAAGCCTGAAAAAGATATCACAGATACATGGGAAGCGGTAACAAAAGGATTTGAGAAGGGTTATAAGGAATTTCATCTGTATGCCTGTATGGGAGGCAGGGTAGAACATTCAATTGCTAATTTCCAGCTCCTTTCGCATATTGCTGAAGATGGAGGCAGAGGCTATCTATACGATGACAGGAGTATTCTTACAGTTATAAAGGATTCTGAAATCGAATTTGAAGCAAGAAAGAAAGGTTTTATCTCAGTATTTTCTCTTACAGATAACAGTATCGGAGTAGATATATGTGGTCTAAAATATGAGGTAAATAACGCAGAGCTTACAAACAGTTTTCCGCTCGGAGTAAGCAATGAATTTATCGGAAAACCATCTAAAATAAGTGTAAAAAACGGAACGCTCCTAATTGTGTATTAGGAGCGTTAACTTTAATCCATATATAAAATACCAAGTGTTCCGGGACCGCAGTGTGAAGATACTACACATCCTGTTTTTGTAACGTGTATTTCATTAAAATGATTAAGATTTTCCAACAGCTTTTTAACACCGGATATTATTTCCTCTGAGCAGCCTGAGTGTGTGATAAATACTCTTTTGGGTCTTGCTTTTAAAAGAGCGGGAGTTAAATCTTCGGCATATTTTAAGACTGCCTTATCAAGACTTCCCCTGTATTTCTTATCCGAGTGCATGGCACCGTTTTCAACCACGATCCTGGGGTGCAGCTTTAACACCGAACCAAGCATAGCGGCCAGTCCGCTGCAACGACCGCCACGGCTAAGATAAACGAGTGTATCAACTACAAAACTGGAACGTAAGAGAGGCTTTAGCTTCTGTATTTCTTCGCCGATCGTTTTTAGGTCTTTACCTTCATCAATGAGTTCTTTTGCTTCAAGCATCAGATGCCCTATCCCTGTTGTGAGGTTTGTAGAATCTACAACCAGTATCCTGTCAGATGCATTAAGAGATTCAGCGGCAAGCTTGCACACATTGTAGCTGGCTGACATTAA
Source organism: Lachnospiraceae bacterium (assembly GCA_017557525.1). Classification (GTDB taxonomy): domain Bacteria; phylum Bacillota; class Clostridia; order Lachnospirales; family Lachnospiraceae; genus RUG11977. The sequence goes on from JAFYYN010000005.1 coordinate 52,017, forward strand.
GGATGAGATGGTAAAAACTATCAGCTCGTCACCCTGATCTATATATTTTTTGAATATGTGTTCTACTTCATCAGGCGTAGGGGCTGAAGTCCTGGGGGTAGAGCCTGTCGCATCAGACCATTCATATAACTTTTCAGGATTGATGCTCACACCGTCAAGATATTCTTCCTCGCCCAGATAAACATGTAATGGGATGATCTCGATATTATTTTTTTCTGTAAGCTCCGGAGAAAAATCACAAGTGCTGTCCGATAATATCCTTATCATAAAAAACCTCCGTATTAGGTTTGTGCAAATGCCTGTATACACGCTATCATAACACTATTCTCATATAACTACAAGTAAATTTTTTGTTAAGTTTAGTAAATTTAATGCTCATTATTCCTTCGATAACCATTAAAGACCACAAATCGAAATAAAATACTTGCATTTTTTTAAAAACGTGCTAAAATAGCATACGAAAAATAACAGACGGGAGTTCGCGTTACGGACTGAGAGGAAGGTATGACCTTCGACCGATAACCTGATTTGGGTAATGCCAACGTAGGGATGACTGAGTTAAATCGTTTCTTGAGGCTGCCTGATCGGGCAGCTTATTTTTTTCTGACATCATTTACTACCCTTAAGAGCGGTGAATGTGTTCCGGGCAACCGGACGGATGGAAGGGGAGCGCCTTGCATCTGCAATAACAGCGATGGGAAGCCGTGTTCCGGCGTGAGAGGAAGCCATTAAGCTTCGACCGATTCTCTATAAAGATCAGTGTATAACATTATACCTGATCAGGAGGACGACGTTGTTATTGCCGTTCTCATTTAATTCAAAAAGGATATCAATCAGAAAATGATGATCTCCGGAAAAGAGGTAGAAATGAAAAGTTCAAAAAGTATTTTGAAAATGGTAGTGCTGGCGATGCTTATCGCCATAGGAGTAGTAATATCACCGATACTCCGTGTTGAGGGAATGTGCCCGATGGCACATTTTATCAATATAGTCTGTTCTGTATTTATGGGGCCTTGGTATTCACTGCTATGTGCATTCATTATCGGCGTGATCCGTATGGCGATTATGGGAATACCGCCTCTGGCTCTTACCGGAGCGATATTCGGAGCATTTTTATCGGGAGTATTCTACCGATTGTCAAAGGGGAAACTGATATTTGCGATGCTTGGTGAAATAATAGGAACGGGAATTATAGGAGCCATCGTGTCATATCCGATTATGTCGCTTATATGGGGAAAGGACGGACTCAGCCTTTTCTTCTATGTTCCTTCCTTTATCTGTGGAACACTTATCGGAGGCAGTATTGCTTTCTTCTTCCTTCGTAAATTTGCAGATATCGGTATGCTTACCAAGATTCAGGATATGCTTGGAAGCAAGGTGTTCTCCGACAAGAGCACTATTCTTTCAAATACCATATCGATAGCGACATTCGGAGCTATACTGTTCTTCGTGTTCTTTATGGTTCCCCAGGTGTTTAAAGTTGAGGGAGAAATATGGGGATATCTGGCATACGGTTCAATAGGGTTATTTCTGGTTTTAGCGGTAATCTATTTCATAGTAAAGAAGTTTAAAGGTAAAAATCAATCAGAGGGACGGTTCTCTGATTGAAAAAGCAGGCAGGGTGTTGGTCATTTAATGAAAATTAAAGAGGCGATTCAATTGATCAAAGAATATAGAAAGAAAATCAGGGAGCTTCGGCCTCTGATCCATTGTATAACAAATCCAATATCGATAAATCAGTGCGCAAATACCATACTTGCCACAGGAGCACGCCCCATGATGGCAGAACATCCTGAAGAAGCGGCGCTTGTTACCAGGAGTGCCAAAGCTTTGATGCTGAACATGGGAAACATCACAGATGTTAGAAAAGAGTCCATGCTGATATCTGTAAAGGCAGCTGCCGAAAACAATATACGTTTTGTCCTCGATATATGTGGGGCTGCATGCCTTAAAACCAGAAGGGATTACGCCTTTTTACTTATCAATGAAGCGGTTCCTGCGGTTATAAAAGGAAATTATTCTGAAATCTATGCCCTATACAGGCAGGAATATTCTTCGAGCGGGGTTGATGCGGACGATTCCTTAACAGCCGAAAAGGTTGAAAAAGCTGCATATGAGCTCGCAGGTACGTTGCATACGACAATCCTTGCCAGTGGAAAAACGGATATAGTGACCGATGGGAAAAAGATTATGCACGTAAAAAACGGAAGCCCGCAGCTTGCTACTGTAACTGGGACCGGGTGTATGCAGGGAGCCCTGTGTGCTGCATTTTTATCGGTTGCAGATGGTTATGAAGCTGCAGTTATGGCCGGCTCAATGTTTGGGATCTGTGGCGAGCTTGCAGAAACTGAAAAAGGGAGCGGGACCTTTATGGTTAATCTCTTAGACAGACTTTCTACAGTGAGCGATGAGGAAATCTTATTGAGGATGAATTGCGAAGAAATAAGGTAGTATATAAGGAGAATTGGTTTGAAAAATTTTAATTCCAGATTGTATTTTATTACGGACAGTACATTATATGAAAAGGATGAATTCCTCCGCCGTGTTACCGCGGCTCTTGAGGGCGGGGTAACGCTGGTGCAGCTGAGGGAAAAGGAAAGGACTACGAGGGAATATCTGGAGCTTGCCAAAGCAGTACATGAGCTTACATTAAAATATAATGTTCCCTTGATCATAGACGACAGACTGGATATAGCTATGGCGGCTGATACGGAGGGCGTACATTTAGGACAGAGTGACCTCCCTATAGGTATCGCCAGAAAAATATTCGGACCTGATAAGATCATCGGAGCAACAGCGAAAACTGTAGAACAGGCTACAGAAGCTTATGAGCAGGGAGCGGATTATTTAGGAGTCGGAGCAATCTATCCGACGACTACAAAGGTTAAGACAATACTCACATCGACCGAAATGCTCGATAAAATATGCCATGCCGTTCCTATACCGGTAAATGCCATCGGCGGTCTCAACAAAGACAATATCGATGTTTTAAAGGGCATCCCGATAGCAGGCATATGCGTTGTATCAGCCATTATGAAGGCTGATGATCCAAAAAAAGCGACGGAAGATCTGTCACAGGCTATGAAGGATAAATTGCAGCTTTGATGACGATGATATAACTGACATATAGATTAATTAATTTGTTACAACAGCGGTTCACCGGGGGCACCACCTTGGATCGCTTTATAAAAATAATACAGAAACAATCATAAGGAAAGGATGATGTGATGAAAACAGTATTATCAATCGCCGGAAGTGATTCCTGCGGAGGCGCCGGTATTCAAGCAGATCTTAAAACCATGACGATGAATGGTGTATATGGGATGACCGCCATCACGGCACTCACTGCCCAGAACACGACCGGCGTACGAGCAATTTCAGAAGTTACTCCTGAGTTTTTAAAACAACAGCTTGATGCTGTATTTGAGGATATTTATCCGGATGCGGTAAAAATCGGGATGGTATCTTCCTCTGAACTTATCAGGGTGATAGCTGAAAGATTAAAATTCTACGGAGCAAAAAACATTGTAGTGGATCCGGTCATGGTGGCAACGAGCGGCGCAAAGCTTTTACAGGATGAGGCCATCGATACACTTACATCATGTTTACTCCCCATAGCAACAGTTACAACTCCCAATATCCCTGAGGCAGAAATACTTTCGGGGATGGAGATTAAAAATGTAGATCAGATGCAGGAAGCAGCTGAGCTTATAGGCACAAAGTTTAACTGTGCTGTTTTGCTTAAAGGCGGGCACACGGTAAATGATGCCAATGACCTTTTGTATAGAGACAGTGATAAAAAGTTTATCTGGTTTGAGGGAAAGAGAATAAATAACCCTAATACTCACGGAACCGGCTGTACACTGTCTTCGGCAATAGCTTCAAATCTTGCCAAAGGTTTTGAATTAGAGGATGCAGTAAGAAAGGCAAAAGAGTATATATCCGGTGCGCTTTCGGCAATGCTCGACCTTGGAAAAGGCAGCGGGCCTATGCAGCACAACTTTGATCTTACAGGTAAATTTGCTTAAAGGAGAAAACTAAAATGGAAAAACAGAAATTTGACGGTTATGCAGATAAATACGATGAGTGGTTCATGAAAAATGAGAACCTTTTTACAAGCGAGCTTAAGTTATTTGAAAAGGTGCTCGGAGATATAAGCGGAAAGAAGCTTTTATCTGTAGGCTGTGGCAGCGGTCTCTTTGAAAGTTATATCGACAGCTCCAATATTGACGGCATCGAGCCTTCTGAGGATATGGGAAGGATTGCTGAAAAGCGTGGAGTAAAGGTGATCAAATATGGTCTTATCGAGGATGTAGAGCTTAAGGATGAATCCTATGACATAATATATTTTAACGGCAGCTCGAGTTATATGGAAAATCTTACTCCCGTATACGAGAAATGCCTTAAGGCCATAAAGAAAAACGGCAAGCTTATCCTGCTTGACGTACCTAAGGAGAGTGCATTTGGCTTTATGTATCTTTTAGGAAAAAGCTTAAATACATATGATCACGAGTTTCTTGAGGGCGCAATGCCTGAGTTACCTTATCCTCTTGCGCTTGCTGCTTCAGGAGTTTGGCATACAACCGAAGAAAAAATCAATGTATTAAAAGATCTTGGTATAAAGAATTTCAAATTTTATCAGACCCTTGTAAAGAACCCTATGTACACCAACGAAGAACCTGAAGAGGTTTCAGAGGGATACAAGAGCGGCGGATATGTTGCAATTATTGCTGAGAAATAAGAAGTTAATAATATTGCCTTTGAATTTATTATATGGGATAAATAAGAATAATAAATCCATTGATTAAAAATATACAGAAAGCAGGGAAGTAATTATATAATGAAAATAACAGATACATTATTTAATAAAGTTGAGGCACTTTGGGAAAAGGCAGCAGAAAAAGAATTTCTGATTAAGATGGCAGACGGATCCTTGGAAAATGACAGATATTCAAGGTATATGCTTCAGGATTATTATTATCTTCTTGAGTACAAGGATATCCTAGGGAGACTACTTAAATTATCGGATGACAGTGAGGTAACAGACTTCTTGAAAATGGCTGTAGACGTTACAGTATTTGAAATAGAGAACGTACATCTGCCTGCTATGAAGAAGCTTGGAATATCAGAGGATGAAATAAAGAATACCGGTAAAAACCAGGTAGTAGCTGATTATGTAAAGTTTTACAATGATACGATTGATAAGAGTGGTCTTATAGGTGGTTTTACTGCTCTGCTCCAGTGTTGCTGGAACTATGCTTATCTTGGAGAAAAGCTATGCGCGAAGTATGGAGAGCAGATAGAAAAATCCTACTACAAATTCTGGTTTGACACATATACCTCTAAAGAGTATGTGGAGACAAATGAGAAGTGGCAGAGCCTCGTAAATAAGATAACCGCAGACGTGGACGATAAGACGAAGGAAACCTTGTGTCAGATTTTTAAAACCTGTGCAGAGTTTGAAAATAAATTCTGGGATGCATTTATCTGATAGGAGAAAATACGCAATGGCTACAAAGAAAAAGGAAAATGCGTCAAAGCGTCTGGCTGACTTTATAAAAAAAGCAGTATCACCTTATCATACGGTGGAGGAGTCAAGAAAACTCTTAGAAACTGCCGGGTACAAGAAGCTGGAGCTTACTGAAGACTGGAAAATAGAGCAGGGTGGGAAATATTACGTGGTTCCGTTCAAGACATCACTGTTTGCTTTTAATATACCGGAGAATAAAACTGGGGAATTATCAGGTGCAAAACGTAAGGAAAGCGCTTGCATAATGAATGGTTCCATCCATATCGCAGCCGCACACACAGATTTCCCGTGTCTTCATATAAAGCCCGTAGCAGAGCTTGAGCAAAGGGGATATCTGCGTATAAACACAGAAGTATATGGTGGTCCGATACTTAATACATGGCTTGACAGACCGTTGTCCATAGCAGGCCGTGTGCTTTTAAAGAGCGATGATATATACGCACCACGTGAAGTCATGGTGGACGTTAAGCGTCCGGTACTTACCATACCAAATCTTGCAGTGCATTATAACAGGGATGTAAATGACGGCGTAAAGCTTACCAAACAGAATGATATGCTGCCGTTGCTTGGTATGCTTAACGACAAGCTGAATAAGGATTCTTACTTTGTGGATATGCTTGCCAAGGAAATTAAGGAGAAAAAGGAAAATATCCTTGATTTCGATCTTATTGTTTATAATGCCGAGGAACCTGCATTTATTGGATTAAATAAAGAGATGCTTTCATCCCCGAGACTTGATAATATCACATCATGTCTGGCACTTGTGGAAGGGTTGATAAATGCGGGTGGAGCAGAGGGCTCCATAAGCATTGGCGATAAAGCAAAATCAACTGTAAAGACAGGCAAAATAGAAAAAGAAGCTGCATATCGCAAAAATACCAGTATTAACCTCATTGCCCTTTTTGATAATGAAGAAATAGGTTCCGAGACTAAACAGGGAGCTGATTCTGAGCTTTTAAGACTTGTCTTAAGAAAAATATATAAGAGTTCAGCATGGTTAGAAAAATTTAGCGCAGATGAAATTACACTCGATACCGACTTAAGAAACGGTTTCCTCTTAAGTGTTGATGTGGCACATGCACTTCATCCGGCAAAGGGAGAAAAATACGATCCTGTCAACAACATGCGTATGGGTGACGGAGTAACTCTGAAGCTCAGTGCTAATCAGAGATATACCTATGACGGCGTAGCAGTTGCAAGTATTCAGCAGCTCTGTGATAAATATGGCATAAAGTATAAGAAATTCGTAAACAATTCCGATATGCCCGGGGGAGGTACTTTGGGACCAATTATTTCATCCCATCTTCCGATGTATACTGTTGATATCGGTGTTCCGATACTCGCCATGCACTCTGCAAGAGAACTAATGGGTGCATCCGATCAGGATGAACTGGTGAATCTGATCACGGCATTTTTTAACTGATCCGCAGACTAATTGGCGATAGCAGGTAGTAAAAAACACCTTGACAAATCCTGCCGAATGATATATGATACAGTTGCTTTGAGGGAGTAATTAGCGTATACGTGGGAAAGTCAACAACACTGTCCGTTTAGTCGGTCTGGCTTACCTTAAATGATGAGACTCATGCATGGCTTTTTGTCGTGCATGGGTTTTTTATATGTTAAAACCCAAGTTCATGGCAATTATACCAGATAACCATATTGGATTTTGGTTTAAAAGGTCTTCGGTATATAAAAAACTCAATATCAGGAGGTGGCGGCCTTTGGATGAATATTGAGGAATACGAATAAAGGAGAGGTACGAAGGATGAAAAAGTCTGAGATTTTGATGGATTTCTGTCTGATTCCGATACTGCTGATCGTAAATTTCTGTGTCGGAGGAACACTTCCGGCAGCAGTCATGCTGGCTGTAGGTATCGTTCTTATTGTAAAGGGCGGAGATGTGTTTGTTGATGCAGCCACATGGATAGCCGAGGTATCAGGTATACCTAAGCTGATAGTAGGAGCTACGGTAGTAAGTCTTGCAACTACTTTGCCCGAGCTTCTTGTATCGGCTATGGCGGCACATGAAGGTAAGGTTGACATGGCTATCGGTAATGCCATCGGCAGTGTTACAGCCAATACGGGTCTTATAATGGCAATAGGTATTATCTGTATACCTGCCGCAATAAAGAGAAAGGATTACATGTTAAAATCCCTTCTTATGCTTGGCGCAGCTATTATAATAGTTGTAGTCGGCAGCTTTGCAAAGGCAGGAAAGATTGACGGTATCGATACAGTTACGAGTATTCTCCTGATTGTTATCTTTGTTATTGCTATGGTTGACAATATCCGTGCAGCTGTAAAGGCTGTAAAGGGTGGTAAAGAAGAGAAACTCGGACCGGAGTCAAAAACAAAAGCAGTTATCTTTTCAAATATATTAAAGTTCATACTTGGTGCACTGGCTATAGTTTTTGGTGCAGACCTGCTGGTTGATAAAGGTAGCATTATTGCTACATCCTTAGGCATCAGCGAAAGAGTTATTTCTGTAACTATCATAGCTATCGGAACATCTCTGCCTGAGCTTGTTACTACCATTACCGCAGTTATCAAAAAGCAGTCATCACTTGGCGTTGGAAATATCATCGGCGCCAATATCATGGACCTCACATTTATCATGCCGATATGTAACCTCATTTCAGGTAAACCTCTTCCGGTTGCTGAGTCTGTAGCCATGATCGACTTCCCTGCATGTCTTATAATAGGTGTGGTTGCTGTCATACCGATGCTTATAACCAAGAAATTTACCAGGGCTCAGGGCGGAGTAATGCTGCTGCTCTATGCCGTATATTTGGTGATGACTGTACTTGGTGTAGAAAAACTTGCAAGCATGTTTTGAGTTGAGTATCCGTGATCGACTTACCATTGGACCTTAAGCCTTCCCCTTGAGGGGATATATCGCAACACGAAGTGCTGCGATGCCCTCCCTGGCGAAGGGAAGGTGCCCGAAGGGCGGATGAGGTGTTGTCTTCATAATCGATTGTAGAAAGGTGAAAATTATGTATCTTCCATCAGATCCCAATATACTACTCAGCGTGATAAACACAAAATTGCGGGATGAATATCCATCTCTCGATGATTTATGTGATTCCCTTGACATTGATAAAGAAGACCTGACAGCAAAACTAAAATCAGGCGGTTTTAAATATAATGCTTCATTAAATCAATTTGAATAAACAAAATAAAGATCGGTCAATCAGAGGGACGGTTCTGCGATTGAAATTTTTCAATCACAGAACCGTCCCTCTGGTTTATCTAGGCTTCCCCTTGAGGGGAAGCTGTCTGCGAAGCAGACTGATGAGGTGTCAAAGTTTATATCCGCAACAATTAACAAATATAAAGCAATTAAATGAATGAAATAAATCTTTTCAAATGCTATACTTTTAGTATAACGATTTACTAAAATTGTTTTTGTATTGGGAATTGCATGGATAATAAAGAATCTGTGCAAAGATTGTCATTCTGAAAAAATGGATGACGAAATGCATATTTACAGGAGGAGAGTATGGCAAAAATTACAGTACATCCGAGCTTCGAGATCGGAGAAATTTCAAACAGGCTTTTTTCTGCATTCTTAGAGCCCATCGGGACTATGGTAAACGGGTTTATGTATAACCCTAAGCATCCTACTGCTGACGAGCAGGGCTTTAGAGGGGATGTTATTAATGCGTTAAAGGCAACAGGACTTCCGGCAGTACGTCTTCCCGGCGGAAATTTTGTATCCGCATGGCAGTGGAAGGATTCAATCGGACCTAAGTCTGAAAGAAAGGTACATCTGGACCCGGCATGGTATCAGTATATTCCTAATGATGTAGGACATGACGAGTATCTTCAGTGGGCAGAAAAGATAAATACAGAGCCTCTTTATACGATAAATATGGGTACCGGCACAATGCAGGATGCTATGGATCTTGTTGAGTATACCAACTTTGAGGGCGGCTCATACTGGTCAGATCTTCGTAAGAAAAACGGTCATGAGGCTCCCTACAAGGTTAAGATGTACTACCTCGGAAACGAGATGGACGGTCACTGGCAGTTAGGCTCATGGGAAGGCAACCCTGACGGCTACGGCTTCAGATGCCAGGAAACCTCAAAGGCTATCAAGTGGATAGACGCATCTATCGAGACAGGTGTATGCGGATCTTCAGCCATATTTATGGATCACTATCCCACATGGGATGAAAAGGTACTTGACCAGTGCTATGACACTGTTGACTATCTTTCAATCCATCATTATCACAGTGCTCCGCCTTCGGATGTAAAGGCACTACTCGGCGGTTCACTCTACTATGAGGACTTTATCAATCAGGAAGCAGCCATGATAGATTTTGTTGCGGCAAAGCACAGATCGCCTAAAAAGGTTATGATCTCCTTTGATGAGTACGGCTGCATGATGCGTGAAAACAGTCCTCTTAATCCCGGATGGGGCCGTTATAACATGGCTCGTTCACATTTCAGGTTCAACCCCGAAAGACCTTATATCCTTCATGATCCTGATAAGATGAAGCACTTTATGTTCCCCGGCCGAGAAATCCTTCATATGCTGTCATTTATTTCTGTACAGCTTGCATTCCTTCGTCATGCCGACAGAGTTAAGATCGGCTGTATGACAGGCGGTTTAGGCGCTCTTTGCGCATCTGATCATGACAATGTTTGGAAGACGGCATCTCACTATGCATATATGCAGATGTTAAAGTATGCAAAGGGTACATCCATGAGGACTGCAGTTGAGTCAGATACCTATGACATGCCAGGTTATGCTATCGACGATACCTCACAGTACACAGGCAAGGAAGGCGTTAACTACATAGACTCCGCATCTGCATGGGATAAGAAAAACAACACCCTTACAGTATTTGCTATCAACCGTAATGAAAATGAGAGCTACGGCTTAAATGTTGATATCAAGGGCTTTGAGGGCTACACAAACGTTGAGCATTTCGAAACCTTCTGTACCGATGAAGAACTTGATAAGGTAAGCTCCGTAGATAACCAGGAAATGTTCGTACCTAAGAAGAATACTACAGGAGAGTTTAAGGACGGCGTTTACTCCGTAAGTGTAAAGCCCCTTTCATGGAATATGTTTGTTTTCCAGAAATAATCTTACAGGAGGATGATATATTATATGAGTAAATCATGGTTAGGGTCGAAAAATCTATACTTTTGACACCCTAACCCAATATTATGAATTATCTTATTATTCTTGATTGAAAACATTGTATTCTGACAAAACATATGGTAAAATGAGTCCCATAAAGTTGGGACTCATTTTTCATGAACAGCTTTTGGATTGAGGTTATTATGGAGAATTCAAATAATTTAAACAGACTGTTTTATTTTCAATTCCATGATTATATGTATGAGCAGGGATTCGTATTTGTAAAAAAATATAACATATTTATGAAATGTATAAACAAACTGTTGCTACAGTATATATTTCCTGAGAGATTATTTTCTTACACGAAAGGAAATGTATGCTTTGCTATTGCAGGTTCAATACGGTCAGTATATTCAGATTCTTTTGAAAAAAAGAATCTGATTACGGAAACTATAAGAAATAATAATTGTTTATGTAAAAAAGGGGAGGTTGATGCCAAATCTGATTTTGAATATAATGATGAAAATGCTGAGAGTGTAATGAAAATGGCATTTGAGGAAGCAAAAATGGGTATTCTGTCTCTCTTTGATGAAGTTACCGAAATCAACCAATATTTTGACTATTGTAAATATATTAATCCTCTGCAGATTTTTGGCGCTACAAGCTTTAGAGGTGATTCATTATCATTGATAGTCTATAATGATAAAGATGATATGATAGATGTGCTTAGTAAAACACTAGAAAGGCTAGGCATTGATAAACATAATGAAAAACTTTACAAATTGTATTATTCTTCTTTAGTTGAAGATATAGCAGGCGAACGAGACAAAGTCTTTAACAATCCTGAATTATACGCTTGCGCAATGAAGGAAGCCGAAAGACGTAAAACTGCTAATCTTGAAATATTAAAGCAGAATGGTCTCTTGTAATTTTTTATAAAAGATATGGAGTATCTTGTTATTCCTGTTTGAAAATATTGTACTCAAAAAAATATATGGTAAAATCGATTGGCTGACAGTTTCTGTTACGGAATGAGAGGAGACTGTTATGGGAAAAGAACGGATGGTTAATAAGAATTATAATTTATTAGGTAAGCTTTTATCACTTATATTTGTGATTGGAACGATTATATTTATAATATTTTACTTATTTAATACAGAGTTGATCGAGAAAGGAGATATTGTTTTTTTTGGTTTATATGAACAGGATGCAGATTTTGATAACGGAAGTGAACCTATTCAGTGGAAGGTAATCTCTATAATCGGGTCTAAAGCTTTTCTTTTAAGCGAGTATGGAATAGATGCGCAAAAATATAATGTTCAGACAGAAAATGCGGATTCATATGTAACATGGGAAAATAGTTCCATCAGGGGATGGTTAAATGAATATTTTTATAACAGAGCTTTTTCGAACATCGAAAAAGAATGTATTTTATGTACTGATATAAAGAATTATGACAATCCTTTGACTGGAACAAATGGTGGAAACGATACTTTCGATAATGTCTTTCTGCCTTCGTATAAAGATGTTATAGGAGAAGAGTGGGATGAAGAAAGATATGAAGAAAAATTTCTAAAAGAAAAGAATAAAGAGTGGATATGTATTCCTACTGTTTATGCAAAAAATATGCTGGCAAGAATGCAAAAAGAGGAGTTTTCTATCTGGAGTATTAATTCAGAGGAAAAAGAATTCGAGCAAAAAGAATACTATATGTATCCCCGTCCGTGGTTTTTGAGAACACCAGGAAACGTTGATAATTCTGTAATGTCTGTTACAGAGAACGGTAACCTTCGTTTTACGGAAGATGCCGCATATTCTAATATTGTACGGCCTATGATATGTGTTGATTTATCATCAGGCTGCTTCAACGTAAGAAATGAAGAGTTGAAAAACCAAGAGCATATTCCGGTATCAGAAAAGGATTTATGTGAACCGGAGCCGACCCGGATACCGGTTTATACCCCTTTAAATTCTGACTACACGATGCTATCGTCCTTAAAACAAGGTGATTATCTGGGATTTGGCTCATACGAACAAGATGGCAATTTGGAAAATGGTAGCGAAATCATAGAATGGCTTGTATTGAAAAACAATGATGGGACAATTTTACTGTTATCAAAGGATATCCTTGATTATAGGGCATATGATGATATAAATAAGAACATCTTATGGCCGGACTCTTCTATAAGAAACTGGTTGAATAACGATTTTTATGATTTAGCATTTGATACTTATGAAAAGTCTGTGATAATAGAGCATTCTTCCGTAGGAGATAGGGAACCGGAATATGAAAATGACCGTTATGAGTCAAAAGATAAAGTATTTATGTTATCATATGACGATATCATAAATCCGGCATATGGATTTGACAGTAAGGATTATGTAACGGATTTTTATAGGAAATCATCATATACGGATGCTGTTTTGTTAAAACATCCCGATCTGATGGAAGAAGAAAACGGAAATGATGAAGGTATTAAAGAATGCTGGTGGCTAAGAAACAGATCTAGACGAATAGTTGTGATTGATGAGGAAACACGCTGGTATCAAGGAACTTGCGTCTGCGATGGATATTATTCTTCAGGGATGAATCTGGAAATCGAATCAGGAATCAGGCCGGCAATTATTATCCGTGATGCAGAGCAACAGGGATAAGTCTAAGCTTGGGAAATGGTTTTGAAGCTTTACGGATGACTTTTGGCGAATGGATTGAGGTTGCTGTATGGTGAGAAAAATACTACTGGAAAGAATATTTTATGATAGCTGTGCAGAATTCTTCAGAGAACATAATTATATCTATGTAAAAAAGTATGATATGTATATGAAATTCGATGGAAGCTGTATCTTGAAATATATATTTTTGGAAAAGCTTTCAGGTATTTTGAAAAACGAAGTTGGGTTTGCATTGTCTGGAAATGCTATTTCTATTTATGCTCAATCATTTGAAAAAAATGAATTAGCAATATGTGCTTTGAGAAATAAACAATATGTTGACTCTTTAGAAGGTTATCTCAATAGGTATCCTCATAAATATACCTGTAATGAGGCAAATGTTAATAATGTAATGAAAGAAGCTGTTGAAGATGCTAAACAAGGGATTTTTAAAGGAATCGAAAATGTAAATAATATAGAAGATTATCTTGAATACTGCCATAAGATAAATACTTCACAGATTAGACTTGCTACGAAATTCATATGTGATTCCTTGGTTACAATAGTATCAGATGATCATTATGATATGACGGATACATTTAATGAGATTTTGGATAATATTGAAAAAGCATACGGTAAATCGTATGTAAACACCGTTAGCAAGGCATATTATGAAGGGTTAGTTGAAAGTATTTCCGGCGAACGGGACAAAGTCCTTAACAATCCTGAATTATACGCTTGCGCAATGAAGGAAGCCGAAAGACGTAAAACTGCTAATCTTGAAATATTAAAGCAGAATGGTCTCTTGTAATTTTTTATAAAAGATATGGAGTATCTTGGTATTCCTTTTTGAAAATATTGTATTCTAAAAAAATATATGGTAAAATGAGTCCCATAAAGGTTGGGACTCATTTTATTTATGGAGGTTTATATGGAGAAGAGATTAATTGAGAATTTAGGCGTTTCAACATCACTGCTCGGCTTTGGATGCATGAGGCTTCCCCAGAAGGACGGAAAGATCGATGAGGCTTTGGCAGAGCATTGCATTGACAAGGCATATGCAGCAGGCGTAAACTATTTTGATACTGCATTCCCCTATCATAACGGGGACAGTGAGCCCTTCGTAGGAAAGGTGCTTGACAAGTATCCGAGAGACAGCTACTTCCTCGCTACCAAGCTTCCCTGCTGGAATGTTAAAACCTTGGATGATGCCAAGAGAATATTCCAGAACCAGCTGGATAGATTACACAAAACATATGTTGACTTCTTCCTGCTTCACGCACTTGACAGGAACCGTTTCCACGAGATGCGCGACCTTGGAGTTATAGAGTACTTAAAGGAAGAGCAGGCTGCAGGCAGGATCAAGTTCTTAGGCTTCTCGTTCCATGACGGATTTGACGCATTTAAGGAGATCATTGAGTACAGAAAGTGGGATTTCTGTCAGATACAGTTTAACTACATGGATACCGAGGAGCAGGCAGGTATCAAGGGCGTTCAGTTAGCAGAAAGCCTTGGCGTTCCGCTTGTCATCATGGAGCCTGTAAAGGGTGGCTCACTTGCTAATCTGCCAGAGGATGTTACTACAGAGTTTAAGCGCCTTGCACCTGAAGCATCCACAGCATCATGGGCTTTAAGATTTGTTGGATCATTTGACAATATCAAGGTTATCCTTTCAGGTATGTCTACCGAGGAGCAGGTTGACGATAACCTTAAGACCTTCAATAACTTTAAGAAATTAAATAAAGAAGAGATGAAGGCTGTTACAGATACTGCTGACGCCCTTCGCAGACGCGTATTTAACGGCTGCACGGGATGCCGCTACTGTATGCCTTGTCCTAACGGCGTTGATATCCCCAGAAACTTCCGTATCTGGAATACCTACGGCATGTACCGGAATGCAGGGCACGCCAAGTGGGAGTGGAGCATGGTTCAGGACGACCAGAAGGCTAAGAACTGTATAGAGTGCGGTATGTGCGAGTCACAGTGTCCTCAGCACTTAAGCATAAGGGATGACTTAAAGAGACTGCAGGAAACTATGGATTCAATCTGAAGACGTATGTGAGCACTGCATAGCCATCACCTGTAAGGTGGCTTGAGCATGAAATAAACAGACATGAAATATAATGGAAGAGCGGAGGGTACAGCCCTCCGTTTTTCACATAAATCTGTTGCATAATTAAATCGTTTTTGTTATGATATTCTTTGTTGGAGAGAATTTAAGACTTTGTAATAAAAGATTACATTGGGAAAGGTATGGAAAATGGGAACAGAAGGCAAGCTTTTTTTAGATAAGATAACTGAGAATATCGGTAAGGTAATTGTTGGCAAGGAAACTGTAGTAAAATATATGCTTACGGCACTCCTTGCAGACGGACATATCTTGATGGAGGACGTGCCCGGTACAGGAAAAACAAAGCTGGCAAAATCACTTGCCAGATCCATGAATATCGGGTTTTCAAGAATACAGTTTACACCCGATCTGCTCCCCAGTGATATTACGGGTATCAATGTATTTAACCGCAAGGAAAATGACTTTGTATTAAGAAAAGGTCCGGTATTTACAAATATCCTCTTGGCAGACGAGATAAACAGGGCAACTCCGCGTACACAGGCAGGACTCTTAGAGTGTATGGAAGAAAGACAGGTAACAATTGACGGTGAGACCATGAAGCTTGAAACGCCTTTCTTTGTTGTTGCTACTCAGAACCCGATTGAGAGTGCCGGTACATTTGCACTCCCTGAGGCAGAGCTGGACCGTTTTATCATGAAGTTTTCGGTAGGACTTCCTGACAAAGAGCAGGAGGTTGATATCTTAAATAAATATATGGAAGCTGATCCGTTAGATACTTTGGAGAGCGTTGTTACCGATCAGGATATGAAAAAGGCACGTGAGGAAGTTATAAAAGTAAAGGTTGACCCGTGCATTCCTGAGTATATTGCAGATATCTCGCAGGCTTCGCGTAATCATCCTGAAATATCACTGGGCATCAGTACCAGAGGAAGTATAGCACTTCTTCGCTGTGCAAAGGCTTATGCATATCTTTCGGGCAGGGACTATGTTGTGCCTGACGATGTAAAGGCAGTAGCAGTTCCCGTGCTTGCGCACAGGATAAAACTTGGTATAGGCGTGGGCAATCCTCAGAAGGTAGTTACGGGGATGCTCGCAGGCATTAAGGTTCCTACGGAGAATTTTGAAAAATGATACAGTTTATCGCCATATTATTACTGGCAGCATTACTGTATACGGTTCAGCGTATTGTCTATATGAAGCTCTGGGCTAAAAACTTGGAAGTAGATATACACTTTGAAGGAAAAGAGATTTTCGAGGGTGAGCGTGGCAGGCTGGTTGAAACTATAACAAATGGCAAACGGCTCCCTTTGCCCATGATAAAGTGTAAATTCCTGACGAGCCGGAGTCTGATGTTTGACAATGCGACCGTAAATCAGAATACAGATAATTATTACAGAAATGATGTATTTACCATCGGAGGCAGGGAAAGGCTTACCAGGACCATAGCCTTTACTGCCGGAAAACGTGGTTTATATAATATAAAAAGTGCCGAGCTGGTAGGGACGGATATGTTCTTTACACTTGAAACGGTGCTTATGAAAAAGGTATACGATGAGATATATGTGCTGCCGCGCCCCTTTAATACCAGTGAATTCAGGAATTCATTGCAGTGGATTAACGGCGAGATAAAAAGTAAAGCACACCTGATAGAGGATCCGTTTGAGTTCAGGGGCATAAGGGAATATCAGCCCTATGACAGTATGAAGAGCATTAACTGGAAGGCTACCGCAAAGACCGGTGACTTAAGAGTTAACATGAGGGATTTTACCTCACAGAAGGTAGTACGTATCTTCTTAAACCTTGAGGATCAGGGAATCATAAAGAGGACCGAGGCACAGGAGGCTGCGATCAAGGTGGCAGCAGGACTGGTCAGGAGCTTTACCATAGAGGACATGGAGTTTGCTCTTTACTCTAACGGCGTTGATATTTTAAGCGGTCAACCCATAAAGATCAAGCGCAGCCGCGGTAAGGTACATGAGCAAGAGATATACCGTGCACTGGCCCGTATTGATCTAAAGGCTGAGACTGAAGATATGACCAAACTTTTTGCAGATACGATTGAAGCCGGAGACGGTACAATGTGCGATTACCATATCTCTGTTAATTCTTATGAATCCTATCAGCATTTATTGGAAAACTATGACAGTATACATATGAGTTTCCTATGGCTTTATGTTACTTCCGGAGCCGAACTTCTCGGTATTTCGGCCAAGCTCCAGACCCGTACCATCCCCATCAGAAGCTGGGCCGGCGCAGCCAATATTGAGGTTGAAATTGACACTGAACAATAAGATATACACGCCTAACGCTGGCAGATGAGGTGTAATTTACAGATATCAAGGAAATAAAAGAGTTTATGAAAGCACAGAATAAGGAAAAAGCCCTCACAATATTCCGAGAGATAATCGTAACTCAGACAAACCACTGGAGTTTGTTTGCTCTGAGCTACGGTCTTTCTGTCATGCTTTCAGAAGTTTACTCTATCATGAGACTTAATCTCATTTGCTGGGGTATAATGGGGCTTGGACTGATAGCAAACTACTTTATCCGTATTAAAACGAGAAAGATGATTGTTTCTGTACTGCTGCACATGCTTACATTTATCGGGATGTCTCTAACCGGTTTTACTGAATTTGAGTATCTGATACTGCATGCCGGCTTTGCCTTCTTCTACTGCGTACTATCAATAGTAAAGCAGTATGGCGGTTTGGAGCAGGAGGATGAAAGCTTTTCTATCCCCGTAATCTCAATACTTATATGTGTTCCCTTTTTTATCCTTACCATACAGCAGTATGAAAATATAACAACCATCTACAGAAACCTCCTGATATGCCTGTTTACCATGTTTTTCATGCAACATTATTTCGGGCGTTACGCAAGATTTGTTAAGCTTAATGAGTATTCAGCCGGCTTTTTCCCAAAGTCCGAGATCATGGGTGCCGGCTTAAAGGGCGTTATCATCTATGTAGGTGTTTCAGCAGGCGCGTTCTTTGCCATAGCAAATATGGACAGCCTTACAGAGTTCGGAAACTTCATAAAAAACAAGCTCGGGAAATTTATACGGGACTGGCTTAGGAAAATATTTGCCGGGTCAGAACCTGATCCAAAGGTAAGTAATCCGCTTGATTACAACGATTTTGATTCTTTAACCGCAAAGCTTGGGCAGGGTGAGACTAGAGATGTGTCACTGCTTGGGACTATCATAGAAAAGGCACTCTGGCTGCTGGTGGTTTTCCTGATACTGCTTTTGCTTTACAGGCTTATAAAGAAGATACTTGGTTTCTTCAATATGAAGCTTGACCGTCCCGATCTCATTGTGGATGACGTGGTAACAGATGTAAGAGAGAGCTGTGACGCGGTTTCTTTAAAAGAAAAGAAGGTAAAGGAAAAGAGATTTTTCCTTACCCCTCGAGAAAAGGTACGACGCAGCTTTAAAAATACTGCAAAAGAAAAATGTTTCAGGATCACAAGATCCGGAGATAAAAAAGCACTTGGGTTTAAGACCTCCGGTGAATGTGCCAGTGCAGTAGAAGTACCTGAGTTATCAGAGCTCTATGACAGAGCCCGTTATTCAGATTACGAGATAACCGAGGCTGACGCAGTGCAGATGAAAAAGATCTGTGATAAGCTGATTTCATCGTGAAAAAAGTACATCATCAACAAAAATGATGATGTACTTTTTTGCGTTTTGTAATACTATATATTGTGGTTTTTTGTGTGGGATAATCTGATGGTCAGATAGCCCATGCATCATTATATACGTTGATTATTTAAATGAATATAAGGAGGAATGAGGTTTGAAGATCGCTGTTTTAGGTGCGGGAGCAATGGGAAGCATGCTGGGAGCATACCTTCAGCTTGGCGGTGCCGACGTTACATTGCTTGTTAGGCGTAAGGAACTTGCAGATAAGTTGGCAAACCCCGGTATAGTAATGAGAAGCTACACCGGTGAAAATGGAGAAAAGTCAGAGACTGATCCCATCCCCATGAAGGCTGCATGTTCATGTGAAGGTTTGGAAAAGCAGGATGCGGTTCTTATCATGGTAAAGGGCTGCGATACCAAGAGTGCATTAGAGGGTGCCGCTTCCATCATAGGTGAGAATACAAAGATCATCACGCTTCAGAACGGTATCGGAAATACTGATATCATAGCTGAGAGCGTGAATAAGGATAATATATATTACGGCTGTGTAAATATGTCAGCTATCATGTCTGCTCCGGCAGTACTTGATACAGGTCTTTTCGGTGATGTAAATGTAGTATTCGGCTCTGTAACAAAGGATGAGGAGCAGAAGAAATTCGGCGACGAGCTGGCAGGTATCTTTAATGCAAGCGGTATCAAGGCTGCATACACAGAAGATATCGATACAGAGGTTTGGTACAAACTCCTTGTTAATATCGCCGTTAATGCAGGTTGCGGACTTGTACGTCTCCGTGGCGGGGAAGCAGGTAATGATCAGGATTTCACACTGCTTGCGGTTGATATGCTTAAAGAGGCTATAGCAGTAGGTGCTTCCTGTGGAGTAAACCTTGATTTCAACTACTTCATGACACATATCCTTCCGGTAGCGCGCAAGACCTCAGGCCTTCACTATCCTTCAATGGCACAGGATATGCTGATGAAGAAAGCTCCTACCGAGATAGAGTTTATCAATGGAGCAGTAGAGCGCTTAGGAAAGAAAGCCGGCATTCCTACTCCTGTAAATACAACAGTCTCAAGACTTGTTCGTACAATAGAGAGAAATTATGACAAGCAGTATAAGGATAAGACCGCAAAATCAGGGCCTTCCTTCAAGGTAAAGCTTGCAGAGAAGTTCTGTAAGGGCTGCGGATACTGCATCAAGTACTGTCCTAAGCATGTACTTACCGCTGAGGACGGCTTAAACGCTAAGGGCTATGTAAAGGTTAAGGTTGCAAACGAAGCAGACTGTATAGGATGTCTGTCCTGCAGTACCGTGTGTCCCGAGGCTGCTATCTCTATCATCAAGGAGGACTAAAATGGAAAAGAAATTTATGAAAGGCAACGAAGCATTAGCTGAGGCTGCTGTAAGGGCTGGCGTCAGATTTTTCGCAGGCTACCCTATTACACCCCAGAATGATGTTCCGGAGTATTTAAGCCGCAGGCTGCCTGAGGTTGGCGGTGTATTTATCCAGGGCGAGAGCGAGATAGCTTCTATAAATATGGTTTATGGTGCAGCAAGTACCGGTGTCAGGGCTATGACCTCATCTTCAGGCCCCGGTCTGTCTTTAAAGTGCGAGGGTATTTCTTACCTGGCAGCTGCACAGCTTCCTGCACTTATTGTAGATGTAAGCCGTGGAGGCCCCGGTCTTGGAAGTATCCAGCCGGCACAGTCTGATTATCTCCAGGTTACAAAAGCTTTGGGACACGGCGGACACAGACTTATGGTATTTGCACCTTCAACTCTGCAGGAAATAGTTGATCTGACATATAATGCATTTGATTATGCAGAGCGCGATAGGAACCCGGTATTTATCCTTATGGACGGTGTACTCGGTGCCATGATGGAAAACGTTGAGCTTCCTCCTATGAAGGAGCCTGATCCTAAGGCTCAGTCCTCATGGACAATGGGTCGCTGGGAAGGTGAGGAAAAGAGACAGTCCCACCTTATTTCCCCTATTTATGAGGCAGGTCTTGAGGGACTTAACAAGTCCTTTGGTGAGCGTACAAAGCGCTGGGAAAAGGAAGATGTTAAGGTAGAAGAGCTTTATCTTGATGACGCAGAGTATGTGGTTACAGCATACGGCATTGCAGGACGTATAGTTAAGCAGGTTGCTGAAGAATTAAGAGAAGAGGGCATTAAGATCGGAGTTATCCGTCCTATCACTCTGTTCCCGTTCCCTAAGGAAAGCTTTAAGAAGCTTGATTACAGCAGGGTTAAAGGTATCATAGATATAGAAATGACCATCCCCGCACAGATGGGTGAGGATGTTGAGGCAGCAGTACAGGGCAAGGCTCCTGTATTTGAGTACGGTCATTCAGGCGGAGTGCTCTTGGATGATTATGATGTAAAGCAGGCTATCAAGAACTTTATAGCAGGCGGAAAGGAGGAAGAATAATGGGTGCATTATACGAGAGACCAAAGTCTATTCTTCCTACAGCGTCATCCTATTGCCCGGGATGTCTGCATGCGACAGCTACAAAGATCATAGCTGAGGCAATTGACGAACTAAAGGTCAGGGAAAAGGCAATTTATGTTCTTCCCGTAGGCTGTTCAACACAGGGTCTTGTTTCATGGGACCTTGATATCATTGGTTCTGCACACGGCAGGGCACCTGCTGTTGCAACGGGTATAAAGAGATGCAGGCCTGACTGCCTGGTATTCTGTTACCAGGGCGACGGCGATCTTGCTTCTATCGGACTTGCAGAGATCCTTTCATGTGCTAACCGTGGCGAGAACATTACAATTATTTTTGCAAACAATTCAATTTTCGGTATGACCGGAGGACAGATGGCGCCTACCACACTTTTAGGGCAAAAGGCAACAACAGCAGTAAACGGAAGACAGCTGCTCGGAACAGGTTATCCTTTAAGGATGTGCGAGCTTATTAAGGAGTTGGATGCCCCCAGATTTGTTACACGCTGTACCTTGAGGACTCCTCAGGGCATCAGACAGGCTAAGGCTGCAATTATCAAGGGCTTTAAAAACCAGCTTGAAAACAAGGGATTTTCGTTTATAGAGCTGCTCACCAACTGTCCTACTACATGGAAATGTGATCCTGTAAAGAGCCTTGAATTTATGGAGACTAATACAGAAAAATATTTTGAATGCAAGACATTTGTGGACAAGGAAGAGAGGTTTGGAGAATGAAATATTCATTACTTATATCAGGCACAGGCGGACAGGGCGTTCTCTCGGCCGGAGCCTCACTTGCGGCTACAGCGGCATTCTTAGGATATGCAACCTTTGTTCCGTGGTACGGAGCTGCTCAGCGTGGCGGTGTAGCTAAGTGTACCGTAGTACTTAGCGACAAACCCATTGTATCCCCGCTTCCGGGAAAATGCATGGGTATGATAGCAATGACTGATGAGGCATGTCAGAAGGGACTTGCCGAACTTATACCCGATGGTCTTGTAATAAGGAATTCCAGCCGTGCCAAGAGCAGGATCAAGAGCGGCGGGGTGCATCTTATAGACATCCCGGCAGACGATATAGCGAAGGAATTAGGCGATATCAGGATGGCAAACATGATCCTGATCGGAGCACTTTTAGGCTATACCAAAATGCTTCCTAAAGAAGTAGTTTTGGCAGGCGTTACCATGAAACTCGCAAAGAAAGGCGATGCAGTGGTAAAGGCAAACCAGAATGCCATAGAAAGAGGCTTCGACTGGGGCGCAGATCCCGCCAATGTCAAGAAGTTAGAGGCAAAGGCTGCTACAAATTCCAAGTACAGCATCGAAAAGACAACAGTTGGTGAGATACTTGATACTCCGAAGCTCCGTGCTATCGTAGAGAAGATGTTCCCTCAGGTTTTGAATCATCCGCTCTTGGAGGCAGGCAGGACCTTTAAGTTCATCGATGCGGTTCCTTACATGAAGGATATGTTAAAGCCTGAGGATCTTGATAATTTCAGTGATGCCTTAGAAGAGGTTGAGTGATGATAAGTTTCAGAAAAAAAGAAGATACAAGGGATATCTTTGAAAACTTATATAATACGGATACAAATAATAATGATACTGTCCTGAACTATTATGACGGTACCATGTGTGATGCGGTACTGCGTGCTGCAGATATTTATCCGGGCTATACTGCTTACGAGTTTTTGGGCAGAAAGGTAAGCTACAAAAACATGAGAAAGCAGATAGAGCTGGTTGCAAAGGCATTAAAGAGTTCAGGACTGCAGCCGGGAGAATGCGTAACCATAGCTCTCCCCAACTGTCCCCAGGCTCTTGTGTTATTGTATGCCGTAAATCTGGCAGGCGGTGTAGCAAGCATGATACACCCGTTATCATCTGCGAGAGAAATAGAGTACTATCTTAAGACCTCAAGGGCTGTGATGGTCATAACTCTTGACCAGCTTTTTGGAAAATTCAGGGAAGCGCTTGAAAACAGTGAGGTAAGACTGACTGTAATAACAGGTATACAGGATGGACTTGCATTTCCTAAGAATGTAGCTTATAAGATGACTGCCGGACGCAAGACGGAAAAGGTTGAGGAAACAGAAAACATCATCCGCTGGCATACCTTCCTTGATCTCGGTAAGGATTACGAAGGACCTTTTGCAGAGAGCCGTCAGCCGCATGACCCTGCAGTAATACTTTTCTCGGGCGGTACTACAGGCACTACAAAGGGCGTTGTGCTTACAAACCACAACTTCAATTCCCAGGCGATAATGATAAAGGCTACTGTACCGGTGCTTACACCCGGAGATAAGTTCATCGCTGCAATGCCCATGTTCCATGGCTTTGGACTCGGTATCTGTATCCATTGCATGCTTTATGCAGGTGCAGAAACAATACTTATCCCGAGATTTACCGCTAAAAGTTATGTAAAACTGATCTCAGAGTCTAAGTGCTCTTACTTTGCAGGCGTGCCCACATTATTTGAGGCAATCTTAAGAGTTCCAAAGCTTCACGGACTCGATTTTAGCCACTTAAAGGGCATATTCTCAGGCGGTGACAGTCTTTCTGCCGATCTTAAGGATAGATTTGATGCATTCTTAAAGGAACATGGTTCACCTGTAGAGGTACGTGAAGGCTACGGCGCTACCGAAACACTTTCAGCCTGCTGCCTTTCACCTAAGGAAGGTGCAAAACGCGGCAGTATCGGACTTCCTTTTGCCGATATGAACTTTAAGATAGTTGACCACGAGACCGGAAAAGAGCTTCCTGCAGGAGAAACAGGAGAGATTGTTATCAGCGGGCCACTCATCATGAAGGAATACATTGGAAATCCTGTAGAAACAGCTCAGACCTTAAAAGAAGATGAGAAGGGCGTTAACTGGCTTTATACCGGCGATCTTGGAATGATGGACGAGGACGGATTTGTATTCTTTAAGGGCAGAGCGAAACGTATGATAATTGCTTCGGGATATAATGTATATCCCAATCAGGTTGAGGCTGTCTTAGAAGAACACGAAAAGGTTGAAAAGTCCTGTGTTATCGGAGTCGCTGATAAATACAGGATGCAGAAAATAAAAGCTTTTGTGGTACTTAAGGATGGTGTACCCGCCAATGAGGATACCAAAAAAGAGCTTTTGGAATATTGCAAGGATAAATTTGCAAAATATGCAAAACCTAATGAAATAGAGTTTAGAGAAAGCCTTCCTACAACAAAGATAGGAAAGACCGACTACAGGAAACTCGAGGAAGAAGAAAAACAGGCCAAAGAAGCTAAAGTTGCTGTTTAAAGTAAAAGGAAATACATATGCTTGTAGATGCCGGATTAGTACTTGAGGGCGGAGGTACCAGAGCCCTCTTTTCGGCCGGGATATTGGACCGGCTGGTTGAAAATAAAATATATTTTAAAAACGTGTACTCCGTATCTGCAAGTGCGTACGTTGCCTTGAGTTACCTTTCAAAGCAGAGCGGATGGGCGAGAGCGGCACTGCTCGATACGGTCGGTATACGTAAGCTTTTTTCGTGGTGGAATTATTTCACAAAGGGATCGGTTTACAATACGGAGCTTATGTTCTATAAGATTCCCTATGAGATACTGCCTCTTGATTTTGAAGAGTTTTTTAACTGCGGGCAAAAGCTTACCATGAGCCTTACCGATTTAAGGACGGGTGAGCCAGTGTATCTTAATGAATACAAGGACAGGGACTATCTTATGGATATGTGCTGCGCCTCAAATTCATTCCCCGTTATTACGCGTACCAAATTTCTTGATGGACGTCCCATGACTGACGGAGGTATGGCTGATGCGATACCTATCAGGCGAGCTGTATCTGACGGGATGAAGAAAAACCTTATAATCCTTACTCAGCAGAGCAGGTACAGGAAAAAGCTTAAAACCAGTAAACTTATTACAACGCGGTATTTCTGGCATAGAAATTTCGTTAGGACAATGAGGGAAAGGCCTTATAAATATAATGCCGATCTTGACTTTGTGGAGGAGCTGGTCCTTCAGAAGCAGGCTCTTGCCTACTATCCTGAGATCAGCCTTCCGAAACTGATAACCCGTGACCCTGTGAGTTTAAATGAACTCTATGAGCACGGTTATGAGATGGGCAAAAAAGTGGTCGAAGAAGCTAAGGAGTTTTTTGAAATTAAGGGAGACTAAATGTTAAAGAAGCTTTTGATCACCCTGAGATACGGGGAATCCAAAGTAAAAACGTACCTTATTGGAGTTATAGTCCTTCTTATAGTAGGTTTCGTACTCCTTGTTATGGGAATATCCGGAAAATCCCTGATATTCCTTGGAACGGGAGCGGTACTGCTGATAGCGGGACTTCTTGTTATGTTTTCTTTTTCATTTGTCGACATAGATGTGGATCTCGATAAAAAGATTCAGAAAAAAGAGCCTAAAAAAGAAGCAAAAAAGAAAGAAAAGAAAGAAGAAAGATAAGACGAAGAAGAAAATTCCTATGAAAATATGGACATAGATTTTTCTATGTTAGAGGAAGATCTGACGGATCTGGCTATCGGTGTTGACGGCCTTGCATTAGGGACAGAGAAAAAGTCGGAAAAAGATAATAAGGATAAAAAAGAAACCAAGGACAGTAATAAAGATAAGTCAGGATCAGAGTCTGAAGAAATAAACGTCGAGGAAATATTAAAGGATCTTGAAAGTGATGAAGAGTTCAGCCGCAAATTGAACGGCGGCGAAGACGGATATGACGTGGACGGCAGGCAGCTTGATCCAGAAAGCAGAACAAAGGATGACGATGTTTATGAAGTGAAAAAGCCCACTCCAAAACAGATAAAAGCAAGAAAAAAGATGCTAAAGGTGAGAAAGGATGACCGAAGGTTTACTCCTATATTTGTTGATACCTGGAGAGAAGCAAGAGTTATGCACACACCGGCATTTGTACAGGATAAAGGCAAAACAGCAAATATCGTGCTGGTCGAAGGTGCACTTAGGACAGAGTTAATACCGATGTCAGAATTCCTTAAGGTTACATATCAAAGAGGTGTCGAGGAAAAGTTTGCCGATGAATTTGAGAATGTAAAGAAGGATCCTGATGTAAACGCTATTTTCGGCGAACTGCTCCCTGCTCTTTATCAGGGCGGAAACAGCAGAAACAGTGAAGCACTTTGCAAAAACATTTACTGGCTGGGCGGCAAGATAGCGATCACGCCTCGTTCGCTTAGAAAACTCTTTAACAAATTTGATTTTGAGTTTCATGTTTTTGATTCGCTGGATATTAAGGGTAGATATTCAACATACTTTAAGCAGGCTTATGAAAGCAGGATTTTCTGGACTGACAATGTAATTTCTCAGAACGATTATCAGGAAAGGATCAGAAGACTGCTGCAGTCCATGGTGGATAATAAGGAACTGAAAAATGCTGAGTTTGAAGCAGACCTTGACCTTATGGTAAGATATAATCTGATAACTAAGGAGTATTCGGACTACTATAAAGCGCGTAAAAATGACAATATAAAGATCCGGATATGATGAGGTGTGAAGTATAAATGGGGGGCATAAAACTATGGATAATAACTCAGAAAACACAAGCCAAGTTAATCCGATATTAATGCAGTTTCTGGATGAAAATACATCGAAAGGAAAGCTGCAGATAATAGAGAGATACGGGGATGAACTGGATGACAGGACCCTGAGCAATATCGAGGCAAGCCTTGATATTGTTGCTGCAAGCAACGACCACGATGACCGTATCGGTTACATCCGATCCAATTTAAAGGCGCGTGCACAGTTTGAAACAAATCGCCTGAGGTAATACGGATTATATTCAAAAATAACAATGAAAAACGAGCTTCAGACAATTTATGTCTAATGCTCGTTTTTATATTTTGGATAATATTATGAATTCCAATACATTATTACTGACCAGATGAGTCATCACTCTCTTTGATAATATATACCGGTCGTTGTTTGATCTCTAAATAAATCCTTGCCATATACTGTCCCATTATACCTAGGAATAACAATACAATACCGCCCAATAGCAGCATCATAAGATAAAGGGTGGGGAAACCGGCTACCGGGTCACCAAATACCAGTGTTTTTATGAAATGAACAAGACCTGTAATAAATGAGATCAGGCAGAAGATGATACCCAGCCAGGAGCATATCTTCAAAGGAACTTCGGAAAAACTTAGTAAAGCGTCAAATGAATACGATATCAGTTTACCGAAAGTCCACTTTGACTCGCCTGCCGGGCGTTCGCCCGTTTCAAATGGGAGCCATTTTGTATTAAAACCAACCCAGTTGAAAATTCCCTTAGAAAAACGGTTAGTCTCAGGCATCGAGATAATTGCATTTATCATTGGGCGGTTCATCATACGAAAATCTGTTGCGCCGTTTACCATGTTTAGCTTTGAAAGCTTGTTCATCAGCTTAAAAAACATGGATGAGAAATGTCTCCTGAAAAAGCCTTCTTTTTTTCTATCATCTCTATACATTGCTATGGAATCGTACGGATTTACGGGTAAAACTTTTGACATACTTGCATCAGTATCTGCAGTTCCATCAGAAACGGAAGACCCTGTAAGCTCCCAGTACATCTTTGGCAGCAGTGCAGGCGGATGCTGCAGATCAGCGTCCATAAGCACAGCATAGTCACCCTTAGCATTTTTTAGACCTGCGAGGATTCCTGCTTCCTTGCCGAAATTCTTTGAAAAAGATATATAGCGTACGCTTTCATCTTTTTCATGAAAACTCCTTAAAAGCTCCAGTGTGCTGTCACTCGAGCCGTCATCTACAAAAAGTACTTCGGTATTCAGTTCGTTTTTCTCAAAAAGTTCTTTCCTTACCGGTGTGATTGCCTCAATGAAGAGGGGCAGCACCTCCTGCTCATTAAAGCAGGGAACGATAATTGTAAGTAATCTATTCATGTCTGTCTTTTGTTGTTTAACTGATGAGGTGCTAGTTAGGAATTCAATTTCTCGTACAGTTCTTCCCAGGTTTCCATAAGTTTTTCCAGTTCTAAAGAATTCTTTTCGTGTTCATTAGAAAGCTCAACTAATTTAGATGGAGATGAAGCAACCTCCGGTTTCTGCATTTCCTCATCTATTTCGGAATTGCGGGTTTCGAGCCTGTTGATCGCTTCTTCACATTTCTTAAATTCATTTTCCAGCTTTCTGGTTTCAGCCTGTTTTTTCTTGGCATTCTCCCAGTCCTCGCGGGAACCTTTGCAGGAACTGTTAGACTCTGTTATATCGCCACAAGATGATGTGGGCAAGGTCGAACTGCCGGAGGAAGGCGCTTGACGGATGATATCAGTCTGTTTTTCCTCATGCAGCTTCAGTAATGCATCCCTTTTCTCAAGATAATAATCATAGGTACCGTCAAAGCAGAGGAAACCGTTATTCTTTAACTCCATTATCCTTGTGGCAGTCTTATTGATAAAATATCTGTCGTGCGAAACATAAACTACTGTACCTTTATATGAAGCTACAGCCTGCTCCAGTATTTCCTTGGAAATGATGTCAAGGTGGTTTGTAGGCTCATCAAGAAAAAGTAGATTGGCATCGGACAGCATAAGCTTTGCCAAGGAGACACGGCCCTTTTCACCACCGCTTAAGTCTCTTATTAGCTTAAAAACATCATCGCCTGTAAAAAGAAAGGCAGCAAGTACATTCCTGACTTTTGTATTATCCATATCAGGATATGTATCCTGTATTTCTTCAAATACAGTCTTATCAGGGTTTAAAACATGATGCTCCTGATCATAATAACCGGTATAAACCTTTGCACCTAACTTAAAGCATCCGGCATCCGGCTCTAAGAGACCGTTAAGTATCTTCATGAGAGTGGTCTTACCGGTACCGTTTGCGCCGATTATAGCCACCTTGTCACCCTTTTTAACCTCAAAATCAACATTCTGGAAGAGAGTAACACCATCAAAACCCTTGGAAAGCCCTCTCACTGTCAGTACATCGTTACCGCTTTCAATATTTGGCTCAAGCCTTATATCCATCTCGGCATTTAGCTCCTTGGGGAGCTCGATGCGCTCGACCTTGGCCAGCTGTTTTTCCCTGCTTTCAGCTCTTTTTATCGATTTTTCACGATTAAAGGATTTAAGCTTTTCAATGACCGCTTCCTGATGCTTTATGTCACGCTGCTGGTTTAGATACTGCTTGATGAGGGCATCTCTTAACATCTTTTTCTTTTTGGAAAACTCAGTATAGTTGCCATCGTAGCTTGCAGCCTTGGTATTTTCTATCTCAATAACCTTTGAAACTATCTTGTCAAGGAAATAACGGTCATGTGCTACAAGTATTACAGCACCCTTATATGCTCCTAAGAATCCTTCAAGCCATCTTATCGCGTCCATATCGAGGTGGTTCGTGGGCTCATCAAGCATGATTATATCAGGCTTTGAAAGCAGGAGCTTAGCTAAGGCTACTCTTGTTTTCTGACCACCTGAAAGAGTACTGACAGTTTTTGCAAACTCGTCATCTTCAAAACCTAAGCCCTTTAAAACACCTGTAACTTCACTTTTTACAGCATAGCCGTTTGCATTTTCAAACTCTGCGTTCATACGCGAGTAACGGTTAAGAGCCTGCTCTAATTCCTCACCTTCAAGATTTTTTAACGAATGCTCCATCCTCCGGATGTTTTCCTCAAGAGCAAGGATATCAGCTTTTACTGAGAGGACCTCATCATATATGGTGTTTTCGTCAGTCAGGTTCTGAGTCTGAGTAAGTATGCCGATACTGGCATCCTTTTGTATGGAAACAGTACCCGAATCAGGAGCTAATTCTCCGGTTATGATTTTAAGCAGAGTCGATTTACCGGCTCCGTTTATGCCTACGATCGCCGCTTTCTGACCTGCCTCTATATGAAATGAAACTTCGGAAAGTATCACATCCGTTCCGAAGCTTTTTGTTATATTATTAACGGATAAAATCAATTTTCTTTCCCCCTAAACTTACAAGGATACAGTTTATGATATATCGATTTAGGAAAAAGGTCAAGGAATTTTATTATGACAAGGTATTAATTGACAAAAAAGCCCTTTTGGGATAGAATAAAGTGGGTTAATTTAGTAAGAAGGATACAGTTGTAAAGCATGATAAATAACTGCAGATTAGCGGGGTTGTTATGGGATTTGAAAGTGTTTTAGATTTAAAGGAGCCGGTAAAAGGCGTTACGAGACCGGCATTTTTCCTGGATCTGAATATAGACCAGATATTGGAAAGGATAACAAAGGGCGACAGAAAGGTTTTGGAGTACTTTGAGCATTTTCCTCTGGATGCGGAGTGCGAGAATTACAGGCATGATGTGTATGAGGACATAAAGAAAAATGCGCTGTATGATGCATTGCTTGAGTTTACTGCTGACTATAACGAGTTTAGGGATATAGAGAGCAAAAAGAAGAGTACAAGGATAGACCTGCAGAGACCTGTTTGGCATTTCTGGGGCATGGAGATATATACCGATAGCCTATTAAAACTAAAAAAAGCGCTTGAAAATGCGGATCTGCAATCAGAGGGGCTGAAGAGCTTAAGAGAGCTGCTTAAAGATTATACCGGTGCTTCAGAGTTTTGCACGATGGCGGAAAAATCCAAAAAGCTAAAGGAAGCCCTACTTGGTCTTACGGTTATTGCAAACTATGAAAATGGAAGGATCCAGGTATTTGTCGAGGATGATAAAGAATCTGATGCATCATCAAAAATTACTGTTAAGAGTAATAACAAGGATGATAGATCAGATACCGACATAGAAAATAACAAAGCAAATAGTCAGAACGCCGGAAAAGATGTCAAAGAAGACAATGACAACAATGATGATGACGAGCAAGACCTTGCAGAGTATGAGGATTTCTTAAAGCAGATCTGCGATGTGAATGAAAAGGAATTTGTAAATCCTTTTGCAATAACGGACGAGCTTACAAGCTTTGAACAGGAAATAGTTAAGATTGTAGCAAAACGAAATCCTGAGATATTTAAGGAAGCAGAAAAGCTCTTTAAGGACAAACCGGAATTTGAAGATAACGTATTTTCAAGACTTGCGGACGAGCTGAGGTTTTATCTTTCTTTCTTTGAGTTTGAGCAGAAAATGATAAAGCTTGGGTTTGATTTCTGCAGACCGCAAGCATGTGAAAATGCTCACGGACAGACTGGAACGGGTGGTACTGGTGGAGAGAAAGCCGGCAATTCCGATATTAGTGCAGAAGGTCTCTATGATCTGGCCCTTGCCTGTGTAAACAGTGAAAAGGGAAAACCTGTTATCAGCAATGATTTTATATTTGAGAAAAACGAACTTTTCTTTGTACTTACCGGACCTAATCAGGGCGGAAAGACGACCTTTGCAAGGAGCCTTGGGCAGTTGATTTATTTTACAAAGATAGGTCTTGATGTACCGGCAAAATCTGCAGCAGTACCTTATTTCTCAGATATACTTACACATTTTTCCGTAGAGGAGAGTGTCGAGACAGGCCGTGGAAAGCTGATGGAAGAGCTTGTGCGTCTTTCACCTATGATGAAGGAATACAAGGATAACGCATTTGTTGTAATCAACGAGCTTTTCACAACTGCAGCCAATTATGATGCCATAATAATGGGTCAGAATGTACTTAAGCATTTCCTTGATGAAGGCTGTCATGGTATATATGTAACTCATCTCAGGGAACTCTGCGACATCGATGAACGTATAGTCGGGCTTTCAGCACAGCTTGATGAAAACGGAAAGCAGAACTTTAAGATACTGAAAAAAGCAGTTGATTACGAGGGCTGCGCCAGAAATCAGGTTGAGAAATACGAGCTCGGGTATGAGAGCCTAAAAGAACGGCTTAGAAATATGGGGATATAGAACAGAATGAATGCATTTCTTTTATATAAGGACCGTGAATTTGTCGGAGCGACCAGGTACTTTGATGCCAAGTCAATAGTACAGGACCTTGGGCTTAAAACCCTTTATATGAATGCCGGCAAGGATGTGGTATTTGAAAACGGAGTAGCAAAACAGATCAAGGAACAGGATCCTTTTATATCTGATACTATGAGCAAGGTGATGGTTTCACCGCTTGTTACAAAGGAAGAAATCCTGTACCGTCAGAAAATCTTAAAAGACTGCCTTGAAAATGAGGACTTTATCAAAAATCTTTACAAGGAAGCAACAAGGATTGTGGTAGAGTGGGACAAGCTTGGCAGAAAAACTACCGGATATTCCGGCAGGTCAGATAATGCCGGATGGGCGGTAACGCAGATACATCTGACGACACTCTTTGCAGAGGGGCTAAAGAAAATCAAGAAGCTGCTTAAGGGCAGTGCCATACTGTTTTCGTCAGAAGGGTTAAAGAATCTTGCAAAGAGACTTAACGAGGAATTCAGTGACGATTATGAGCATAAGATAGATAAGCTCTTAAATGATGTCGCATTTTACGTAAAGGAAAGCGAGGACAAGGACGGAGCTCTCTATGTTTATACTCCAAAGCTGACGCTTAAGGGAAAGATCGGAGCAGGTCTCAAATTGAGGGATGTAAAACTTAAAAACGTGACCTCGTCCATGATCAGATATAGAAATCCCAAGAGCACTATTTCAAAGATAGTAGAGTTCAAAAATTCACTTACCCCTGATTCATTTTCAAACAAAATGACTCCGATAATAGAGAAACAGATAGTTGAGCTCGAACAGAATACAGTAAATTATATTATGACATTTACTATGGAGTTTCTTGAAAGCTTTTCGGGATTTTTTGATCAGCTGCTGTTTCAGACCGCATTTTACAGGGGCGCTGTAAACCTGACCCATCACATGAAAAGAATAGGGATTGATTACTGCTACCCTACGATATGCGAGAATGAAAGACTGGCATTTTCCGAATTAAAGGAATTTGTCATGTGCATGGAGCAGCGTGTAAATGCTGTCGGTAATACATGTAACATCCAGAACAAAATGCTGGTCATCATTACCGGAGCAAATCAGGGCGGAAAGTCAACTTTCCTTAGGAGCGTCGGTATAGCGCAGGTTATGATGCAGGCAGGGCTCCAGGTAGCGGCTGAAAGCTTCTCGAGCGGTATATTTACTTCGCTGTTTACTCATTTCACCAGGCGTGAGGATTCTGCGATGAACAGCGGCCGTCTGGATGAGGAACTGGGACGCATGAACTCCATCATTAATCATCTGGATAAGGCATCACTGGTGCTTTTAAATGAGTCATTTGCGACAACTACCGAGATAGACGGTTCGATCATTGCATATGATATCATAAAGGCATTAAATGAAGCGGGAGTAAAGATCATAACGGTTACGCATCTACTCTCGTTTGCAAGAAAAATGTATGCAGAAACAGAAGAGAAGGAAAAGAACAACGAGCATTCGGATATCACATTCTTCTGTGCCGAGCGAAAAGAAAACGGTGTAAGAACATACAAGATGATACAGAGCGTCCCTGAGCTTACAAGCTTTGGACTTGACCTGTATTCTGATGTGATAGGGAAGCCCACTATCTACTCTGAGGTTTCTTAAATATGTAATAGATACCTTATAAAAGCCTTCCCCTTGGAGGGGAAGGTGTCTGCGAAGCAGACGAATGAGGTGTTTTCTAAAATATTCAGATTACAATAGGTTTATAAAATGAATCGTAAGGAATTAAAAAACAGAGGACTTGACATATTAAAGACACATTATTGGATCATAGTTCTCATCATGGCGTTTACTTCTTTTATAGGTGTTGAGAATGCATCGTCATTCGGGTCACTGAAAAAAGCGCTTTCAAGAGAAGTATCACTGGATACTGACGGTATATCGAACACGGTACTTGATGAAAGATTTGGCGGCATAGCCGATGTATTCCAGTATGTATCAAGCGGTTTCGGAGCCGACAAGGTCTGGGACAGTACAACAAAGCTCAAAGACAATATAGTTGACAGCGGAGAAAAGATCAAAGATGGTCTGGCCGTAGGACTTGCCGAGGGAAAGGACTCTTTGATCGACGGCGTTATCGGTATAAAAGACGGCTTGACCGGAGTCAAGGACAGCGTCTCACAAGTGACCGGCAATATAGAGGGAAACACAGAGCCGTCCTATATCGGACCTGTAGAGGTCGGAAAGACACAGGGCGTATTTGCAAGCATAGCAAACGCACTTACCTCAGGAAAGCTTTTTACCAAGCTGTTTACAGGTATCGCATCGATAGTAAGATCGGACAATATTGCATCCATCATTATCATAGCCATAATGATGCTCATGGCGATATTTATCTGGTATTTTGTACTTAGTGTATTTAAGGTAGTATCCATCCGTTTTGTATTAGAGTCAAGAACATATGAAAGCGTTCCGATAAGGCGTGTTTTTTATCTTATAAAAGCCGGCAGATGGTTCCAGACATCCTGGGCGCTGTTTACCACAACGATCATCACCGCACTATGGTCACTTACACTGTTTGGCGGATTTGTAAAAGCATATCAGTATATGCTGGTACCGTACATTTTGTCAGAAAATCCTTCTGTATCAGGAAAAGAAGCAAGAAGGCTTTCTACCAAAATGATGGACGGACATAAATGGGAAGCCTTTAAGCTTAGCATGTCATTTTTGGGCTGGAGAGTGCTTTCGCTGTTTACCTTTGGGTTACTTGAGCTGTTCTTCGTAAATGCCTATGAGGCAGCAGTATTCGGCGAATACTATGCAGAGCTGAGAATTGACATAAAGAAGAAAAAGAAGGAAATCCCTGAAGTTGAACTGTTAAATGACAGATTCCTTTATGTAAAGGCTGATGATGAGCATATAGATGAGGCTTATGCCGATATTAAGTCATTGGCAGAAGAAGAGCTGCCGGTACCTCAGAAAATGAGAGGTGTCAGCGGATTTATCGCCAGGAATTTCGGAGTGGTGCTTTTTGCAAACAAGGAGGAAAAGAAGCTCTGTGAATATGAAGAGCATCAGCTTAAAGTAAAAACCAGACAGGATGTATTTGATAAGAAAATATATCCGTTTAGATTATTCCCTGCGTACAGGAAGACATTCCTGCATGCAATGACACCGAATATAGAGTTTCTGCATTATGTACGCAGATATTCGGTATGGTCGATCATTCTCATGTTTTTCATGTTCTCATTTATGGGCTGGCTATGGGAAATCGCAATCCATCTCTATGAGGACGGAGTATTTGTAAACAGAGGATTTTTAAACGGACCGTATGTCCCTATCTACGGTGCAGGCAGTATTTTGATACTTATCCTGTTAAACAGGTTCCGCAGCAAACCGGTACTTGAGTTTACAAGCATCATAGTACTTTGCGGTGTTATGGAATATACCACTGCCACTGTACTTGATTTCATGTATCACGCAAAATGGTGGGACTACAGCGGGTATTTTCTGAACATCCAGGGAAGGATATGCGCAGAAGGACTGCTGATATTTGGAGTTTTCGGATCCCTGGTAGTTTATTTCTTAGGGCCTGTCTTTGACAACCTGTTTAGACGTTGGCGCCTCAGGATCGTGGCACCGATCTGTATCATGCTGCTGTTGGTATTTATGGGAGACATAATATATTCGAGTTCCAACCCCAATACCGGTGCAGGCATTACAGATTATCCTGCCCAGCATCCGAAAGACAATCTTACTGAGTAGTCGTTCTGAGGTACTACTCCACCACTTCGTGGCGGAGCCATGTCAAACGCTCCGTTGGAGCATTCGACGTAGGACGGTTCTGCGGTTGAATCTGATTGAAAAGCCTTCCCCTTTCATTTTTAATTTGGAGTAATTTGTTAGTATGTTAGCTTTAATACTTAGTCCTCTCTATATATTTGCGACCTGGCTTATCGCATTTATGGTAAACAGGTGGCTTAAGGCCTGCTTTAAGCATACGCATATATTGGTGAGGATACTGATATACGGGCTGTTTATATTTGCGGCATCAGCCATGCCGATCGGCTTTCTGCTCCCATATTCAAAAATTAAATTTGCATTTCAGCATTATGGGAGTATGTGGCTGGGGGTATTGATGTACTCAATGTTCCCTGCAGTGATTTATCTTGTATTCTGTCTTATCTGGAGGATACACAAAAAGAGAACGGGCTCTACCGAGTCAATGGAGCGTCCGAGACAGGTAGCTATAGGCTGGGCATCCGCCGGGATAATATTCACACTGGTTATCTGCCTATACGGTTTCATACATGCAACAGACACAAGGATAACAGAG
This sequence comes from Lachnospiraceae bacterium, assembly GCA_017557525.1. GTDB lineage: Bacteria > Bacillota > Clostridia > Lachnospirales > Lachnospiraceae > RUG11977. The sequence continues at coordinate 88,605 of JAFYYN010000005.1, forward strand.
TATACGGTTGAGCTGCCTAAAAAGAATTGTCAGCTTGAAGAGTTAAATGCCGTTATGGTAGCCGATATGCACATGGGCCCTAACATCGGAGTACCGGAGATGGAGAAAATGGTAAAGCTCATTAATGAGTGTGAACCCGACATAGTATTCATCTGCGGAGATATATTTGACAATATTTATGATGCACTGGATGACCCTGAAAAATTGATAAGCCTGTATCGTGAGATAAACAGCAAATACGGAGTCTATGCCTGCTACGGTAATCATGATATAGATGAGCCCGTGCTCGCAGGTTTTACCTTTAATCAGGATGCGAAAAAAGAAAGCGACCCGAGAATGGATGAATTCCTTGAGAAAGCAGGAGTCAAACTGTTAAGGGATGAGGGAGTGCTGATAGATAACAACTTCTATGTTTATGGGCGTCCTGACTATGTAAGACCCGGTCGTGGGATTGTTTTAAGAAATAACCCAAGGGAGATAATTGAAAAGATTTATCTGGATACAAATTCTTTCATAAAAGAAGACGGGAAAACAGAATTGGAGTATGATTACGACTGGATCCTTGGAATGTCGGATGACGCACCTCAGATCGATTACCCGGTTATAGTCCTCGACCATGAACCTAGGGAATTGGAAGAGCTTGCAAGCGCAGGTGTAGACCTAACTTTAAGCGGCCATACCCACGACGGTCAGATATTCCCGGCAAACATCTTGCTTTCATTTATAGCAGAAAACTCCTACGGTTTAAAGCAGGTCGGCAACATGACAGATATCGTAACCTCAGGAGTGGGGCTCTTTGGGCCATATATGAGAGTAGGGACCATATCGGAAGTTTGTAAAATTAAAATAAAATTTATTGACTGATGAGGTGTCATTACATTATGAACATAAGATGAAAGGTAGGATGAAAAATGAGCATATTATGTGTAGGCGAGATGTTAATTGATTTCACTCCGGTCGCAGGCATGAAGAATACATATACTGCAAACCCCGGAGGAGCACCCGCAAATGTAGCGGTAAGCGTAGCGAGAAATGAGATAAGATCAGGTTTTCTTGGAAAACTGGGAAACGATGACTTCGGGAAACTGCTCAAGAAAACACTTGAAGAAAACAATGTTGAGATATTGTGTCCTGAACTTACCGATGAAGCAACCACAACACTTGCATTTGTTACGCTTGACGAGAGTGGAGACAGGTCCTTTACATTTGCGAGAAAACCCGGAGCAGATCTTTTACTTTCAAAGGATGATGTAAAAGCAGTAGATTTTTCACAGTGGGATATAGTGCATGCAGGCTCTGTCAGCCAGTCAGGTCTCCCTGAGAGAAATGCAGTTTCACTTGCCGTAAGACGCGCAAAAGAAGCGGGAAAACTTGTAAGCTTTGATATAAACTACCGTGACAAAATATGGAGCTTTGATGACTGCAAGTATGAGGTAGATAAGCTGCTCCCTTATATCGACCTGCTTAAAATCTCTGATGAGGAATTAGATTTTGTGGGTGGGGAAAAGAATATACCTGAGTTTATGGTCAAAAACGATATTTCAGTATTGGTACTCACAAAGGGTAAAGATGGCTCCAGCATATTTTATATTGATTTTGATAGCATACCAAGTACATTTACAGCAACGAATAGTGCGGATAATGGTTATGATATTAAGTGTTCAGAGATTAAGGTTCCTTCTGTAAAAGTACCGGTTAAGGATACAACCGGCGCCGGAGATGCTTTCTGGGGAGGTTTCCTTTCAAGCCTTATAAGACAAGGGGTGAAGAAAACTTCTGATATTAATTTGGATATACTAAGAATTGCGGGAGGCTGCGGTACAATTTCAGGAGGCATCTGTATTACTAAACCGGGCGGGATACCTGCAATCCCTACATGGAAAGAAATAGAACAGGCACTTGAGGGATGAGGTGTATTCCCTGGGTGGATTAGAAAAAATATTTAGGAGAACGATATGGAGAAGATTAATTTTCAGCCAATCTGGAAGATGCGTATAGTGGGTGAAGAAACAGAATATCCGGCAACGGTACCGGGTAGTGTATATAATGATCTGCTGGCAGCAGGAAGAATTGAGGACCCATACTATAGGGATAACGAGATGCCGACACTTGAACTCATGAAAAATGATTTTGAGTATCGCGCGACATTTGATATTGACTCAAAAGAGTTACTGGATACAGATGAGATTATCCTGCACTTTAATGGGCTTGATACTCTGGCAGATATAACATTGAACGGAACTGTTTTGGGTTCGGTCAACAACATGCATCGCACTTGGGAGTACAGGGTTTTAAGTCTGTTAAAAGAAAAAGAAAATGAACTGGTTGTAGTTTTCCATTCACCAACAAACTTTATCGCTGAGGAGTTCAAAAAAGATCCTGCAATCCTCGGTACTGAGGATGCCATGAATGGATTCCCCAAGATCCGTAAAGGTCACTATATGTTCGGATGGGACTGGGGTCCCAGGCTCCCTGACGCAGGCATCTGGAGACCTGTAGAGCTACTTAAGCTAAAGAAAGCAATACTGACCTCCACATATATCCGCCAGACTTTTAATGAGGATATGTCTGAGGTTAAGATTTCCATAAATGCAAAGATAGCAGAAATATCAGCATGCTCAGAAAAAAAATTATCTAAGAATAGCGGATATGCTCTTAAGGTTACCGTTACTGCACCTGATGGGACAGTACTTTTTGACAAGGCAGACGGCTTTGAAACATTAACCATTAATAATCCTAAGCTCTGGTGGCCCAATGGTTTGGGAGAGCAGCCTCTGTATAATGTAAAAATTGAACTGTTTGATGGTTCTCAGCTCTTAGATAGCGCAGAAAAACGCATTGGTATACGAAAGCTCGAAGTAAGCACGGCAAAGGACGAATACGGCTCAGAGTTTGCGCAGGTAATTAACGGCATCAAGTTTTTTGCTATGGGCGCAGATTATATACCGGAGGATAACATCCTTCCGAGGTGCAACCCTGAGAGGACGCGCAAGCTCCTTAGTGACTGTGTAGCAGCAAACTTTAACTCCATCCGTGTATGGGGCGGCGGTCTTTACCCCGAGGATTATTTCTTTGATATATGTGACGAATTAGGCCTTGTTGTATGGCAGGACTTCATGTTTGCATGCGCAAATTACAGGCTGACAAGAGAGTTCGAAGATAACATTCTTACAGAGCTTAAGGAACAGATCAGAAGACTTGCACATCATGCATCCTTAGGACTCTGGTGTGGAAATAACGAAATGGAAATGTTCGTTGGTCAGGGTACATGGGGCGCAAAGAACGAGATAAAGAGCGACTATGTAAAAATGTACGAGTACCTGTTCCCGAGACTACTCGAAGAAGAGGACCCTGACAGGTTCTACTGGCCTGCAAGCCCTTCATCAGGAGGAGCCTTTGATTACCCGAACGATCCTGACAGAGGAGATGTGCATTACTGGGAGGTATGGCACGGAAACAAGCCGTTTACAGAGTACAGGCAGTTTTATTTCAGGTACTTGTCAGAGTTCGGTTTCCAGTCCTTCCCTTCTATGAGGACTATAGAAAAGTTTACCGAGCCTGAGGACAGGAATGTATTCTCTTACATAATGGAGAAGCATCAGAGGAATGCTGCTGCAAACGGTAAGATAATGAATTACATGGAGCAGACGTTCCTGTATCCTAACAGTCTGGATACACTTGTATATGCTTCACAGCTCTTACAGGCAGAGGCTATCAGGTATGGTGTTGAACATTTCAGACGTAATCGCGGCAGATGTATGGGCACTGTTTACTGGCAGTTAAATGACTGCTGGCCTGTAGCGTCATGGGCATCAATTGACTATTTCGGCAGATGGAAAGCACTTCATTATTTTGCAAAGAGATTTTTTGCACCGCTTATGCTTTCATGTGAGGAAGAGGGATTACTCACTCAGAGCCTCAATGTAAATGCTGAGCCTTTCGAAGTTAAGAAGTCAATCCACCTTAACGTAACAAATGAATCAAAGAGCGCAAGAAATGTAACAGTTTCATGGCAGTTACGAGATGCAGCAGGATTAGTTTTAAAGGAAGAAAAGAAAAATGTAACCGTAGAGCCGTTCTCAGCAGTATGGCTTGATAAGGTCGATATGGCTGATGCAAAGCTTTACGAAAATTATGTAAGCTACTCTATGGAGGAAAATGGAGAGGTGGTATCTTCAGGTACAGTACTTTTCTGCCCGCCTAAACATTTTAAGTTTAAAAACCCTGAACTTAAAGTAAGTATAAGCGGTGATGAAATAACAGTCAGCACATCTGCATATGCAAAGAGCGTAGAAATCAGAAATGAAAATGATGACCTTATCCTTTCAGATAACTTCTTCGACTTAAACGGTGATTCTAAGACCGTTAAGATATTTCAGGGCAAGGCAGAAGGTATAACTGTTAGAAGCGTATACGATATAAGATAGTTGACAGGTCGATCACTAAAGCATTCGACGTATGATGCCCTACCTGTGATCGACAAAACCAGAAAGGCATGAAACAACCTATGAATAATAAATATATAATCGATACCCAGGAAAACCGTGATTTCCTGCAGGAAAATGTAAAATCACTCTTAGAATTCGGGAAGCGTTTCCCGTCACCCGGGGGCTCGAGCTATTACCTTGGGGATGACGGTACACCCTGGACTGACAGAAACAGGGAAACATGGATAACATCCAGGATGATCCATGTGTACAGCATAGGCAAAATGCTTAGATTTAAAGGATGTGCCGATCTTGCTGAAAAAGGACTTAAAGGCTTAACAGGTGAACTAAAGGATACTACGAACGGTGGCTGGTTTGCAGGAGTTACTGCAGACGGAAAGCCACTTGAAAACAAGCAGTGCTATGCTCATGCATTTGTTATTTTAGCGACATCATCTGCTTACCTTGCAGGAGTCCCCGGAGCAAAGGAGCTGCTGGACGAAGCTATAGCCCTGTATGATAAGCGTTTCTGGAATGAGGAAGAAGGTTTGTCGGTAGACACCTGGAATACAGAGTTCACAGTGCTTGACTCATACCGAGGGCTTAATGCTAACATGCATACAGTTGAAGCTTTCCTGGCAGCAGCAGATGCATTGGGAGATGAGAAATACAGAGTCCGTGCAGGCAGGATCATATCAAGAGTTGTAAAGTGGGCAGAGGAGAATAACTACAGGCTTCTTGAGCATTTCACTTCGGAATGGAAAGCAGAACTGGAGCTTAACAAAGACAAGCCGGATGATCCTTTTAAACCGTACGGCGCAACACCCGGGCACGGTATCGAGTGGGCAAGGCTTATCACTCAGTGGGCTAAGTCAACCGAGAGTCTTACTTCAGACGAGAGAGATAAATACATAAAGACAGCCTGTTCACTGTATGAAAGAGCAGTTGCTGACGCATGGAATGCGGACGGAGCGGAGGGCATTGTCTATACAACAGACTGGGAAGGAAAGCCCGTAGTTCATGACAGGATGCACTGGACACTTGCTGAAGCAATCAATACTTCAGCAGTCCTCTACAGAGTAATAGGTAAAAAGAAATACAGTGAAGACTATAGCATGTTCTTAAAATATTTGGACGAAACGGTACTTGATCATAAGACAGGCTCCTGGTTCCATCAGTTAGATGAGAGAAATAATCTGAAAGGCACCGTCTGGCCTGGGAAATCGGACCTTTATCATGCATTCCAGTCAATGCTGATACCATATAATAATGTAAGTATATCGATTGCCAAAGCGGTAAATGTTGCGTGCAAGCGCAATTAAAAGATAAAGTGTTAGTAACCATAGTCTTGAAGACGTGTTTTCTATATCACGGGAGATATGGTACCAAACATTGTGTAGGAACAATGCCATAAAGGTGCAAGATTAAAAAAATTAGAAGGAGGGCAAAACGCATATGAGTGACGAAGAATTATATCGGCGCTATCTATCTGCAAAAGATAATAATGCTTTAAAAACCCTCCTTGAAAGACACCGTGAGGAACTGGTATTTTTCCTATATCGGATCCTTAAAAACATGGAGGATGCCGAGGATATAATGCTTGATGCATATGCCGTAGCAGCTTCCGGGACAACCAAGTTTTCCGGAAAGAGCAGCTTTAAAACCTGGTTGTTTGCGATAGGCAGAAATCTCGCACTAAAGCACATAAGAAAGCGGCATTTCCTGTTTATCCCTCTAAACGAAGAGGTTGAGGTAGTAGAATCAAATGAAGGCCGCCCAGATCTTGAGATGCTAAAAACTGAGAAAAATCAGATGCTCTATGATGCGATGGGCAAGATTAATCCGGACTACCGCGAAGCCCTGCATCTGATGTATTTTGAAAGCATGGAGATAGATGATATCTCCGAGGTCATGGGAAAGAATAAAAAGCAGGTCTATAACCTGATAAGCCGAGGGAAAATAGCACTGAAAGAAACGCTCCAAAGCATGGGATTTGATGGAGGAAGCAACATATGAAATCAATCGATGAGCAATTAGATATAATCCTGCAACGCAGCGAGATCATAAAACAGAAAAACAGACAGGACAAAGCCATTCTAGGTTATGCTTTTTCTATAGCGGCATGCCTTGCATTGATAGTAGTATCATTATTCTTTATAGGTAAAATTAAAGCTGATACAAGCATAACCGAGATGTCAAGGTACGGCAGTCTGATCATCAGCGGTCCGTATATAGGCTATGTGATAATTGGAGTGCTTGCATTTGCATTGGGCATACTTGTTACATTACTTTGCAAGCATATTTATGATCTGAAAAAGTTGGAGAACAATAAACAGTAAGGAAGCCGTCAACATGGATGTTATGACACTGATCACCAACTTAATACAGATGGTTGTCTTAGGCTTTGGTATTTACAAAGCCGTAAGACACATGAAAGGTAAGGGTGGTTCTATCGTTCTTATCTTTTTTGTGTATGCCATAATCTGCTATTTCCTTTGTGATCTGTATACCATAGCAACCGAAGCCATAATGCCAAACACGAGGATACCCTTTGGAGTTGATGCCGTAGCCGAGATGGGAGAATGCCTGCTGATGGCATCCCTGCTAAACGCTATATTCCGTGAAAACGAAGAAAGACTGTTTTTAGAGACCGTCTTTTCTATTATATATTCGCTGGCAATGACTGCTCTCTGGATAGCATGGTCAGGAGAATGGACAAAGGATATACTGGGCGGCTTTTATTTCGGGTATTTCATATATACCGTCGTGATATCGCTTAAAAAATCACATGCACTTAGCAGAAAATTGCGAATACTTTTGGGAGTACTGGCATTTGCAATTATCGCGGCACATAGCCTGGTATTCTTTGTGCCGGAGGATTACGAGGAATTAGTCAACAATCTGGCATATGTTTTAATGTTCATAGGTATAGTATGGCTGATCACTGCAGCTATTGTATATCTTGTAAAGGCTATCCGCGGGGACAGCCGTGATGAAGCGAAAAAAGCAGTAGCTATAGGATTTTTTGCACTGATATGGACTATGAATACCCTGTATATGTCAGACGGAGTCATGTACTACGTGGCAGATTTTACATGTTCCCTTTCCCTCTTGATAATTGTTTATGATGTAATAACCCTGGAGGAGAAAAAGCCTAAGGTTTTAGTGGAGAGGAGGGCGAGAAGATCATGATTTATTCGGAAAACATATTGATCTGTATAGCGATCCCTCTGCTTATAGCAATTATCTTTACCAAACGAAGTACCAGGCGATTTATAACATCCTTTATACTGGGGATGATCATTTGTCTAATATCAGCGTATTTCAGCGGATTTATAAAGTTTGTGACAGGCACCAGTATGGATGATACGGCGGTACTTTATTCACCCATAGTCGAAGAAATACTTAAGATGCTGCCGATACTATTCTATATAGTAGTATTCCAGCAAAAGGACGACAAAATATTTATAGTAGCGGTCGGCATAGGGCTTGGGTTTGCAACCTTTGAAAACTGCTGTTACATACTTTCTTCCGGAGCATCCGACATAGCATACGTACTTATAAGAGGTATGGCAGTGGGCATCATGCACCTGGTATGTGCATTGCTTTTAGTTTTAGGGCTAAGCCTGGCTCGTTATTTTAGAGTGTTGGCCATCCCCGCAGGCATAGGGGCTCTTGCGATACCGACCGTATTTCATGGGTTGTATAACCTGCTGGTATCAAAGCCTGGAGTAAGCTCATATTTAGGATATACAATACCAATACTTACGGCAGTTATACTTTATATACCATACAGGAAGGTAATGAACGAGGAACGAGAAGAGCTGATAGATTACAGAAGAACAAAATAATTATGAGCGATATGGAGAGTCTGATAATGCGACTTTACATGTCGCTTTTTTGTGGAAATGTACCAAAAAACATGTCATAAATTTGTGCATGTTTTTGGTATTTTGGGGTGAGTAAAATGGATGAAAAATGGAACTAATAGGTAAGAGACAGTAGAAGATTGAATTCTACAGGAAAGGAGGGATGCTCAGGTGAGATATGACATTGATGAATCTATGAGGCTGATCCAGTTCAGAAGTCGGGAAATAATATATCGTAAGAAAAGAAGGAGTATATACGGTCTGGCGGCATTAGCAGCGGCAGTATTTATTGCTTTTGTTGTTACGATATACAGTTTTACGGGCTTTGGACAGGTTCACGGGGGGAACTCAGCATACGGTGCTTATATGCTTTCGGATGAGGCCGGCGGCTATATAGTCATCGGTGTTATATGCTTCGTATTGGCTGTGGTATTGACGCTCATATGTGTCAAATATGCCGATAAGGCTAAGAAAAAAGGACTCCGTAAAGACGGAGAAAATGATAATTTAGATAATCCGCAAGCTTGATAAAAGCCTCTTTAAATGGAAAACCCGATGGAGTAAGTCTTTCGGGTTTTCTCCCTCTTGGGGGGAGACGGAGTTTTGAATGCAAAAGTAAAGCTGTTTAAGAAATAATCAGGGAGGATATGTTTTATGGGTAAAAGTGCAAAAATAAGAAGACTGATTCAAAAAATAGCCATTGTATTGGCTGTTATTTTGGCGCTGCCGCAGATGCCGATGGCACAGAGAATGGGATTGGGGTATGTGGAGGCACATGCAGAGCCTGAGACTGGGAAAAAAGATTTAGTAGCGCCTGGAGTTAGTTGTGTTATTTCTGATGATAAAAATACAGCTAGTTTAATATTTTTTTATAATTTAGTACCGGATACTCCGATTTCGGGAGGAGCGGTAAAATATGAATATTGTCTTTCTACGAGTGAAGGAGAGATTGGTGAAGAAGACTGGGTTGAGATTGCGGATGGGCAGTCTTGTGAAACTTCATACATATGGACAATTGCAGATGAAGTAAAAGGAAAAGAATTTACTGTTTCAGCACTTTTTTACGATGATGTAAATTATAAAGATGTAAGAGTGGTTAGCTGGAAGGATTTAGAAGAGCCAGTTATCAATTCAATATCTGATGTTACTAAGACGGATAATAATTATTCCTTTACCATAACTCTTGATAAGTCGGAAGTTTTAGAAGGAGCATATTATTATTATATTCTAACTCCTTATAATGAAAACGGATATGGGTCTGTTACGCGTGAAAATGTGGTAGATGAAGTATTAAATCAGTATGAAATAGGAGACAATTCTGATCAGAATAATACATATTTTGGTTATGGGGAATTGCCTTTAGGGTTAACTGAAATTCAAATTATTGCTGATGGAAGTGACTTTTCGTCTGGAGTATATGTTTTTCAGGTGGTAGTTGAAGATGCGTCGCAAAATTTAAGCACTAAAGTTGTGTCTAATCCGTTTATTACAGATGATTCTGAAGTTGCGGTACCTGATCATGCACCAACGCTTAATGTATCAGTGTCTGAAGATAAGACAAAATATATCGTATCTGTAGATACCTCATCAGTTACAAATGGTGACAACAAGACAATTGAATACAGCTTTGATGGTGAGAGTTACGGAGAAACAAGAAGATATGAAGCAAACGCAGGCGAAGAGGTAACAGCATACATCCGTTTTGCGGCAGATGAAAATACTGTTGCAAGTACTCCGGTAAGTGCGACGATAACAACCAGCAGTGCATCGGCAACACCTACACTTACAGCAATGGGAAGTTTTGCGACAGAAAAGACGGTTGAGATCAAAGCAGCAAATGAAAACGACATAATCTATTATACGACCAACGGGA
>JAFYYN010000026.1 GCA_017557525.1 Lachnospiraceae bacterium
CTGTAACTATCAAGGCAGACAAAGCAGCTGCAGATAAGTTCCTTATCATTGATGCTAAGAATGCGAAGATAGTAAACAAGGCTGTATTTTCAGGTATAGAGATACAGAATGTAAATAAATATACTGAAAGCGTTTCCGGAAATAAGATAGATATAACCGGATACATAGATGATCAGCTGAACGGCTTTACTGTTTCCAAGAAAAAACAGGTTGAAAGACTGACCATAGACTACCCTTACTACTTACCCGGTTATGTCTTAAGGAAAGGGGCCAAGATCAAGGAACTGGTGCTTTTAAAGATAGATAACGGTGCCCCGGTTGAACTTACCCTGAACGGAAAAAACAAAACAATAACCTACAATATGACAAACGAGTATGGTTTTTACGAGAAATATAAGATAACCATTGACAAATATGGTCGTATTTCACGTTTCATCTGCGATTCAGACGGTGTAGAATTTGCATATGATTATACTTACAAGTATGATTCAAACGGTAATATTATCAAGATTTCGGGATGGAGCAATGATGGCGGTGATTTTACCGATACATATACCTATTCCGGCGGCAATCTTGTTAAGAGGGTTTTAAATGACTGGGATTACTTACAGGATGATTATGAATATGACAGCAAAGGCAACAGGATTCATGCTGAGAAATACAGCGAATATTCCATGGATGGCCAGACATGGTCTGAGACTTCCGTAAGCGACTATGAATATGATGCAAACGGAAGACTGGTGTACAGCAGATATGAAAATACGGATGGGGATTATTTTACTGAAGAATCATATACATACAATTCCAAGGGTTTCCTGATCGAGGAGTACAGCAATTATTATGGTCTTGAAACGATAAGAGTGTATACCTATAACAAGAATGGTGATATGATAAAAATGCAGACAACATCTGACGGAGAGACTTTCACCACAGAATATAAATATGACAAGCTTGGTAAAATTATCTAAGTAAATAATAGAAAACCATAAGATGAGGTGTCAGATGTTCGAAGTGAAATTTGGAACTCCCAAGCCTATATTATTCAGGGAGTGCTTTGAAATGAATGGTTTCTACTGTGATCTGGATCTCGCAGCGCGCTTTGCAGGCAGATGTGAAGTTTTGGAATATGATGGAACCCGCTATGAAGATGAAAAGGCAGTAGATGCGGCTATCAAATCAAACGCAACCCAAATTATTGAAAAATGCTATAACGAGGATTGGCCGGAAGGAACACCGAAGGCATGGAATAATTTCCCTGAGATTGAGGAGTATTTTGACAAAGAACTGGGGAATTACGGTATAAAAGGTCATACGGTATTCTTTAGCAAAAACCTTACTCCTGATTCAGAGGAATTGCTTAAAGAATGGAGAGATAAGGCGATATATAAGTCAGCTGATATTTTGTGGGACCGGGGGAAATTTGACAATGTCATGCCAGGCTCGGGAAATGGAAGATTTCAGGTGAAGTTTTCAAGTCCTTTTATGCATGCCAAGGGCGGACAGGTATTTTATGCTCCGGGCGAAGCGGTTGAAGTTGAATATACAGCAGTAGCATCCGATACCAGCTATACTTTTAATGTAAATGCCCCGGATGTTAAATATGAGTACGGAAGTACCATAAAGATAAATTTCACTATGCCGGAGCATGAGGTCATGATTTCTATGGGAATCACGCCTTATGGACCGCCTTTGGATCTGCAGGAAAAATCGCTGAAGATGTGGATTGAAAAAAATATGGGTACATGCGGTTCAGGGAAAATAATCACGGGAAATATTCACGGGAATATAGATATAACAGCAGCCGAATGGATATGTCCAAACTGTAAGGCCAAAAACAATGGAAAGTTCTGTAGTGACTGTGGCACAGCCAGAACAAATTAAAACTAAGGAGAAAAAACATGGATATTCAGGATAACAACAAGGCAACTGTAATCACAGCGAACTATGTATCAGATTATGAGGATTTTGTGGTATGCCTCGACACGCTCGAGAAAGGGGCTAATGGTTATGTCTATGACAAAGACAATCAGGCCATCTACGAGGTAGTCTGTACAGTTACTTCGGAAGCTATTGAAGATTATGATAATGCAGATGATGCTCTTAATGCTGAAGATGATTCCGCGGAATTTGATTATGCCACCGAGTTCATCGCCGGTCTTGATACAGATGTATTTGTAGGGGTCAAGATTGTAGACACCTATAAGGAAGAAGTAGATGCTGATGACATAGACTTTGATTGTGAGTTTTACTGCTGATGCATTAATATTTTGAAAAGCCAAAGTATGGAAAAACCAGTTGTAAAAGACTGGTTTTTTGCAATTATAAAAATTTTTGGTTATAGTATAAATGTTGCAAGTTAAAGATAGTTGGAGGTGGATGTTGTGAAGGGGGGAAAATATATATTTATCTTGCTTTCAATCTGTATGGCGGTGACATTTATTGCTTGTGATAGAGAAGGGAAAATCGATTCAGAAAAAATTGAACTGGGTAACGAAATAGTCACAGCAGAGTATCCAGAATTTGTGAAATATCCGAATGCGTCTGAGTACACCTCAGCTGACGGGCTGATTGATTCTGGCAAGTTCGAATCTCTGGAAAGCAAATGGCGAACATTTAACTTTAATTATCGGGGTAACATACAGGCGAAACTGGATTCAGCAAGTACCGATATTTTTAAATCTTTTGCCTCACGTGCTACAGGGACGGTACTTAATAGCACTGATCATGAAAATAGGATATATTCTCCTCTGAATATCTACATTATTTTGGGAATGCTGGCAGAAATATCCGAAAACGAGACCCGGAAACAAGTGCTTAATGTACTGGGATATAATGAAATTGAAAAAATGCGTGTACAGCTAAATGCATTATGGGAATTAAACTATTATGACGATGGAGCAACAAAAAATGTTCTTGCTTCATCCATGTGGTTAAGAGACGATATGGAGTATAACAAAGAAAAGCTTCAGCTTTTAGCAGATTATTATTATGCCTCGTCATTTGCAGGAGAAATGGGTTCTGAAAAGTATTCACAGGTATTTCGTAAATGGCTAGATGAACAGACCGGTGGTATGCTTGCAAAACAGGTAAAGGAACTGGCATTTAACAGCGAAGATGTTATGAATATAGCTTCAACTGTTCTTTTCAGTGTCCAGTGGTCCGGTAAGTTCAGCCCGGAAAATAATACCAATAGTGTTTTTCATGCATTTACAGGGGATATTGAGTGTGAATACATGAATAAAACTGATTATTATGGAACATACTATTGGGGTGACAAGTTTGGGGCATCTATGATGAAATTCGACGGAGGAACAAACAGTAATGTGCTTTTCATCCTGCCCGATGAAGGAGTGGATGTAAATAAACTGTTAAGTGATCCCGAAGTTATGAGTCTTTTAGAGAACACTAAAGGATTTCCACAAAACAAGATGTTGCGCATCAACTATTCCCTACCTAAATTTGATATCGTCTCACAGATGGACTTATGTGAAAGTCTGATTAAACTCGGCATAACAGATGCCTTTGATCCTGAAAGAGCTGATTTTTCAGCCTTGATGGTGAAGCCTGCTGACACTAAAGGGGCATGCATTGGAAAGGTAACCCATGATGTGCAGGTTATAGCTGATGAGGAAGGAATTAAGGCGGCAGCGTACACCATTCTTCCTGTTGTGGGAGCTGCTGCACCTCCTGAAGAGATTATTGATTTTGTTATTGACAGACCTTTTATTTTTGTCATAAGGACAAATGAGGAATACCCGGTATTTATCGGAGTGGTTGAGAATCCGTAGGCAGGCTCACCATTTCAAGTAAAGAATGGAAAGCCTTGCCAGATTTTGAAGACTTTTTGCATTAAAATACTTGCTTGTGAAGATGATTTGTTTAAATCATTACTGATTACCTTAACCGCCCGCCGTAATGTGAACATACTTCGCCATAAAAACGTAAGGATTGTTTACAACATTGTCAGACCATTTTTACAGTAATTTCTTTACTTCTATGATATCATCTCACAATAATCTTTACTTTTTGCTCTTTCTCTGCTATAATAAGTAAAGATTTTGACGGGAGGTGAGCATGTGATTTCATATGATATTCTTGAAAAAACTCTTAAAAATAGGGGAATCGGAAAGACAGAGCTTTCTACGCATCTTGGACTTTCTACCAGAACTATAGCAAAGATAGGAAAAGGCGAAAAACTTTCAAATCGTAGTTTGCAAAAGATAGCAGATTATCTTGGCGTGGATGTAAAGATCCTGATGAAGGAAGTCTCTGAAAATAAGATATTACAAGTGCTAAGAGAAGAAAAGGAGATGAAACTTCCAGGAGGACTATATCACGAGCTACAGGTCAGGATGACATATAATTCCAACCATATTGAGGGAAGTAAGCTGTCTGAGGATCAGACAAGGTTAATTTTTGAGACAAATACCATTGATGTGGGGGACGGCATCCCTATAGATGATATATTGGAAACAGTACATCATTTCCGAGCAATCGATTATGTAATAGATATTGCAGAGGATGAACTGACAGAGGATATTATCAAGCATCTGCATTATATCCTGAAGCATGATACGAAGGATTCAACGCTCGAATGGTTTGCAGTTGGTGATTATAAAAAACGTGCGAATGTTGTAGGTGGCCGGGAAACATCCAAACCATCGGATGTTCATAAGCACATGATGGCTTTGCTTAAGGAGTACAATTTCAAGGGAAATGTCACAGTAGAGGATATTATAGCTTTGCATGCCGAGTTTGAGTATATACATCCCTTTCAGGATGGAAACGGCAGAGTCGGACGCCTTGTAGCATTAAAGGAGTGCTTGCGGCATGGTGTGATACCTTTTATCATCGAGGATGCGAAAAAGAATTACTATTACAGAGGTCTCTCCGAATGGAGAAATGAAAAGGGCTGGCTTACTGATACCTGCCTGGATGGGCAGGATACATTTAAAAAACTTATGGACATGCTGGAAATTCAGTACTGATAGTGATTTCATCGATATTTAGAAAAACTGCAAACTCCCGGTTTAACTTACTTATTGGCAAATCGGGTTTGCAGAAAGGAAAAAATGATAATTCGAGACTTTGAAACGAAATATATAGAGGAAGCAATGGAAATTGCCCTTGACGCATATAATTATGAGAGAGCATTTATACGGGATCTTCCGGAAATATCAAGCATTCCCATACTGAAACAATTATCCGAAAATGGCTTCGGTGTTGTAGCATTTGAAGGTGAGAAAATGATCGGATTTCTATGCAGTGTTGAACCTTTTGAAAATGTTTTTCGTTCCACTGACGTGAAAGGTGTTTTTTCGCCTATGGGTGCGAATGGAGCAGTTGCGGAAAATCATGGTAAGATTTATGCCGCATTGTATCAGGCAGCTGCAAAAAAGTGGGTAAAAGCCGGAGCGGTGTCACATGCCATTTGTTTATATGGACACGATGAGCAGGCAAAACAGCAGCTTTTTCGTTATGGATTTGGAATGAGATGTATGGATGCCATTCGTCCGATGGAAACAATAGACTGTGTCCCATGCGATGGATATGAGTTTTTAGAATTGCCTAAGGCGGATTATGCAAGTGTTTATCCGCTTCATTTGGCTCTTAACGAGCATTACTGCTCCAGCCCGTTTTTTATGAATCGAAAGCCGGATACACTGGAAGAGTTCTTAACATTTTCTGAAAGAAACAAGGAACGTTACTTTGCAGCGAAGAAAAAGGGAGAATTATGCGCCTATTTGGAAGTGTCAAATGAAGGCGAAACATTTGTAGCATCTGGAGATGCTTACCGTCATATCATGGGAGCATATTGTGTACCGGAACACAGGGGCAGGGGAGTATATCAGAAGCTGTTGAATTTCGTTATAAATACTTTGGAAGCGGAAGGATATACCAAACTCGGAGTGGATTTTGAAAGTATCAATCCGTCAGGAAGCGGCTTTTGGCTTAAGTATTTTAATGCTTATACCAATAGTGTTGTGCGCAGGATAGATGAACAGATTTTGAAAAGAGCATCTCTGGTATGATCTTATCGGATTGTTATTGTCAGACAAATTCCGGTTTAATGTACAAACATTTATTATTATAACAAAATGGTTGAAATACCTTGCGCATAGAGGTAAAATATGATAATATTAGTATGCGCACTGCTGTATATTAGACAAATCGATACTTTGCGCGCTACTAGTGAGGGCGAATTATGGACATTAAAAGAAATATCTATTGTAAAATTGCTGATTGGAAAAAAGAGACAAATGGGACGAAAGCATTACTGATCGAAGGGGCTAGAAGAGTCGGAAAATCAACGATCGCCGCGGAATTTGCTCAGAATGAATACAAGTCATATATTCTCATTGATTTTAATAAGGTTAAGAAAAAGATAAAAGATGCCTTTGAATCCCTTGATGATCTTGAGGTTTTTTTTCAGACGCTGACGCTTGAATACAATACAAGGCTGTATCCCAGAGAATCTCTGATAATATTTGATGAAATACAGAAATTCCCAAAAGCCAGGGAAGCAATCAAGTATCTTGTGGCCGACGGGCGATATGATTATATCGAGACGGGTTCGCTAATATCGATTAAAGAGAATGTTGAGAACATAACAATTCCATCAGAAGAACGAAAAATGCAAATGTATCCGGTGAATTTTGAAGAATTCATGGTATACATGGGCGAAGAAATACTTCTTGATTATATAGGGAAATGTTTTGAGAAAAATCAGCCGTTAGATAGGCAGATGCATAACAAGGCCATGCGGTTATTTATGGAGTATATGCTTGTTGGCGGAATGCCTCAGGCATTGGTCGCATTTAAGAAGAACGGAAGGGATTTCCAAGCTGCTGATGTAGAAAAGAGGGATATACTTGCATTATATGAAGATGATATTAAAAAGGCAGCCAAGAAATATAAATCAAAGGTCTCAGCTATTTTTGATAATATCCCGGGCTTTTTGTCAACGCATGAAAAGAGGGTTGTTTTAAGTGAAGTGGATAGAAATAATGGAACCTTTGACCGATATGATGAGCCATTGTTCTGGCTGGGCGATTCTATGATATGTAATCTTTGCTACAAATGTAATGACCCGAACGTCGGCCTGGCGTTAAATAAAAACGAATCCTATGTAAAATGTTATATGGGAGATACCGGATTATTGGTCAGTCATGCTTTCAGCGAGAATGAAATCATGGATGAGCAGCTTTATAAGCAGATAATGGATGGAAGACTGTCACTTAATCAGGGAATGCTCTATGAGAATATGATAGCTCAGATGATTACAGCGTCAGGGCGTAAGCTTTTCTTTTATACAAGATATAGCGAGGAAAAGCATAGAAATGATATAGAAATAGATTTCATCATTTCAAATGAGAGTAAAACAAAGTTTAGGATCAGTCCTATAGAAGTAAAATCGTCCAAGAATTACACGACATCATCACTTGGATTGTTCACAGAACTCTTTAAGAAAAGAATAGATAAGAAGATAATAGTGCACCCTAAGGGGTATTCAGAAGCTGATGGAGTCATAAAGATACCTCCATATATGATGTACCTTATATGAATTCCGGTTTTTCTAACAATTGGTAAATTGGAAATTTCAGGTATAAACTATGAAAGAAATAGATAATGACGCTTTCTATGAATATATAAAACAGTATGATCCGGATAGTGAATATCATTTTGTCGGTGCGGTTGACTATCATCTATTATGTGATGATAAACCTTATGAAGGGATGAAATCTCACAGGGAAGCATTGCGTTTTGTTTTTGACTCACTGGTGAAACATAGCATAGAAGATAAAGAAAACGCCCGAATAATGTTGGGTGATAACATTGCAGATCAAATGCTCCCTTTGGTCTATGACATCGATAAGGCACAACCTTCTCCATTGGACCCGCAGGTGTTTTTCTACTGCCCAAATATTGTAAAGACTGATTATTATGGTGTCGCCTTTTATGATGCTGAATGGAAACCAAATGACGAGAACTTTGGAACTACGGTTCCTTACTGGTATGCCTTTTTGGAACCTGTGTATGGCAGAAGAAACAAGCCTGAAGACTTCAAAAAAGTCAACAAAGTTCTGTTTCCAAATGGTACAGCTACAATAGATATCTATGAATGGACAACAGACTGGTCAGACTTTTTCGATGATGGGCATGAATGGTATGGAGCGTGCTGTTGGAGTGTCTATGATAAAATTCTAAACAGGTATGTGGTAATGCTCGTATCGGCAACAGACTGACAAATTTCAGTTTACAGAGAAAATTCTTTGTTGCAGGAGGTTTTAACGTTGATGTCGCAAATGAACCAGAATTCCTATACTAATGGGATAATGAATGGGCAACAACTTGATCAGATAAGTTATGCCCTAAAAAAATACTGCATAGTAGTGCGTAAGCCAAAGCTGGGACCAATCCCTATTGTGGTTACTGTACTTGAGGGAGTTGTAATAACTCTTCTTATGGCAGCTACGGGAATGAATCTTTGGGGAGCTGTGGCCATAGGTGCCTCAGTAGGTGCCGTGTTTGCATTTCTTTGCTGGCTTGCTTACAGACTGAGATCAGGTTCTTCAAAAAGGCTAAGTTCCTACATTGCTGCAGACGGAGGACAGGGACTTTTAATGGACTTTGCTTCTGCGCAGCCATTTGAAGAGGACCAGTTTAGACTTGGCAGATATTATCTGTTTATCAAAAACGGGCCTGTTTTTAGACTTGACAGCATTGCTGATATAGTAACAACAGTAGGTCATTACCGTATGATTCCAACTCTGGTGTATTTGACTGTTAAAGTTAAAGATGAAAACGGCAGCTTGGCATGCCCGCTTTGTAGGGTCCGTATGCTAAATGCTGAGACCGAAATTGCTGAGATACGTAGAGCAGTGCTTCAAAGACGCGGTTGGTAACTATGATATTATGTAAGTTTAATGAATTCCGGGTTATCTAACTAACGCTAATGTCTACATAAAATATAGAAGAAACAATCGTAATATGGAGAAATCAAGTAATGTCAACAGCATCTAGGAAAAAGAAAAAAGAGAAACGGATCAGAATTCCTGCGGAATACACGGAAAGTGCGCTTCATTTCAAGACAGGTCCGGGCTGGAAGGCCTGCTATGACAGTGAAAGAGAACTTTATACCGCTGAAATCTTTGAGGCGGGATACTATGATCTCTATGAGATAAACGAAGAGATATTCAGCAAACTGAAGACAAAAGGAATGGAACGTAGAGAAGCACATGGACTGATCAATACAGGCAGACACCTATATAAAAGCGTCAGCGGCTGTAACAGTTCATATGATATTGCGCTTGATAAAGAATATATGTCCCTCTGCCCGTGGGCTGATGTACAAAAAACCGGGGAGATGTGGGAATCGGAGTTGACCGATTTGGCTGTGGCTATTTTTGAATCTGAAAAACAAAATCGCGAACAAAGAATGAAAACACTTATTTTTAACGGATCACCCAGAGTTGCGGGAGATACCGTAAGTCTGATCGATCGATTGACAGGGCTTCTGGACGGCGAATATAAGGTTGTGGATGCTTACCGAAGTAACATATCTCCTTGTATGGACTGTAGGTATTGTTGGAAAAAACCGGGCTGTGCCATCAAGGACGAGATGCAGGAAGTCTATCGTTATATCGAGGATTGCGACAACATAGTTATAGCTTCACCTATATATTTTTCCGAGTTAACAGGGAAAATGCTGGATGTCGGGAGCAGACTTCAGACATATTTTTGCAGCAGATTCTTTCGAAAAGAAGAGGTAAGTATAAAACCTAAGAAAGGTGCGGTGATCCTTGTGGGCGGCGGTGACGGGCACATTGAAAAACCGTATGAGACAGCTTGTACTCTTATGCACCATATGAATTGCCATAACATTTACGAAGTCGTCTGCAGCTTCAACACAAATAAAGTTCCTGCAATAGAGGATAAAAAAGCAACTGAGGGAATTGAGCGAATAGCAAAGTTCCTTAACAGCAAAGAATAAGAGCGAGGACAGCTGAAATTCCATATGGCGCTTGGTTTTGAAGAAGCAAATCGGATCATATGCTTCAGGAAGTATATATAGGGTGCGAAGAGATTGGAAAGGAAGTAAGAATATGAAATATCAATACAAAGATATGCCTGAAAGCTTGAAAGGAACATACGGAGATTATTCTAAGAATTTTGGCTTTTCATGGAAGGAATTCGTGGCGACTGTTCCGTCTCCGCTTTTTCTTGTTACCACATACAAATCCAATGGTATGCCAAATGCCTGCATGCAGTCTTGGGCAACCTTTACAAGTGCTGATCGTGGTAATGGATTCTATGCTCTTCTTGCCAGCGTGAATAAAAAAGGACATCTGTATCAGA
>JAFYYN010000027.1 GCA_017557525.1 Lachnospiraceae bacterium
CAGGGGTGTGATCCCGGAGTTAGTGCTATCGCCGAATACAATCCCGATAAGGATATGATATCTGTAATTCTAAGCAATTTCGGAGATAATGTATGGGCTCTTATGAGAAATATCCGTAAAGAATACTATTGAGACGTTGGTTGATATTTTTATAAAATTCTTGTTCACTGGGGAAAGCAAAGTGGAGAATACGATCAAAGCATTGGAAAGAAAAGGATATAAGGTCACCGTTTTCAGTAACGGCGGAGAAGCTGTACAGTATCTGCGGAATGCTCTTAACGGACTGACAATAGGGTTCGGCGGTTCACAGACATTAACAGAACTTGATCTGAGACACATTTTAGCTGAGAACAATACGGTATATGTTCCGGACTTTCCTGCTGAGGGAGAAACGTTTTCCGGTTCAGCCTTGAAAGCATTCAACGCGAATGTGTTTTTGCTTTCCGCAAACGCGATAAGTGATGATGGCGATATTATCAATATTGATGGAACAGGAAATCGACTGGCAGGTTCGTTGTTCGGACATGACAAGGTGATCTATATTGTCGGAAGAAATAAGTTTGGCGGAACACTGGAAGAAGCGATCCGCAGGGCAAGAAACATAGCCGGTCCCAAGAACGCACTTCGCCTACGTTGCAAAACTCCTTGTGCTATGGCGGTAGTCAAGGATCTGGAAATGAAATTCCGGGAAGAATACCATACGGATGGTCCGATAGATCAGCTTGAATGGCAGAGTTTTCTCGCAAAACTGGATTCAGATAACCTGAATACGCATTGTTATGACTGCAAAAGTCCGAATCGCATCTGCGGTAGTCTGCTGATTCACATGAAGAAGCCCTATGGGATGGATGCGGAGGTTGTTATCATAGATGAAGATCTGGGATTCTGATGATACGCACTGGCAAAAAATCTCGCAACATTATAGACTAAGCCTCGGTGATTGAAGTGAACCCACTTTGTTGGACAGTTTAAAACGAGTATAAGGACTGATTCCTTGCCTGGCAAGGGGTCAGTCCTTTCAGTTTGAGCTGAATTCTTTCATTGTTGTAGTAATCAATGTGGCATTACCAAATGAGAAAGAAAAAGGACTGACATCTGTCAGCCCCTTCTCTGTTCACTTCTTAACTTTTACTTTCCTACCGCAGTTCTTTTTCGTAAAGAACTTCCTGTACTTCTTAACCTTGGACTTCTTAACCTTAACAGTCTTGACCTTCGAGCCTTTAAGGGACTTCTTTACTCCCTTCTTTTTAAGCTTGGTCGTGGATTTGATATAGATGGTCTTAAGCTTGCTGTCCTTATTGAATGCGTAAGATCCGATCTTTGACAGTACTTTTGATGAGATCTTAAAAGATGAAAGCTTCGGACATCTTGCAAACGCTTTTGATCCGATCGTCTTCAGTTTGGCACCGCCTGATACTTTCGAAAGGTTCGAGCATCCATCGAAAGCGTTATTGCCAATGGAAGTGACATTAGAACCAATAGTTACGGTCTGAATATACTTATTATCCTTGAAAGCATTTGAATCAATGGCTGTAACCTTGTATACAACTCCATCATACCTAATGGTTGCAGGTATGACCGTATTTGCAAAAGTACGAGCGCTGGAGGTGCCATTGGGATCAATCAAATTGAAAAAACCTGTACACTTAACCGTGCCTGTTCCATTAACAGCATTATTTGTAATCTTGTATGAATAAATTGGTTGCTGAAACTCATATCCGACCGGATGCGAAATCATTTCGAAAAAGCAGAATTCCAGAACAAGGTCCGTATCGTAGATATAAACATAATTATCAAAATAATAAGCACTGGTGCCGCTATATCTTAATCCGAAATAATAGTAACCGGGATCAGGTGTTGCAGTGAAATATATCTTTTCACCATAAGTACCCTCGTATTTATCAAACGTGACCTTACCATGAGAAACAGGCATTACGGTTATGGTATGAGTCTCACCTGCATTCTTCTTAGAAGATTTGGCAGTCCTTCCAGGTTCTTTAGAGCGTTCTTTTATTGCCTTATTCTGTACTGATGGTTCAGTTTCAGTGATCTCAGGAACTGTTCCAGAAGGCTCCTCCGCTGTTTCTTTAACTGCTTCAGTTTCCTTGTTCTCAGGAACCTCTGTAGTCTCTGTCGTTTCAGCAGAAGCTTCAGTCTCGTCAGCTGTTACAAGTACAGGCGTCATGACAAATGACATACACATAGCTACAGCCATTAAAAAGGATACGAACTTAAGATATTTCATCGTCTGACCTCCTAAACTCCTTATTCGTATAATATAAAGCTTTAAGGATGAAATATCCACCGAAGAGAAAGGGCATCCTCTGATGCCCTCCTTGTTTACTTTTTAACCTTTACCTTCCTGCCGCAGTTCTTCTTCGTAAAGAACTACTTATACTTCTTCAGTTTGGACTTCTCGTAGATTTCCTTTTTTATTTCAAAACTGTATTTCATATAAAAACCCCCGAAGTTTGTCTAACTTCAGGGGTTCACTTCAGATCCGAGGCTTGTTTTGTCATAGCAAATAATGGCGCGAGATTATTCGAAAAATCATAAACGGATTAGATAATATGAAATGACCTCACGTTTGTAGCAACGTGGATTTACCTATATGCTTAATTTGAAGCAAAAGCAATGGGATTACCACATACAAAGGAGGTCACAATGAAAAGAATACTAAAGATAGGAATGGATGTCCATAG
>JAFYYN010000028.1 GCA_017557525.1 Lachnospiraceae bacterium
ACAGAGCTAGGTGGGCATATAGGTGTCGCATTTATGTATGCGATACTTAGTATGGTTGTTGGCTGTGCTGTTATATTCGGTGCAGAATTACTGACGGGTAAATAGATTTTATCTTTGAAAATAATAGAACAGAGAGGACAGTGTATTGAATATATTGGCTGTTGGTGCAGGAGGATTTGTCGGAGCAGTTCTTAGGTATCTGATAGGTAAAATCCCTGTCAGTGAGAATATGGTATTTCCTGTAAAGACATTCGTTATAAACGTTATAGGTTGTTTGGCTATAGGGCTGATTACAGTATTGGCTTCAAAGAATTCAAATATAGACCAGAGATGGATTTTGTTTTTGAAGGTCGGCTTATGCGGTGGTTTTACAACCTTCTCAACATTTGCGCTTGAAACAACAGATCTTATAAAAGGTGGACATACGGGAGTTGCATTTTTATATGCAATACTTAGTATGGTTGTTGGATGCGCCGTCATATTCGGTGCTGAAATGTTGACGGGAAAGTAGGATTTTATCTTAATATATACTACAAGAGGACTCATGAAGGAGAACTAAATGATAAGAAATATAGTATTCGATATAAGCAATGTACTTGCTCCGTTTAGGTTTAAGGAGTTCCTTTCTGAAAAAGGTTTTGATGCAGCGATGATAAAAAGGATCATCAAGGCTTCTGCGATGACACCATATTGGACTGAATATGAGAAAGGAAAGCTCACATATGAAGAAGCCATAGAGGCTTTCCTCAGTGTGGATCCCGACATCCCGGAAGAACTTCATAAAGCTTATGATTCATGTTCGGGAATCATGGGCAGATATGACTATACTGAAGGCTGGATAGATACGCTGAAAGAAGCCGGTTATAAACTATATTGCATCACAAATTTTACACCTGCCGGATATGAGCAGTGCTACGATAGCATTTCGTTTATCGAGAGATTTGATGGCTGCGTTTTCTCGTTTAGAGAAGGTATTGTGAAACCGGACCCGGACATATATAAGACGTTGTTGAGAAGGTATAACCTAGAAGCAGAGGAATGCGTGTTCATAGATGATACAGAAGAAAATGTATGCAGTGCGGAAGAACTCGGGTTCACAGGAATAGTTTTTACGGGATATGATGACGCGGTTGATAAGCTTGATAAAATAGTAACGTTATAGAATTGATATTTATCTTTGAAAATAAATGGGTAGGGAAATATGAAATTAGAGGATTTTGTTTGGACAAGAGAACCAGAAGAATATGTAATTGAAGGCGATTTACTTAAAGTCACTACATCTCCACATACAGATTTGTGGCAGAGGACCTATTATCATTTCCGTAATGATAATGCTCCGGTTTTTCAAATGGAGACAGAAGAGAAGTATTTTAGTTTTATTGTTAAGACATCGTTTGAAGAAAGCCATCACAGATTTGACCAATGCGGAATAGTTATGTATTTGGATAGTGATAACTGGTTAAAGGGCTCTATAGAGTATGAAAATGAGGAGTTTCAGCATCTTGGAAGTGTTGTGACAAATCATGGATATTCAGATTGGGCTACTACCGAAATTCCTGCAAATGTCAAAAGCATGTGGTACCGTTTGAGCCGTAGAGAAGATGATTACTGTATAGAGTGCTCAGTAGATGGGAGCAGATGGAGACAAATGCGTGTTTGCCATATGCATGAAGGAGCAGGAAGAATAAGGCTTGGAGTGTATGCATGTTCGCCGGAAGATTCATCATTTACTGCTGTGTTCAGCAATACTAAACTTGTCGAATGTGCGTGGAAAGCTCATGATGGACAACAACCGGATTGATCATCTTTAAATATTATGCAATAAGGGAGCGTAAAAATGCCCACTGTAAAACAGAACGGTTTCGAAGGCGAATTGTTTATTGGAGATGGAAGAAAAGATTTAGTGATGATAGTAATGTCAGGTTCTAATGGCGGCATGAAGCTCACAAGAACAGAGGCGCTATTCTATCATGAAAACGGAATACCTTCATTAGCTCTGGCGTTGTTTAAGACCAAACAAACCAGCGAATTTCTAGACAGGGTGCCGGTAGAATATGTTGAAAATGCTATTCATTGGCTGAGAGATCAGGGATATCAAAAGATTGGAATAGATGGCACGTCAAAGGGAAGTGAAATGGCGTTGCTGGCTGCTTCCATGTTTCCGGATATTTCCTGCGTGATAGCAAGAGTACCTTCGTATTTCGTTAGTGAGGGATTATCGGGAAAAGGGAAGTCAAAAGGACCGTCCGGAACATCCTGCTGGAGTTATAAAGGAAAAGAAATTCCGTATGCCCCTTATAATCAACGGACATTTGATATTTTGAAAATGTTCGTGGAAGAAAAAGAACTCCACATAATCCGATTTAATCGTGATAAAAATGTTACACCAGAGACGATTATACCAGTAGAGAATATAAAGGCTCCGATACTGTTATTATCGTCGAAGAATGATGAGGTATGGCCGTCGTATGAAAGTTCTAAATATATTGAGGATCGGCTGAAAAAGCATCAATTTGAATACAAGGTCAAACATGTCGCTTATGATCATATGAGTCATGCGATGATAACAAAGGTTTCCCCAGGGATCAAACTTGTATTTAAGTCAGAACGCAGACATCCTAAGGAATGCGATGCTGAAAGAAATGAAATGAAAAAAGAGTTATTGGATTGGGTGAGAGCAATCTGATTATATTTGAATATAAACGAGAAAGACAAATCGCAATCAACGAGGTAACGATTATGATGATAGATTTCAACCAGATAGATCCTATGACATTACCTGGAATGAATAATGGCACAGGCACTATGAGTGCACGTATGT
>JAFYYN010000029.1 GCA_017557525.1 Lachnospiraceae bacterium
TAGGATTTCCCCTGAAAATGACCTTTTTTACATTAAAACAGCTTCAGAGACCCTTGATATTACAGAACTGCTTTCAGAAAGAGACCGTATGTATATTAACCATACGGGTCTTGCTCTCGGTATCTGTGATGGAAAGGGATGGCTAAACGTATGTAAGTATTTCAACTACCACGTGCATAGCAGATATTCGATACTTGATGCTATGACAAAGGTTAAGACGCTTGCAGAAAAGAGCTCGGGCATTTCTGCTCTCTCAGAGCATGGAAATATGTTTAGTTTTCTTGAGTGGCAGAAAGCTATGACTAAGGAAGGCAAGAAACCGGTTTTTGCATTTGAGGCATATGTCGAGAGTGCAAAAGAAGTGCTTTCTTCAAAAGGGCTTGAAAGAGCTCTTTCAGAGTCGGTTCAGGGAGAAAAGGAAGGTGCACACCTTATACTGATCGCCGTGAATCAGACGGGGCTTAAAAATCTGTTTGAGCTTTCAACAAAGGCTTATGACAATTTTTACAAAAAGCCTCATGTTTCTTTAAACATGTTAAAAGAACATTCTGAAGGAATAGCCTGTACCTCTGCCTGTCTTTCGGGCGAGGTTGCAAGACTTCTTCGTAGTGACGACTATGATGGAGCAAAGAAGATAGCTCAGTTTTATAAGGCTGTCTTTAAGGATAATTATTACCTTGAAATACAGAGACATAACATAGCTGATGAGGACAAGGTAAATGAAGGGATACAGAGACTGTCAAGGGAGCTCGATATAAAGATACTTGCTGCTAATGACAGTCACTGGGAGAAAGAGTCTGATGAAAAGGCACACGATTATCTTCTATGTGTCAGATATAACAGACAGATAAACACTCCCGATCACCCGACCTTTGATGGGGACGGATACGAATACTTTTCGGACGAGGCTATGATAGACCGCTTCTGGGATATGCCGGAGATTATTAAAAATGGTCTTGAGCTTGCCGAAAGGTGTAATGCCTCAGTTAAAACAGGCGAGTATCATGTACCTAAGTTTCTATTACCTGAAGGTTACAGCGAAGAACAGTATCTTTCAATGCTTGCAGATGAAGGCTTTAAAAAAAGGTATGGAGAAGGGACGGAGGAACTTAAGAACCGTCTCGATTATGAAAAGTCTGTAATAAATCAGATGGGTTATGCAGGCTATTTCCTCATTGTATGGGACTATGTATCATGGGCTAAAGCTCATGGCATTTATGTAGGACCGGGGCGAGGAAGTGCTGTAGGAAGTGTGCTCTCCTACTGTCTTGGGATCACAGACCTTGAACCGACAAAGTACGGTCTCATGTTTGAAAGATTCCTTAATCCCGAAAGAGTGTCGATGCCTGATATAGACATAGACTTCGATTTTGAGAGGAGACAGGAGGTCATAGAGTATGTCAAGGAGAAATATGGAGCAGACTGTGTCTGCAACATAATCACCTTTGGTACTATGGCAGCCAAGCAGGCGGTAAAGGATGTAGCAAGGGCTGAGGGTAACTATCCTCTTGGAGATCAGGTGTCAAAGATGATTACCGAAGGCAAACTTAAAGATGCACTTGATACACCGGAACTTGCTGCAGCCTATTCGGGGGATTCCGAGATAAAGAAGCTCATAGACGTTGCCCTGGAGCTTGAAGGTATGCCTCGCCAGACAGGCGTTCATGCGTGTGGTGTGGTTATATCCGACAAACCTATCAAAAACTATATGCCTATGGCTATGGTTAAAGATAATAAGGCTGAAGAAAAGGGTCTTCCTAAAGATACGCGGATGCTCTGTACTCAGGTGACAATGTCTGAGGTTGAGGAGCTCGGGTGTCTTAAGATGGATTTTCTTGGACTCAGAACTATGACGGTTCTCAGAAAAGCCATTGAGTCTATTAATGTAGACAGAAAAAACAGGGGGCTGAGAGAGATAGAAAACTATCGTCAGCTTCCTCTTAATAATCCTTATGTTTATATGGAGATAGGCGAAGGAAGGACTCAAGCTCTGTTTCAGATAGAATCTGACGGGATGAGAGCTCTTATGAGGGAGATGTTCGGAGATGTCAAGGATACAGTAAAAAGCATCGAAGAACAGTATTCCTGTAAAGGTTTTTTAGGAAACTGCATAGGAGATGGGAACAAGGCTGGTTACTTAAAAAGAATGAGTGAATATGGAGATGAATTATTTGAGCGAATGATCGCTGCCATATCACTTTACAGGCCGGGTCCGATGGACTATATACCCGATTATGAGAATGGACTTAAGAATCCCGAGGGAATCACTTATGATACTCCTCTCCTTGAGCCTATTCTTAAAAATACATACGGAGTAATGGTCTATCAGGAACAGGTTATGCAGACCGTCAAGGCTCTTGCGGGATTCTCAAATGCCCAGGCTGATACTATACGTAAGGCTATGGGGAAGAAAAAACAGGAGATCCTTGATGAGTATAAGCCGTACTTTTTGAACGGCTCGGGTGATGCTATAGACGAGCACACGGGAAGGCCTCTTAATATAAAAGGCTGTGTCGCAAGTGGTGTTTCGGAAGATGTTGCATCTGCTGTATGGGACAAGATGAAGGATTTTGCAAAATATGCATTTAACAAATCCCATGCCGCAGGCTATGCAGTAATAACCGTTACATCAGCCTGGCTTAAGCATTACTACTCCGTGCACTTCATGTGTGCGACTCTGAACAGCTACATTGATAACAATGCAAAGCTTAAGGGGTATCTTTCAGCTACAAGAAAGATGGGAATAAATATTTTCCCGCCCTCGATCAATTCCTCATCAGAAGGATTCAATGTTGAGGGGGACTCGATAAGATTCGGGTTCATGGGAATAAAGGGACTTTCTAAAACTGTTACCGCTATAGTATCGGAGCGGGAAAATGGTTTTTATACTTCTCTACAGAACTTTGCCGAGAGAGTCCCGGAGATTAAAAATTACGAAGCACTCGTCAAAGCGGGATGTTTCGATGAGTTCGGCTTTTCGCGTAAAGCCCTCTGTGATGCTGTACCTCATATAAAGGACAGTATTAAGAAAAAGTCAAAGGAAACAAAAGGACAGATGTCCTTCTTTGACGAGATCGGGGTTACGGACGAGGTCGAGATTGAAAAGACTCCTGAATGGACTACACCGGAACTTCTTGAGTACGAGAAAGAGGTAACTGAACTTTATCTTTCAGAACATCCTTTAGATCAGTACAGGAATATTCTTAAAAATATGTCTGACATCTCACTTCTGGAAAAAGGAGAATGTTCGGTAGGTGTGATTATCACGGACTATACTATTAAGTATACGAAAAAAGATAACCGCCCAATGGCTTCAGTAAGTCTTGAGGACCAAACAGGAGAAATTAAAGGGGTAATCTTCCCAGATGATTACAGCAATCTTTTTGGGTTTCTCAAAAAGGATAATGTGGTCGTTGTGAGGGGAACCGTCAAAGAGGATGAAGATTTCGGCAGGCAGATAATCATAAAAAATATCGTACCTGTTGAATCAATGAAGTCTGATGAGACGGTGGAACGTATTTACGTTAAATTAAATGGGCAGTTCAGGCTTAAGGAACTCGACAATATACTTGCTGCCTTTCCTGGAAATACGGAAGTCTTCGCTCAGTGCGATGAACACCTCTTTAAAATGAATCTTTTATCAAATCCATGCTCGGCTCTTTTCATGACGCTGCAGAATGAGTTTGATGATGTAATATATAAATCCCGCTAAAGAGCGTAGCGGGGGAAAGGAGGCGGCTATGTTTCTGATCACTGGATGGATCTATATTTATATAGGTCTCATCATTATCATAGCCATAGCCCGTCTCATTAACAGTAATGAGTCGGGCGAGAAACCTCATTATGTTGAAAACATAGTGAGGGATTATGAGTATAAGAAATTTCAAAAGCAGAAAGCTAAGGAACGGCAAGAATTTTATACTCAGCAAAGGCTTAAGGAAATGTATTCCGAAAAGCCAAAATATTACTACAAGGAGCAGAGTTATCACAGCCCTACTCCAAAATCTTCCAATAAAGAAATGCCTCATGAAGAGACAAAAACCTTTGAGGAGGAAATTGTAATCTCTCCTACTTTTGATGGGGTTACGATTGAGGATCTGAAAAAAGACCTCACTCCCGATGACGCTGATGTGATATCGGCAGAGGGATTAGAAGAGCATATAAAAAATGCTCAGGAAAGGGATACCATTGAACAGGCTCTTGCTTCGATGGAATAATTCCGATAAGGCTCTGGTTAATAACCGGAGTCTTATTTTTTTAGTAAAAAATATTACTGCAAGAGCTGTTACTAATTTTAAGTACCAATTAAACTATAAGCTAAGACAATTAAGTATCAAATTATATTATTTCAGAGCGTGTTTAGTATCATCTTAGTAATAAACTCATAATATTTCTGTCTGATACTTAAATTTAGTATCTTTTTTTTACGAAAATCTGCCCTTTCAGATATAAAATCACCTCAAAAATAACTGAATATCTACCTTAAGCAACTCTAAAAACACTTATCAAAAACCTTTTCGAGGACAAGACCCGGAAACCCATGAAACCATTATAAATAGAGGGATTGTGGTGAGGTTACTGATGCAAAAATTATGTGCGATTTTGTGTGCGTTTTCATGTGCGTTTTGTTTTAGGCATTTTAGACAGTAAAATAAGGTAGAAATAAGGGTTTTAGAAAATATGTAAAAGAGTGGGTCTCCCGCTCCCGTCCCTTGATCCGAGAAGAAGCAAAACCCTGCTCCTGTATCTCTTAAAGATAAGTGATATGTAAAATATGAAAACCAAGAAACCCTTATAAACAGAGATTTTGAGAGGTGTAAGGCAGATCTGAGAGATAGGATGAGATGAAATATCTGAGAGCTGTTTTCCTTAAAATAATGATTCTGCGTTAGTATCATTTGAGTATCAGAATATAAAATATGCGATATATAATAAATGTGTTGATACTTATTTTTAGTATTATTTATAACAAAAGCATGGTTTTGTTACTTAATTTAAGTAACAATATCCTTATTTTGATACTAAGACTTAGTAACATTATATTTCATTCGTTATATTTGATACTTAATTTAAGTATCATTATTCGGTTTTATGTATAATTCGGCCCGATTTGTTACTAAGATTTAGTATCACTTAATATATAATACACTTTTTGATACTAATTTTAAGTATCGGCTCATATTTAATTGATACTAATATTTAGTATCACTCCCATACCTTCTCCCCTCCCGCTCCTATTTCTTGCCCAATCCGCTCCCGAGGTTTCTGGTTCCCTTTTGAAATATATAATAAGAGGGTTCTGAGGTGGGCGGTATACCAAACCGTTCTTTATGTTTCAAGAACGGGGGCGTCTCGAAACATAAGCCCCTCTGTTCGGTATACCACCCTGCCACTTCCCATGAGGATTTTATGGACGAAGGTTTTGAGTTAGGCTTTGGAGCAGGTATCTAGTCTGAGAGTATTAGGATTCAGGTTGGTATGCCAACCATTTGAGAAAATCTCGGGCGGATAATATTAAGATATTTTTCTATAAGATATGTTCTGTTTTTTAAAATATATATCCGAGGTTCTCAGACCAAGTATGAGGTTTCTGAATTTATTAAGCCATGATTTATTATGAGACTCCGTAGTATAAGGTACCCTAGCAGATGGCGCCCTCAATTTTCTCTTCATGTGGTTGGAATACCAACATCATATGAGGTTCCTTAAAGATGAGGATTCGGGGGGTTGATAATTTATTTGAAACTATCCTGGTGAAGGACAGGAGGGTTGGTATACCAATAATCACTTCAGGGCTCGATAAAGTTCCGCCATTCGGCACCCTCTTCTAAGTTATAGTGCCTCATAACCGGCTCCACCCGGGAGAGCCCTTTCGTTGGTCCCATCGGTATACCAACCCGTTTTTTCCCGTAAAGGATCTTATCTTTGAGGAATGAGGTTTTCCGTTTTTTTTGAAGATATGGAAGTATGAGGAGCGGGATGAGGGTGGTATACCAAATATATCCGTCTCCGCTAACAGCCCTGTGGGTGAGCTGTATAAGTATTCCTATACAGCAGTACTTTGCTCACCCTTCGTGCCATCGCTGCAACTCCTCTTTTTTCGGCATACCACCCGGGGCAGGTTCTTTTGAGGTAATGAGTAGTGAGGAAGAGGTTTCTGACGTTTTTTATGAAATATGATTGATGAGGAATAGGCTGAGGGTAGTATACCAAACGAACAGTCTCGCTGGTAGCGCCTGTGTGATCTGCGATCCCCCCTGTCGCTCACGCTTCGACTTCTCCAGATGTTCGGTATACTACCCGTTTCTGTTCCCTTGTCTTAACCCGAACCGTGAGGAAGGGTACTGTGAGATGAGGCTGTATTTTCTTCTTTGACATGATCTTCTTCCTGGGAGGTATCCGGCACTTCATGGTCTGGTATCCCAAACAGTTTAAGGAAAACTTCCATCCGCAGCTCAGAGCAATAAAACTTACGGCTCCACGTTAGTTTTCTTTTCGCTGCTTCTGTCTCTTTTCCCTAACCTGTATTCGGGGTACCAAACCTTTAGGTGCATAGATGGGGAGGAATACTGAGAGATTTTAGCAAGGTGCATTTCTCCTTCTTCCGGGAAGAGAAATAATAGGGGGAGAAGGGTTAAGAAAAAAGGCGGTACATAATCGTACCACCTTTGGGAGAGAGATTTATAATTAATATATTGATAAAATCTGTTTACCGGTAATATGACTCCTTGATACAGGACCATACATACGAGAGTCAATAGATACATTACGGTTATCACCCAGCATGAAGTAATATCCCCTGTCGAGGGTTAAGTCTATCTCTTCACACCACGAGTAGTCAGCATTTTCATTAAATAACGAATCATCCTCTTTGCCGTTGATATATAGTCTGCCATCCTTTATCTTCACATTGTCGCCTTCTACGGCTACTACACGCTTTGTAGAACCGTGCCCGCTTTCAGGGTTGATAAAACTGTAGACTTCATTCTTTTCTATGTCGCTTATTTTTCTGTAATATATATCAATACACCTGTCTCTGTTGGTTGGAGCCATCGAATCTCCTAATCCGTAAGATATCTCGATAATATCAAGCCTGTTTGTAAGGACGTATAGAGTAGCCGATAGAAGTATAAATGTTATTGCAAAGGCTGTCATATATCTGTTAATTATTCTGTTATCCTTTATATTATTATTTTTCATCTGTTTCACATCCTTTTAAACTTCTAACACTTCTTTATATTTTTTTACATTACTTCTTTTTCATCTTTTTGCATATTTCTTTATCTGTCAAAAGGATAAGATTTCGCTATAGCTGTTTCTCTCCACCGCTCCCGCTTATCCTATTCTGATTCTTCTTTTATCAGGAAACTGTATTTGGGGTTTCTGTTTCCGCTTAATGGATTTTCATTTTATATGTTTTTAAGTGTCGGACTCATTATGTTAAATATTTTTTTAAAAACTCCAGGTGCGGAGCTGCTCCAGATCCCTTCTTTAAAAATCTCTTCCCAATTGGTATCCCAACTGTACATGGATTTTTTAAAATCTGGTACCGGATCTGTTTTTTTATGACTGGATATTAAGGCTTATTATATTTTTAGCGTCATCGTTTTTTTAAACCTGTTGGGAAGTTTTCCCTTTTTTCCATGATAATCTTTGATTATGCTTTTTATTACTATATCTTGTACCTCTTTAATTATTATATACCATATACATGATACAGACGCAAGTGGATTTTTCTCGTTAATTAATTTATGAGACTTATTGTATTAGGAACGGGAGAGTTATAGTGATTTTGAGAGAAATTTTAAAGTAGCTGAAGAAGATTGAAAATACTGCAGCACAGATCCGTCTTCTTATATCTGTTTTCTCTCTATGGTTGGCATCCCAACCTTTATAGGATTATAACAGAAGGGCGGGCGGAGGTATCTGATATGGATTTTTACTTGCGTCTGTATCAATTTGATAATATCCTTACTTAGGTTTTTTATTTGGATTATGATTATGGGGGCTTTGATCTTTTTATATTGGAAGCAGGCTAAGTTCTGTGGTCCGCCTGGCTGCTCCTCCTTATCCCTTATACTCTCCACAGTTGGTTTCCCAACCTCAGAGAGTCTGTTGTTGGTTTTTCGGTCCTGGTTTTATTTTTCATTCAAAGGTTATTCTCAAAAATCAGTTTCTTTTAATAACAGAACTCGGGGTTCTCATAAAGAAAAGGTATCTTTGGGTTTAGGGTTTTATAAGAGAAAAGGCTCAGATGCGGGCGTAGGAGTGTCAGATTCGGGCATAGAAAGGGTTTTAAGGGTATAAGGGCATAATCTTACCCTTTTGGCTCAAAACACAAAAATAAGGCTCCTGAGAGCCTTATTCGGGGTGGTCGGCATATCATACTGGACAGGAGCGGGGTTCTAACACCCCATCCTTGTAGAACAGCCTTATATAGCATACTTTCTTCTTTTGACGGATTTTATAGCTTTTAGTTACTCTTCTGAAGCTGTAATCCCCGTTTCTGTTTTTTATTATGACCTGATCATATCCATCTTTAACAGCCTGCAATTCGGCTTCCTTTGTAATATCTTCTATCGACTTCATAAAACAAGCCCCCTTTCTTAAGCTTATAATATATTAAACGTATCATAAGCTTATCATCTCCGACTTAAACATCTACATACAGCCACTCGCCTTCGGGGTTAAATGTACCATACTGATAGACTGTGTCTCCCGAATTAAATGCACCACCATCTTCGCTTATGATTTCTATTGTCTGAACGTAGTATATGTGTTCGTTATTGGATATTCTCTCAGAGTAGCTTAACGCTTCATCCCTGCCTCCAAAGAGCTTCTGATTATCGTATACCTTACCGTCTCTTATAATCTGATACCAGACGA
>JAFYYN010000030.1 GCA_017557525.1 Lachnospiraceae bacterium
TCATCCAGGTCTTTCTGCAGTCCTCCGAAAGTCCTGCAAAGATCTCGGCATTCTCGTTTTCTCTTGCGAATATCTGGGTGATACGGGCGCCTACTATATTTTCCTGTAGATATGCATTTAAGTTCGAGCTCTTGTTAGAAACCGCCTGCCATGCCTTACGCTGCCTGTTCTTCATCCAGAGCATGAATACCGCAAGCACGGGCACACCGCACATAACAACCAGTGACATCTGTACGTCAACCATCAGCATATAGATTACGATGATTATCAGGTTGATAGTCTCTAAGATGATGTTTATCAGGCCGTTTGAAAGCATGTCTGATACTGAGTTTACATAGTTTACGACACGGATTAGGATTTTGCCGTGAGGACGGTCATCGTAATACTGGAATGACAACTTCTGCAGATGTGCAAAAAGATCCTTTCTTATATCATAGATGATCCTCTGTGAAACCTTTACCATCATCTTTGAACGGATCGTCGTAAACAGGATACTCACTGCATAAACCGATACCAGTAGCACTGCCAGTATGATCAGCAGCTTCATATCATGTGGGATAAGTGCGTCATCTATTGCCTTCTGCGTGATGATGGGCGCCAGTAGTCCCAGAGCACCGCCGAGGATACTCAAGAACAGTGCAAGTCCCATCTGTTTTATGTATTTTTTTATGTAAGCTGAAGCCAAAAGCAGGTGCCGTATATCAAACGGCTCGTCAAGTCTTTCATCCTGCTTATATGTATTTTTGCTTGCCATATGTGTACCTTTCTTCTTTTACTCTTTCTAATATTACACCTCATTCGGCATTTCGTGCCACCTTCCCTTCCCCACCCTGCGAAGCAGACTGATGAGGTGTTTGCTTACATCGTCAACAGCATAAAGCGTTTTACATAATACTCAGACTGCCATCTCACCAATCTGCAGATTAACAAGGTCAGCGTAGTAGCCCTTCTTCTCAACCAGCTCCTGATGGCTGCCTTCCTCGATTATCTTGCCGTCTTTAAGCACCAGTATCTTATCAGCTGCCTTGGTTGTTGAAATACGCTGAGCGATGATGATCTTTGTACATTCAAAATCAAGATTTCTAAGTGAATGCTGGATAACCTTTTCGGTTTCCATATCAACCGCCGATGTTGTATCATCAAGGATTAAGATTGAAGGCTTGATAGCAAGCGCTCGCGCAAGCGAGATCCTCTGCTTCTGTCCGCCTGAAAGACCAACACCACGCTCTCCTACTATAGTATCATAACCTTCAGGAAGCTTCTCTATAAAGTCGGCTGCTGCCGAATACTTTGCGTACTTGGTAACCTCGTCAGGCTTCATCGTAGATGCACCGTATGCGATATTTCCTTCGATTGTGTCTGAGTAAAGCAGGACATCCTGGGTTGCAAGACCGATATTCTTTCTTAGGTCCTCAATCTTATAATTCTCAACCGGCACATTATCCACAAGTACCTGTCCCTCGGTAGCCTCAAAGAATCTCGGTATCATCTGGATAAGCGAGGTCTTTCCACATCCGGTCTCACCGATTATTGCCACAGTCTCACCCGGTTCAGCCACAAAGGAAATATCCTTTAATACCGGGTAAATACCGTCGTCATACTTAAATGAAACATGCTTAAATTCTACCTTACCGTCAAATCTCTGGGGATGTGAAATGGCGTTAGGCTTATCAACTATCTCTGCTTCTGAGTAGTAAATTTCCATAACCTTTGCGGAAGCAGCTGAAAAGCGCTGGAATTCATTCATGATGTTACCCATCTGCCTCATGGGGTTTGCGATAGCCCAGATAAGACCTGAGAATGCTACGTAATCGCCCATCGAAAGCTCTCCGTTCATGAAGAATATACCGCCTATTACCAGATGGATGACCGGCAGTGCGTTTGCTATAGTTTCAACCGCAGGGAAGAAGTGAAGCCAGGTCATATGTGTATTAATGCCTGTTTCCTCAAAATCCTTATTGGCCTTGTCAAATTTGTTAATTTCATAATCTTCTCTTGCAAATGCACGTACAACTCTGTTTCCTGAAATGTTTTCCTGTGCATCCGTATTCATGCCCGCAAGCTTTTCACGGAGCAGCGCATGCTTAGGAGCAACGCTCTTTCTGAATTTAAACACTATTGCGAAAATAAGCGGTGAAACTATCAGCAGGCAGATTGCAAGCTTCCAGTTCATGATGAAGAAGTATACTGCAGTTGCACTAAAGAGCGTGATACACTCCACGATCATACGGATGACCCATGCGATATTATGTCTTACTGCATCAAGGTCGCCCGTAACTCTCGTCATCAGGTCACCTGTACGGTATGTGCTGTAAAACTTCATATCCTGACGCTGTATCTTATCATATAAGAAGTTTCTTATGCGATACAGCGTCCTCTGGGATACATGCTCATATGCCATACAGTCCGCATACACGATGGTTACACGGATAAGTGTCAGCACAACCATTAAGATGATGAGCTTTAAGAACTCATCCTTATAGTCAGCGATATTTAAGTTTTCCTCCTGGATGTCTCTTAGAAGGTCGACTATCTTACCCGAAAAAAACGGGACTATCAGCTGCATGATGTTGTATACAGCCGTCCCAACTATCGCAATCTTAAAGAGTCCCCTTTTTCCTTCCATATTTTCCCATAACCACTGAAGACGGGTTTTGGGGAATTTCCAGGTTGGATTATTCTGTTTTGATGTTTTATTGTCCATATTTCCTCTCAAACTCTTAACTTTTTACGCATAAATTATTTTACCCTATATATCCGGTAAATCAACTACCCACATTGTAGCACCTCGCCCGAAGTATTCAATGTATTATAGTTTACAACATTTGTCGAAAATTGTAAGTTGAAAAAAGGTCAGCCATCACGACTGACCTAAAAATCATTATTTATAAGAATTTAAACTGTATGCTCTCCAGCTTCAACCCGTTTACAGGTGTATACAGCTTAAATACCGCATGCCTTGAATGAACGAACATATCCTTCTCAATGGTCACGGACTTGCCGCCGGTACCGTTAAAGGTATAAACTCCGTATACCTTTCCGGAATAGAATACCGAAACAGGAAGCTGGGCAAGCTCGCCAAGGTTAGAGCTGGCAGTAATGGCAATCTTGCACATTCCCATGGTCTCAAAATCAAGCCCGAGTAGTATCTCGTCACCGCTACCAAATTTGTAGCCGGAAAGATCCATGGTGAAATCCTTGCCTGCGCTCACATATTCGACATCCAGCTCTTCTTCCTTAAAGCTGTCATCCGAATCAGTTGTCTCGATCTCAGCCTCGTTGCCGTTAAGCCTCTCAAAAGCATACATATTCATAGCCTGGCCGCAGGTATTCTTAGCACATCTCTGAAGCTCAGCTATTGTTAATCTGCCGTCGCCAAGTGCTTCTTCCAGGTTATCGCCGTGCTTATTCTGTGCAGAATCAGGACAAACCATGTAAAGATCGTTCTGTGCTCTTACCATAGCGGCGAAATTATTTCTTTCACCGGCGCCGTTCTCTTCACTGGTCATAGCCCACCAGTCTGTCATGACTATTCCCTTAAAGCCCCACTGATCACGAAGGATCACGGTATTTAAGTCATAACAGCTCGAAGTCCATGTACCGTTCAGACTTCCATAGGTGGTCATAAATGAATCTGCCGCATTCTGCTCAACAGCTATCTC
This sequence comes from Lachnospiraceae bacterium, assembly GCA_017557525.1. GTDB lineage: Bacteria > Bacillota > Clostridia > Lachnospirales > Lachnospiraceae > RUG11977. Next base: position 3,663 of record JAFYYN010000030.1, read on the forward strand.
AAAGCCCCTTAAGTAGATTTCCCTCAGTGCTCTCTCAGAGATCACCGAATCCACGAAATGTCTCTTGGTCTCCTGGTTGTTTCCCGCAAAGTGCTTAACAGTACCTGTTACGCCTGCATAGTGAAGACCCTTAAGCATTGCGGAACCCATAAGACCGGTAAGCAGCGGATCCTCCGAGAAATACTCGAAGTTACGTCCGTTAAGCGGATGCCTGTGGATATTCATACCTGGTCCTAAGAGGTTGTCCACATTGTTCTTAACCATCTCTACGGATGTAAACTTGTAAAGATTTTCTATCAATTCTGTATTAAATGTCGATGCTAAAAGGAAGCCGCTCGGAAGTGAGAATGCAAGCGCTCCTGTATCAAGACGCATGCCGGAAGGTCCGTCATCGCAGCAGCATGCAGGAACACCCTTTTCAACCAGGCTGTCCGTCACTCCGCCATACGCAGCAGCAGTACCGGCAGTAACCTTGGGACTTCCCATGCCCTCTCCGCGGACTATTGCCAAAAGCTCATCCTTAGAGAACTGTGCGACAAAGTCATCCATTGTGACTTTACCTTCCTTAACGTCCTTTAACTTATAGCCCTTGTCTCCTGTCATAGGGATTTCTTTAGGCAGCCTTTCATTTCTCTTGTCAGACATCGATACCTTTCTTACAGGTACCTTTTCCTTTACCATGAAAGGAATGTCATCGGGCATATCGCAGACAACGGCCTTCATCCTCTCGAATGATCTGACCGGAGCCATTGCGCTCTCTAACTTTTCGAGACAAATGTTCTTTTCTATAACAAAGCTGCCGGAATATACCGTATTTCTTACATTTTCGCCTGCAAGTACCGAATATCCGCCCTTTTCAAGTACCCATGCCGTGCCGAATCCAAGCACTCCCGCATCGTCAAAAGAGGCGAAATCACGGCTGGAGCTTTTCAGCTCAACTACCTGCTTTTCACCGGGAGCCAGGAGCTTAGTCTTGGTAAACGCGGTCAGCACCTTGCCCGGCTTTCCCATCTCTCCCATGGGTGCAGAAACAAACTGCATGACTACTTCTTTTCCGGGGAACTTGCCTTTGTTCGTAACCTCAACCGTCTGGCTTATGGAAACGCCCTTACAGGTTATGTCAACCTTTATGTCCAATGGCTCGATTGCAAATTTTGTATATGAGAGTCCGTAACCGAATGGGAAACGAACCTTATCCTTGGCTGTTGTTTCAAAGTATCTGTAGCCTACGTAGATATCCTCTTCGTAGAACAGATCCTCAGTCCTGCCGAATGTACAGGAAGAAGGATAATCCTCAAGCTCATATGCTACAGTTACAGGGAGATGTCCCGAAGGTGATGTCTCGCCCAAAAGCACCTTAGCGGTACCGTAACCGCCAACCATACCTCCCTGCCATGCGATAAGTACTGCATCAGGATTTACTTCGTCTATAAAGTGGAAATCCATGATATTTCCGATATTTAAGACTACAGCCATCCTGTCAAATGCCTTGCGGACTTTTTTAAGGGTGGACAGTTCTTCTGCGTAGAGCTTAAAAGCGCCCTCTTTATCCACATTATCCTGGTCTTCACCTGCTGTACGAGCTATGATCACAAGGGCCATATCGGAATTAGCTGCAGCATCAGTTACAGCCTCTTCCTCTATATCATATTCCTTCTGCGACCAGGGATCTGCTCCCCATCCACAGCCTACTTCTAAAGGATTTTCCTTGTCCCAGAGCTTATATATCTTCTTTAAAGGTTCATATATTTTGACATTCTTTGACTCTTCAAGGGCATCAAGTATCCCGGTCACTTTTTTGACATTTACCATGCCGCCGGAACCAAGACCACTCTTATAATAATGGAACTGCATCCTGCCAAATACAGAAATAACAGTGCCTTTCTTTATAGGAAGTATCCCCCCATCGTTCTTAAGTAGCACCTGTCCCTCGGAAATAGCCTCTATCGCAGTATTTCTGTATGCATCATAGTCAAGAATGTATTTCATGTGAGCCTCCTGCTTTCTGATAATTATATCCAATTTCGCCAGTATGATCACTTGGCTTTGTAAAATATAAAACAGTTTTATCTGATATTTCTAAATGTTATCATAACCCTAAAAAAAATAATTATCAATGTATTATGTTGTCAACCACTAAGGGCGGTTTCATAATTGATTTTCAGGTCAAAACTAGCCAAAAGAAAAAGTCCCGGCCTGCCTTTTAAGGCATGGCCGAAACTTTTAATCCACTTTTAAGGCTCTCATGGAATTTAGTATCGCAAGTATCGCTACTCCGACATCTGCAAATACCGCAGCCCACATTGATGCGAAGCCCAAGGCTCCGAGTATCAGTACGAGAAATTTTACTGAAAGAGCAAATACGATGTTTTCCTTTACTATCCTCAGTGTTTTTGAGGCAATTTTCATAACTGCCGAGATTTTTGCAGGATTGTCGTCCATTATGACTACATCCGCTGCCTCGATTGCAGCATCACTTCCAAGGCTGCCCATGGCTATACCGATATCCGCACGCGTAAGCACCGGCGAATCATTTATACCGTCTCCGGCAAATGCCACCTTGCCGTTTCCGTTAAGTTCTCCGATGTACTTTTCTACACAGGCTACTTTATCCTGCGGGTAAAGCTCGGACTCGATCTCGTCTATCAGCTTACCGACAAAACCCGGATGCTTTTTCTTTATATCCTTTGAAAGCTCATCAACTACTGCCTCAGCCTGATTTTTCTTGTCTCCCGTAAGGAGTACACACTTGTTAACTCCGGTTGACTTAAGATTTACCAAAGCATCTATGCTTTCTGCCTTTATTGAGTCGGAAATAACTATCGCACCCTGATATTTTCCATTCTTTGCTACGTATACAACGGTTCCGAGCTCGCTCACGGGCTTAAATTCTATACCGTAAGCGTTCATCAGCTTGTCATTTCCGGCAAGGACCGTTTCTCCACCAACATTTACCAAGACTCCCTGCCCGGGGATTTCGGTATATTCTGAAATACTTATCTTTTCATTTTCGCTTACTTCTTTTCCTTCTTTACTTCCTTTTCCATCTCTGCTTTCTACATTAAAAGCATAAGTCATCTCTCTCGATTCGGAGCAAGACGTATCAGCTGCGTCACAGATTGCTTTGGCTACAGGGTGGGTTGAATTTTTCTCCGCTACTGCTGCCAGCTTAAGCAGTTCCTGTTCGCTGCACCCAAAAGGATAAATACCATTTACCTTAAACTCGCCCTTTGTAAGCGTACCTGTCTTATCAAAGCAGACCGTTTTTACACCTGCAACTGCCTCTAAGTGATTACTGCCTTTAACCAACACTCCTATTGATGAGGCTGCACCAATACCGCTGAAAAATCCCATAGGTACTGAGATTACCAGTGCGCACGGGCAGGAAATTACGAGAAATGTACATGCACGTCTTATCCATTCCGCCCAGTCTCCTGTGATAAGAGACGGAACAATAGCCAACAACACTGCACCTATGGTAACTATTGGCGTATAGTATTTTGCAAAACGGTGGATGAAATTCTCATGCTTTGATTTTCTTGAGGAGGCATTCTCCACCAGTTCTAATATCTTTGAAACCGTTGAGTCCTCATAAGCCTTTGTGGTACGGCATCTGAGCAACCCGTTACCGTTAACACTGCCGCTGTATATCTCATCCCCTGCTGCAGCTCTTCTCGGCACCGATTCTCCTGTAAGTGCCGAAGTATCAAGGTATGAATCGCCGGTGAGGATCACGCAGTCAATAGGCACGCGCTCGCCAGGCTTTATGACTATAGTTGAGCCAATTTCAACATCATCGGGGTCAACTTCTTCTGTTGACCCATCTTCGCTTTCAATATTTGCATACTCGGGACAGATATCCATCATGTCGGCTATGGATTTTCTGGATTTTCCAACTGCATACGACTGGAAAAGCTCGCCAACCTGGTAAAACAGGATAACCGCTACCGCCTCGGAATACTCCTGTATCCCGTATGCTCCGATACCTGCCACAAGCATCAGGAAATTCTCATCAAATACCTGCCCGTGACAAATATTTTTAATTGCCTTAAGTACTATGTCATAACCTGCAAGCAGGAATGGTACAAGGAAAACAACCGGCTCAAACCACCTGCCCTCTATCAGATCGGCATATGAATCCATGTGCGACCACACAAGGATTATCCCATAAATTATGCCTGCCGTTATTATCCTGTATAATGTTTTCTTCTGTTTCGGACTCATACTTTCCACGTCCTTTTCTTTCTGTACATTTCTTGTTTTATATCATCATAAAGTCAATCATAATTTACCAATATCCGACCATATGATCGAGTACGACAAACATGCCTGTTGTATGATAAAAACACATAAAATCACGAATAATTTACGAATTGCTTTTCATTTTGCTCATCTTCTATCTTAGGATTACACAGTCAGGCTCTACCTTCTTACAAACCTTAACTACTTCATCCATGATCGCTTCAAAACGCTCATCATCCGCATCAATGCTCATCTTCTGGGTCATAAAGCTGACACTTGCATCAGTTACACCATCGATTTTCTTGATGGCATCCTCCATCTTCTGTGCGCAGTTTGCGCAATCAAGGTCCTGTAATTTGAATTTCTTTTTCATATCTCTGTAGCTCCTTTTCTTTTTTGTGATTATATTTTTTCATATTATTATACTATGCTAACTTAAGTTTATGCCGTTTCTCCGTATCTGACACCTCATCAGTCATCTGCGCTCTCTCACTCCAAAATATGCTCGGCTCCCTGAGCAATGATCGAGCTTACATGATCATCTGCCAGCTTATATATTACCGACTTTCCTTCACGTCGGAAATCTATGAGCTTTGCCTGCTTTAAGATTTTTAACTGATGTGATACTGCGGACTGTGTCATATCAAGGGTATTTGCTATATCACATACGCACATCTCACTCTCAAACAGCGCAAACAGTATCCTTATCCTCGTGGAATCACCAAAGCATTTGAATAACTCTGCCAGATCGTAAAGCTTGTCATCATCCGGCATCATTTTCTTTAGTTCATTTATCTTCTCATCGTGCATATGCTCGTGAGATACCTCGCAATGCGCCATTTCATTCAGAGCCATATTCTGTCTCCAGCCTTTCTTTATTTTTATATCTGTTGTTACGCCAACTGCTGCCAAAAACAACTCATTTTAGTTTTAACATATGAGCAACTGTTCATATGTTCATAATATCACGTTTTTCATTTTTGTCAAGCACTTTTTTTAAGTTGACTAAAAAGAGTTTTTACTTTATAATATGTGTTAATTGTGGGATTATGCCTTTTATAAAACTTACAGCCTAACACATGTTTTATTTGTCGCTTGCATGTTAACTGTATTTATCCAAAGGCATACTAACTGTATCAAAATTTGGTGAGGTGCTTATTATGGAGAAAAAATATGATTACTTAATAGTCGGTGCAGGTCTCTACGGAGCTGTCGCTGCTCACGAACTTAAAAAGAAGGGTATGGAGTGTCTCGTAATAGACAAGCGTAAGGTTATCGGCGGTAATATCTACACCGAAAACGTGGACGGTATCAATGTACATAAATACGGCGCACATATCTTCCACACTTCCGACAAGAAAATCTGGGATTATATTAACCAGTTTGCCGAGTTCAACAATTTTATAAACTCTCCTGTTGCCCGTTTCCATGATGAACTTTACAATCTTCCCTTTAATATGAATACATTCTCCAAGCTCTGGGGAGTTGTAACGCCCGAAGAGGCTGCTGCAAAGATCCAGGAACAGATTGAAGCAGAGAATATCACAGGAGAACCCTCAAATCTTGAGGAACAGGCTCTCCGCCTTGTAGGCCGCGATGTTTATGAAAAGCTTGTTAAGGAATATACCGAAAAGCAGTGGGGCCGCAGCTGTAAGGAGCTGCCCGCATTCATAATAAAGAGACTGCCCGTAAGACTTACCTTTGATAACAACTACTTTAATGACAGGTACCAGGGTATTCCCATCGGAGGATATACCGGTATCATCGAAAAGATGCTTGAGGGTATCGATGTTAAGCTTAACACTGATTACTTCCAGCTGAAAAATGCACATAACACATCCACTGAAAATGATCTTATCGATTACGGATGCGGAATCGCCGACAAAGTTATCTATACCGGCATGATCGACGAATTTTTCGACTACAGATTAGGTGAGTTGGAATACCGATCTCTCAGATTTGAAACAGAAAAGCTCGAGAAAGAAAATTACCAGGGTGTGGCTGTAGTTAACTATACAAGCCACGAGGTTGATTTCACAAGGATCATCGAGCACAAGCACTTTGAATTTGGCAAACAGCCTACCACGATCATTACACGTGAGTATCCCAAGACCTGGGAAAAGGGTGATGAGCCCTACTACCCTGTTAACAACGAGTTTAACAACAAGCTCTATGCCGAATACAAACAGCTGGCTGATGCAACCGATAATGTATTCTTCGGAGGCAGACTCGGTCAGTACAAGTATTACGACATGGATAAGGTTATTGCTGCCGCACTTGAAGATGTTTCACACATGTAATGAAAGAAAGATAGAATTATGAACAAA
>JAFYYN010000031.1 GCA_017557525.1 Lachnospiraceae bacterium
CCTCCCTTTCTTTTTGCAGTAGCCGAACTATCATTTTGGGGAGCATTACCGGAAGGCGTGAGCGGAGAACCCACGGAAGATCCCGTTAAGAACGGCACTTGTCCGCGCCCCGTTAAGCGCCAAAGGCGATTAAAAGTTCCTATGTTTGAAATCCCAAAGAAATGTACAGCACCTGCGTATGTAAGCACCTGGACGCTCTCGGGGGTTTCGAACCCCCTGCCGCTATGGCTGCCCCTCGGTGTTTTTCATAGTATAAAAATAAGCTGTAGATATTTTTGGTTACATTTAAAAGACCAATAATAAACAAACCAAAATATTACAGCTTATGGAACAAAGGAACGAATTAAACTTCAAAGGACAAAACATCTATATCGGATTGGATGTCCATTTAAAGAGTTGGACTGTTACGGTACTGTCGGAAGTATCGGTCCTGAAAACCTTCAGTCAGGAACCTGATCCGGATAAGCTTTATCGCTATCTGTGCAACAATTACCCAAATGCAGAGTATTACTCTGTCTATGAAGCAGGCTTCTGTGGCTTTTGGATACACCATAGACTGACAGAACTAGGAATACACAATATTGTTGTAAACCCGGCCGATGTGCCCACAATGACTAGTGAGAGATTACGCAAGACTGATGCTGTGGACAGTAAGAAACTGGCTGTCGGATTAAGAGCCAAGCAGCTAAAAGGTATTTATACTCCTGATGATGAAGCTATAGAAGTAAGATCCCTAATCAGATTAAAGAGTACGATAGCCAAGGATATCACACGCCAAAAGAATCGTATCAAATCACATCTGAGATATCTTGGCGTTGAGATTCCTCAGGAATACACAGGTCGTAGCTTCCATTGGCCAATGAGATTTATAGATTGGCTGCGTGACGTTTCCATTAAAACATCCTGTGGACGTCAGACTCTTGATATGCACATCAGGAGACTGGAAGAACTACACGCACAGAATCTTGAAATAACCAGAGAAATAAGGGAACTGTCACGAACAGATCGCTTTAGTGAAATACACTCACTTCTGATGAGCATTCCCGGTATCGGAAGGACAGTCAGTCTTATACTTATGGGTGAAATAATTGACATAAAACGTTTTAATAGCTCAGAGCAACTGGCTGCTTACATAGGTATGATTCCGATGTGTCACAGCAGCGGTGAACACATCGGTAGAGGGAATATAACTGTACGTAGGCAAGCTACCTTAAGGTCCGTCGTTATTGAAGCCGCTTGGGCTGCCATAAGACAGGATCCGGCATTACAACTGTGTTATGCCAATAACTGCAAACGTATGCCTCCTGGCAAGGCAATAATTAAAGTTGCCAGAAAACTGATTAACAGGATATTTTTTGTGCTCAAAAGGCATCAACCATATGTCCATGCTGTGGCATAATGAACTTTATCCTTTTGGTCAAACAGTCTTTCTGAGAGATAATACTACGAACTCCGTGCGGCTTTGAAGTCCGCTTCTTAAAAGTGTGCTGCTCTCACCTTTGTAAACTAATGAAGGAATATGCGTCATCTCTTTGATGTACGCTATGGAAAGGCTGTTTACCAAAGGATTTTTCGACCCTTATTCAAGGGCCGATGCCTACTTATATGCTTATTATAAACGATTTACGAAGAGATAAAAACCTAACTCTATCATATAGTGACACATATAAATAACATTTTGAGAAAAAACTTCTCAAAAGATTTGGATTTCAACTGGAAAGGGGTAAGTTTGCCGTTTAGGGTCTGGAGGGGTTCGGAGTAGCCCGGAGGTGTTGTCTCCCCAAGCTGATAGTTCTGCGTAGTTTCCGATACTGATACCCCAAAAAGTTCTCTTTATAAATGCACAAAATAGCAACGAGAAAACTTCCC
>JAFYYN010000032.1 GCA_017557525.1 Lachnospiraceae bacterium
AATCCATTATTTCGAAAAACGAAAACGAAGAACCGTCACCTTAGGCTTATAATATAGAAATATCAATCACATGGGGGATAATCTTATGCCAATGATGGAAAGACCTGAGGTCAGAGTTTGTAATGGCGGCAAGAGCTGGGAGCACGAGTTTTCTTCATTTACCATGAAGGTCTTTGTTCCGGACAACGATCTGGACGGACAGACAAATAACTACGGATTCAGGGCGCCGCTCCTGCTCGTCTTTGAGGAAGAGAAGCAAGATATGGAGCAGGCGATGGAATTCGCGAAAACAACCCGCCTCGCAGAAATAGCAGCCAAGTACGATTCAAGCGTACTGTTCATATATCCTACGGCAGAAGGCGGCTGGGTCTCCTGCGACAGTTCTCTTTATGCAGATGTAATAGCTGAGATCAAGATGATCCAGGTATATAAGGACGGCATTGTAGAGAACTTCAATTTCTTCACGCAGACTTTCGAAGGTTATTTTGCCAGGGGCGCGATCTTCCGTGCGGATATCTACAGCTACGGCAAGTCCGCTGACTTCGTTGCGAAGAACCTCCTTAAGAAGATCGACGGCCAGTATCTCTGGGGCCCGGGTGAGATCACTCCTGCGATGTGTTCCATGGCGAATTTAAGCGTCATTCCTGACGTGGAGCGTAAGGACATTGCCATTTTAAGCGTGGGGAATAGCGAAGAGATCAATAAAGCATTTTCTGACTCAGAGTACGTTCTCATCAAGGAAAAAGCAGACTATATTGGCGACTTCGATTCTTTCGTTAAGAAGTTCAAGATGTGGTGCGGCAAGATCGAATTTGAGCCTGATTTCGAAGCGCTCAACATGACCGAAGACACTGGCTTTGTAGAGGTTACCACTTCCGAAGACAACGAGTTCCTGCCCGTGAAGACTCCGACTCACAAGGTCGGCTATTTCGCTTACTACAACAAGGGCCTGATGGATAAGGGCTCTGTCCCTCTCGTAATTGGTTTCCACGGCGGTGGAGATTCCTCAATGTATCTGACCTATGTTGCAGGCTGGTGGGATGTCGCCAGAAAGAACGACTTCCTCTTCGTATCCATTGAAAACCACCAGTTCGTCACGGCAACGGAAGCAAAGGAAGTTATCGAGACACTCCTTACACGTTACCCGATCGATCCTTCGCGCATCTATGCGACGGGCTTTTCCATGGGCAGCGGCAAGACCTGGGATCTCTATCAGGAATATCCTGAGATCCTCGCGGGCATAATGCCCGCGAGCGCTCTGTTCCCTGTATACACGACATTCTTCGGCAAGCCTGTTACAGACAGGCTCAATAAGACTGTCGCAGTTCCCGTATTCTATTCAGGCGGCGAGAAGTCCCATCTGCCTGAGCTCCCTTTCCAGGCTGATTCATCGCTCGAGCGCGTTAAGTATGTTTCTGAAGTAAACAAGCTTAAGAAGTCCTTCGCCGATGTATCTATCGAAAACAAAGACTCCTGGGCTGATCCCATCTGGGGCATCCCCGGTGACCGCATCGAAAAAGAGTACGATGAGACCCGCGACGCCACACTGACGATCCACTATTACGACAGCGAGGACGGTGTTTGCAGGACGGCTTTCGCGAGCGTCAGCAACCAGATCCACGAGTGCAGACAGCACAGCGTAGAGTGCGCGTGGAAGTTTATATCGCAGTTCAGACGGGAGGTGTGAGGATCTGCAAGTAAGATCGCTCAGGCTTTTTGAAAGAAAATCAGTCCCATTAACGGAACGCACCCTCTAAAGATCCCTGATACAATGAAGCCATAACAGAAAGACAAACACATTTTTAACCTCCTTTCAATTATTGCTTACCTAGAGATGACCCGGCTGAGAAGCCGGGTTATTTCTTGTAGTGGGACTTTAAAAGGTGGTTAGTTTTCAAACTGTTTATAAAGTTTTCATAGGATAGTCCCTCTTTTGTCTCCTTTGGGGTGATAGAATCAAACATATGAGAGTGGTTGGTTATTTTAAGTGGATTATTGGTGTCAGATTTTAATATCTTATTGAATAGTGGCAAAGCGTATAGCGATATAAGTTAACACCATAAATTGTTGTAATAGTTCAAATGTTACCGTTTGGAAATTATATTGATATTTTAATTAAGGAGGATCTATATATGAAAAAGGCCAAATATTTAACAGTTGCATTATGCTTAGTATTTGCGGCAATTATAATGGTTGGTTGTTCATCAGCTCCTAAGAGTGATGATATGACGATAACAGAAACCACTATATCCGAGAATGAGCAACATTATATAAAAGCAGAAGAATTGGCAGCTGATGGAAAGCTTGAAGAAGCAATAGATGAGTATAAGCTTGCCGGTGATTACTCTGATTCAAAAGAAAAGATCTTTAATATTCTTCACTCACAGGGAGAAAAGGCTCTGGCTGACAAAAAGTATGAAGAAGCCGTAGAGTTATATAAGAAGGCTGGAGAATACAAAGATACTACGGATGATATATACGGTATTTACCATGTCCAGGGAGAAAAGGCTCTGGCAGACGAAAAGTATGAAGAAGCCATAGAGTTTTATAAGAAAGCTGGAGAATATAAAGATACTACTGATGATATATTTGGTGTTTTCCATATTCAGGGAGAAAGGGCTTTAGCTGACGAAAAGTATGAAGAAGCTATAGAGTTTTATAAGAAGGCCGGTGAATACAAAGATACTACTGACGATATATCTGGTGTTTATTATGCTCAGGGTGAGAAGGCTTTTAATACTGGAGAAATGGATGAAGCTATTGATTTCTTTAAGAAAGCTGGCGCTTATAAAGATGCAACAACTAAAGTTTCGGAAATTGCTTATGACCTGGCAGAAAAGGCACTCAAGAAAAAGGATAATGTGACTGCTGCCAAGTATTTTACTGAAGCGGGAAACTATAAAGATTCCTTAGAGCGACTTCAGTCTGTTTACTATAATCTTGGAGCAGCATCATTAAATAAAAAAGCCTACGATGAGGCGATAGATTATTTCACTAAAGCTGGAGAACATAAGGATGCCAAGAGTAAACTACAGGTAGCACACTACAGCAAGGGCAAAGATTTAGTCGGCAAAAAGCAGTATGAGGATGCGGCTAAAGAACTTAAGGAAGCCGGTGACTATGCAGATGCAGTGAAATTCATGGATAAGACGATAATTACTCTGATATCCAATAAGGATTATGATAATGCTGAAAAAATGGCAGACTACAGTGATCCTACAACGAAAGATTACTTAAAGTACTACATCAGTGGTAGAAAAGCATATGATTCTGGCGATTATGAACAAGCTATTTCTGAATTCGAAAAGGCTCAGGGATTAAAAGATTCGGATACATATATAAAAGCAAGCAATTATTCTCTTGGGCTCGATGCTATAAAAAACAGTAGATTTTCTAAGGCACAAGATTACTTTACTAAGAGCGGAGATTATAAGAACTCCAAAGCGTTGTATAATGTCAGCTCTGGAGAGTACTATATTTTGATGGGCGATTATAAAGAAGCGATTAATTACTATAATAAAGTCTCCAAGGATCTAAAAGTAGATGGGGTAAACATTAAATCACGAAAGACTTTTATTAGCAGAGTATCTGCATTTGTTAAGGCAGCGGGAGATTACTCCGTCAAGTCAAATAAAATTACAACAACCAGTGTATGGAGATATGACACAAGTTATAAGGATACTTGGGAAATTACAAAAGTTGTAGATGGCCAGTATTTAGTCCTTAAGTTTTCTGTAAATGAAGATGATACAATAAATTTAAGTGGCACAGTTAGATATTATCGTGCAACGAATTACTCTACTCTCAGAGATTTACTTGAGGGTGAATATAAAACTGTAGATTTCCAATTAAAGAATCTGAAAAGCATTCCAAGCAGTGCAAATATCGGTGAAAATTTAACTCTAAAGTATAAGAAGGGAAACTTTACTGTTGTGTATTCTAAAAGAGATGACTACAGTTCATCCTTCTACAACATTTATAAGACCACGGTAAATTTTAAAAAAGACTCTTAATATGCAATTTTGCAAAACCATGTTGAAAGCATAATAAACGCGGTCCTATAATGTGAACCCCTGAAGTTTTAACTTCAGGGGTTCACTTCTGTAAGACCGTGCTTGTAATATGAAATGGTTTTATTTGATTTATAAGAGTATATTGATCAGAAATCTCTTGTATTTAATCCAAGTTTATATCCCATATTAGTCCGTTTAAAGGACAACATTTTGCTTTCAAGTTGGTAGAATATAAAAAGTACCTATAGGTTTACTATGAAAAATGTGAAAAATTAATCAATCAAATATACGAATAACCAATCACGGGTTACAATGACCACATAGTCATTGTAGAAATAAAAAGATCAATCTTTGGCTAGGAAGATAGATTGAGTATAGCATAAAGAAAGTAGTACAGTATGGAACCTGAAAACGTTAACATTCCAGAACCCGAACGCGCGCATCTTAGCATTCAGGGCAAAGAGTATGAAGTATCATTGTACATAAGTATTCTTGAATGTGATGAGCTTACTAGAATCAATGCAGATGATGTGGTTGTTTGTGTTAATTATATAAAAAAACTTATATGCGAACATGTTGAAGACAATGATCAAGTTGACATTAATTTGATTTCTGAAGAGTGTTGTTTGGAATATGTTAAGCTCTTTTTGAAGGCTAATCCGGAAATTGAACTATTTTTTCAGAATACAGATAATACCTTTTCTATATTTGTGCGCTTTATTATTGCTCTAAAAGCGTATAGTGAGAAATCTCTAGAGAATCTAAAGCAAACTCTTTCATGTATTTCTAAGAAAATTCATGAAATGTATGAGGGGTGGTTGAATGATTTTGATTCTGTTGCGGAAAGTGTTCATCAAATTGTTGATCAGGTTCAAAGTGTTTATAAAGACGTGATTAATGGGCTTGCAGACCATGCAAGAATTATTGTTGATGCTTTTTCGGAATTATATGATCCAAAATTATCTGAAGAAGATAAAGAAAAGCTACTTAACCAGTATAGATTATGGGGTGACTATGGCTGGACTAGCACTGATTTTTTGTTTGAAGAACTCCTGGACATTAGTCCATTAGATATATCTGATGCGAATAAGAAAGCTAAAGCAATACTCAATAAACAAGGCATACAAAGATTATTTGAAAAAATAGAAGAGATGGAAACAATTAAGAAATCTGATTTAGCAGAGATAAGAAAATGTTTTTACAGCAGAAACTATAAATCTTGCGTTTTGATTTCGTTCGCACTGGTGGATGCTAGATTAATTCGTTCACAAGGAAGGAAAGCCGCCAATCGAAAGCACGGAAATAGAGGAATAAAAAAACTAGAAGATAAAATAAAAGCTAATAAAAAGGGCATATTTATTCTTACGTTGTTAGTTGAAAATCTGTTCAGCTGTCTTAATAAAATGTTTGAAGAATTTACAAATTTTGAAGGACAACCTGAGATTATTAATCGTCATTATATTATGCATGGCATGCTTCACCGGAAAATTATTCAAAGGGATGCAATTCAAACGATACTGTTAGTATATAACTTATATTACTTGACAGATCTCTTGGATATTGGCGATAAGAATTAGCAGGTTTGATTGCTAGAATGTAAATTGTTGTTTTCGAGAAACTCTTTATAAAGATGTATTATCTTCTTTGAGATAGGACAAACATCTAGAATAACTCTTCTCCCTCACGCCACCATCAAATACACCCCAAGTGCCAGAACGATTAAGGGGGCGATGTATGAGGTGACTGGCCTGGTCTTCAGTCTTTCGATGTCTACGAAGCGTTCGGGGTGCTTGTCGTCGATCAGGAGTTCTCTTTCTTCGCCTGTGGAGGGATGGCTTCCGGAAGAAGAGACCTTGTCTGTAACTGTGTATTCTTTGCCTGAATATGTGAATTGGTAGATGGGGCGGTAAGTGATTCCGTGATGGCCTCGGGTGGTTCTGGAGCGGTGGTGCTCGACATGGATAACCTCAGCATAAACGGTTGTCTTGTACTTGCCCTTGTAATAGCTGACCGCCATGAAGGGAAAGACTACCATAAGAATGGCAAATACAATCATGATGCCGCCGGTTGCCTTGTCGCCCAGGCCTTCTCTGATTGCAGGGAAGAACTTTTCGGTGATGGACATGTACATCAGGAGCACGCCGATCATCAGTGCGATTAGGGGGAGGTTGTAGCTGTTCTTCGAAAGGGCGAGGAAGATAATTCCTGCCACAAAGAAAAGCACGCCTGTAAGCGTCACTGTAAGCCACTGGAGCGGCGGTATTGTTGATAGTGCGCCCAATATGATCAGGTAGAATATGAATCCTACGCCGCCTACGATTGCCAGGACGAGGCCCTTTTTGGTCTTGATTATTCCGTTGTTGTTGGCTGGAAAGTCATTGTTATTTTCGCTCATGCTTCCATCCTCCTTCTTATTCCAAGGGAAATGATAAGGCAAAATTGATGTTTTTACCACAGGCTCTTGAGTGGCGAAAATCCTACCGGAATAGAGTAAAATCTTATCCGGGTGAACATAGGAAACTTACAAAAGGGGAGCACTTATGGAAATCAGAAAAGCAACAGGCACAGACGCAAATGATTTGAAGACATTGTATTTCGACTATCTTACGCACTATCCGCCCACGGAAGAACAGGACATGCAGCAATGGGCTGACATGCTGAACAAGTTTGAGAAAGACGAGAACATGTATCTGCTGGTTGCCATAGAG
>JAFYYN010000033.1 GCA_017557525.1 Lachnospiraceae bacterium
CTTGATCTGTGTGCGGCACCCGGAGGAAAGAGCCTGTATCTGGCTGATCTTGGCATAAAGGTTACATCCTGCGATATTTCGGAGCAGAAATTAAAGCTCATAGAAGAAAATGCTACAAGATGCGGTTTTAACAATATCGAAATCAAACTGAATGATGCAACTGTTTTTAATCCCGGTTTTGAAGGGAAATTTGATATAGTCCTTTGCGATCTACCATGTTCGGGACTTGGCATCATCGGGAAAAAGCCGGATATAAAATACAATACGACTCCGGAGAAAATAAAGGAACTGGCCGCATTACAGAAAAGCATACTGAAAATCGCGGTTAAGTACCTTAAAAATGACGGATATCTAATATTTTGTACCTGTACTGTAACCGGTGAGGAGAATAAAGAAAACCTTGAATATTTAAAATCGGTACCGGGTCTATCATGTGTACAGCTTGAAAGATTTCTGCCGGAGGGTATAAAGGTTCAGGAAAGCAAGGACAATTACATACAGATACTTCCCGGAGAATATGACAGCGACGGTTTTTTCATTTCTCTTTTTAAGAAAACAGCGGAATAAAGATGACAAAAGGACGATCAATAGGAGATACAGCGTAAAATGTGCGAGAAGCCGGATTTAAGATCTTTGAGCCTTGAAAAACTAAAAACTGAGATAGTACAGATGGGAGAAAAGAGCTTTCATGCCGGCCAGATTTATGAGTGGCTTCACAAAAAGCAGGCACAGAGCATCGATGAGATGACCAACCTTTCGGTGAGCTTAAGAGAAAAGCTAAAAAACTCGTATGAGCTGTATAATCTCACTGCAGTAAATGTCCTTGAGGATCTTGAGGACGGAACGTTTAAATATCTGTTTAAGACCATAGATGATAATGTCATAGAAAGTGTTTTTATGACCTACGAGCACGGACATTCGGTCTGTATTTCATCGCAGGTCGGCTGCCGGATGGGCTGCAGCTTTTGTGCTTCTACCATAGGCGGCAGGGTCAGGGACCTGACCTCCGGAGAAATGCTTGAGCAGGTATATATGATGCAGCGCCTGCAGGATAAGCGTGTTTCAAATGTGGTTGTCATGGGGAGCGGAGAGCCCTTTGATAATTATGATAACTTTGTAAGTTTTTACGAAATGCTGACTGATAAAAATGGGCTCAATATCAGCGGAAGAAACATAACGGTTTCTACATGTGGTATAATAGATAAGATCAGGGACTTGGCAGACAGAAAATATGCGCTTACCCTTGCGATTTCGCTCCATGCGCCCAATGATGAGCTTAGACGCAGGATAATGCCCTCAGCCAATAAATACAGCATAGAGGGTATACTTTCCGCATGTGATTACTTTTTTAATGAGACAGGCAGAAGGATAACCTTTGAATACAGCCTTATGGCAGGAGTAAATGATACCGCTGAGTGTGCAAATGAGCTTGGGAGTCTGCTAAAGGGGAGAAACTGCCATGTTAATCTCATACCCGTAAACCCTGTAAAAGAGAGGGATTACAGGAAGAGCAGGGATACGGATATAGCAAGATTTAAAAAAATACTTGAAAAAAACAAATTAAATGTTACTATTAGAAGAGGATTGGGTAAAAATATAGATGCTGCATGCGGGCAGCTAAGACGTAGTTACATGGAGAACGGAGGTGATATGGGTGCAGGCTTGCGCGAAAACTGACGTAGGTGTTATGAGGCAGATGAACCAGGACTATTGCTATGCAAGTACTGAGAGCCTCGGACTGCTTCCAAACCTGTTCATAGTGGCGGACGGTATGGGAGGACATAATGCCGGAGATTTCGCATCGCGTTTCTGTGTGGAAAAGTTTGTGGAGCTTGTAAGGAATGCAGGTACCGGAGTGATCAGTAAGCTGAGCTTCCTGGAAAATGCGATCAGGGAGACCAATGAACAGCTTATCATCAAGGCGACCGATAATCCCGAGCTCGAAGGAATGGGCACAACTTTCGTAGCGGCTACGGTTACAGATAACAGGGAAATGGATGTTTTTAACATTGGTGACAGCAGGCTTTACCTTATTGATTCGTCAATCCGTCAGATTACCGAGGATCATTCACTTGTAATGGAGATGGTAAAAAACGGAGAGATAAAGAAGGAGGAAGCAAGATTCCATCCTAAGAAAAATGTGGTAACGCGTGCTATCCGCGCCATAGGGATTGTGATCCCCGATATGTTCAGGGTACCGGTAAAGCAGGGAGATATCATACTTCTGTGTTCCGACGGTCTGTCGAATATGGTTGCAGATAATGAAATATATGATATAATCAATGAAAACCGGGATAATCTAAATGAATGTGCGGATATCCTTGTGGATCGTGCAAACAGGAACGGCGGTAAAGATAATATAACGGTAGTGCTTATAAAAATAGATGAGTGATCATCTGTATAAAATTTTAAGAGGACTAAAAAATGATTAAAACAGGAATGTACATTAGCGACAGGTATGAAATAATCGACAAGGTCGGTTCGGGCGGAATGGCAGATGTTTATAAGGCTCTGTGTCACAGGCTTAACCGCTATGTGGCTATTAAGATCCTTAAGCCCGAGTATTCTACTGATGCAAGCTTTGTCCAGAAATTCAGGGCTGAAGCACAGTCTGTAGCAGGACTTTCACATCCTAATATTGTAAGTGTATATGACGTAGGTGAGGATGACGGGCTCTACTATATCGTTATGGAGCTTGTAGAGGGTATCACCTTAAAGCGTTTCATTGAAAAGAGAAAGAAGCTTGATGTTAAGGAAGCTGTTGGTATTGCTATCCAGATAGCAATGGGTATGGAAGCAGCTCATACACATCATATCATCCATAGGGATATCAAGCCTCAGAACATTATTATTTCAAGAGAGGGAAAAGTTAAGGTTGCCGATTTCGGTATTGCCAAGGCTGCTACCTCAAATACCATTTCACAGAATGCCATAGGTTCGGTTCACTATCTTTCTCCCGAGCAGGCAAGAGGCGGATACAGCGATGAGCGAAGCGATATCTATTCTTTAGGTGTAACTCTTTATGAGATGCTCAGCGGTCAGGTGCCTTTTGCGGGAGATAACTCTGTATCGGTAGCTCTGCTCCACATACAGAGCGAAGCAGTACCTGTAAGAGAGCTTAATCCGGAGATACCCTTAAGTGTTGACAAGATCATACAGAAATGTATGCAGAAAAAGCCTGAGAGACGTTATCAGACTGCCGGTGAGCTTATAGTTGACTTAAAGCGTTCTGTATTAAATCCTGAGGGTGATTATGTTAATATTCCTACTAACGCAATAGTAACATCTTCTCCTACAAGAAGTATTACCGAGGAAGAACTGGACACTATAAAGAAGAATTCAAAAAGTGCTGCCAAGGGACCTGAGAGACAGGTGACTTATTCCGATCGCAAGACTAAGAGGAAGGTTAAGCGTGAGAAGGAAGAACTGGATACAATGGACTCCGGACTTGAAAAGGTCCTGACCATAGTCAGCGTGCTTGCCGCTATAGCGCTTTTGGTATTTATTTTCTGGATTGCAAAGAAGATTTTCTTTACAGAGGATGGACCGAGCCCTTCAGAGCTGATCAATAACCTGACCAATAACACTACGGGTACACCCACACCTACTCCTGAAGAGAGCGGGACCACTCCTATCATAAAGATACCTGCTACCGAGGTTCCTTCACCTACACCTACCTCTGCAGATCAGGTACTTTTGAATATGCCCAATGTGGTTGGTTATAAAGTAGAGGAAGCCGAGAAGGTTCTGAAGGTTGCCCTGCCTGAATGCCAGATCAAGTATGAAGAGGATTATTCCGATGAGTACGAAGCCGGACTGATCTCTGCACAATATCCTACAAAGGATGCAACAGTTATAGCCAACACGGTTGTAAGCCTTACCTTAAGCTGTGGCCCTTCTATGAAGGCATTAGAGAATGTTTATGGATATGATGCAAAATCTGCAACTAAGATGTTGGAATTACTTGGTTATCAGGTAGGTACTGTTGAAGATTACAGTGATTCGGTAAGCGCCGGCGATGTTATCTATACAGAGCCTGAGGCAGGCACACAGCTGCCTAAGGATTCAATGGTCATACTGCATGTAAGTCTTGGCCGTCTGATCAAAGAGGTTGAGTGTCCGAGCCTTGTCGGAGTAAAGCAGAACAGAGCCGAAAAGATGCTGACAAATGTTAATCTCGAAGTAGGAGATATTGAATACGAATACAGTGACGCATTTGACAAAGGTATCGTAATAAGCCAGGAAATTGAAGACGGTACCATGATAGAAGAGGGTACTTCAGTAGACTTTGTAGTCAGCCTTGGACCGGAGCCCGTAGTTACTCCTGAGGATAACGGAAATAACGGTGGAGGAAATGACGGCGGAGATGACAACGGTGGAGATAATGATGGCGGAGACAACGGTGGAGATGTTATAGAAACAACTCCCGAGCCTACTGCCGAACCGGTGGATAATGATCCCGAGGATCCTGAAAACGGCGGATCTGACGAAGAATAAAAAAATGTAACAGACATAACGAAAGAGCTGTCTTTTATTTGACAGCCCTTTCACTATTTAGAGAGTACGAATGACTGGGAAAATAATAAAGGGAGTCGCAGGAGATTATACGGTGATCGATCCCCGCGATAAAAGATATATATGCAGGGCAAAGGGTATTTTCAGGAAAAACGGGATTACTCCTTTGATAGGTGATAATGTTGAATTTGAGATACTTAGTGAGACAGAGGGTAATATCTTAAAGATACTGCCGCGTAAAAACTCACTTATAAGACCTGCCTGCGCAAATGTCGATCAGGTGCTTTTGGTATTTGCGGCTGCTTCTCCCGAACCAAACTTTAACCTTTTGGACAGATTTCTTATAATGATGCAGAAACAGTCGGTTTCAACTGTGCTATGCTTTAACAAAACGGATATTGCGGATGATGTGAGACTGAAAATTCTTGCGCAGAACTATGAGGCATCAGGCGTAAAGGTTATATTTGCAAGTGTGAAAAATGCTGAAGGGACTGAGGAAATACTGGAGGCTCTTGAGGGTAAGACCACCATACTTGCAGGACCCTCGGGTGTTGGAAAATCATCAATGATGAATCTGCTTTCCCCGGGGACAGTATTTGAAGTAGGGGATTTGAGCGAGCGTATAGGCCGCGGAAAGCAGACTACAAGGCATACAGAGCTTGTGGAGCTGCATAATGGGACATATCTCTGTGATTCACCGGGTTTCAGCTCGATTTACCTTGAGGGCATAGACCATAAGGAGCTGAAAAATTATTTTCCCGAATTTGAACAGATTTCCGGGAAATGCAGGTTCCTTTCCTGCAATCACATAAGCGAGCCTGACTGTGCCGTAAAGGAAGCGGTTGCAGACGGGAGGATCAGCAAGGTAAGATATGACAATTACTGTTTGTTATACAATGAGTTAAAGAGCAAAGCAAAATTTTAGTTGATGAAAGGAAAACTACCTGACAGGTAGCCGGTAAATGATAATGAATAAGCTCGCACCTTCGATACTGGCAGCGGATTTCTCTAACTTAGGTGAACAGATAAAGGAAGTTGAGAATGCAGGTGCAGAATATCTGCATATCGATGTTATGGACGGAAGCTTTGTACCGAGTATTTCATTCGGTCTTCCCCTTATCAGTTCGATCAGGAAAACAACCAAATTAACCTTTGATGTGCATCTTATGGTTACCGAGCCTGAGAGGTTTGTTGACCAGTTTGCAGATGCAGGGGCCGATATAATAACTGTACATCAGGAGGCCTGCACTCATTTAAACAGGACCTTAAAGCATATCAAGGAAAGAGGGATCAAAGCAGGAGTATCTCTTAATCCCGCGACCGACCCTGCGACTCTGAAATATGTTTTAAACTATGTGGATATGATACTTGTAATGTCTGTTAACCCGGGTTTTGGCGGACAGGAATTTATCCCCGAGACCCTAGGCAAGCTTTCAGACGTTAAAAAGCTTGTTAAGGAAAGCGGAAGGGATATCGATATAGAGGTTGACGGCGGGATAACATTAAATAATGTAGAAACAATCCTGAATGCAGGTGCAAATGTCATTGTTTCCGGCAGCAGTGTATTTAAGGGAAGCATTTCGGAAAATGTTAAGGCTTTCCAGAAAATCCTTCATAAATAATTGTACATGGGGTATTGAATGAAATTATCAGATATAAAGATAGGTTCGGTAATAGAGATACATATAACCCGGGGCGGCTCGGAGTACAAGACCAACAGCAAGGTTGAATACTGTGATGAGAAGTTTACCGGTGTTTCACCGATAGCAAGTATTCACGGCCTTTTCAGATTTACCGAAGAGGATGAGGTTGATATTGTCTATCATGAGGGTGACAAATATTATAAATGGGATCATGTTAAGGCCGGAGTTGCAAGGAGAAGGGATGGAAGCAGACTTCATGTTTTTTCAACCGAGCAGGAGGGCGCAAGCTTTAACAGAAGAACGCAGTTTAGATTTGAGATAGGTGAAGTCATTAATATGAAGTATGAGGTCCTGAAAAGCAACGAAAAGGAACCTGCATTAAATGATAAGACACCCGAGGCAAATCTGGAAACTGTTTTTCTTATGCTTAACGAGCAGTATGAAGAAGTGGAATGCAAGGGTTACCTGAAGGACCTAAGTGAAGGCGGAGCTTCGGTAGAATCAGATGTAAAGCTTGGGAAAGGCGTATTTGTGAGCTTTAAGATCGATTCGGAGGTTGGACCGGTCTTTTTAAGAGGCGTTATCTTAAGAGTAATAGAAGATAAGCATGGATATTTCGATTATACCTACGGAGTATCCTTTGTGGAAACAAGCAAGAATTACATGAGGTATTTTTATCTCCAGCAAAGAAAACAGCTGTATGAGAATAAGGATTCGTAATGTTTTCATCGGGGACGCGGCAGGCACGTCACCGATGTGTAGCCATGCCTGTGGCAAGGTATAAAGCATGAAGTATTTAAAGCGTAAACTGGCTTTGGTTCTGATATGTGTTTTAATGTCAGGGATAATCCTTAGTGCCGGCAGGCTGCCGGTATCCGGTAATACCTTATCCGGTGGGGATTATGAAGAACTGGCTGTAGATCCGACCTCGTATGAGGACGGTTTTTCATGTGTGCTTTATGACAATATGAGCGGACTTCCTACGTCTGAGGCCAACGCTATAGCCGAGACCGAAGAGGGATTTATCTGGATTGGAAGC
This sequence comes from Lachnospiraceae bacterium, assembly GCA_017557525.1. Classification (GTDB taxonomy): domain Bacteria; phylum Bacillota; class Clostridia; order Lachnospirales; family Lachnospiraceae; genus RUG11977. Next base: position 7,198 of record JAFYYN010000033.1, read on the forward strand.
TACAGCGGCCTTATCAGGTATGACGGACACAGCTTTGAACGTATGGAGTCTACCAGCGGTATTACCAGTGTTGTAAGCCTTTTTGTGGATTCAAAGGGCAGACTCTGGATCGGTACAAATGACAACGGTCTTGCTGTTATTGATAAAGGCGTGGCTGTCATTGAAAAGGGCGAGTTTACATTATATGATATAGATGACGGATTAAAATCCGCTACCGTACGTTCCGTAGCTGAAGATAAGGAAGGTAATATCTATGTAGCTACTACTCAGGGACTGAATATCATTGGTTCCGATATGGTATTAAAGGATGTTGATGAAAAGCAGCTTAGCGATATATATATCAATGAACTACGTACATCTGCCTCGGGTGTTATCTATGGTGAAACCAATGAAGGCGATATCTTTACCATAGATAAAGGAAACGTTACATTTTATCCATGCAGCTCTTTTGGTATAGGAGAGATCAACTGCGTGCTTCCCGACCCGGATAATGAGGGCTGGGTATATCTCGGTACAGTGGAATCAGAGATTTATTACGGCAGGCTTAACGGGGAATTTTTAGATAAGGAAAAGATTGATGTTTCTCCCTTAGTCTGCGTGGCTTCTATAGAGAAATTTAAGGATCAGCTCTGGGTTTGCGGAGACAACGGCATCGGAATGCTGAATAACGCCGGTTTCCAGAAGCTTGACAATATCCCGCTTAACAACTCTGTAGAGAACATGATGGTCGACTATGAGGGCAATCTCTGGTTTTCATCCTCAAGACAGGGTATTATGAAGATCGTTCCCAACCAGTTTACCGATATTTTCGATAAATACGGTCTGGATTCGAATGTAGTTAATTCTACCTGTGTCCATAACGGTATGCTTTATATAGGTACAGATGTAAAGGACGGTACCAATAACGGTCTTATCGTACTTAGCGGCGGAAATGTTCTTGACAATATCGATATAACTTTTGCTGATACCAACGATAAATTCAGCTCCTATACAAATCTTATCGAGCTGCTATCGGGCTGCAGGATCAGGTCAATTATAAAGGATTCAAAGGGCAGATTATGGTTCTGTACCTACAGCAATAGGGGTCTTGTGGTTTATGACAACGGAGTTGTATCACGTTTTGATACGGATAACAGCAGTATCCCTTCCAATAAAATAAGGACCGTTTACGAACGTACCGATGGAGCAATAATGGCAGCCTGCAGCGGCGGAATGGCCATGATAGAAAACGGAGAGGTTGTTGAGATTTATGATAAAAAATGGGGTCTCAGCAATACTGAGGTACTCTCTATTACCCAGGCTAAAAATGGGGAAATGATAATCGGTTCTGACGGAAAGGGTATCTACATTATCAACGGCCACAATGTCAGAAACTTAGGCAGAAAAGACGGACTGACCTCCGAGGTTGTAATGAGGATCAAGCGTGATGATACAAGAAATATTTTCTGGATCGTTACGAGCAATTCCATAGCCTACATGACCGAGGATTATCAGATAACCACGATTAAAGAGTTCCCTTATTCAAATAACTTTGACATGTATGAAAACAGTCAGGGAGATATGTGGATACTCAGCAGTAACGGTATTTATGTAACGCCTGTTAAGGAGCTGCTTGACAACAAGGAGATTAAACCTGTTTATTTCAGTATCTCCAACGGCTTGCCATGTATCACGACAGCAAACTCCTACAGTGCCCTGACTGAAAACGGAGATCTCTATATTGCCGGAAATACAGGTGTTGCAAAGGTTAATATAGAAGAAACGAGACTGGATGTCAGCAATATAAAGATGGCAGTGCCTTTTATTGAGGCTGACGGTGAGATTGTATATCCTGACGCTAACGGAGTATTTCATGTGGACTCCTCCACAAGTAAGATTTCAATCAGAAATCATATATTTACCTACTCCCTTATCGATCCGCTTATCACATACTGGCTTGACGGCTTTGAGGAGGAACGTATAACAAAGAGCTGCAGTGATATGGAAGAGGTGGTTTATACCAACTTAGAGGGCGGTACATATCATTTTACTATGATATTGCAGGATGCTTTCGGAAAAGGCAGTAATCATCTGGATATTACGATAAAGAAGAGCAAGTCGGTATTTGAAGAGGCCTGGTTCAGACTTCTTGTACTGTTAGCAGGTATAGGTCTGTTAGCCGGAACTGTAGTTCTTATTATCCGGAGGAAAACAAAAGCACTTACAAAGAAAAACGAGCAAAACAAACAGTTCATCAATGAGATGTCTCAGGCATTTGCGCATACCATAGATATGAAGGACAAGTATACAAACGGTCACTCACAGCGTGTTGCCGAGTATACCGCCATGCTTACCAAGGAACTTGGTTATGATGAGGAAACTGTTGATAAGTACAGAAATATTGCGCTGCTGCATGATATAGGTAAGATTTCGATACCTCCCGAAGTGCTTAACAAACAGGGCAAGCTTACCGATCAGGAATTTAATATCATAAAATCTCACTCGGCACAGGGCTATATGGCTCTAAAGAATATCAGTATCATGCCGGAGCTTGCGATTGGTGCAGGACAGCATCATGAAAGACCTGACGGAAAGGGATATCCTAAGGAACTTAAAGGTGATCAGATATCAAGAGTTGCCCAGATCATTGCGGTGGCAGATACCTTTGATGCTATGTATTCCGACAGGCCTTACAGAAAACGTATGAATTTTGAAAAAGCGGTTTCCATCATCAAGGAGGTTTCGGGCACACAGCTTACAGAGGATGTTGTCGATGCATTCTTAAGGCTCGTTGACAAAGGGTTCTTTAAGGCTGAGGACGATAACGGAGGCGGAAGTACCGAAGATATCAATAATATTCACAAGAAACAGGAAAAAGAATAAAAAGGAGTAATTTTATCATGAAGTTAGGAATTGTAGGGTTGCCGAATGTCGGCAAGAGTACTTTGTTTAATTCTTTGACAAAGGCCGGCGCAGAGTCAGCAAATTATCCTTTTTGTACCATTAATCCGAATGTCGGAGTGGTTGCAGTACCGGATGAGAGGCTTAATGTGCTTACGGATCTGTATAAGTCCGAATCAAAGGTACCGGCAGTTATCGAGTTTGTCGATATTGCAGGCTTGGTAAAGGGAGCATCAAAGGGAGAAGGTCTTGGCAATCAGTTCCTTTCACATATACGTGAGGTTGATGCCATAGTACATGTTGTAAGATGCTTTGAGGATTCCAATATAGTGCATGTTGACGGAAGCGTTGACCCTGCAAGGGACATAGAAACCATCAATCTTGAGCTGATCTTTGCAGACCTCGAGGTTATCGAAAAGAGGATCGCCAAGGGCGTTAAGGGAGCTGCAAATAACAAGACTCTTGCCAAGGAGGTTGCACTCCTCAATAAATTAAAGGAAATGCTTGAGGCTGGAAAACTGGCTAAGAACTTCAAGACTGACGACGAAGAAGAGCAGGCAATGTTTGATTCCTTTGATCTCTTAACTGCAAAGCCTGTCATTTTTGCAGCAAACGTAAAGGAGGATGACTTAGCTGATGACGGAGCATCCAATCCCCACGTGCAGGCTGTAAGAGAATTTGCAAAGGCAGACGGCGACGGAGCATTTGTTGTAAGTGCTGAGATAGAGCAGGAGCTCTCGGAGCTTGAGGATGATGAGAAAAAGGCATTTTTAGAGGATCTGGGAGTTGAGAAATCAGGACTGGAGAAGCTTATAGTTGCTTGCTACGATCTCTTAGGTCTTATGAGCTTTCTTACCGCAGGTCCTAAGGAGAGCAGGGCGTGGACAATAAAGAAGGGAACAAAGGCTCCTCAGGCAGCCGGAAAGATCCATTCAGATTTTGAAAGAGGATTTATCAGAGCCGAAGTAGTTAACTATGACAACCTGATCGCATGTGGCGGCTACAACCAGGCAAAGGAAAAGGGTCTGGTACGCTCCGAGGGCAAGGAATACGTAGTCCAGGACGGGGATGTAATATTATTTAGGTTTAATGTGTGAGTGGTTTTGTACAGACGTGAATAGTAACGAAATAGGAGGTACTATGAGTTTGTGGGGAAATGAGACCTCGGTCCGTTTTCCGAATCTGGGAATTGATCTTTCAAATCTTCCGAGAGGGCTTGCTATAGGTACATTCAATATAGCCTTTTACGGAGTGATAATTGCCTGTGGAATGCTTGTCGCTCTTGGGTTTGTAAGATGGAAGGCAAAAAAGACCGGGCAGAATCCGGATATCTATCTGGACTGCGCTCTGTGGGCTATTCCTCTTTCAGTTATTGGTACCAGGGTATACGAGGTTGCATTTAACTGGGAGGATTACAAGGGCGATTTCTGGAAGATGATCAATATCAGAAACGGCGGACTTGCAATATACGGAGGCATAATAGCTGCGATACTTACGGTTACGGTTTACTGTAAAGTAAAGAAGCTCAGGGTTAGTCTGTTTTATGATACAGCTATTCTTGGACTTATATTGGGACAGATAATCGGGCGCTGGGGCAATTTCTTTAACAGGGAAGCCTTTGGAAAGTATACCGATTCACTCCTTGCAATGCAGATCGAAGTAAGCGACAGCTCACTCAGCAGCATATATAATCCGACGCTGTGTTCCGAAAGTACACTTCGGACCATGTACGAAGGAAAGGAAAACATACTTAACAACATCCTGGAGATAAGAAACAATATTGTTACGCTTGAGGATGGCAGGCAGTTTATACAGGTACATCCCACGTTCCTCTATGAATCGTTGTGGAATCTTGTGGTGCTTGGCATAATGCTCTTTATGTGGCCGAGAAAGAAGTTTAACGGCGAGATTATCCTTATATATCTGGCAGGATACGGCTTTGGCAGATTTTTTATTGAGTCGATCAGAATGGATCAGCTTTTTATCTGGGGAACCGGACTGGCTGCATCCCAGGTGCTTTCGGGGCTTTTGTTCATAGCGGCAATGACACTGATAATCGTATTCAGTATCAAAGCAAAACGTACCGGAGAGTGTGATAATATATCTATGGTCCTGGAACTAAAGAAAACACAAGATGTAGAAAAAACACCTCAAGCTAAAGATGCCGAGAACAAAGAGGAGACAAAAACAGCAGAGGTAACCGAGCCGGCAGAAGCACAGGATAACGAAAACGATAAATAGCGGAAATTCGTGAGATAATTGAATATTTATGCAGATAAAAAACGGGTAAGGATTCTTCCTATTTCCGTTTTTTATTTTTTTGCCCAAATTCCTTTTATTGTGGAGAACGGATGTTCACACACAATATATGGATATTGCACAAAAATGTAAAAAAATAATTAAAAAAAATATAAATTTTTACTCAAAAAGTATTGCATTTATATACGCAATAGTATATATTTATATCATCAGGTGGTGAAAAGTGGTGGATAGTGGAATAAAGTGGGAGGTAAACGGCCATGTTCATGGGTGAATTCAATCATTCGATAGATCCTAAGAACAGGGTTATTGTGCCTGCTAAGTTCCGCGAAGAGCTTGGTGAAAGCTTTGTAGTGTCAATAGGCCTGGACGAATGTCTTTATCTTTCAAAGAAAGAGGACTGGGAGGCTTTTGCAAATAACCTTAACGAACTTCCCACCACAAGAGAATCAAGACAGCTGGTAAGATCATTTATGAAAAACGCACAGGAGTGCGAGCCGGATAAGCAGGGCAGGATCATTATTCCTCAGGGATTGGTTGATATAGCAGGACTGAAAAAGGATGTAGTGCTTGTAGGTGCAGGCAAAAAGGTTGAAATCTGGGATAAGGACAGACTTGAAGGCGAGACCACCGATGAGAGCATGGAGGACATTGTTGAGAAGCTTTCAACCGAATACGGACTTAAGTTCTGATGAGGTTTCTTTATGAGTGAAGAGATACAGTTTAAACACAGATCGGTTCTCCTTAATGAAACAATAGAGGGACTTGACCTTAAACCACAGGGCATATATGTGGACGGAACACTCGGAGGTGCCGGACATTCCTCGGAAATCTTAAAAAGAGTTGAGATAGGAAAGCTCATAGGCATAGATCAGGATACGGATGCGATAAAAGCAGCATCGCAGAAGCTGGAGCCTTATAAGGAAAAGGTAGTCATAGTAAAAAGCAATTACGAAAACATAGGCGAGATACTTAAAAGCCAAAACATAGACAAGGTCGACGGGATACTGCTGGACCTGGGAGTTTCCTCCTACCAGCTGGACACTCCGGACAGAGGATTTTCCTATATGAATGATGCACCTCTTGATATGAGGATGGACAAGGAGGCAGAAAAAAACGCATCGGACATAGTTAACAACTATAGCGAACAGGAGCTGTACAGGATAATAAGGGACTACGGAGAAGACAGGTTCGCTAAAAACATAGCTAAGCACATAGTTGCGGCAAGAGCAAATAAAAGGATTGAGACAACCTTTGAACTGAATGAGATAATAAGAGCCTCGATACCGGCGAAGGTAAGAGAAACCGGAGGTCATCCTTCGAAACGTACCTTCCAGGCAATAAGGATCGAATTAAACAGGGAACTTGAAGTTTTAGAAAATTCAATAGGAGAGATGATAGACCTGTTGAATGATAAAGGAAGGCTTTGCATAATAACATTCCATTCCTTAGAGGACAGGATAGTAAAAGCAGCCTTAAACACTGCAGAAAAGCCGTGCATCTGTCCTCCGGGATTTCCGGTATGCGTGTGCGGTAGAAAGTCAAAGGGAAAACACCTTACAAAAAAAGCAATACTTCCTACAGAGGAAGAGGCAAATGAAAATCCGAGAAGTAAAAGTGCTAAGCTTAGGATTTTCGAAAGAGTAATTTAAAATCGTTCTATTACCGAACGGAAAGGGAAAGCGCTAGCGGGCGTCGTAAAGAGAATGGCAGAGATGAGAAGAAACAAATTCAGTTATGACAGAAACTACTATGAGAATGTCAGGACAGGACAGGTTGTAGGATCGGTAGCTAAGAAAATTGATGCCGTAGAAGAGTACGAAGAGGATTTTTTTGACGACACTGAACTTTTTACAGAGGAGTACTCAGAGAAGGACTTTGAATCCACATCTCCCAGAAAGAGACAGGAGTGGATCAGAAATGCTCAGCCGGTAGCGGTTCCCAACGAGAGAGTAAAGATCAAAAAGAAATACAACTTCGGATTTATCGAGCTTTTGATGCTTGTTGTAGCTCTTTTTGCAGTGGTTCATGCGGTATACGGATATATTGAGACAAAGGCAGCTATAACCCAGGCCAACAAAACCATACAGGCTGCTAAGCAGGAGCTTACAGATATCCAGAACAAGAACGAAGCTTTGGTAAGAAATCTCGACGTAGAGACAGACAGAAATTATATTTACACAGTGGCTGTTTCTAAACTTAACATGATCTATCCGAAGGAGAATGACACAGTATATTATGAGGCACCTACAGCCGGATACGTAAGACAGTACCATGATATACCGGCAGTAAAGTAAATAAAAAACATTTTTCTCCAAGATAAAAATTGGGTGAGGGAACCGGTTTCCTTCACCCATTAAACCGTTATTTAGGCAGTACAGAAGAGGAAAAAGGCGATGGCAGGAGTAAGATTTTTAAGAAGACGAAGAAGAGAAAAGAAGTTCAATGATGTAATGAAGAACAGTCTTTTTTTTGTTTTTGCGATCGTTATCGGTGTATGCGCCTATCTGATAGGAAGACTTGTATGGCTTAACAATGTTAACGGCGACGAATATGCAAGAAAGGTACTTTCGCAGCAGGCATACACCAGCCAGACGCTGGTTGCAGAACGTGGCTCGATCACAGACAGAAACGGTATAGTGCTTGCAAGAAGCGAAAAGGTATATAATGTTATCCTGGACCCTAATGTTATCTTAAGCCATGATTATTTTGTGGATCCGACATTAAAGGCTATGGAAGAAACCTTAGGGTATAACAAGGATGAGATGCTTGAGCTGATCAATAACAATCCGGACAGCAGGTACCTCGTTTATGAAAAAAACATTGAATACGCCAAGGTATCCGATTTTAATAAATATAAAAGCTCTCATAAATTCGTAGTCGGTGTATGGTTTGAAGAAAACTATTCAAGGGTTTATCCGTACGGGAAATTTGCTTCCCATGTGCTAGGATTTATGTCCAAGGACGGTGGTAGCTACGGTCTTGAACAGTACTATAACGACTACCTTACAGGAGTTGAGGGTCTTGAGTATGGCTACTATGATCCTGAGCTTAACCGTCAGAAAACCGTAAAGGAAGCAAGGGACGGATATACCCTGGAAACCACACTGGATTTCAATATACAGACCATAATACAGAAAAAGGTTGAAAAATTCAGGAAAGAGATCGGTTGTAACAATATCGGAGTCATTGTAATGAATCCGAATAACGGCGAGATATACGGTATGACCTCAAATTATGAGTTTGACCTCAATAATCCGAGATCTCTAATAGGCCTCTATACTGAAGAAGAGCTGGAAGAAATGCCGGATGAGGACAAGACAAAGGAGCTGTATAAAATGTGGAGAAATTTCTGCATTTCAGATACCTTTGAACCCGGCTCAACATTTAAGACCATAACGGTTGCATCTGCGTTAGAGGAAAACGCGGTATCAACAGGAGATTATTTCACCTGTAACGGATACACCGAAAAGGGCGGATGGCAGATCGGCTGTAACAAAAAGAGCGGACACGGAAGCCTTACCCTTGCGGAATCCTTAATGAAATCCTGTAACTGTGCACTGATGGAAATAGCTGATAAGTTAGGACCTGATCAGTTTTTTAAATATCAGAACAGATTCGGATTCGGAGCAAGGACGGGAATTGATCTTACCGGTGAGGCTACGGGTATCATAATCCCAAGAAACAAGCTGAATGTTACAGAGCTTGCAACCTCAAGCTTCGGTACGACATTTAACGTTACGATGATCCAGATTGCAGCTGCTTATGCTTCAATACTTAACGGCGGAGAGTATTACGCACCACATGTGGTTAAGCAGATAAAGACCGAGGACGGAGTTACAGTAAGACGTGATGAAAATGCTCCGGTAAGGGAAACAGTAAGTCAGACAACCTCCGATTTTATAAAGGATGCGCTGTATATGACCGTTGAAGCCGGAACAGCAACTCCTGCCAAGGTTGCAGGCTATTTGGTAGGCGGAAAGACAGGTACAGCACAGAAGAGACCCAGAACGGAAAAGAAATACATTGTATCGTTTGTAGGCTTTGCACCTGTTGACAACCCTCAGGTTATGACATATGTGGTCATAGATGAGATTCACGATCCTGAGATAGCAGGAAGCAGCTCATCAGCTACAAGAATGACCTCTGAGATACTGACCGAGATACTTCCTTATCTTGGCATGTATCCCGAAGGTGATATCGTATATAATGTAGATCTGGATCTACTCCAGGAGCTTGAGGAGAATCCTGTTGATGAGATCAACGAGGATGCGATACCTGAGGATTACGAGGATGTTGAGCCTGTCACAGAATGATGGGTTTAGATTAGAAATATAATATAGACCATGACAAGGGAGAAGAAGGAATGGATTTTAAGGGGAAAAAGGCAGTTATAATAGGAGCAGGAAAGAGCGGTATAGCAGCAGCAGGACTTTTAAAGGGTCAGGGAGCTGATATCGTACTCTATGATGATAAGAAACAGGACAAGGACGAGCTTTTAAAGAAGCTCGGGACTGATTTTAAGGGAAAAGTAGAGTTTGAAAAGCTCTCGGATGAATCAAGGGAAAATATTGATTATCTGATCTTAAGTCCCGGTGTTCCGATAGATGCGCCTCTTGTTTTAGAATTAAAAAAGGGAAATCCCAAGGTTATAGGTGAGGTAGAGCTCGCTTATTACTTTACAAAGGGTAAGATAGTTGCAGTTACCGGTACAAACGGTAAAACTACCACAACCGCGCTTACAGGCTATCTTTTGGGAAAGAAATACGAAAATACCCTTATAGGCGGGAATATCGGTATACCGTATACAGAGATCTGTCTTAAATCCACCGATGACGGCGTGACGGTAGCTGAAATGAGCAGCTTCCAGCTTGATACAACAGATACCTTCCATCCATATGTCAGCATGATCCTTAACATTACTCCGGACCATCTTGACAGGCATCATACGATGGAGAATTATATAAATGCAAAGCTTAACTGCACCAAAAACCAGACCGAATCCGAGCTCTGCATCTTAAATTATGAGGATGAGGTATTAAGAGAAGCAGCAAAAAGCATCAAGGCCAAGATTTGTTATTTTTCTTCAAAGACAGAGCTTGAAAACGGATATGTATATAAGGAAGGCGTAATCTACGAGGTTAAGGACGGCGAGCCTAAAAAGGTTATAGATGTGTCCGAGATGAAGCTTATCGGCAGGCATAACTATGAAAATGCCATGGCGGCTATCGCAGCCGCAAGGTTCATGGGTGTGGACAAAGAGCTGATAAGGGAAGGTCTCAGGGAGTTTAATCCTGTTGAACACCGTATAGAGTATGTTGAGACTATAAACGGCGTAAAGTATTACAATGATTCAAAGGGTACCAATCCAGATGCGTCGATACAGGCTGTACGTGCCATGACAGGCCCTACCTATCTTATAGGCGGCGGATATGACAAGGGCTCGACCTATGATGAGTGGATAGAGAGCTTTGACGGCAAGATCAAAAAGCTTCTCCTTATGGGTCAGACCAGAGAGAAGATCGCCGAATGCGCAAAGCAGCATGGCTTTACCGACTATATGTTTGTGGAAAGCATGGAAGAGGCAGTTGACTACTGTGTGAAAAATGCAGTAGAGGGCGATACCGTGTTGCTTTCTCCCTGCTGTGCAAGCTGGGGAATGTTCAAGAATTATGAAGAGCGCGGAAGGATCTTTAAGGATCTGGTAAGAGACCATCTTTCAAAGTAAGATGTAAATTTTTTTTAAGAGGGAACGATTTAAGTGAGTAGAAAAGCGGCAACCGTAAGAATTAAAAATGTACTGAGCAATTATGATGCAATACTTGCTACACTTGTACTGGCTATCTGTGCCTTTGGCCTTGTAATGATATACAGTGCAAGCTCTTATCGTGCCGCATATTATTATGGGGATTCAAAGCTGTACTTTAAGAATCAGGGCATGTTCATCATTATCGGTGCAGTGCTTATGATCGCGATTTCCATGGTTGACTATAAGTATTATTTCAGGAAACTCAAGCTCCTGCATATACCTCCGGTAATCCTGCTCTGGTTTTTGTGTGTGGCACTTCAGTGGTATGTATTTTTCTCAGGCCACAGCGTAGGAGGATCGGCAAGATGGATAAAGCTGGGAGCTTTCAGTATCCAGCCATCCGAGATTTCCAAGGTTCTTTTTGTACTTGGCGGGAGCTTTATCGCTGCAAGAAAGAAAAAGATGATCAATACCGGAAATGTTCTGAAAAACATTCTCGGGGTCATTTTCCTTTATCTGCTCTTTGCACCGATACTGGTACCGGTAGCTCTGCAGAATCTTTCATCTGCTATAATACTGGCAGGAATTCTTACCTGTATTTATTTCTGCACAAGTATGGACAAGAAATATTTTCTGTTTGTTGTCCTTGCCCTTGGCGGAGCAGCCCTTGCTCTGGGTCTTTTTAAGGGCTACAGATCTGAAAGAATCATGCACTGGCTGTATCCTGAGACAATGGATCCGGCTGACCAGATCATGCAGGGTATGTATGCGATAGCTTCCGGAGGACTTTTTGGAAAGGGCCTCGGAAACAGTGTACAGAAGCTTGGAAATATGCCGGAAGTACATACGGATATGATATTTACCATTATATGCGAGGAGCTGGGTATCATAGGCGGTATCGCTCTTATCGGATTGTTCCTGCTCCTTTTGTGGAGGATTTTCAGCATAGCACTTAAGGCACCCGATCTGTACGGAGCACTTATAGCAACAGGAGTATTCGGGCAGATAGCCATACAGGTCTTAATGAATATAGCGGTTGTTACGAACAGTATGCCGGCCACTGGTGTCCCGCTTCCGTTTGTAAGCTACGGAGGCAGTAATTTGTTGATACTTATGGCGGAAATTGGTGTTGTCCTGAATGTATCAAAGAAAACGGTCGACCCTATTCCTGATGAAGAGGAAGAAGAGGACGATATGCTCTTAGGATAGAGAGCAGAAATTAATATAAGATCAGAAAATAAAATGGGAGGGCGTTATGAGAAAAAGCAAGTGGATTGTTTTCTTGAAGATATTCATAATCGCCCTTCTTGTAGTTCTGGCGATAGTATATTTTGAGAATTTCAAGCTGGAAAGACTTATTATTGAGGGAGGAAGCCATTATACTCCCCAGGAGATCGAGGAATACCTGGTAACCAGTAAGGCTGACGGGTTTACACATTATTTCTACTTAAGATATAATGTTTTCGGAAGCCCCGATCCCATACCTTATGTTGAAAAACTGGACATGGAGATAATTGACAAGAACACCATCCATATCCAGGTGTACGATAAGATGATGATCGGATGTGTCGAGCATATGGGAGCATTTATGCATTTCGACAGGGACGGTATCGTGGTGGAAAGTGCCGAGCAGCCGGATGAGGACGTACCGGTGATCACAGGTATTGCCTTTTCAAAGGTAGTCTTAGGACAGAAAATGGAAATAGAAGATGAAAGACTGTTCAATATCATCCTTAATCTTACACAGTCCATCCAGAAAAACGGTATTAAATGCGACAGAGTCGATTTTGATATAAGACAGAATGTTACGCTGTACATAGGCGGATCTGAAGTGCTTTTGGGCGGCGGAGAGATATACGATTACAAGATAAGCGCCTTAAAGAAGATATTAGAGGCTGCCGGAGGTGTAGATTACAGGTACGATATGCGTAATTACAGTGAGGAAAACGGTGAGGTTCCGGCTAAAAAATTAAATATTGAAGAAGAATAAAAATTTTTTTAAGATTCTACTTGATTATTTTGCACATTAAATGTATTATATTAGTAAGTGTGATTTTATATCATATTAAGGAGGGCAAGACCTTGGTTGAGATTACTAACGACGAAAGCAACTATGGTGCGAAAATTATTGTAGTAGGTGTTGGCGGTGCAGGTAATAATGTTGTTAACAGAATGATAGAGGATGGCATTCAGGGAGTTGAGTACATCTGTGTTAATACCGATAGCCAGCAGCTCAAGAAGTGTAAATGTTCAACTTGTATCCAGATAGGCGAAAAGCTTACAAAGGGACGTGGCGCAGGAGGAAATCCTGAGGTAGGAAGAAATTCCGCAGAGGAGAGCAGAGAGACTCTTACTGAGGCTATCAAGGAAGCAGAGATGGTATTTGTCACCTGTGGTATGGGAGGTGGAACCGGAACAGGTGCCGCACCTGTCATAGCACAGATTGCAAAGGAAATGAATATTCTTACCGTAGCAGTTGTATCAAAGCCCTTTAAGCATGAGGGTGATGTACGTATGACTCAGGCTATGGACGGTATTGCTACTCTTAAAGAGAATGTTGATACCATGATCGTTATCCCTAATGAAAAGCTTCGTGAGATCTGCGATAAGAAAGCACGTTTCCCTGAGGTATTAAAGATGGCAGACAGTGTACTGCGTCAGGGCGTTCAGGGTATTACCGATATCATCAATAAGATGGGCGACATCAACCTTGACTTCGAGGATGTATGTACTGTCATGAGAGATAAGGGCATTGCTCATATCGGTATCGGCAGGGCTACAGGAGATGACAGCTGTATGCAGGCTGTTCAGATGGCTATCGCAAGTCCTCTTCTTGAGACCAATATCGAGGGCGCTGACAATATTATCCTTCACTTCTCAGGCGATCTTGGATTTGATGACACGATCAATGCATCTAACTATGTTAAGGAGATTGTCGGAGCCGATACAAACGTTATCTTTGGTGAAGTTTACGATGATTCAGAGCCTGATACATGTTCAGTTACAATTATTGCAACCGGTATAAAGAACAGTCCTGATGCTGCAGTAGTAGCTTCTCCTGCACAGACTGTTAAGCCTCAGGCAGGACTTGGTTTCTTAAATATGGGAGGTACCGCAAGAAAGCCACAGCCTGCAGCTCCGAGCGCGCAGCCCGGTGCACAGAGCAGACCTCAGCCGGCTTACAGACCTCAGGCACAGACCGGTAAACCTGCCGCACCCGCACAGGGTCAGCAGAATCCTATGGGATACAGAAGTCCCAAACAGAATCAGACTCCCGATAACGGAAGCTCGATCCTGATACCTGAATGGATTTCAAGACAGAATAATAATTAATGAGAACATCGAGTAGGCTTGGCTCTACTCGATTTTCTTATAAACTATAGGAGAAAGAGATGTTTTTATTTCTTTTGGCATTGTGGATCATTTTCAATGGTGCCTTTACCCTGGAGATCCTTCTTTTTGGTATAGGTATCAGTGCCTGTGTCTGCTTTTTTATGGTGAAATTTGCAGGCTATAACATAAAAAGAGAGCTTAAAGCGGCTAAAAAGCTACCTTTTATCATAGAGTACCTTTTTGTACTCCTGATAGAGATAATTAAGGCAAATATTGCATGTTCCGGCTTGATCATAAAGGGCAGTAAGAAGATACAGCCGGTGGTCGTAAGCTTCAGTTCTCCCTTAAAGAGCGAGTTTTTAAGTACTGTGCTTGCCAACTCAATTACACTTACTCCGGGTACCATATCCGTATCCATGAGAAACGGACAGTTTACGGTACACTGTCTGGACAGTTCCCTTTGTGACGGGATAGATTCTTCTAGTTTTGTGAAGATATTAAAAAGAATAGAAGGATAACATATATATATGGAAGAAATAGTTGATATTTTCCTGAAAGGAGCGATCATATTCAGCTCCGTCATAATATTTATCTGCTTTATAAGGGCGATCATAGGACCTACGGTTGCAGACCGCCTGATAGCGGTAAATATGATCGGTACACAGGTCATCATAATAATAGCTGAGCTGGCATTTCTGCTTAATGAAGCATGGCTGGCTGACGTTGCATGCGTATATGCGGCATTAAGCTTTATCGGCGTAGTTGTGCTTACAAAGATATATATCGGAATCTATCGTAAAAAGCACGGGAATATAGAAAAAGGCGGGAGGATCAAGTGATGAGTACAGTAAGGATCGTTATCGCCATTGTTCTGATCGGTATTGGCATGATATTTATACTTTTGTCCTGTATAGGAGTATTCAGGATGAAGTACGCTCTTAACAGGATGCATGCGGCTGCCATTGCAGATACCTGCGGGCTGTTTTTCTGCATCGCCGGGCTCTGTGTGCTTTCAGGTTTTACTTTTATGACCTTGAAGCTGATACTGATACTTGTGATTTTCTGGCTTACAAGTCCTATTTCGGGACATCTTATCAGTAACATGATAAAAACGACCGGAAAAGATGAATTGTACAAGAATGCGTCACAAAAAGAACTTGAAAAAGACACAAATTAGGGGTATGATATAAAATTAGGTATTGTATATAAAAAATAGAAATGAAAGAGAGTTTTTGAAGTGAGCGGTAAAAGCAAAAAAAATGCCGGACCTGTTTTAACCGGCAAGGTAAAAGTAATACTTATTTCGATAGCAGCTGTTCTGGTAGTGGCGGTATTAAGCCTTATTGTAATTGAGGGCTTTATTAATCAGAGTGTTAAGATTGTAAACAACACGGATAAGAACATAACCAGTCTTAAGGTAATGTTTGAAACTGAGGATGAGAGTGCAGAGCTTTTAAGCCTTTATGACGGTGAGTTAAAAAGCGGAGAAAAGTATTCAGGAAGCTATACGCCTATGGATTTCTCGGAATACGGTGCCGATCTTGGCATGCTGGTAACCTTTGAGGGCGAAGCAGAGATATACGTTTACGATGGATATTTTTATGATAAATTTAACGGATGCGTAGACATTGATTTCCATCAGGCAGAGGGAGAGTACAGGGCTACACTTTCTGCTACAACCGGTCTTTTCAGAAATGATGACAACTCTTCCATGAAGGATGATGAGATATATTTTGATTTTGAAAATGCAGATTGGGATATAGTGGAATGAGTGCTAAAATAATGTTTGTTTCACTGGGCTGTGATAAAAATCTCGTGGACAGTGAAAAAATGTTGGCGGAACTGATAGAAGCGGGCTTCGAGGTAACCGACGAGCCCTCCGAGGCAGAGGTATGTGTTATTAATACCTGCTGCTTCATACATGATGCAAAACAGGAAAGTATTGATACGATTATTGAGACAGGGGAATTAAAGCAAAAAGGCAGACTGCGTTTTCTGATCATCACGGGCTGTCTTGCCACCAGGTATGCCGAAGAGATAAAGGGGGCGTTGCCGGAGGTGGATGCGATCCTGTCTTCTTCGGCGTCTGACGAACTGGTTTCGATCATTAAGAAGCTGTATAAGGGAAAATTAACCGGGAAAAGCATATCAAAGCCCATTGACAGGGAGCCGGAGCATACATCTAAAAGACTGCACAATACGCTGAAAAATTATGCATATCTAAAGATTGCCGATGGCTGCAGCAAGCACTGTACCTACTGCGTGATACCTTCCATTAAGGGTGCCTACAGGAGCTTCCCTATGGAGGATATCTTAAAAGAAGCAGAGGATGCGGTCAAAAAGGGTAAAAATGAGCTTATCCTTGTGGCTCAGGAAACAACAATCTACGGTACTGACATTTACGGAAAGAAAAGCCTGCCAAAGCTTCTTAGTGAGCTAAACAAAATTGAAGGTCTCGAGAGGATACGCTTAATGTACTGCTATCCCGAGGAAATAGACGATGACCTGATAGAGAGCATTAAAACGCTTGATAAGGTATGCAAATATATAGATATGCCCATACAGCATATATCCGATGATGTATTAAAGAGGATGGGCAGAAAAACAACCGGTAAAGATATTAAAAATATTATAAAAAAGCTTAGAAAAGAGATCCCCGGGATAGTTATTAGGACTTCGCTTATAGCAGGCTTTCCCGGAGAGACCGAGGAAGAGCATCTTGAGTTAAAAGAGTTCCTCGGGAAATTTAAGCTTGAGAGAGTCGGGGTATTCACATATTCTAAAGAGGAAGGTACTCCGGCAGCAAAAATGAGGCCTCAGGTACTTAAAAAAGTTAAAGAAGCGTGGCGCAAGGAACTAATGCTTACCCAGCAGGGCATAGTTTTCGAGGCTAATGAAAAGCTTAAGGGTAAAAGGTTTACCGTTATCGTTGAAGGAAAGCTGCCGCAGGAAAATGTCTTTGTGGGCAGGACCTATCGGGATGCTCCCGATATTGACGGCTATTGCTTTGTGAGTTCAGAAAGAGAGCTTGTACTCGGTGAGGTTATAAAAGTTAAGATTGAGAAAACATCAGGTTATGATCTGATAGCTTCGGAGGTTTAAATACTGTTATGAATACACCTAACAAAATAACACTTTTCAGGGTTATACTTATACCTGTATTTATCATTGTTTTTCTTTGCGGTATACCGGACAGGAAGACTGCGGACATTATAGCTCTCGTGATCTTTTCGGTGGCTTCGATGTCAGATTTCCTTGATGGATATCTTGCCAGAAAACACAATATGGTCACCGATTTCGGAAAGCTGATGGATCCTTTGGCAGATAAGCTTTTGGTCTGCATCACACTTATTTGCTTTGTAAAGCTCCGCGGTGCTGATTCTGTAGGAGATTATGCATTTCCTACATGGTGTGCGATAATCATAATGACAAGAGAGTTTGCTATAAGCGGTTTAAGACAGCTTGCAGCCGACAAGGGTGTCATAATCGCAGCAGGAATGTGGGGCAAGGTAAAGACTGTTGTACAGCTGTTTATGTGCATTGATTATATTATCATGCCTGAGTTCCTGTATGACCTTGACATGGAATGGTTTGCCATAGCCGGAGTGGTGCTTATGTATCTGGCAACAGCCCTTACTATAATCTCTCTGCTTGATTATCTCTTAAGAAACAGAAAGGTACTGAAAATATCCTGTAAGTGATCTGATTTAAGGTTCCTGCATATAATGCTGAAAGGAGGCAGGCTTGAAAAAAGATATACGTTTTGTCATATGTCTTGTTATAATCATACTCCTGGCATTATT
The DNA here is from genome assembly GCA_017557525.1 of Lachnospiraceae bacterium. GTDB lineage: Bacteria > Bacillota > Clostridia > Lachnospirales > Lachnospiraceae > RUG11977. The sequence goes on from JAFYYN010000033.1 coordinate 25,222, forward strand.
ATGCATTTATATGCTGTTATCCGAAAAGGAAAAGGACGGTGACATACAGCCTGATTATCCGGAGGTAAGCGTTACACCCACCCCGAGGACCATAGTATTCAGCAGTGACGGAAGCGATGATGTTGTACTCGGTACTATCAGCTTTTATACCGTTAAGTTGTCCGGCAGGATTATTGAATCTGTTGAGGTAGCGGTAGGAAAGGGAGCCGATATCAGTCCCAAGCTCATATCGGAGTATGTTACGGACTCTCTTGAGGATGAGGAGATCGATCTAAAGATCCTAGGCATAGATAACAAAAACGGTATCTGTACGATTGATTTTAGCGACAGTATAAAGGAGCTGGCTATAGGAGAGCCTGATATAGAAAAGCTTGTGCTGGATGCATATTCCATGAGTATCGTTGATAACTGTTCAGATGTAAACGGAGTTACTTTTACGATCAACGGAAAAACATATGCTACCAAGAATATCAGTCTGGCGGACGGAGAGGTATATCTTAAGAATTGAAGATAATAGTTATCGGCGGTGGTGCCGCAGGGCTTATGGCAGCATACTCGGCTGCGCTTGAAGGATGCGAGGTGCTCCTTCTTGAAAGAAATGAAAAGCTTGGAAAGAAAATATATATAACGGGAAAAGGCAGGTGCAATCTTGCCAATTACTGCAGTGAAGAGGATTTCTTAAAGAATGTGGTCTCAAACCCTAAGTTCCTTTACAGCAGTATACACCGCTTATCACCCTATGAAACGGTTGATTTCTTTAACAATCTTGGTCTTACTACGAAAGTAGAAAGAGGAAACAGGGTTTTTCCGGAGTCTGACCACGCCTCAGATGTTACAAAAGTACTGGAAAAAGCATTAAAAAACATAGGTGTGAGGATAGAGCTTAATACAAGGGTTAAAAACATTAAACAGGATAACGGGAAATTTACGGGAGTTGAAACCAATAAGGGTGATTATACTGCCGATGCCTGTATCATAGCGACCGGTGGATTGAGCTATCCTTCGACCGGCTCAACGGGAGACGGCTACGAATTTGCGCTTTCTCTTGGTCACACAATTGTACCCACACTTCCTTCTTTAGTCGGATTAAAGACTAAAGAAAGCTATGTGCGGGATATGGAGGGACTTTCCCTGAAAAATATCGGGCTAAAATGCCTGATAGACGGCAAGGAAAAGTATAAGGACATGGGAGAGTTGCTGTTTACACATAACGGTGTGAGCGGTCCGCTGATACTTACGGTTTCATCCTATTTTGCAAAGGATATAGAGGCAGGTAAAAAGATGGGCCTGCTTATTGATTTAAAGCCTGCACTTTCCACAGAGGCTTTAGATGCCAGGGTAATAAAGGATTTTGCAGCAAACAGCAATAAGGCAGTAAAAAATATCTTAGGCGGGCTTCTTCCGTCCTCGATGGTACCGGTTATGATCGATGTTTCCGAGATTGACCCTGAGAAAAAGGCCAATTCCGTAACGGCAGAGGAAAGAAAGAGACTGGTAAAGAATATCAAAGGATTTAGCCTGACAGTTGTTAGGTCGGGAGATTTCAGCGAAGCGGTGGTTACCAAGGGCGGAGTCAGTACAAAGGAGATAAATCCGAGAACCATGGAGTCGCTTAAGTGTCAGGGCGTTTATTTTGCAGGAGAGGTTATAGACGTAGATGCCTTAACCGGAGGCTATAATCTGCAGATAGCCTGGTCAACGGGATATACCGCAGGGGCAAATCAGAATATATAAGATAACTGCGGAGCAATTCGTAAGTTTGTCATAGAGAAAGAGAGGATTTTTATATGAAGGCAGTAAGCATAGCCATAGACGGACCTGCAGGAGCAGGAAAAAGCACAATAGCAAAGCGTGTGGCTAAGGAGCTTGGATATATTTATATAGATACAGGGGCAATGTACAGAGCTCTTGGATACAGCCTCATCAAGGACGGCGTAAATCTGGATGACGAGGCAAAGGTAGTGGAAAACTGCCGCGGTAAGGAGCTTAAGATAGAGTACAGGGACGGGCTTCAGCATGTAATAGTTAATGATGAGGATGTGACCGGCATGATCAGGACCGATGAGGTAGGCTCGGCAGCATCCAAGATTTCCGCATACAAAGAGGTAAGAGCCCTGCTTGTTTCAATCCAGCAGAAAATGGCAGAAAAAGAGAGCGTTGTCATGGACGGAAGGGACATCGGTTCCGTGGTACTTCCCAATGCCACTCTTAAGATATACTTGACAGCAAGCGTGGAGGAACGGGCTAAGCGCAGATATGCCGAATATATGGAAAAAGGTCAGGAGTGTGACCTTGAACAGATAAAGAAGGATATCGAGGAGCGCGATCACAGGGATATGACGAGGGAAAATTCTCCGCTTGTATGCGTACCCGATGCACATATAATCGATTCTTCATTCTTAAATATCGATCAGGTCTGTGCGGAAATGTTTAAACTTGTGGAAACGGTTAAGTCATGAAGGTAATCGTAGCTGAAAGCGCAGGCTTCTGTTTCGGGATAGAACGGGCGGTAAGAACGGTTTATGAACAGCTAAAAAAGGGAAAGACCGTATATACCTTTGGCCCGATAACCCATAATGAGACCGTGTGTGATGAACTGTCCGAAAAGGGCGTCCGTATAATAACGGATGAAAATGAGATACAGGGTATATCTGATTCCATTATCATTATCAGGTCCCACGGCGTAACCGAGGCTCTGTATGAAAAATTAAAGGTCACCGAAGAAAAAAACGGCAACGAGATAATTGATGCAACCTGTACATTTGTAAAAAAGATCCACAGGATTGTAAGTGAAGAGTCGGCAGAAGGTGCTGACGTTATCATAATAGGTGACGCTTCCCATCCCGAGGTTCAGGGTATCTGCGGATGGTGCAGGGGCAGATGCACGGTTATCGATTCTGAGGAAGAAGCCTGTAAATATGAGGTCGGAACGGCTCCCAAAACCATTTTGGTCGCCCAGACAACATTTAATATAAATAAATTTAAAGTATTGGTTGAAATTTTAGAAAAAAGAGTATATAATATAAATGTTGTAAACTCGATTTGCAACGCTACCGAGAAAAGACAGCGTGAAACCAAGGAGCTGGCGGCGTCCTGTGACGCCATGATAGTAATCGGCGGGAATCACAGTTCCAATACGATGAAGCTTGTAGAGATCTCGGAGAAGGAATGCAAGAATACTTACCATATACAAACTAGTGTTGACTTAGATTTAAACCATTTCAAGTCTTTCCGTTGCGTAGGTATTACAGCAGGGGCTTCCACCCCAAAAACTATAATCAAGGAGGTTCAAGAAATCATGTCAGAAAAAAGTTTTGACGCCATGCTTGACGAATCAATGAAGACAATACACAACGGGGAGGTAGTCGAAGGTAAAGTCATTTATGTCAAAGAAGACGAAATTGCTCTTGACATAGGATATAAGGCAGACGGTATTATTCCGAGAAGCGAATATACCAATCAGCCCGGCCTCGATCTTAGGACTGTTGTAAAAGAAGGCGATACGATTCAGGCAAAGGTACTTAAGGTTAATGATGGTGAGGGTCAGGTTTCACTGACTTACAAGAGACTTGCAGCAGAGCGCGGAAGCGAGAAGCTTGCTAAGGCTTTTGAAGACAAAGAGGTACTTAAGGCTAAGGTTACAGAGGTACTTGGCGGCGGTATCTGCGTAGTATACGATGAGACAAGAGTATTCATTCCCGCAAGTCTTGTTTCCGATACTTACGAAAAGAATCTTGATAAGTATAAGGATCAGGAAATCGAATTTGTAGTTACAGAGTTCCAGCCCAAGAAGAGAAGGATCATAGGCGACCGCAAGCAGCTTCTTGTTGCTCGTAAGGCAGAGGCTATGAAGAAGCTCTTCGATACGATCAAGGTTGGCGATGTTATCGAGGGTACTGTTAAGAATATTACAGACTTCGGTGCATTCATCGACTTAGGCGGAGCTGACGGACTCCTTCATATTTCAGAAATGTCATGGGGCAGGATCGACAATCCCAAGAAGGTATTCAAGGTTGGCGAGACAGTACGTGCATTCATCAAGGATATCCAGGGCAACAAGGTTGCACTTTCAATGAAGTTCCCTGATCAGAATCCTTGGGCAAACGCTGAAGAGAAGTTTGCAGTTGGCAATATCGTAAAGGGTAAGATTGCCCGTATGACAGATTTCGGTGCATTTGTAGAGCTTATTCCCGGTGTTGACGCTCTTCTTCATGTATCACAGATTTCAAGAGACCATATTGAGAAGCCTTCAGATGTCTTAAAGGTAGGACAGGAGATTGAGGCTAAGATCCTTGATGTGAGTCTTGAGGACAAGAAAATCAGCCTTAGCATCAAGGCACTTCTTCCTCCTAAGGAAGATGAGGAGCCTGTTGCCGGTGAGCAGTCTGAAGAGAGTGCAGATGTAACTGAAAGCGAGAACGCATAATCTAAAAAGTTTTTTAGGCACAGCCTTTTACTCTGAACAGACTTAAAAATTTTTTAAGTCTGTTCTTTTTTTGGGAGGATATGCTTGATCGACACCTATGAATCCTTTAAAAAACAGTTTTACCAGCTTACCGGCATAGATTTAAATGCCTATAAGGAAGCCCAGATGAAGCGCAGGATCGATTCACTGATGGCAAGACACAGGATCCCGGGATATACGTCATTTATCAATATTTTAAAGGCTGATAAAGAAAAATATGACGAGTTTCTGGGATACATTACCATAAATGTTTCAGAATTCTGGAGAAATCCGGACCAGTGGGAGATCCTGGAAAACCAGATACTTCCCCAGCTTAAGGGCGACGACGGGATAAAGGTATGGAGTGCAGCCTGTTCGACAGGAGATGAGCCATATTCTCTTGTTATGCTGTTAAGCGACCATTATCCTTTGGAAAAGATAAAGGTCCACGCAACGGATATAGATAAGGCTGTACTCTCAAAGGCAAGGTCAGGTATCTATACAGAAAAGAGCATAAAGGGGCTCCCGGCACGCTTCAGAAACAGGTATGTTAACCACTTGGGTGACGGAGCGTATGAAATCTCGGAGAATATAAGAAAATGCGTTACTTTCAGGGACCATGACCTGCTAAATCCCAGATATCCGCTGGATTTCGACATGATAGTATGCCGTAACGTGCTGATATATTTTACGGATGAGGCTAAATCTGCAGTCTTTAAAAAATTTGCCGGGTCGCTTAAAACAGGAGGCGTGCTGTTCCTGGGCAGCACAGAGCAGATCCTTTATCCGAAGGATTACGGTTTTACGCCGATTTCATCATTTTTTTATAAAAAACTATGATGTATTATAGATTTTGTATTGATTTTTTAAAAACAATAGTTTATAGTTATTCCTGGAAGATGGAGAAAGAATACTATGGATAGTTTGGTAAAAGTGGCAGTTGATGCCATGGGCGGAGACAATGCCCCTTTAGAGCTTGTAAAGGGCACGGTCGAGGCTGTAAATGAAAGTAATGAACTGAAATGCTTCCTTGTAGGTAATGAGAAGGCGATAAAGGATGAGCTTGCCAAGTACACTTATGATACCGAAAGGATTGAGGTTGTACATGCTGAAGAGGTTATCACAAATGATGAGGCTCCTGTAATGGCTATAAGGAGAAAGAAAAATTCTTCTGTGGTTGTCGGCCTTAATCTTGTTAAGTCAGGTGATGCCGACGGCTTTATATCAGCAGGCAGCACAGGTGCGGTACTTGTAGGCGCTCAGCTTATAGCAGGCCGTATCAGGGGCGTTGAGAGGACTCCTTTGGCTCCCGTGGTACCTACACTTAAGGGATGTTCGCTGCTTATTGACTGTGGTGCCAATGTAGATGCAAGGGCTTCTCATCTTGTACAGTTTGCAAAGATGGGCTCTATTTACATGGAAAACGTCATAGGAGTTAAGAACCCCAAGGTTGCCATTGTTAACATCGGTACCGAAGAGGAAAAAGGTAATGCTCTTGTTAAAGAGACATATCCTCTGCTTAAAAACTGCTCGGACATCAATTTTGTCGGCAGCATTGAAGCACGCCAGATACCTTACGGGGATGCTGATGTAATAGTCTGTGAGGCCTTTGTCGGTAATGTCATACTGAAAATGTATGAGGGAGTTGCCGGAGCACTCCTTGTTAAGATCAAAGAGGGTCTTACATCCACATTACCCAGCAAGATCGGTGCATTACTTGCGAAAAAGTCTTTGAAAAGGACTATGAAGGGCTTCAGCATGGATGAATACGGCGGAGCTCCGATGCTCGGATTAAACGGGCTCGTTATGAAAACCCATGGTAATTCAAAGTCTGTCGAGGTTAAAAACTCAATATTACAATGTATTAAGTTTAGCAAAAGCAATATACCTGACAAGATCAGGAGAAATTTACAGGAAGAAGAAATAGGAGGCTGACATGGAATTTGAGAAGTTGCAGAAAATCATTGCCGAGGTACTGAATGTTGATCCGGATGAGGTTACTATGGATACCACATTCATTGATGATCTTGGAGCTGACTCACTCGATGTATTTCAGATCATAATGGGCATTGAGGAAGAATTTGATATCGAAATATCCAACGAGGATGCCGAGAATATTGTTACGGTAAGAGATGCAGTTGAACAGATCAAGAATGCAATAAACTGATTTAAGAGGCTGTCAGAAGACAGCTTCTCTTTGTGTTATATAAGGGGATATAATGTTATCGGAAAATAAAATATCAGACTTTGAGGCTAAGATTGAGTACACCTTTAAGGACAGGGATCTGCTCGAACTGGCCCTGTCGCATAGCTCGTATATTAACGAGCTGACCGTGCGCAACAGGCAGTGTAACGAGAGGATAGAATTCCTGGGGGATGCCATTTTAGAGATGGTATCCAGTGAATACCTGTACAAAAACAGGCCTCAGGACAAAGAAGGTGTTTTGTCAAAGCAAAGAGCTGCGCTCGTTTGTGAAAAAGCACTTGCATCGGCCGCCAGGGCAATCGATCTTGGCGAATATCTGCTCCTCGGAAAAGGAGAGGCGGCAAACGGCGGTGCCAACAGGGATTCAATCCTTGCGGATGCTTTTGAGGCAATGATCGGAGCTATTTACCTTGACGGCGGCTATGAAGTTGTAAAGGATTTTATCATTAAAAGGGTACTTGAGAGCGGAAACGGTACCTTTGTTGATTATAAGTCGCGCTTCCAGGAGATAGTTCAGGGAAAGACAAACGCAAAAATCGTATATGAGCTTATAGGAGAGACGGGGCCCGAGCATGACAGAAAGTTCGAGGTATCGGTCTCTATTAATGGTATAGTCCTGGGCACGGGAGTAGGCCATAATAAAAAGTCCGCGGAGCAGAATGCTGCGATGGAAGCAATAGTAAGGACAAGAAGGCAGTCTGACTGGACTTGAAAGGTCAGGCAAGGTGTGAGTTATGTATTTAAAGAGTATAGAAATACATGGTTTTAAATCGTTTGCGAATAAGATACTTTTTGAGTTCCATGATGGTATAACCGCCATCGTAGGACCTAACGGCAGCGGAAAGAGCAATGTTGCTGATGCGGTACGCTGGGTTCTGGGTGAACAGAGCGCAAAGCAGTTAAGAGGTGCATCCATGCAGGATGTCATATTCTCGGGCTCTGAAGCAAGAAAGCCCATGGGATATGCATCTGTAGAGATAACCTTTGATAATTCCGACCACAAGCTCGCCATAGAGTATGAGGAAGTGGCAGTAGCCCGCCGTGTGTACAGATCCGGCGAGAGTGAGTATCTTATTAACGGCAATGTCTGCAGGCTAAAGGATGTGCAGGAGCTTTTCATGGATACCGGTATCGGTAAGGAAGGCTATTCCATTATCGGACAGGGCCAGATCGATAAGATCTTAAGTACAAAGCCTGAGGACAGACGTGAGCTTTTTGATGAGGCTGCAGGTATCGTTAAATTTAAAAAGAGAAAGGGTATGGCTGAAAAAAACCTTTTTGAGGCCACTGAAAACCTTATAAGAGTTAACGATATTATAGGAGAGCTGGAAAAACAGATCGGACCCTTGGAGAAGCAGTCAGAGGTTGCAAAGGAGTACCTTAAGTTAAAGGAAATACTTAAGAATCTCGAGGTCAACAACTTCTTAAGGGAGTATGACGAGAGCGGCAAAAAGAAAAAGGACCTTGACGAAAAATGCAAGGCAGCTACCGATGAATTAGAGTCAACCAAGAGTGCAAACGCCCAGGCAGAAGCTGAATATACAAGGCTTGAAGGCGAGATAGTCGAGATTGACAATTCACTTAACGAGTTGAAAAACGAGCGTCAGGAGACTCTTATCGATATCGAGAAAAAAGAAGGCGAGATAAAGCTCTTAGACCAGCAGATAGAAAATATCGGCCAGAACAGCCAGAAGATCACCGAACGTGTCGGCGAGATAGATGCCGATATAGATGAGAAATTTTCCGAACGCGCAGGCTTTGAAAAGCAGAATTTAACTTTTAAGGATAAGTTAAGTGACTGCGCAGAAAAGAAAGCAAAGGCCGGCGAAAATCTCGAAAAGATCAGGCGGGAAATAGCAGAGCTAACCGGTTCCATTGAAGAGGCAAACACTGAGATATTAAAGCTTGCAAATCTTGACGGACACGTTAAGACAAATATCGAACATAACGATACGGTTTTGGAGCAGATAAATATTAGACGTGCAGAGCTTTCAAGCAGACTGCTTGCTTTAAAAAGCGATGAGGCCGATCAGTCGGCAATAGCTGATTCACTGCAAAAGAAATATAATGATATCAGTTCCGAGATAAAGGAAAAGGAAGATAAAGCTTCCGGACTTGAAACCGAGATCATAGATTTAGATAAAGCTTGTAAAACAATTCAGCAATCCTACGAAAAAGTTAATCATGAATTTTTAGGCTTGAGCTCAAAGGCTGAGGCCTTAAAGCAGATTTCTGAAAAGTATGAAGGATATTCCACTCCTGTAAAAAAGGTGATGGAGAAAAAGGAGAGCTTCCCGGGTATCTGCGGAGTCGTAGCCGATCTTTTCTCGACCTCCAAAGAGTATGAGACAGCTGTAGAAACTGCATTGGGTGCAAGCATCCAGCACGTTGTTACAGAGGATGAAAAAACAGCAAAGGATGTCATAGAATATCTTAAGAGGGAAAAGCTCGGACGCGCTACATTTCTGCCAATAACCTCTATAGGAGACGGCTCAAGGGGCAAGGTTGAGACAGGCGTATTTGATGAAAAGGGCGTTATCGGGGATGCTGCATCCCTCGTTACAGCCGATGAGAAATATTCCGGCATCGTAAAACATCTGCTAAAGAGCTTTGTTGTTGTCGATAATGTGGACAATGCATTAAAGATTGCAAGAAAGTATGATTATAATACAAGGCTTGTTACTTTAGAGGGTGAGCTCTTGTCCCCCGGCGGCTCCATTGCCGGCGGTGCCTACAGGTCAAAGGGCAATCTCTTAGGCAGAAAGAGGGAGATAGAAGAGCTTGAGGAGCTGATCGCGAAAAAGCAGGAAGAGCTCGACAGATTAAAGAAGGAAAGATCTTCCGCAAGCGAAAAGGGAAGAAATGCTTCTTTAGCCTTAGAGGAAATAAAAAACAGCTTAAAAGACGCTTACGTAGAGCAGAATACTGCTGATATGGAGCTTAAGGCTGCAAGGAAGAGCGTTGAGGATATAAAGACCAGGATCCAGGGCTATAAATCCGAGACCACTGAGCTTGAACAGAAATCGGTACAGCTTAAGAAGGATATCGAGCGTGAAAAGCAGAACCTAAGCGAAAATGCCGGAAAGCACAAGGAATATGATGCTAAAATAGAGACTGCAAATGCCGGTATTTCAGAAAAGAAGGCTCTTGAGGAAGAAGCATTAAAGCTTGTTTCTGATTATTCTGTGGATTATGCAAATATCGAGCAGGCGGCAAACTATACTTTGGAAAATATAAACCGTATAGATGCTGAGATCGAGCGCTTAAAGAACGACAAAGAGCGTATAAAGGCCGGTGCCATAGAGTCAGAAAATGAACTAAAGGGCAAGAAGGAACAGGCTTTAGGATTAAAGGATTTCATCAGTAAAAACAGGGAACAGGCCGAAAAGCTCTTAAACAAAATAGAGGAGCTATCAGCTAAAAAAGAACAGATAAATCATGACCACAAGGAGTTCTTTAACTCATGGTCAGAGCTTACAAAACAGATTAACAATCTTGAAAAAGAAGCATTAAGGCTTTCTACCCAGAGAGATAAATTAGAGGAAATCCTGGATGCTGCAGTAACCTACATGTGGGATGAGTACCAGCTCTCAGTTTCTACTGCAGAGGATTACAGGGACGAGAACTTTAAGGCTTCTACGGCAAGAAAAGATATAAATGAATGCCGTCAGAACATAAAGAAACTTGGCGATGTAAATGTTAACGCCATAGAAGAATATAAAAACGTTTCGGAAAGATACTCACTGCTTACAGGTCAGAGAAATGACCTTACCGAATCAAAGGCTAAGATCGAGGAGATAATCAAGGAACTCGACGAGGCCATGAGAAAGCAGTTTGCCGAGCGATTTGAGCTTATCAGGCAGGAATTCAATGTTGTATTCAGAGAGCTTTTCGGAGGCGGAAAGGGCGAGCTCGAGCTCATTGAGGACGAGGACGTTTTAGAGGCAGGCATAAGGATCATAGCACAGCCGCCGGGAAAAAAGCTTCAGAACATGATGCAGCTTTCAGGTGGAGAGAAAGCGCTTACGGCTATTAGCCTTCTGTTTGCAATACAGAATCTTAAGCCTTCGCCGTTCTGCCTGCTTGATGAGATAGAGGCAGCTCTCGATGATTCAAATGTTAAGAGATATGCAAGTTATCTGCATAAGCTTACCAAGAATTCGCAGTTTATTGTTATCACCCACAGACGCGGCACAATGGCCAGCGCAGATATGCTTTACGGTATCACCATGCAGGAAAAGGGTGTATCTACGTTAGTTTCGGTAAGTCTTATAGAGGATGATCTGGATCAGTAAAGACAGAAGTCATTATGGAGGAATGTATATATGGGATTATTCAGCAGATTGTTTTCGGGGTTAAGTAAGACCAGAAAAAGCATTGCAAGCGGACTTAGCAGCATATTCAGCGCATTTTCTTCGATAGATGACGATTTCTACGAGGAGCTTGAGGAGACGCTTATCATGGCCGATCTTGGTATAAACGCCACGGAGGCCATAGTTGAAAACCTTAAGGAAAAGGTTAAGGAAAATAAGATCAAAAAGCCCGAGGAGTGCAGGCAGCTGCTCATAGACAGTATCGAGGAGCAGATGACGGTACCTGAGGACGCTTATGAATTTGAAAACCGCAAATCGGTTGTTATGGTAATCGGTGTTAACGGAGTCGGTAAGACCACATCCATCGGAAAGCTCGCAGGACAGCTTAAGGGCATGGGTAAAAAGGTGCTTGTTGCAGCTGCGGATACATTCAGAGCTGCAGCTATCGAACAGCTTACCGAGTGGACCAACAGGGCAGGAGTTGAGATAATCGCCCAGTCAGAAGGCTCGGATCCGGCTGCCGTTGTTTTTGATGCTGTTTCCGCAGCAAAATCAAGAAAAACCGATATCCTTCTCTGTGATACCGCAGGGCGTCTACATAACAAGAAAAACCTTATGGACGAGTTAAAGAAGATCAACAGGATCGTTGACAGGGAATACCCTGACTGTTACCGCGAGACACTTGTTGTGCTCGATGGTACAACAGGACAGAACGCACTTGCTCAGGCTAAGCAGTTTAGCGAGGTAGCTGATATCACAGGTATCATCATAACCAAGCTTGACGGCACGGCAAAGGGCGGTATTGCGGTTGCGATACAGAAGGAGCTTGGCATACCGGTTAAGTATATCGGTGTCGGAGAGCATATCGACGACCTTCAGAAATTTGATCCTCATTCATTCGTTGAAGCGCTTTTCAGCATCAGGGAAACCGTATCTGAAAACGATGAAGAAGAGGAAGAACAGTAAAACTTTTTATAACAAAATATAAAGATATCCACCACCTTATAGCGTAGCGAAGGCGGGGGGATATCTTTGTTTCAGTCGGGGTAAAAGCCACGACTGAAATGAGATGCGAATCATCATTTGGTTACCGGGGAAACGCGGAAGGCATTTTCGAGGTGACATTGACCATTTCAAGGAGTAACAGATTTTGGAAAACAATAACGAAAATTTGAGTACACAAGAGGAACGCTATATCCCCGAACAGTACAAGGAAGGCCATCCGAACCCGACTAAGGCAATAATATTGACCTTCCTTATCATGCTTACATTCATTGTAATCCAGGTCGTTGTAATGATACCGTTTATGATGCCCGGAGTCATGACTACATTGACCGAGGTTAAGAAAAGCGGGACAATGCTGAATGACGATGAGCTTACCCGGGCTATGCTGGGCAATGTGGATACCATTGCACTTACGGTTATAGCAACATTTATTTCGGCACTGGTCGCTGTACTGTGGTACCGTCTGGCATATTGCAGGAATTATGGATTTGCAGAGCTTAAGAAGACGTGTAAAAGAGTATTTAATTTAAGATCTGTCGGGGGGATAGTGCTTGCGGCCATATCTCTTTTCTACATGGCAAATTATATAACAGCCTTAGTTGGGTATATAAGTCCGTCCGCACTAAAGGAATACAATGATATTATCGAAAGCCTTAACCTTGACATGTCCGATGGGCTGGTGATCATCCTTACGGTGGTACTAGCACCGATCAACGAAGAGTGCATAATGAGAGGTATTATCTTTACATACCTTAAGAAAAATATGCATGTATATATTGCCATTGCCATCAGTGCTGTCTATTTCGGTATATTTCACCTTAATGTCATTCAGGGAGTATATGCAGCTGTGCTCGGTCTGTTTATGGCGTATCTTGCATATAAATACAAATCCATCATTGCATCAATGTTATTCCATGCAGTATTTAACGGACTGAATTTCATTATCATCCTGTTCCCGGAAAACGTTCAGAACAGCGCAGCTCTGGGCATTATAATACCGATAGTTACCGGAGTCCTTTGGTTTTTCGTGGAAGGAAGAAGGAAAATTGAAGAAAATTGAAGAAATTGCTTGATTTTTGTTGATTTTATGAAAAATTAAGTGTATAATAATACAGAATAGGGGGAAAATTGACTTTTTCTCCTCTTATTGGGGTTTATGCTGTACAAAAAAACAGCTATGGAGGTTAAGTATGGACAGAGCAGACAATCAGGCCGCTGAGAAGAACAAAGAATCAGGGAAGTCTTTAGGAGATCTCTTAAGGGCGCTTAATTCTTTCCAGGATTCGCTCGGCGAAATGATGGATGAAAACGAGGTAGCGGAGTTTACCTTCAATGACAAGAATATTGTCTTTGGAACCGGTTACCGTATCGGTATCCCTGACGGCTTTAAGGTTAATCTTCAGTCAGTCAGTGCCAACGGCCAGGGAAGGGACTTCCTTGCATGGGTTCCCAGCGAAAATGAAAAGCAGGACTTTGTACTTGCCGATGCAGACGAGGAAAAGCCCATAGAGCTTCTTCATAACGGAAACGGGACTGCCGACGGTAAGACAGGTTACGATCTTGCCAAAGAAGTTTATGATGATATGGTAAGCGGCGGTGTTAACAAATCAAAGCTTTACCTTAAGGAATATTCTTTTGGGAAAATTACAGGCGGTTTTATTAGACGTGTTATGTCGTCCATGTGCTGCAATTACTATGTGTTCTTGGAGCTGAACGGACGTGTATTAAAGTTACGTGTAATTTTTAACAACAAATATTCAACCGAAAGTATGGACGGTACTGTCACAGCATGGCTGGATACTCTTACCTGGGCAGGAAACGAGGCTGCAGAGGCAGAAAGAAATAACAAGGCTAAGGAAGAGGAAGAACGTAAGGCAAGGGAAGAAGCTGAGCGTAAGGCAGCCGAGGAGGCAGCAAGGAGAGCTGAGGAAGAGGCAAAGCGTGCCGCTGAGGAAGCAGCTCGCAAGGCTGAAGAAGAAAGAAAGAGAAAAGAAGAGGAAGAGCGTAGAGCAGCCGAAGAAGCAGCTCGCAAGGCTGAGGAAGAGGCAAGGAAAGCCGAAGAAGAAAGAAAGAGAAAAGAAGAGGAAGAACGTAGAGCAGCCGAAGAAGCAGCCCGCAAAGCTGAGGAAGAGGCAAGGAAAGCCGAAGAAGAAAGAAAGAGAAAAGAAGAGGAAGAGCGTAGAGCCGCTGAAGAGGCAGCTCGCAAAGCTGAGGAAGAGGCAAGGAAAGCCGAAGAAGAAAGAAAGAGAAAAGAAGAGGAAGAGGCTAAAGCCGCTGAGGAAGCAAAGCGTAAAGCCGAGGAAGAAGCAAAGAAGGCTGAGGAAGAGCGCTTAGCAACACTTGCAAAGGTAGAGGCAGCAAGAAAGATCGCTTCTGATAAGGCTAGGGAAGAGGCTGCAAGATTAGAGATAGAAAAGGCTGAAAAGGAAAAGCTTGAGTCAGAGCGTGCAGCAAAGGAAGCAGAAGAAAAGGCTAAGGAAGAGGCTATAAGACTTGCTAAAGAGGCTGAGGAAAAGGCTAAGGCTGATGCAGCAAGGATAGCTAAGGAAGAAAAGGAAGCAGAAGAAAGAGCAGCAGCTGAAAAGGCAGCAAAGGAAAAGGCAGCTGCTGAAAGACTTGCTATAGAAAAGGCAGCTAAGGCTGCAGCAGAGCGTGCAGCAAAGGAAGCAGCCGAGAAAGAAAAGGCTGAAAGAGAGGCAGCAGAAAGAGCAGCCAGAGAGGCAGCCGAGAAGGAAAAGGCTGAAAGAGAGGCAACAGAAAGAGCAGCCAGAGAGGCAGCCGAGAAAGAAAAGGCTGAAAAGGAAGCAGCCGAGCGTGCGGCAAAGGAGGCTGCAGAGAAAGCAAGACTTGAGCAGGAAGCCAAGGAGGCTGAAAGAATAGAGGCAGCCAAGGCAGCAGCTATGGCAGCAGCAGAAAAAGCACGTTCAGAGGAAGATGCAAGGATCGCGGCTGCAAAGGCAGCAGCTTTAGAACGTGCTTCAGAAGAAGCTAAGTCCAAGGAAGCAGAGAGGATTGCAGCAGCTAAGGCAGCTGCAGCTCAGTATGAGATAGAGCGTGCTATTTCGAAGGGTGACAGTTCGGTAGTTGGCGCCGGTATAAGTGCCGGAGCGGTAGCAACAAACGATGCTGAAAAGAGTGCTACAGCAAAAGCAGAAAGCGTTGAAGCAGAGCGTCTTGCAGAAAAGCAGAGAAGAGATGAGCTCAGACAGCGTGAGGAAAGAAGACGCGAGGAAGAGCAGCTTCAGAGATTAGAGGAAGAAAAGCGTCATCAGCAGTTAAAGAAGCATGCTGAGGACTTAAGAAATCAGGAAGATGTTGCAGTAAGCCAGCTTAAGGCTGAAAAGGAAAAGCTTATTCAGGAGAGAGTACAGATCGCGGCTGAGATTAACGAGTGCATGCTCGAAAAGGCTGAGATCGAGAAGCAGTACGATTTAGAGCGTACACAGTTCCTACAGGTTGAGAATCAGGTTAACGCAACACTGTTTAATGCACAGGGCAGAAAGAAAGATCTTGAGGCTCAGGCTCAGGAGTCGGAAAACAGATACTCCTATAAAGAGCAGACCGAAAAGAAGAGACTTCTTAAGTTAAAGGATGATTTAAGGACTGCATTTGCTGCAGTAGAGCTTGCAGGAGAAATAGAGGCTATCTTCAGAGAGAAGGCAGCTTCCGGCAATAAGAAGAAATCACTCCTTTATAAGCAGAAGACTGAGGACAGAGAAAATGCCGAGAAAGAGCTTGATTCAATTAAGAATCAGTTCGAGATAGCTCAGATTAACAGCAAGGCTACTATCGAAGAACATCAGAAGGTAAAGGAAAAGTTCGACAAGGATTTAGCCGCTATTAATGAGACCATCGAGGAAAATCAGTCAGTCATATCTGCAAAGAAGGAAAGCATGCAGGTATTAAAGGACAGAAGCAAGGCTGTCGATGACAGAAGGGCAGTAGCAAATAAGAAGATTAAAGAAATAGAAGATTCAATGCGTGATATAGACGTCAGGATCAGGGAAGAAGAGGCAAAACACTAAGCTAGAGAAAGGCGGATTACAAAATGACAGTAGATGAAATTTTTTCAAGCGAATCTGAGCATTTGTATTTCAGACTCATAGCTGCCCGAAATGCCTTAAATGCAGCCAACGATTCAGATACAATACAGGTGCTGAATGATATACTTGATGATACATTAAATAGTATTGACAGGATCGGAACCGACGAGGAAATAGCCGCTGCCGAGGAAATAGTTGTCAGAAAGAGCAATAAGACTGTTAAGGATTATCTTAGCAGCCAGAAATTTGCACTGATAGCTACCGCGGTAATGTTTGTTGCTGCAGTCGGAGCCGCTCTTGCACTGCTGCTCATTATACTGGGCGGCGGTGACATTTCAAAGATGATCAAGCCTATTGTTACCGTAGTAATTATCGGCGGCGGTATTTTTGCCATGGCATTCTTCGTAACAAAATATATGAAGAAGCGTATGAATGCTGCCCGTGAGCAGCTTAACGGCAGGACAGTTATAGGCTGCAGGATAAATACCGGTACAAAGACCGTATCTACAAAATCCACATCATCTTCAACTTCTGCAAGCAGCTCTTCTGCATCTGCTACCAAGCAGCGTGAGAGCAGACCTGCTTCGACAACTAAGACAAAGGTATACAGAAACTACTTTGGTATTATAAAGTGGGTTGTTATCTTAGGCGTTATAGGAGCTCTTGCTTTTGTAGTATTTACAAAGCGTGCCGAGATAGTTGATTCTGCAAAGACCATTATGTTTAATATCGGCATATATGATCCTGCAGGTGATGCAAACAGTGAGCGTTTCGCTGAGATCAGAAATACTCTTATCAATAAGAGAAAGGGTATCTGCTATAATGAGGCTGAAAAGCTTTTTGCCGAGGAGAAATTCTTTGAAGCAGCCGAAATGTACAATAACAGCTACGGTTACAATGATCAGATAGAGGCAAAGATTACTCTTGCTAACAACTGCGGACATTATGTAAATGCAGACGAGCTTGTTAAAACATCAATGTACCAGGCAAGAGTTGAGTTAAACAAGATCAAGCTTCCTTTCAGCGGTGTCAAGATCGGCGGAAAGGGAACTAAGAATGTTGATCTGGTATTAAAGCAGTACACCAGGTATCTTGATTTCACCGGTGTTTACGGCAGCGGAGATGATACCTTCAATATCAAGGATTTTGTAGTTAAGAATAATCAGGTTTATATCGTTGAGAATAAGCTTGGCGAGATGAAGATCAGTTCAGACATTGATCGTGAAGGTTATGAGTATCTTGTAGAAAAGAAGTCAGGCGAGGATGTTACCCGGTGGTATATTGCTACCGATCATGTTCTTAAGGTAACCGGAGAAGAAGAAAAGAGACTTAAGAAATAATTCCGTAATAAGGAAGGAGTTGCAACAGGATGGCTAAGAAGTTCCAAAAAAGTCCCTGGAGCTCAGCAGGACCGGTTTATGTTGCTGCAGCGGCTTTTGTCGGGGGAGTACTTGTTTTCCCGGCTACTGCCTCGGGACTTTTTGTGGCGGGACTAACTTCATTCTGTGGTTGGGCTATCAGCAAGATGTTCTGGCCCAAAAAGTTAGTTGATGCTATAGAGGATACAACTGCTAAACAACAGCAGGATATGGGTGAGGTAAAGCAGGAGGAAAAGAAGCCTGATATCGATCCCAATATCAAGAAACGCCCGAGAACAGGGGATCAGGCTATAGATTCCCTGCTGGATGAGGAAGAAAAGGCTATATCGGAAATGAGGCGTCTGGACAGAGCCATAGAGGACGAAAAGGTTTCTGCACAGATATTACATCTTGAGGATGTAACTACCAAGATAGTAAACTTCATAGTCGATAATCCTCAGAAAAAGAGTCAGGTAAGAAAATTCTTTAATTACTACCTGCCCACAACTTTAAAGCTTTTAAATGCGTACGACAGGATGGATGAAACCGGCATTTCCGGTATGAACATCGACGGTACCAAGGGAAAGGTGGAAGAAATGATGGACACCTCCCTAGCCGCATTTGATAAACAGCTTGATGCGCTTTATGCCGATGATGCTCTTGATATTTCGGCAGAGATAAAGGTTATGGAGGGTATGCTGGCTCAGGAAGGTCTTAAGGACGATGCGATTTCGGGACTTAAGATGTAAATGGAAATACTTTGGTTTAATTTGCACTAAACACAGAAGATTTAAGGACTATTTAATATTATTTGCTCTATATTATATATGTAATGAGTGATAATATTATAAACGTTACAAAGTAATAAAAGCAGTTGATTAGGAGGAAATATTTTTATGGATAACGGAATGCCTTCGTTAACACTTGAACCCAATGCAATGGCAGCGCCTCAGGCACCTGCTGCAGCTACGGCACCTTCTATGCCCGAAGCAGTAGCACAGCCCCAGGCTTTTGATGCATTTGAGGTAAAGCAAGCACCTTCGGCACCCACACTGACACTTAATCCTCAGGCAGAGGAGCAGCAACAGCAGCAGCCTCAGCAGCAGAAGCAGGAAGATAACAGCGTTCAGATCAATGAGGATATGCTTACCGAAGAGGAAAAGGCTATCGTTAATGATTTTGCTTCAAAGATAGATATTTCCGATTCTAATATGGTAATGACCTATGGTGCCGCTGCACAGCAACATATCGCATCCTTCTCTGAGTCAGCACTTAACAGTGTAAAGACAAAGGATTTAGGTGAGATAGGCGAGACACTTTCATCTCTGGTAGTTCAGTTAAAGACCATGGACGAGCCTGAGAAAAAGGGTATTGCAGGCTGGTTCCAGAAGAAAAAGCATGACCTTGAGGCTATGAAGGCTAATTATTCAAAGGCTGAGGCTAATGTTGATAAGATAGTTGAAATGCTCGAGCAGCATCAGGTAACCCTTATGAAGGATATCGCACTGTTCGATCAGATGTATGACTTAAATCTTAAGTACTATAAAGAGCTTACCATGTACATAATCGCAGGTAAGAAGAGACTTGCAGAGGTACGTGCTACAAAGCTCCAGGAGCTCCGTGTTAAGGCAGAGCAGTCCGGTTCACAGGAAGATGCACAGGCATATAATGACTTTGCAAACTTATGTGACAGATTTGAGAAAAAGCTACATGACTTAGAGCTTACCCGTATGATCTCAATTCAGATGGGTCCTCAGACCAGAATGCTCCAGAACAACGATACTTTAATGGTAGAGAAGATACAGTCATCTATCGTTAATACTATCCCTCTCTGGAAGTCACAGATGGTACTTGCACTCGGTATCGAGCATGGACGTCAGGCTACAGCAGCTCAGTCGGCAGTTACCAATATGACAAATGAGCTCTTAAGAAAGAATGCTGAGACATTAAAGATGGCTACTATCGAGACTGCTAAGGAAGCAGAGAGATCAGTAGTTGATATCGAGACCTTAAAGGCTACAAATGAGAACCTTATCACAACACTCGACGAGGTTATGAAGATCCAGAGCGAAGGCAAGGCAAAACGTGCAGCAGCCGAGCAGGAGCTTGGAAGGATCGAAGGCGAGTTAAAGACAAAGCTTATGGAGCTCAGAAGCTAAAGCAGACGCATTTTTACTAAAGGATGGATTGTAAGTGGGAAAGATAAAGAGCTTTTTCCAAAAAACAGGAGTTGCTATTGCGGTTCTTGCGATGACAGTCATAGGTGCCATTAAATTGTCTCCTGCCTTAACAGATCCGGGAGTACTTTCACAGGCACTTACCGTTGCCGGCGGACTCGTTGGAGCCGGAGCGGTCATGATAGGCTGCGGTATAGGAAAAGCAGTCCAGTCATCTAAGGAGAAAAAACTTTTAAAGCAATATAACGAGCCTGAACTTGAGAAGCCTAAGCAGACGGCAAATGACTTCGTAAACGGAGCAAAGAATACAGCCGGCAGCTTTGCAAACGGCTTTAATAACGGTTATAACAAGCAAAATGATTTTGGCCAGAAAATGGGCCATGCTGCCGAAAGAATCGGTGAAAAGGTTGGCGAGGGAGCCAATAAGCTGGGTGTAAAGTTAAATGAGATCTTTAATAACCAAAACAGACCCAATACCTCGGCTAATCCTTACAGTTCTACTGTAAATACCGGCAGTAATCCCTATAGCTCCCGAGACAGGATGTCGGCCGGATACGGCGGGACCTATAACGGAAAGCAGTATGGAAACAGTTATACCGGTGATGTAAGGGATGCCCGTCAGATGGGAAATACCGGCGGATATTACAGCGGTCAGAACCAGAATTACAATAATAATTCCGGCAATCGTTATAATAATGGAAATAACGGCCGTAACGGACAGAACGGGAAAAACGGGTACAACGGCAATAACAGACAGAACCAGGGCAGTTATAACTACAACAATCAATACCAGAATCAGAACGTACAGTATGGCGGACAGAATAACAGACCGTCAAACAATAACTATAATAATCAGAACGTTCAGTATGGCAGTTACCAGAACGGAAGGAGTCAGAACGGTAATTCAACCTATGGCGCTCAGAATACCAATATACCGAATACAAGCGGCTTAGAGGAGAGCGCAAAGACAAATTACTTTGATAATGAACCCGGAAGTTCATCGTACAGAAGCGGCCCGTTAAAAAAGGAAAAAATCTGATGAAATTCATATCATGGAATGTAAACGGTCTTCGTGCATGTATGCAGAAGGGCTTTATGGACAGCTTTAAAGCACTTGATGCAGATATCTTCTGCCTGCAGGAAACAAAGCTACAGGCAGGGCAGCACGAGTTAGAGCCGGAAGGATATTATCAGTACTGGAATTATGCCGAGAAAAAGGGATATTCCGGTACTGCTATTTTTACTAAGAAAAAACCACTAAGTGTCACATATGGCATAGGAGTGGAGGAGCATGACCACGAAGGGCGCGTAATTACGCTCGAATTTGAAGATTTTTACTTCATAGTGGTGTATGTTCCCAATTCCCAGCGTGAACTGGCAAGACTTTCCTATCGTATGGAGTGGGAAAAGGCATTTTTAGATTATATCTTAGGTCTTGAACAGAAAAAACCGGTTATTTACTGTGGTGACTTAAATGTTGCCCATCAGGAGATAGACCTTAAGAATCCCAAGACAAACCATATGAATGCCGGTTTTACCGATGAGGAAAGAAACTGCTTTACAAAGGTACTGCAAAGCGGCTACATAGACTCCTTCAGGTATTTTTATCCTGATAAAAAGGACATTTATTCCTGGTGGTCCTATATGTTCAAATCCCGTGAGAAGAATGCAGGCTGGCGTATAGATTACTTTGTTGTATCCGAAAAACTGAAGGACAGGATGAAAGACGCATCGATCCATAATGAGATACTCGGGTCCGACCATTGTCCGGTGGAGCTGGATATAGAATAATCTTAAAAAAGTACTTGACATTCGTAAGGTTTTACAGTATTATAAGAAAGTCGTTGAAAAACGAAATGTGTGTGTAGCTCAGCTGGATAGAGCGTCTGGCTACGGACCAGAAGGTCGCGAGTTCGAATCTTGTCACACACATAAGCGTAGCCTCAAACCTCCAAAAGTTTGGGGCTATTTTTATACTAAACGAAACTGTTCATCTCACGGATATCGAAAAGAAGATTTGTGAGATGGAAGTAACCAGGGAGTTAATAATGAATAAAAGAAAAAACACAGGCAGGGTAGCAGCCGCAACAGTGCTGATATCAGTCCTGATGCTCATATTTGGTACATTTACAATCAATTCCTATGCAGCAGAATATAACGCTATAAGAAATTCTGTGATTTTGACAGAAGTGGTCGCAACAGACACAGATGAAAGTGTTAAGGCTGATACCTTAACTACAGGGACGGATACAACAGGTGAAACCACAGAAAAGCCTTCGCTCGGAGAAAGGATTGCAAATAAACTCTCAGGGCTTCCTGACGAGCTCGTTTGCTTTGTCGTTTCCATGATACCCATTGTGGAGCTCAGAGGCGGGCTTATAGTAGCTGCTATAAAGGGGTTACCGCTTTGGCGTGCCGTAGCAGTCTGCATAGCAGGAAACCTGGTACCCATACCTTTTATCCTGCTGCTTATAACTCCTATATTTGCATGGCTTAAAAAGACTAAACTGTTCAGACCCATAGTTGAGAAGTTAGAGAAAAAATCTATGGGAAAGAGCGACAGGATTAAGAAATATGAGTTTTTGGGCCTGGTACTCTTTGTAGGGATACCGCTGCCCGGTACAGGTGCCTGGACTGGCTCTCTCATAGCTTCGCTGCTTGAGATAAAGATAAAGAAAGCCTTTCCTGCAATATGCCTCGGACTCATTATGGCTACGATTATCATGTGCTTTATAACCTATGGTATACCGTGGCTGGTAGCTAATGTATTCTGATTTGATTCTGTATACTGATCACATTTGCGGTTTTAGCTTGGGCAATTAAGACCGGCATGCACCTGCCTGATTTATAACATATGGAAAAACAAAGAAGCATAACAAAAGAACAGCTTGCTGATCTGATAAAGAAATATAAAATAGGAAAGAAGCCCCTTTCAAAGCTTTTAGGATGGGGCGAAACCACAGTGCTTTTATACAGCGCCATGGATGTTGTGCCTGATAATGAGTACACCGAAAGACTTTACCAGCTCTATATAGACAAGGGACAGTATCTTGAGGTGCTTTTGCAGAATCGCAGCAATATCACTGATATTGCTTTCAGGAAAAGCCTCAGAGCGATTCACGAGCCAATCTTTGAAAACAAGATCCTGGTAACAGCCCAGTATATTATCGATATCAATAAAAGAGCCATATCCCAGGCACGTCTCGATGTAATACTTATGTGGTCGCAGATCATGTCGCTTTATCTCTTAGACAAGCCGATATTTGAGGACATTTATCAGCCCTCAAAGGGAAATGGAAATTCTCCTTACAGGATTGTGGCAGAAAAGTACAAAGAGAAGCATTTCTTCTCACTCAGTGAGGACCATGTGGTAGAGGAGATGAAGGATAATCTCTACGAGGCATTTAAGACCAAATTGGAGCCTGTACTTACGGACAAAGTAAAAGAGATTGTTACCCATATTTCTGATATGTTTGCATGGTATGGGGAAAAGGCGTTCTTAAGCATTCTTGCTTCAGAGCGTTTCAGGCTTTGCGGGCCTCCCGATTCAAAAATCCGCCGTTCTGCATCAAACGATATGCTGAAAAAGGTATATTCCGACGTATTTGAACAGGCAAAGGTTAAGAAATTAACTGATCTGGATAGCTTTATATCAAAGAGAATAGATATCTTAAGGAAAAAAATAGGAGATTGACTTTCGTCAATCTCCATTTCTTTGCTTATATTTTTCTGCCTTTTTACGGGTCTTGATTATCATTTCTTAAATCCGGCACGCTTACGGAGTGTAGGATCAAGTATCTTCTTACGGATTCTTAAGTTCTTGGGAGTAACCTCCAAAAGCTCGTCGTCATCTATGAATTCTAACGCCTGTTCCAAAGACAGGATCTTAGGAGGTGTAAGCCTCAATGCTTCATCAGCGCTTGAAGAACGTGTGTTGGTCATCTGCTTACGCTTACATACATTAAGCTCGATATCCTCACCCTTACCGCTCTGGCCGACAACCATACCTGCATATACCTGTTCACCGGGACCGATGAAAAGAGTACCTCTTTCCTGTGCGTTGTATAGGCCGTAGGTAACTGTCTCGCCACCTTCAAATGCTATAAGGCTGCCCTGCTTTCTGAATGAGATATCTCCTTTATAAGGACCATAGTCATCGAAAATAGTATTAAGTATACCATTTCCCTTTGTATCAGTCATAAACTCGCCCCTGTAACCTATAAGTCCTCTGGCAGGGATACTGAATTCAAGTCTTGTATATCCGCCTGAAACGGTTGACATGCCTAAAAGTTCACCTTTACGTGAACTGAGCTTTTCAATAACTGTACCTGAGAACTCATCGGGTACGTCAACAACGGCACGCTCCATGGGCTCAAGCTTTTCCCCATTCTCGCCCTTTTTAAAGATAACCTGTGCTTTACTTACAGCAAACTCATATCCTTCACGGCGCATAGTCTCGATAAGGATTGAAAGATGAAGCTCGCCACGGCCAGAAACCTTAAATGCCTCGGTGGTATCAGTTTCTTCAACTCTTAAGCTAACGTCTGTATTTAATTCTCTGAATAATCTGTCTCTCAAATGTCTTGAAGTAACCCACTTGCCTTCCTTGCCTGCTAAAGGAGAGTCGTTTACTACGAAATTCATTGAAAGGGTGGGCTCAGAAATCTTTTGGAAAGGAATAGCCTCAACCTGATCGGGAGAGCAGAGTGTATCACCGATATGGATATCCTCGATACCTGAGAAAGCAACTATGGAACCGATAGTAGCCTCCTGTACCTCAACCTTCTTTAAGCCCTCATACTCATAAAGCTTGCTGACCTTAACCTTCTTGGTCTTTGAAGGATCATGATAATTAACTATCACTACATCCTGACCAACCTTTATGGTACCGTTGTCAACCTTACCAACACCGATCCTGCCGACATATTCATTGTAATCTATAGTACTTACAAGTACCTGAGTACCGCGCTCGGGGTCGCCCTCCGGAGCGGGTATGTATTCAAGTATAGTATCAAAGAGAGGCTTCATGTTCTCAGGCTTGTCCTCAAGCTCTAAGATAGCAACGCCTGACTTTGCAGATGCATAAACAAAAGGACAGTCAAGCTGCTCGTCACTGGCATCAAGCTCGATAAAGAGCTCAAGTACCTCATCGATAACACGCTTGGGGTCAGCCTCGGGACGGTCAATCTTGTTGATACAGCAGATAACGGGAAGATTAAGCTCGAGAGCCTTCTTTAAAACAAATTTGGTCTGGGGCATGGGGCCCTCAAAAGCGTCAACAACAAGGATTACGCCGTTAACCATTTTAAGTACACGTTCAACCTCACCGCCGAAATCAGCGTGACCGGGTGTGTCTATGATATTAATTTTTACTCCGTTGTAATTAACAGCAGTATTCTTGGAAAGTATTGTGATACCACGTTCCTTTTCAAGATCGTTGGAATCCATTACTCTTTCCTCAACTACCTGATTCTGACGGAATACACCGCTCTGACGCAGAAGTGCATCAACCAGGGTAGTTTTACCATGGTCTACATGGGCTATGATAGCTATATTACGGATATCTTCTCGTTTCATAATAACCTCTCAAAAATTACAAACTATTCCAAACTTCATAATTTTAGCAATAATGATGAAAAATGGCAAGTAAAATTTTTATATATATAAGTAGGGAAATTTGTATAATGTGACAAAAAGTAGCGTTTGACAAAACAAATTTTAAAGTATATACTCTAAAAGGCGTTTTTAAGAGATTAAACACAAGTGTGTAAAAATACGGAGGAAAACAAAGATGAACATAGTATGCCTTGACTTAGAAGGAGTTTTAGTACCTGAAATCTGGATCGCATTTTCAGAGGCGACCGGGATACCCGAGCTCAGACGCACCACCAGGGATGAACCGGATTATGACAAGCTCATGAAATTCAGGATAGGCATATTAAAGGAGCACGGATTAGGGTTAAAGGAAATACAGGATACAATTGCTACAATCGACCCTATGCCGGGTGCAAAGGAGTTCTTGGATGAATTAAGGTCAATTACCCAGGTGCTGATCTTAAGTGATACCTTCTCTCAGTTTGCGGGACCTCTTATGAAGAAGCTGGGGTACCCTACTATTTTCTGTAATGAGCTTGAAGTTGCGGAAAATGGCGAGATCACAGGCTTTAAGATGCGCTGTGAGAAGAGTAAGCTTAGTACTGTAAAGGCTTTGCAGTCAATTGGTTTTGAGACTATTGCAAGTGGTGACAGTCATAATGATCTTGCCATGATCCTTGCAAGCAAGGCAGGTTTCCTCTTTAAGAGTACCGAGCAGATTAAAGCTGATTACCCTCAGTTACCGGCTTACGAAACCTATGATGAGTTACTGGCAGCAATAAAGGCGGCGTTGTAATTCGTTTTGTAAGTGCGGCGGCCCCTATCTTAATATCGCATAAAATATTGGACTCTGTCCGGGCAGCATCCCGAGATGGATTGTAGACCGCAACGCCTCGTCAAACTTCCTCTAAGAGCAGCAAATAAAAGACGCTCAGCATTGGCTTCGCGCTTTTTGCTGCTCTAAGAGGTGATTTTGACTCGGCTAAAACCGCGGGTCCGTCGGACAAATACAATCCATCTCGGGAGCATACCCGTCACGAGTCCAAATTTTATTTGCAATATTAAGATTTACGCCACGCCCGAGCCGCCGCCGCACCTTCCTACCACCGAGTGCCGAAAATAAACTAAAAAGTCACAAGAGCATTCTTGTGACCTCTATATTATATTACCTTTGTATTTTTCTACTGAGAGAATTACTTCATATAATTTTTTCTGTTCTGGTATAGGCTTAGATAGAATTAAATCATAACAAAGCAAAGGATAATTGAATTCAGATATTTTATCATTGGTAGCAACTATTTTGTCAGCTTCTAATTTGTCAAATAGGTCAGAAAGAGATATATTTAAGGCAGAACTAAGTTTAAGGATACTTTCGATAGTTGCGTTTTTTTCGCCTCTTTCTAATTGCCCAATATACGTAGGGTGACAATTAGCTAATTCTGCTAGTTTTTCTTGGCTTAATCCTTTGTGAAGCCTGTAATTTTTTAGCCTTTGCCCTAAATTATACCTAAATTCATCCATTTTTGTTGACTACCCCTTGATGTAAAATATTCTAAAAATATCTTCTGATTTTATAAAAAAATATACTATATACTATTGATATTTAAAAATGAATATGCTATACTAAAAATAGGATTTTGACATAGTTATTAATATGAACAATTGAGGCAAACCATATCGAAAGATTGGGACGCAAAACTAAAGGGACTAAAAGATGTACAAGGATGTTATCAGATGTCAGCCAGTTGCAGCAATAACGTGATTTAAGCATCGTAGCGCCTTTGTTACGATGCTTTGTGTTTTTTAGAAATATTTTTTTGAGAATTGATGAGATTATCAATCTGAAAATAGAAAAGAGGGAGGAGAATTTTTATGAAGTGTAGGAGAAAAATATTTAGAAAAGCAGCGATTTTAATTATATGTTTGACTGCCTGCTTTATTGTGTTTTTATGTAATTATATGCCAGTTTCAGCAGATGAGGCTACTGAAGTATTGGTAGTTACAACTGAATATACTAACTATGAATATATATATGAGGATACTCATATATTAACCTATCACATAGTTAAAATGGGTGTAGGCGGTGTAGATAAATATGGGGACAATGTAAGTTATGAAAACGGAGTGCTTAGGCTAGATAATTACCAAGTCTCCAATAATAGTGAATTCTTTGCCATTAAGGCGAATGGTGATTTAATTATAGAACTCGTGGGAGATAATAATTTTGATTTAGGACTTATTAAGTCTGTTAACAGACAGTATGGGATTTTTGTTGAAGGAAATCTCACTATAAGAAATGCCACCAATATGGATGGAAATTTAAACATAGATCTTAAGGGACCAGTTGGTGATTATCAAGCAAAAGCATTAAGCACCGCGGGAATAAGTGCTAATGGAAATTTAACTATTGAAGAAAGCGAGGGTGGTAACCTTACAATAAGCATCAATGGTCGAAACGCCGTGAAGAATACCGAAGGGGATGGTGGTTCTTCCTATGGTATACGCTGTCTTGGAAAAATGGAAGTGCTTGGGAGTACGATAAAGATAAATAATAATTATGGAGGTGAAAATGAATCGCTAGGTATTTACGCTAAGTCATATAGTCAGAGCGGTGGAAATATAGCAATTCAACCTTCAGGAAATCAAGGATCAACGCCGTCTTCTTATGGTATTCGCTGCTATGAGACCATGAAAATAGAAGATGGAGTAATCACTATTGGTAATAAAACTGGCGTAGTGAATACTTATGGTATTTATACAGGTTCTTATGATCAGTGCGGGGGAATAGTGACGGTTAAACCAGCTAACCTTGATTATAATGGATATGGAACTGGACAATCAAGCGGAGATGCAATAGGCATTTATTCAGGAGATTCTGTCAGTCTAACCGGTGGAAGTCTTGAGGTTTTGGCAGGAAATGTACAGGGAAGCAATGGCATTACCGGAAAATCAGGGAATGTGATCGAAGGACAAGATTGTGGTAGTAGTATTGGAGTATTAGCAAATAATGATATTACTCTTGCTTCTGATGCAATAATTCAGGCTGGTAAATCATCAAATAATACAAGTACAGGAATCTTTTGCTTTGGAATTAATAATGTTGGGAAATTATTGTTGCAGGCTAATGTTACAATAAAGTCGCCTAATATAGCTATAGTGGCACCTTTGATTGAATTAATTGGAAATAAATATGTAAAACCCACTAGTGTAGAAATTAAGAAAATATCTGAAAATTTAATTGGAAAAGGTTCTTCATATTATTATACTGTGCTTTTTCATCAAAGTCAGGATAATACTATCTATAAAACTGTATATGGACAGAATAATACTATTGCAAAGGAGATACAAACAGAAAAAATATTGTATTACAGTGTCAGATTTGAGTTGAATGGGCATGGAAATGCAATTGATGATCAGTCTATAGAAGAAGCAGGATTTGTAGAGGAGCCTCCGACACCATATGAAGAAGACTATTTGTTTGAAGGCTGGTATAAAGAATCGGATTTTGCAAATTTGTATAATTTTAGCACTAAAGTAACAGATAATATTATACTATATGCAAAATGGTCTGTAAATCATACACCGAAAGACGCAGTAAAGGAAAATGAAGTGCCGGCGACATGTACAGTAGATGGCTCATATGATGAAGTAATATACTGTTCTGTATGTGGAGGAGAAATCAGCAGAGAGAAGAAGGTAGTTACGGCACCAGGTCATACACCGAAAGACGCAGTAAAGGAAAATGAAGTGCCCGCGACATGTACAGTAGACGGCTCATACGATGAAGCAATATACTGTTCTGTATGCGGAGGAGAAATCAGCAGAGAGAAGAAGGTAATTACGGCACTAGGTCATACACCGAAAGATGCAGTAAAGGAAAATGAAGTGCCGGCGACATGTACAGTAGACGGCTCATACGATGAAGCAATATACTGTTCTGTATGCGGAGGAGAAATCAGCAGAGATAAGAAGGCAATTTCGGCA